>NZ_FRDO01000001.1:1605355-2422821 GCF_900143165.1 Paenibacillus sp. ov031
CCAGTAGCTCCAGTCGTTCCTGTTCCCGTGGCACCAGTCACACCGGTTACACCTGTAGATCCTATTGCGCCCGTTATACCCGTGGTTCCGGTCGCACCCGTGCTGCCTACAGACCCTGTAGAACCTGTTACTCCTGTTGTTCCCGTTGTTCCCGTTATTCCAGGATCGCCCGTTGTACCCGTTAAACCCGTCGCGCCGGTGGCTCCTGTTACACCTGTTGATCCCGTAACTCCTGTAACTCCTGTTACCCCGGTGGCTCCTGTTGCGCCGGTTACACCTGTAGATCCTGTTGTTCCCGTTATTCCAGGATCGCCCGTCGTACCCGTTAAACCCGTCGCGCCGGTAGCTCCGATTCCCGTTGCGCCTGTCGCACCAGTTACACCTGTAGATCCTGTTGCTCCAGTCGTTCCTGTTCCCGTTGCACCTGTGACACCGGTTATTCCAGTAGAGCCCGTCGCTCCCGTTGCGCCTGTCGTTCCGGTTACACCCGTAGATCCTGTTGCACCAGTAGCTCCTGTTCCGCTGGCTCCGGTGGCTCCGATTCCCGTTGCGCCTGTCGCACCAGTTATACCTGTAGATCCTATTGCGCCCGTTGTACCTGTGGTTCCAGTCGCACCCGTGCTGCCTACAGACCCTGTAGCACCTGTTGCTCCGGTTCCACCGGTATCTCCTGTTGTTCCCGTTATTCCAGGATCGCCCGTCGTACCCGTTAAACCCGTCGCGCCGGTGGCTCCAGTCATCCCTGTTCCCGTTACGCCGGTGTCTCCTGTTACACCTGTTGATCCCGTAACTCCTGTAACTCCAGTGGCGCCTGTTGCGCCGGTTACCCCAGTTGAACCCATCGCGCCGGTGACTCCAGTTGTTCCTGTTCCGGTGTCTCCTGTCGCACCAGTTACACCTGTAGATCCTATTGCGCCCGTTATACCTGTCGCACCCGTGCTGCCTACAGACCCTGTAGCACCTGTTATTCCGGTTCCACCGGTATCTCCTGTTGTTCCCGTTATTCCAGGATCGCCCGTCGTACCCGTTAAACCTGTCGCACCGGTTACTCCAGTAATCCCCGTTACACCAGTGGCTCCAGTAGCCCCTGTTCCCGCTGATCCTGTGACACCGGTTACTCCACTAGAGCCCGTCGCTCCCGTGGATCCGGTTGCGCCTGTTGCGCCGGTTACCCCAGTTGTTCCTGTTCCGGTGGCTCCGGTGGCTCCGATTCCCATTGCGCCTGTCGCACCAGTTAGACCTATAGATCCTGTTGAGCCCGTTGTACCTGTGGTTCCGGTCGCACCCGTGCTGCCTACAGAACCTGTAGCACCTGTTACTCCGGTTCCACCGGTATCTCCTGTTGTTCCCGTTATTCCAGGATCCCCCGTTGTACCCGTCGCTCCGGTGACTCCAGTCGTTCCAGTTCCCGTTACGCCGGTGTCTCCTGTTACTCCTGCGCTTCCGATAGCTCCGGTGGCCCCTGTAATCCCAGTCACACCTGTGGTACCTGTAACTCCTGTTACCCCAGTTGCACCTGTCGGACCAGTTGCGCCAGTCGAACCCGTCGATCCAGTCGTTCCTATTCCTGTTGCACCTGATGCACCAGTGACTCCCGTTGAGCCTGTAGCCCCTGTCAATCCACTGACTCCTGTAGCTCCCGTTGTCCCGGTTGTTCCTATGATCCCATTGGCTCCTAACAACTCTGATGATACGATACGGTGAGGCGTTACAAGCTGTCCTGAAGAATTTTTTCCCCAAACTGAAATTTCTATCTGCTGTTCTGCTAAACCACTTGTTGTAAAGACAAATTCAAATACATCCAGATCCGCAAAATAATCTTTCCTTATTGCTTGATTTGGATTTACACTAATTAATTCGAGTACATATTCCGTTCTAGTCCCGTTTAGGTAATAACCCTGAATCAAGATAATTGCATTAGTGGCCACATTTCTATTATCAATATTGATGGTCAGCTGTTGTGTTGGTCTTACACCATTGACCGGATTATTCTCAATCGGTCCAGTTGATAAAATAGTCATTATTCCCTCCCCTTTGTACGTTTTTTAGAAACAGGAGAGATATCTACATTCCTTATATACTAATACTTCTCTGACTCCTATAGACCGACAATTTTAATTGCCTGGTCTTCCTTTTCCCTGTGCCACATATTTTTGTCCATACATGGTATACTTTTATTTTTCAAGAGTGTGAACAGTTGAAGACAGTTCCACTTATAAATTTTCTCCTGCGACATTCAAAATGCTCAATTTATTCATCCGACTCTTTGTTTATTTTTATAAACCACCAAGCGTCATTTGAAGATAACCAAAGTAGGGATGAACGCGATGGATATTAGATATTAAAGTAATCTGCCTGTTAGTTTAACTTCACCCTCGATTTGCGCATCTACTTTAATTTCTCATTCTATATATGGAATGGCAGGTAAAATAGTTAAAACCAGTGACATGTCATTGTTTGTTACGGAGCTACAATCCCCCATGACTCATAGTAATGATACGAAAAAGGAATCCATTTCTCTTTGGACTTTTTCATTTTAGCCTCAATAGTTCCAGTTCTATAGGAATAATCTCCGGTCTGCCATTCAACAGAATATTTAACTTTGAATTTATCGATCCCTTCCCAAGTTAGCGCTCCAGCAACTGCACCATGAGCTTTCTCAATTAGCTCAGTACGCTCTTTTTTATTACCAAAGAAATTATCGTTTAATTCACGAAGTTGAACATAAACTCTCTTCCGTCTAAAATCTTGACATAGGGACCAACTTTATCAACTAGCTGATCCCCGTATTGCTGAATGGAAGCTGTCTTTGTTTTTTGATTCCAACAGATCTTAGCTCCTAGCTGCTCGCCAGTTTTACGGGTGGGCAAGTATACTCTGTTATCAAGCATTTTGCCATCGAAAGTAACATTATTATTTGCATGAGCAGTGATTGGGATCAAGAATAGGGCAATTGATACAATCCCAGAAATAAATCTGTTTTTCATGTTGTTTCCTCCAAAAAAAGATACGATGAAAATAAATAATTCTTAAATTAGATACTATAAATGCCCAATTTGTTTCGATATTATTAAGTTATCATGCACATGAATAAAACCTCCTATTAGAACAATTTTCTAGTTTGCTTCTAATAGGAGGTTTAGACATATCTATAGAATACTCAGCACGTCAGTTGAATAAAAGCAGCCGATTACATTTGATCGGCTGCTTTCTTGGTTTTATTAAACTAACGTTACCCGTTAGTTTAATCATATACATGCAATCTCAACTACCTGTGTACGGATTATTATTTACATACCCGAAAAACGTCATCTTTCCATTCTCGTTTTCAGCAATACTGTATGGTTGCATTTGGTCACAATATCTGCGTACAAATAAGCCTTCGCCAACTGGATAAATCTCAATATGAAGATTTCCGACGAATCTCGTAAACTATAATTTTCCGTTCCTCATGTTTTGTTGGATATTCTACATTAATATGATAAATTAACCATCGGTTAATAGATCGAATTCAATTTTTAATATTCTATTGACTCTCCCCGTTCAAGACAGAACATTTCCAGCATATTCAGAGCATGAAGCTCAACGTCCACCAAATTTTTACGAGGCAAACATTTGGCCCCCCAAGTGCTTTCCTTTTTTTCTTAACGTTAGCAAAACATTCAGCCTGTGCTTGCTTAATGGAATTACTTTCCTCTTCCGTAAGCCAGCTAAGTATCTGTAGCACAAAATCCATAACAAGCTGCCCGATCCCCTCGAACTCCTGGTACTTCCACTGCCATCAAGCCAGAATGGATATGTTTAGCTGTAGCTTCACGATGAACACACCAGCTCAGCCAAATAGCCCCCGGCCTTATCCTTAAAAAATCGTCGTACAGATTACGCTTCGCATCACATAAGTTGCCCTTGACTCGACTGTATGGACGTAACTTCTTTTGTGAAATGAACAAAATTATGAATTCATCAGTTATCAGATAGCGACTCATGCTACGGCCGTGAGTCTCTTACATGCACAAAAAACTGGAATCTGTCCGGTTTAAATCCCTTATATATTCCCGTAGAATTAAATTCACAACAATACAAAAATATATAAATTATCCCATATATTTATATATTTTTGTATGAAAGAGGGTGATACAAGAAAATTATTTGCCCAAAATAAGATCTAGGCTTTCTTATTCAGGTTGATAAAATTTCGTTTTAGAGGAGAGTGTACGTTTTGTTATTCAAATTGAAGAAGTCAATTAGTGTTCTTTTGGCCCTCCTGACTGCCCTCCCGCTGATATTAACTCCAATTCAGGCTTCGGCTGCCAGCGATGTTACTGTAAACTTGTCTTCTCAAAAGCAGCTTATCAAGGGATTTGGGGGAATTAATCATCCGGCCTGGATAGGAGATTTGACACCATCGCAAAGAGATACAGCATTTGGTAATGGACAAAATCAGCTGGGTTTTTCAATTTTGCGTGTCTATATTGATGATAATAAAAACAATTGGTATAAAGAATTGCCTACCGCAAAACGAGCGATTGAACAAGGGGCAATCGTCTTTGCGTCACCATGGAATCCTCCAAGTGATATGGTGGAGACATTCAATCGTAATGGGGACACCACGGCCAAGCGACTTAAATACGATAAATATGCTGCGTATTCACAGCATCTTAATGAATTTGTTTCTTACATGAAATCCAACGGTGTTAATCTCTATGCAATCTCCGTACAAAATGAACCGGATTATGCGCATGATTGGACGTGGTGGACGCCTCAGGAGATGCTTCGATTCATGAAAGATTATGCAGGCTCCATTACAGGAGCGAAAGTAATGGCGCCAGAATCCTTCTCCTACCTAAAAGAAATGTCAGATCCCATACTGAATGATCCTCAAGCTTTAGCAAACATGGACATTTTGGGTGCACATACGTATGGTACACAGTTTAACAATTTCCCTTACCCACTTTTTAAACAAAAAGGTGCTGGAAAGGAACTTTGGATGTCGGAGGTATATTACCCTAATAGTAACGCGAACTCAGCAGATAATTGGCCAGAGGCGCTGGATGTCTCCTATCACATCCATAATGCCATGGTAGAGGCAGATTTCCAGGCTTATGTATGGTGGTATATTCGTAGACAGTACGGTCCCATGAAAGAAGATGGCACCATAAGCAAACGTGGATATAACATGGCGCATTTTTCCAAGTTTGTTCGACCAGGCTTTGTAAGAGTTGAGGCGACGAAAAATCCGGATACCCAGACGTTTATCTCTGCTTACAAAGGAGACAACAAGGTGGTTATCGTAGCAATTAACCGAGGTACTTCCGCCGTAAACCAAAAATTTGTATTGCAGAACGGGAACGCCTCAACCGTATCTTCCTGGATTACGGACAGCACTAGAAATCTGGCAACCGGCTCTTCGATAAACGTCACTGGCAATTCCTTTACTGCTCAACTTCCTGCCCAGAGTGTTACCACATTCACAGCTCCATTAAAATAGTAACATGTCCGATCGCCCCACACTTTTCCTTGCATAAATGTTGATGTCCTCATATTAAAATCGTACAGCAAATAAACGAAAAACCCTTGAGACAACTTCCAATGATATTCAATGGGAGTTGTCTTCATATGAATGGTCAAAACCAAAACAAAAAAACAAAAGCGCTCCCCTGTCTAAAACACAATAGGAGTGCTCTTGTCTTTTTGTTCTTGTCTATTTCTTGAACATGAGCTCGTTATAGGCTTTTCTTTAAAATCCTGTTAATATTGAAAAATTAATTTGGAATATTGATACAGATCGTTCTTCCATACAGGCCAATCATGTCCACCGCTTTCCTCATACCAAATATGAGGTACTTCGTGTTGTGTCAAATAACCGTGCAACTGTTCGCTGATTTGCTTGAGGTTATCTTGGTCACCGCAGGACAACCAGAGCAAACGGAGAAGCGATGACGCTTCTGATGGATTCGGGAGGAGCAGCTCCGGGGCTTTGGTGTTTGGAGCTGCGGAGAACGCACCGATCCAGGCAAAATGGTTCAGATTGTTCAATCCGATATTTAAAGACTGGCCTCCGCCCATGGACAAACCTGCAATTGCCCGGTTCTCCCTTTTCGTCCGTACATGGTAATTCGATTCAATAAAAGGAATTAAATCGTGAAGTAAATCGGATTCAAACGTCTCGAATGCTTTTATTTTCTCAGGATCAAACATATCTCCCTCAGCCCTGTCGTTTGGCATTGCGCGACCATTAGGAAACACGACAATCATCGGCTCAAGCTTTTTATCGTCGTACAGATTATCGAGAATCACTTGTGGATTGGCATGATTATGCCACTCGGCTTCGTCTCCACCGATCCCATGCAAAAGGTAGAGGACGTTATACGTATACTCAATGGAATATCCGGGTGGAGTATACACCATTGTTTTGCGCGAGTTCCCAACGGTTGCCGAGAAATATTCCACCATTTCCATGTTGCCGTGTAGTATGTTTTCCCTGTACTGGTCATACCCTTCTGGTGCTGTAGTTATCATCATATTCTCCCCTTCCAACATGCTTCTTTTGTTGCTGCTAAACAGGATGTTGTGACTAATCAACATAACCAAATCCCAGAATCGTAAATCGTTTGCCCTCGTGGCCTTCAGCCATCTCAATCTCCACCGTGTGCTCTCTGGAATGCTTTTCATCGTACAGGATTACGGCATGGCAGTGTGTCCAGTTCACTTGATGTGGATCGGCTGTCTTCATCAGTGTTCCGTCCACTCTAATATTCGCGGTTCCAAAATCCGCCCTTCCGGAATCCTTGAACACCAGAATAAGGCGCTTGCTCCGGAGGATCAGCTTAAAGCTGTCTTTACCCGCTACGTTCTGCCCCGTATGCATCCAGTTATTAGGAAATAGCGGTGTACCGTGTGCATGATCATCCATCTCTGTCAGTTGCAGATCGGTATCCGTCTCCCGAAACCCACCCTCCTCAATCCGGGCGATCCTGTCGCCATTCAGACGGTCAAGCAGCTTCGTGTCAACAAAGGCATTTCCGAGCAGCGGTGGCTTTTCATTCGCGTTATCTTCCTCGTCCGGGGCGGATCGATCCGTTACGTCGAACAACCAGCCCAGACAGTCGGCCATAATATGATGTCCGGCATTGGTCGGATGGTAGATGTCTTGGAAAAATTGCTTTTTGGTAATGACATTGCCCTGTTCCTTCGTCCACTGGAATTGCTCCACCACAGCATCTTTTACACTCACCATAGGCAGATCATAATGCCAGCCAACAGGAGTCAGGCGATCCTGAAGATTCCAGTCATTCTCAAACACACTGAACAGCAGAATGACGGCTGGTTTGTTGTTAGCGCCAAGTGCCTTGAGCACCAGGCTCTCGTAACAAATGCCTTGGGTCTCATCGTCTGCATCATTGACGGCAAACTCCACAATGACAATATCAGGCTGGACTGTCCCGTCCCGCAGCACATCCCGATCATAGCGGACAATGCCCAGCTGTGAGGGCGTGCCGCCTACGCCTGCCTTGATCAGACGAATCGGACTGTCATCCGATGGAGCGAACATATGCTTGAAAATTTCATGCGCGCGATAGGCGTAACAATTCAGATGAAGAGGAACGGCGCCTGCGCCGTGGGTAATCGACCCGCCAATGTAAGCGATGGTGACCGGCTCGCCGCGTTTTGCTTTTTCAATAGCAGCCTTCAATCTAGTGTTGTTTCCTTTGTTCAATAGAGATTTACCAATCATGTCACGATAAGCCTGTGACTCGGGATCAACCGGCGGCTCATTCCCAGCTTCAGCAACCCCAACAGGGTCACACGGTGCCGTCGGACCTTCCTTTTCATTTGCCGAATCCGCTGAATTGTTGAGCATGGACATCCGTCATCCTTTCCATCAACAAAGGTTTTAATTGGGTCACTGAAGCGTTTTATGAAGCACGCTAATAAACTTCAGGTATACTCCAAAAGCCTTGCTTAAATTTGCTAAGCCGGGCTTTTGGAGATACATCTTAATTGTTAACTGCGACAAATTTCCATTGCTGATTGGTTGCGTTTATAAAACCGTTTTGCTGTAATTTGGCACCGTCTGCCGTTGAGGAGCCTGCGACCTCTATGGCCTTATTGCTGTTGACGTTTATAATACTCCAATAGCCATTGCCCAGATCGTTGATTTTAAAATGCTGCGCGGTGGTATTCAAATTGTTCATGAGTTGTACTGCCTCTCCGTTGTTACTTGTCCCATTACGAATGTCGATGACCTTATCGGGCGAATTTACACTCGTCAAACTGTAAATTCCACTAGCAATCTGGGTCAGGACCCACTTTTGAGGGTTGCCGCCCAGATCAGACCATTGCTGAAGCTGCAAATTGTTCTCATTTACCCCACCCGGGACATCTATAACTTTGCCCGAATGTCTAGCCACGATCTTGTAGGTTGCCCCCGGCGTCAATCCCGTTGATGGAGTGCCACCGTTCGGGTAAGACTGTGCGCGTTCATAGAACCAATCGAACAGAAAACGTCCCATCGCGCTCCGTGAAGCATCACCGTCCCATTTCAGGCCTGCCGTCGGATCGGCAAAGGAGCTTCGTTCCCCGGCATCCAAAATGAAGCCGTTCATATGTGCTGCAATGCTGACATTGCCTGCCGCGTTGAAAATGGTCTTCGTATTGTTGCCAAAACCTTCATTACTGCCGTTGAACAGATTCCAGTATTCGGAATCGCCCGGCTTCGTTTTGAACCACGTGACTTCGGTGATGTTAATCGGATATTTATCAGCCGCAGCCTTCACATTCGTATTCCACTGATCTTGCAGAATCGACATGTTGTCATGCGCTCCGTACCCCGGATACCAGTGAACGGCATAACCGTAATTGTTCAAAGGGTCTGTTAAGGGATGGCTTGCTGTCAGACTATAGAATTGGTTGTACCCCAAACCAGCGGCCCAGATAACATTATCCGCGCCTTGGCTGCGGATGGTTGAGATGATGGAGTTCTGGAAATTGCGCAGATCATTCCAGTGATCCACAAAGTCGTTCTCGCCGTTGTAGCCGCCCCAATGACCGTTAGCATACGATTTAACCGGCTCATTGATTAGCTCAAAGTGTACGTTGTCTGCGCTTTTAATTTCCGGGCGAGAAGCGAGATAACCCCAGATTTGATTGAACTTTTGCAGATTGGCTGTGGTCGTAGCTTGATCATCCTTCAATGTGAAGTCAAGTCCGAGTGTAACATAAACACCCTTTGTTTTTGCATATTGGATATAAGGGATAATGACGTTCTGCGTTACAGTTTGTACACCAGCAAAATTATAAGTGCCTGCTGCTACGTCTCCCATGTCCTCGCGGTCAATGAACAGACGAATCTGATTCATATTCCAGCCGTGGCTGCTTCCGTATTTAGGACTTGTACTTGTAAATGTATCGGTAATTTCTTTCAGATAAGCCAATGTAGCGGCATGGCGGTTGTTGCCGTTTCGACTAAGATAATAATTGCTGTTCTGGTAGGTCCAGTAGGCTCCTGAGGGCTGATGCCAGCCACTCATTACGACGGGTTGGTTACTGCTGTTCACTAGATTTTTCCCACTGACGTGAAGCTTGCCCATGGGCATGCCAACCCACGCGTCCGCGCGACCCGATCCGAGTGGCGTGATGGACAGCAGCAAAGCCAGAATGAGCATAAATTTACAGTAATTCAACATCTTCTTCAACATAATCCCTCCTGAGCTTAAATGGTGAAACGTGAAAACAGACGGCATCACCTCCTTTTCAAGACTGTATTGGGTCTGGCCTTTAAAGCCCCTCCCGATTGAGAAGCATCATCCAACGATGCCCGTGCGTTCAACACTCTCCACGAAATAACGCTGTACAAACAGGTAGATGATGATCAAAGGCAAGATGGCCAGTAAAATCCCGGTATCCTGTATCATGCTTAGATAGAAAGGATCGGCTTTGGATGCACCATCGCTTACCTGCTGGGCCAGATTATACGGTAGGGAGGACAGCTGGGTGGACATCACTTTGCTGGACGTCAGATAGGTTGTCGTATAGAAGCTGTCATTCCATTGCCACACGAAGGAAAATAACAGCACCGTAACAATCGACGGTATCGCATTGGGCAGCATGATGCGTGTAAAAGTGCGGCTGATGCCAGCACCATCAACGTAAGCCGCTTCCTCTACTTCCTTGGGAATACCTCTGAAAAACTGGCGGAAGATAAAAATATACAGCCCTGCCTTGAGCGAATTGGCCGTTATGGCAGTCAGAATAAACGGCCAGTACGTATTCAGCAGATTTACGGGTTTGCCAGCGATCAGCGTCATCAGTCCCATCAGATCAAAGCTCTTCAAGTTCAGGTACACCGGAATAAGAATGGTGGTTGGCGGAACCAGAATAGTCAAGATGACTCCGGCAAACAACAGATTGCTTCCTTTGAATTTCAAGCGGGCAAACCCATATCCGGCGAGCGCGCAGGAAAGCGTCGTCAAAATGGTCGTTGTTGCAGACAGTGCAAACGTATTGAGCAGCGTGGCCCAATAATCTATGACACGAATGGCCTGCTTGAAATTGTCGATGGAGAAATTTTGCGGAATCCAGACCACGACGGCCGAATACAGGTCGCTCTTATCCTTGATGGACGTCGATATTTTCTGGAAGATCGGGAACAGGATCACGAAGGAGAGCCCGGTAATCAGCGTGAACCGCACAACGGACCACAGCCAGCTTTTCCACTGCTCAAGTGAAAACAGCCTTGATATCATCAATCTGAACAACCTCCTTTCTAATCTTGATAGAAGACACGTTTGGAGAAAATAAGCGATACGATGATCAGAATGACGGCAATCGCCACGAAGTAGACCCACGCCATAGCTGAGCTCAGTCCAAAATCAAATTTGACAAAGCCAGTATCACGAATGAGCGAAGTCATGGCATTGTTGGCAAAGGAATCGACAATGGTATAGATCACGTTAACGAAAATAAGCGGGCTGACCATGGGGAACGTAATTTTCCAAAAGGCTTCATACCCCGTAGCCCCTTCCATTTTGGATGCCTCGTACAGCTGGGGCGATATGGTTTGGATGCCTGCCAAAAAGATAAGAATCTGCACGCCTGATTGACTGACGATCTGATAAATGCGATCTACGGCGCTGCTCAGATACATGACAACCCACTCGCTCAGCCCCGCGTCCAGCATCAGGTTTTCGATCTCAAATGTGCCCAAGGCACTGCCACCCATACTGCTCTGGTTAACGGCCTCGATCAGACTGGTGCTTTCCAGCGCCATGATGACGCCTGATGCCAAAATCACCGGCAGGAAAAATATAGAACGCGCTATGGCCCGCCCCGGAAACTTCTGATTAAGAATGACGGCAAGGAACAGGCTGAATATGACGATGAGCGGCACATTGACGAATACTTCTGTTATGGATCCAATCAGCGCCCGGTTGAAGCTGGTATTGACCGTCAGCGCCTGAATATAGTTGGCGAGACCTGTGAACTGGATAGATATGCCCTTCGCGTTCGCCTGGATTGAACTCAGGCTGTAGCGCAGGGAAGCCAGCAGCGGAACAAAGAAGAACAGGACAAAGCCGATAAGCCAGGGAAGCACATAGATCACTCCCCAGGCCGCCTTCTGCTGAGCATAGGTTCGACGTCCCCACTTTCCTTTTAGTAGCGCTTTCAGAGCTGCTCACCACCTGTCACGTAACTTTTGGCTTCTACGGTTCGGCCTGCTGCCTGCACGGGAAAGTCGTTATAATTCACCAGAGCGAAGCCTCCGTTTTCGTATGTCGTTTGAAATACCCCTTCAGCCAGCTTCTCGTGTGCGACCATGTTCAGCCCGGCGAATGGACGATTGGCCTGATTGACCTCTTCATACATCTCGGCTGCCAGGTCCATCCACTGCTCGTAATGGGCGGCGTACAGATCGTCGTAATCCGTTTCCTTCACGACATGGTTCGGCGCGTTGAACCATGTGAAGTAGGGGCTTGCTCCATACTCAACAAGCTTCAGCACATATTGTCTCGCATCGGTATACGTTGACAGATTGTAGGCTGCTCCGGTGTAGCTGATGCCACCGTGAACAACCAGTTGGAAGAACGGAATCTCTTCATCCTCCAGCTTGAAGTGGCTGCTGGACATCGGCGCATCCGTCAACCCCGTCACATATGGCAGCGCATAAGCATTCCCACCCTCCGCCACAAGGGGCATCCCCTGCTGTGTAATTTGCTTCAATGCCTCCGTGACAGCAACTTGCGCTCCGGTTCGGTCCAGCAGTTTTTTCGGATTCATATCGCTATTCAGCTGCTCGGCCAGATCACGCATAGACAAGCCGCCTGTCTCATATGGCTGGAGTGATTTCAGCATGTCTTCGGTCACATCACCCAGCAGGTTTGGAGAAAGGATATATGCCGGTTGTCGATCCCGGTCACGCCGCTGTGTTGCCGGGTCCATCGGATATAGAACCGCTGGCTCCTGCGTAAGCGTTCGGGAAGCTTCCGAGGAAGGCTTAAACCCGCTCTTCGCATGCACATTTAAGACCGCTACATCAGGATAAAAGCCGATCCCGGCCTCACGGATATAGTCGCTAAATGCCTGCATGCCTTTACGCCCTCCCACCGCCCCGTCCACCTTGATGGAATCCGGCAGCCGATGAAGGAGTCCTCCGTTGAACCAGCCCGCGTAGCGCACCTGAATGTTGGATACGTGTTTTTCTTTGAGCTCGGACAAGATGTGCTGCGCCTCTTCAAACGTGGTCAACGCCTCATTCGATTCGTAAGGTATACCCAGCATGTGTTTTTGGGTGGTCATACTGCCGACAAGCTTCAGGTAAAATGGAATGCCTTTTTCTCCCTCAGCCGCTTGCTTCGCCGGAAGGCCGGCCGTCCGGGTTAAATAATCCCGGTACAGAGAGGCAAGACCGGAATAGGACGCATCCTCTGCTCCGGCAAAGGCGTAACGAACGACAAAATCGGATGCCGTCGGCTTCTTCTGGAACTTGGGCAGTGTCCGTACCATGTCGCTCGCCTGAAGCGTCACATCACTTTTGTTCACAACGTAAAAGCTTGGATACACATTGTTGTAGCTATTCAGCTTTCCGCTGATATCCGCATTAACAACGGCTGTAGCCGCACCTTCCTCGATGATGCCCAGGAACGCACCGCCCGTGCGAATCAGTCCGAAGACCGGCAGCCTGGCCTTTTCCTCAGTCGAGTCCACTTCACGAAGCTTCATCGTCAGGTCCGGTCCATACACGTCCTGCTGATAGGCGGGATATTGAACCTTGCCATTGTTGAAATGAATGAGTGCTCCCGAACCGTCGGGTACAAACAGGGAACCTTCTTCGTCCGCTGCACCAGCACCGAAATAATCCAGCACCGATATGCTATTGATCGGATATTGCTCGGGAAAATGAATGCCGGATGCCGGCACGCGTACGACCAGTGTTTCGTCATCCAGCTCGTATTCGATGGATAACATAAACATGCGTGGTCCGCTTTTTTCCTGCTCGATGCCATGCTCGACATTGTCCAGTTCAAGGTCCTCTGGTGTGTAACCGGCTGTCTCAAAAGCCTTGAGGGCACGCGTTAGCTGAAGTCCCTGCATCGCCTTGTCGATTCGGACGTAGACGCCTTCGCCCTTGTCCTCGGCATAGCCGACCTTTAAGGCACGCTGCCCGGCCTTATCGAGCGCGGCAAGCAGCTTCTGCTCGAAGCGCTCCTTGCTGATTTTCACAGGCAAATCCTCTATGGAGCTCTCATTACTGCCAAACTGGTAGTTCACCCGAACGCCATTTGGCAATACTTCGTAGCTTATCTGCTGGTGGGCTACACTATCCGTATAGGAGTTAACCGAGCTGCTCTGTCCCTGACTGTTATAAAAGCTGAGCTTGGCCTGCGAAGACAGCAGGTCCTTGTTGATGCCCGCCGCAAGCGTATCCAATTTGCGCTCTTCCGGATTGCTGCGCCAGATCTGCCCGCTCTGCTTGTGAATCACCGCAATCTCGGCTGTCTCTTCCTGGATGAACAGCTGCAGCGCTTCATTCTGGGCAAGCCCGATCATGCCCGGAAGACGTGTATCGTTGAAGGATGAGGCCAGCTTCTCTCCGGGCGGCAGCGCAGGCACTTCCGCTTGTTCACCCGAGCTCGCAGACATCCTGGGTTCAAGCATGGAAGCGGGCTGACACCCGCCAAGAAGCAGGCCGAATACGAGCAGGATCGCGATCATTTTTTTAGCCACGTACAAATTCATCTCCATTCTCCTTCCTTAGCCCCGGAGTACAAGTTCCTGATAGATGGTGGCTGCAAAGGACACAATCTGCTGCACCAGACTGAAGAACAGCAGGCAGAGAAATGCCATGAAGGCCATGGCAACCAACGTCAGAAGCATGGTCAGCACCGTTTTGGCGGGTGAGTATTGATGCACCGTCATATTGCCGACAAATAACAGGTATACCGTCCAGGCCGTGGCAGCCATGTTAAAGAAATAATAAAAGGCGGTTTCCTGCCCGGAAATGATCAGGCTGAGCCAAATCCAAGGAAACTGAATCAAAATCAGCGGAACCAGTGCAAAACACGTGGACATGAAAATTTCCGAGAATTTGCCCTCTCCGTCCATAAGCGTGGTGAGCGACCAGTTCGCTGTACACCAGAACAGCACCGGAACAATGACATAGACCATTTCCAGCAGGCTGTTCAATCGTTTCGGGTTATTGAAATTAACCAGGAAGCCGCTGTATTGGGCCTGAAGGATCGTTGTTATTGTCAACAAACCCAAAATGACCAATGCGATCATCAGCGTTGTTCTCTGATTTCGCTCGTATTTCAGCTCCCAATACCCGTCAAACGGATGAAATATGAGATGCAGCGGATATTGGATCAACTGTCTACTTGATACCTGCATTCGTTGTCCCCCTTCTCTGTCTGCGAACGATGGTCACGGTTACCAGCACGGCAACAATCAGAAACAGTCCCGACATGATCCATGAGAAATGCTCGCGGAGCAGCTCTTTGCGAAACAGGAGAAACGCTTTGGAATACCCTTCCCGCTCCATGCTTCGCTTAAAATATTGCGCAGATTCTGCATAATCCTTCTGACGCAGCAGCGCTTTTCCGATGCCTGCGTAGGCGTATTCAAGATTGGCATTCATATCTGCCGCTTTCGCAAAGCTTGCCGCAGATCCTTCCTCGTCTCCGTTGAAATAGCTTCGCACCGCTTCATGCAGTGTGCGTCCATATTCTGTCGTTTGAAATACGGTGATCTCGCCCAGTGCTTTGTCCAGCACAAGCATGCGGTCTCCTGCACGCTCCAGCGAAACAGGAGTGTTGAATTGTCCCAACCGGTTGCCGATGCCTCCGAACATGTGGAGCAAATATCCATCTCCGTTATAGGTAAACACTCGCCCCATCTTGGCATCAAGCACGGAATACATATCGCTGTCCCCCACGTCCACATCAACCAGCCGGGAAGGCCCTTTCTCATTGGTGTACAACAAATCCCCCTGCGGCGGATAGTAGCCTTCCCTTCTCAGGATGTCCGCGCCCTGCGCATTCAGTTTCTTAATCGGTAATCCCTTCTGGTCCCCGCTCGTTGCATAGATGAATCCTTCTTCGTCAATGTCCATATTGGTGAACTCGGTTGGTGTGAACATGACCATCTGGCTGCGCTGTTGACGGGTTGCGAATCGTTTCCAAAGATACTCCACCGGGTCGACCGATACCCTGTTGGCTCCGATAAACGAGGCAAAGGAACCGTCGGAATTAAACTCCATGAAGCCGTCAAAAACACCTTCAGCCATGACGTAAATCCGTTCGCCTTTATCCATAACAACCCGGAGCGGCTTGAATTGAAAGTCCGTTTTCAGCAGGTCGGATTGCGGCTGCTCCACAATTTTGATCAACTGCCCCTGCTCATCCAGATGAACCACCCGCTGATGATCCGAATCCGCAACGAGCAGCTGCCCATTGTCGGATACATACAATCCCTGCGGATTTTTGAAAAAATCCTTCTGTCCCTCATGATCAAATGAATCGATAACCCGTATCAGCTTCAATTCCCGATCCAGCTCGACGATTCGACTGTTGCCCGAATCCAGCACGTAAACCCGCTCATCGGCTGTGACATGCATGTCGTTCGGTTCTTTGAATGTGCCAATCTTCAGCTCCGTACCTGTCACTATTCGGGTTGCCTCATACGCGGCAGGAGAGCGAACCGCTTCTCCCCAGTAGGAGTAGTTGTACGCATCCGTCTGACCATCTGCAAAAGCCGTTGCCGCCGCATTTCCCAAGCACAGGAGGCAGGCAAGGCCCATCGTGAGCCATCCGCATTTTTTCCACATGTTTTTCAATATGTTGCTGCCCCCCTTCTACTCTTTCATACCGGAAGTTGCCATCGTCTGCATGACACTGCTCTGGGAGATGATGAACAGGACGATCGGTACGATCATGAGCAGAAGCGCTACCGCAGCGCCGACGCCTGCACGGGCAATTCCTCCCTGGATAATTTGACTGAGCGCATAGTGCAGTGTTTTCAGATTTTCACTGTAAATGAAGCTTCCGCCATCGGTCCCCCACAACGCCGGAAACTGTAAAATCATAAGCGTGAGCCAGGCTGGCTTCACGTTGGGCATGACGATACTCCAGAATATCCGGTATTCGTTGGCCCCGTCGATTTTTGCGGCCTCCAGCAGCGCATCCGGTATTTGCTCCATGAACTGCTTCATCAGGAAGAGTCCCAGGGAAAAAGCGAGTGAAGGCACAATAATGGACGCATGTGTGTTGATCCATCCTAGTCAGGACATCACCATGTAGTTTGGAATCGCCGTGACGTGTGGTGAGAACATCAGGGACAGGATGACGATGGTAAACAGCACCTTTGAACCGGGAAACCGGTACTTGGCCAGCGGGTACGCTGCTGCGGAAGCCAGCAGGATATGGCCTGCCGTTCCGAGCAGCGTAATAATCAGCGTATTCGCAATGTATCTGGATAAGGGAACCCAGGAGTTCCCCATCAGATTGATCAGGTCTGCAAAATTTTCTGTCGTCGGATTGTTCACCCAAAAGCGCGGCGGAAAAATAAACAGCTCATCCAGCGGTTTGAAGGCATTGTTAACCGTGTAGATCAGCGGCAATACCATGAATGAACCAAACAGAGCCAGCAGTGCAAACAACATCAGGCTGACGGTAAATGACCGATTCAGTTTTCTGGACATGCCGAAGACGGCGCGTACCTTGCTGGTCATGTCATTCACCTATCTTTCTCAGCATTTTTTGTGTCAGTATGTTCGTTCCGAGCATCATGGCGAACAAAACAGTCGCAATGGCGGACGCATAGCCCATCTCGAAACGGATGGTGCCGTAGTCCATCAGATGTGTTACGACGGTATGTGCCGCATAGTTGACGCTTGGAAAGCCAGCCAGCGCGATGGAGATTTCGGCGACGGCGAACGAGGCTGTAATTTGCATCACTGCGCCGAACATAAGCTGTGGTCTCATGGAAGGCAGTGTAATGTACCATAGCTCCTGCCAGCGGTTTTTGATGCCATCCACAGTGCCCGCTTCAACCAGCGATCGGTCGATGGTCTGGAGACCCGCAATAAAGGCGAGGAAGCTCGTGCCAAGGCTGAGCCACAGCTGTACGAGGATGACGATCGCCAGCACGTACTTCTCGTTTGCAAGCCACAGGATCGGCTCCAGAATAACGCCGAGGCGCATCAGAAAACCGTTCATATATCCATAGCTGTCTCCCGAAAAAATGATCAGCCAGATGAAAAAAACGTTGCCTGAAATGGAAGGTGCATAGAACACAAGCGTCATGATGGCCCGAATTTTGGGCGACAGCTCGTTGATGATCCACGCAAACAAAAAGCAGGCAATATAGCTGACTGGACCCGTAATAACGGCAAATAGCAGCGTATTTTTAAGGGCGATTAAAAAAACATCGTCGTTCAGGAACAGCCGCGAGTAATTTTGCCAGCCGACAAATCGGGGCAGCTCCAGCATATTGAAGTGAAAAAAACTGAGGCCCAGCGAGAGGCCGACCGGAATGACCGTAAACAAGAAAAAGATCAGCATAAACGGTGCCATCAGTACGTAATAGTGTCTGCTTAGGTACAAATCCCTTTTCAAAAGGGACCACCTGCTCGCTTGCCTGGCGTTGATGGCAGGCGCAGCGGGTGTCTTGGTGATTTCTGCCTGCAACCGTTACCCTCCCTTCCTTCTACTTCAGATTAAATTCCTTGCGCTTGAGCTCGATCTCATCGTCGATGTACAGAACATAATCGGACAAGGCTTCACGCGGATTCTCGTTTGCATTGACCACCTTACGGAACGCGTTGTCGAGATGTCGGCCCGTGAAATAGCCACCGGGAACCTGGGGAATGCCCTCTACCCACTCCCACTGCTGCTCCAGGTTTTGATAATCCTTGACCGGCCAGGGCAACTGCTCTAATGCCTCGATGTTGGCGGTCGGATAACGCGCCGCTGCTCCCATCAGTCCCTCCATTTCCCTGCCATATTCAATCTGGGTCTGCTTGTCGGTCCACCATTTCATGAACGACCATGCAGCCTCCTTGTTCTTCGCGTTTTCCAGCATCATGACTGCACTCGTCGTGCTTGCCACCTCATGCCTTACGGAACCATCCTCCAGCTGCGTGCCCGGAACGATGGTGAAGTCCCACAGATTGCGGATTTCGGGCGCCATAACGGTCAACATGTTATAGGTTGTGTAATCCGCGATACCAAGCGGCATCTCCCCAGTACGGAAGCGGTTTGGAAAATCAGCTTTAAGCGGGAATTTGTAATTTGTATAAAATTGGGTCCACCTCTTGAACGCATCCATGGAAATTTCTGAATTCAGCGCGCTCTCCTTTTGATCTTCCTTATAGAAGTCGCCATCGTTCTGGTATAGCAGCATGGCGAAGGTGGCGTTGGGTATCATGTTGGCATTGTTTGTTGTATCCTCGATTGGCAAATAGAACTCCATATTGTGCTTTTGCAGCACCGAGATGGCATTATAGACGTCCTGCCACGTTTTTGGCGGCTCCAAGCCAAGCTCGTTGAGGACATCCTTGCGATAGAACAGCATCGGAAAATGCTGCTGCTCTGGAAGAGCATATACCCCGTTGTTATAGCGGTAAGGCGTCAATCCGCTCTCGCGAAATCGACTTGAAACCTGCTCAAAGTCCGGGAATCCGCTCAGGTCGGCTGCCGCATTACGCATCGCGTAATTGACCGGAATATCCTCGCCCATCTGCATCGCCACATCCGGGCCTTCCCCGGCCAGCGTTGCAGGCAGCAGGATGTTGGGCGGAACAAGGCGCAGCTGCACCGAAATATCGGTTTCCGGTGTAAAGGATTCATCAATCAGAGCTTTCAGCACCTGTGCCTGATCACGTCCGGTTGTAATCCATACGGTGATGGAATCCTTTTTCTGCTCCATGTTGCCGATGCTGTCATAATCCTCCGTGTAGGAAGCGACGTAGGCACCCACTTCATGCTTCATCTGTTGCAGCACAGTTGCCTCAGCCTCGGGCAGCTTCTGATCCGGTGAGGATACCAGGAGGTAATCCAGTGCTATAGGCTGTTCACGAACCGATAGAATCCATGTTCCCAACCCGCCCACGTTGATCTTGAAGGTATCCAGACGTTTGGGCACCGTTTCCGGTCTTGCCGCCATATCCTCCAGCTGCACGACCATCGCATGCAATACGGCTACCTTGTCGCTCTGCTCACCTGTCGCCTTCTCCAAATAGTCGGCAACGGAACGGAGAATGTCGGCCTGTCGCTGGAATACCTCGGTCATCTCGGGAATGCGCTGTTCCAGCTGGTAATCCCTCAAAGGATCAGGATTGTTAGAGGTAATCATCAAAATTTTGCGGTACATCTCATTCAGATCCAGCACGCTGGATTCCACCGTGCGCAGCAGCGGAGCGATATCGCCCAGCGTAACCGTCATTCGCAAGCGATGTGTTCCTTTTGAGAGCTGGAACAGGTAAGGCTCGCTTTCACCAAGAACCCGTGTCTGCCATTCGGGGCTATAGTTAAAGCGAATGCGTTCCATTTCCTTGAATGGAACCTTCCCGTCGATCATCAGACTTCGTGTGGCATAGACGCCGCGAAGCTGATCCTGTTTCACCTTGAGTGCAATCTGGTACAGGCCATCCTCCGGCACGTCTACATCCCATTCGATCCATTCGCCGGGAAGCTTCCAGTTGATGCCTCCAATGGCGTTGATCCGAATTTTGGATACATCATAGGGCTCAAGTGAAGGACTCGACCGATCCGAAATGGGGGCAAGGGTTGGTGACGATTTACTCACCGCCTGTTCTCCCTGTACCTTGAGCATGACAGCTTCCGCTGGCTTCAATCCTGCCGATTCATAAGTGGCCTGCAGCTCTGCGTAAGATGGAATGTCCTCTTCCTGGTACAGCTCGATATAATCGATCGCCATGCTTTCGCGCAGCGAGGTAAGCGACAGCTTCTGGTTGCCCTTTTCAAAATAAAACTGGTACGGCTCTTCGAAGTAACCGGCGCTGTCCTTGAATGCAGCAAGCTGCCAAACGGGCTTCTCCACCTGCCGTGGTCTGAGATCATTGCCACGATCATCCCTTCGCACGCTGTTTTCGCGGTTCCCCCATACCCTGTCAAATAGCAGCACATCGGCTCCCCTGAACGGAACCTCTCCGTTCAGGGTCAGCTTCCGCTCAATGCCGGAGCTTTTGCCCGCGACGGGATAATAATGAACGCGGATCTGGTATAAACCGCTCGCCTGTACAGGGACCTCCCAGCTGATAGTGCCGACTTCCGGGGTGATGACCGCTTTCCCGTCCAGTCCGGCATATCCATTGACAACCTCGAACTCACCGTCCGCAGCCTGAATGAAAGATTCTCCTTCGATTCTTACGGTCTGCTCCGGCATGTCTGCGTTTGTATGCGTTGAGAGATAATGTTCATAGCTGCGTGGATCGTCTGTACCCGACACAGCTTCAAAATCCTCGCGCGCCTGAACGATGCCCGGACTGCGATCCCGCGCATGGAAAATGCTCCATATGGAGAAGATCAACGCAATGGCGAGCAGCAGGATCAGTCCTTTTTTCTTTCGTGACCGCATGTTCCAATATGTCCCCCTTCCTTCTGGCGTGGAGCATGGTTATGGTGTGTCACTCTCCGGGGACGGTGCGTAGGGCTTTGCAACCGTTCCGGAGAGAACAGCATCATTTCTTTTGCTTGTATACCTCATCGATGGCTGCCTGGAACGGCGCCTTGTATTTTTCAATGACGGTTGAAACGGAAACACCATCGACCAGCTCCCCGTTGAAATCCCAGAAAGGCAATGACGGGAACGTATTGTGGTCAAGCACCAGCATGCCATCAGCAACCGTTCTGGCATTTTCGATGTCAGCTTCGTCCGCCAAGTGAGTCTCCAGGGTCGATTGTCCGGGGTAATCGTAGATTGAATCGATCTCATTGATTTTTTCCCAGATATACATCAATTGCTCGGGATGCTCGACTGCTTTTGGAATCGTCAGCGCCTGATATTGCGACTCGCCAGAGTGGTACGCGCTTGCACTTGGCCCTTTCGGGAAAGGCAGGAAGCCGATATCATAGTCCTGCATATCTGTTTTGATGCCTTCGATCTCGTACATGGCGCCCGAATACATTAGCGTATTGCCCTGACGGAAGAACGTGGCCGGTTCAGTCCAATCCCCGCCTTCCGAGGCTCTGCCGACTTGCTCGGTAGCCATTTTGGAAACGAAGCTCAGTGCTTCTTTTGTTTTTGGATCATCCAAATTTTGCTTGTCACCATTGGTCAGTGAGGCTTCGTTGGAATACAGCACCGGTTCAAGCAGTCCCCTTTGGGCCAATCCCCAGGTATCGAGCTTGCCGTCGTTATTGCGGTCCTTGTTTGCCTTTTTGGCTACTTCAATGAACGTATCCCAGTTCCACTGATCTTCGTCCACATATTCCTGCAACGGCTTCATACCTAGCTCCTGCATGAGCGTGCGATTATAAAAAATGCCACTTATAAATGAAGATTGATCCTCGGTAAATCCGTAGCCCCTACCTTCGTACTGCATGTATTCGTTGGTCGTTTTCTGGTTGAACACCTTTTCGTTCTTGGTATACTCATCCACGGGCCATAACAAGTCTTGCTTGGTCAGTGCCGGAATAGCGTAGCTTTTGCCCAGCCGGACAATGTCGCCCAGCGGTTCTCCCGCCATCAGGGAAGCCACGACCTTCTCCTGGTATTCGCCAAAATCAATCGAAATGTATTCGATGTCAAAGTTGTGCTTTTTCTTCAGTGCTTCCAAGTTCTCGATTCGCTGAATGTTATCCGGGTTGCTATCGGTCATTTTCATGTCCCACCAGGCAACCACCTTGATTTTTCTTCCCCCCATGTCAAAATCCATCTCCGGCGTTGATGTCTCATTCTTAGGTTCTGTCTCATTCTTAGGTTCTGTTTCATTCGTAGTTTGCTCCGCCTGCGGCGCCTTCGTTTCCGGCTCTGTCTGTGCGCTGGAGCCAGTGCTGCACGCGGTAATCAACAGCATGATTACAAGGACCAGGCTCATCAGCATGTACGTTTTTTTTCTCATCGTTGTCCCCCCTGAATGTGTTTTACAGTTTTCTATCAAAGTGTAGCTCTTGAATGAAAGCGCAAACAACCCGTTAAAGTAAAGGGGCTTACCCTGTCAAACTATGGGTTTTGGCAATTTGAATCCAGGTTGAAGCATTTTCGGCTTGAATTGGTAAACAAATGGTCCCTCCGCAAAGAGATGCACATTGTATGCGCTTTCTTTTATTCCCATAATGAAATAAAGACATGAGTCATACTAAGGGCCGAGGGTTTTAGAGTGGTTCAGAGAGATTCAAATCAAGCGAAAGTGAGGTTTTGCTTCATGCATGACATCTTGCTTGTGGACTTCAGCGGCCACACGCACGGAGAATTGCAGAAGTTGCTGCGGCGCAGTAACTCCGATCACGTCATCGGAGACTGCGTAGTCTCTACGTGCGCCGCCTTGTCAGCTTTGGCCGATCGAGAATTTTCTGTCGTGCTCGTGAGCACCGGGGGATTTGCTGCTGCAGGTTTGTGGTTATGCCACTATATTCGAAAGAAAAGCCAGATTCCGATCCTTTTCATGGGGGGAGGGGATCATTTCAGGCTTGTACGCAAAGCGTTAGCATATCAGGTCAGCGATTATTTGCCAGGTCCGTTCCATGCCTCCGCCCTCCTGAACAGTCTGGATCGGCTCAAGTCCAGGCTTGATTCGGAGCCCGCGAAGAGACTTCCTTCTGCCTTCAGATCGCTGGTTCATTTGGAAGGCAAGCACGTGCATTCCAGCCAAGTGATCAAGATGGTAAAAGCTTATGTGCTCGATCACCTGAGCAGTGACATTACACTAAAGAGGATTTCCGACTTGCTTCATTTTAATTGTGCGTATCTTGGTCAAAAATTCAAAATGGAAGAGAACGTGTCCTTTAATCATTATTTAATGCAGCAGCGGATGGAAAAAGCCAAGCTGCTGTTGATATCCACCAATTTGCGGATTTACGAAATTGCCAGCGAGGTTGGATATACGGATACAGACTGGTTTTATAAAAAATTCAGAGCATATACCGGGGAGACCCCCAATGTCTATCGAAAGCAAAAAACGTTCACCGCATAGTTGTGGAGCTACCCCTTTAGGATTCATCAAACAAAAACAGAAACAAGACCTCAGGTTCATCTCACCTGAGGTCTTGCTTCTGTTCATATCTACTTCTATTTTAGCGGACCAAAAGGGATTCCCGGAATTCCTGGGGAGTCATGCCTGTCACCTTTTTGAAAAAACGAGTAAAGGAATGCGCTGCCTCATAACCAACCTGGAGTGCAACCTCCCGAACCATGAGATCGCTATTCCTGAGCAGTTCCTTTGCTCTTCTAACTCGCAGCTCGTCAATAAATTCGGAGAGGTTGATGCCCATCTCCTGTTTGAAGAAACGGGAGAGATAGGATGGATTGAAATGATGAAGCTCTGCCAGCCTCACTAGGGAAAGATCTTCTTCCAGGTGCTCCTTGACGTAAGTACACAGGGAATGAATGACCACATTCGCTCGCTCCTGCTCATCCGAGCCCTTGAAGCGTACGAGCTTGTCGGTTGCCTGATAAAGCACCTGCACCGCGTCCTTCATAGATGTGTACTCGCTCAGACGAAGCAATCTGCGCTGATCGGGAATATCCTGATGCAGTCCCCATCGATTGATAGTCGAATACAGATACAGCGCCAGATTATAATAGGTTTCCATCGCCCTCTCCATCGTCACATCCTGTTGAAGCAGTTCATTGGCCAGCTCTTCAAACACTTCGTAAAATTGCTGAATTCGTCCCGTTTCCAAATACCCTGACATGACCTCAATTCGGCTGCTGACCCGTGTGAGCTCCCTTTGGCCCTGATTCGGCAAAGCATCATCAAGATCGGTAAGCACCATGGAAATGCCATCACCAATCTTCATCCAATGCAGCTGCCTCAATCGCTCGTATTGCCGAGTAATGTCGAACCAGTTGCAGCTTTTCCCGCTTAACGCAAAAGCCACCGATATGCCAAGTGAAGCCATGCAGGCTTCCTGCACCAATTCGAGTATACCCTCCAGATATCGGATCAGTGAATGGCCTGGCTCTGCTTCTGGATGTTTGGGCTGAACCAGCCACACCACATCTCCATAATGGTCTGTTACGCTGGCGTGAAGGGTGTGCTCATCCATCAAGGAAGAACCGATCCTTCGCGCTGATGCCTGAACCTGTGCGCGCTCCAGGTGCAGAGGTTTATCCTTATAATCAAATCGACCCAGCACAATGTAAACAGGGGCCGAGAGATGAAGACTCATGTCTCGCCTTGCCCATTCATCCTGAATCTCACTGGAGCAACCTGCCACATATGGTGTGGAGTTCTGTAGCACGTTCCTCAAATACTCTTCCTGCTGAAGCACTTCCAGCTGACAGGTTGCCTCTTGGGACTGCTGCAGCAATTCGTGCATGCGGTGACTCTGCCGAATCTCTTGCATGACCTCCTCAACCACAGCCATGATCTTGTCATATCCTTCCGTTTTGAGTAAATAACGTACATTGGGCATTTGAAAAGCCTTGTAGGCATAATTAAAATCGCTGTAGCCGGTGAGAAAAATGACGCGGCAGTGCGACCAGTAAGCCTGGATCTGTTCTGTCAGTTCAAGACCGCTCATGCCAGGCATACGAATGTCTGTCAACACGATATCGATCCTTGAGCGTTCCATCCACGTTAATGCCTCCCTGGCTGAATAAGCTTTGCATACATCAAGCCGTTCCGGCATATGGCTTGCAAAGGTTTCGTAGATGCTGTCCGTAATAATTTCCTCATCATCCACAATCAAAAGTCGATACATCCGCTTTCCCTTCCTTCCCTTCGGATTCGAATCGTGACCTTCAATCCCTGCAGCTCGCTTCTGGCCAAAAACAGGCCGCTTCCTTCCCCGAATGTCAGCACCAGGCGCCGATGAATATTCATGAGTCCGGTCATTTCATCCGAGCTGCCATCTTCAAGCAGACGCTCCTGAAGCGCATGAATCTGCGGGTCCGTCAACTCATGCCCGTTGTCCTCTACACTGATTTCAGCGATATTCCCCTTCATGCTGAACCGGACCCTAAGCATGCCCTGATCCGTCATTTTTTCAAGACTGTGCTCGTAAGCATTCTCAATGATTGGCTGTATGATTAACCGGGGAACACGAATCTGCTTCATATCCAGTGGCAGCTCCCCGAAGTCGGCCTGTATTCGTCTGGAAAAACGCAGCTTCTGAATTTCCGTATACACACTCGAATGGGCAGCTTCCTCGTCCAGTCTTACATGATCTGTCCCGTTTCGGGTAATGAACCTGAAATATTCACCAAGCATGTTGGCAAATTGCTCAATGCGCGCTGTATCCCCCGTTCTTGCGAGCGAATTGATAATGAAAAAGCTGTTATACAAAAAATGAGGATTAATCTGCGACTGAAGCTGCTTCAATTCGGCGCGCTGCATCATCATCGTCTTTTTGAAATCCCGATCGATAAGCAGTTGAAGCTTCTCAAGCATCTGATTGAACCGGGAGTACAGAAAGCCAAATTCATCCTTGCGCTTGTGCACGATGGGGATGTCCAGTACACCTGTCTCCATTTTTTTGAATCTTTTGACGAGCAGCAGTAGCGGAATGTGAATCAGCCTGTAGCTGGAATAGAGATAAGCCGATATCGCGACGAAGGATGTCATTGCAAACAGCCAAGCCCAATGATAGAACTTGCTTAGCGGCCTCTTCACACTTTCCTCCGGCAAATACGTTGCTACCGATAAGCCCAATGGGCCCATATGGCTCTGGCTGACATAATAGCGTGTACCCTCGACCTTCACCTGAAAGCCGCCATGATCACTATCGGTGATGTGATCACGGTAGTAAGGGAGGATAAAGTCACGCTTGGAAACGTCTGTGATAATATGGCCCGTCTTTTCCTCAATGAGGAAGGAGCCACTGTCCGGGTACAGATTAAGCTGGGTCAGTGCATTTTGAAATTGCTCCGTATCCAGCTCGACCTGGACCGCAAACAGCGGTTCTTCTCCCTTCTTGCCAGTCAGGCGCACGGCACTCAGATTCATGGTGCCCTCCTTCACCGTAAAGCGAGTGCCTTTTCCCTGCTTGCCGGAGCTGAAGTATTCATAGGAAGCTTTGTCATAATCATCGATGCCATGGGTGGCCGAGATGCTCTTGCCAATCGTGCGGATATGCACATGAACGTTCTTGATGTAAGCACTGCTGTTCTTGAACGTAGCCAGCCGCTCGGACAAATAGTTCAATGTATCGCGGCGCTCTACCTGATCCATCATTCCCCACAGAATGGCGAGCCTGTTCAGCTTCCTGTCCTCAACGATGTCGAACTGCTGCAGCTCCAGCCATTCAATTTCCCGATTCAATTCATCCAGATACCGGGTAAGCCGTCTTTCTGTTGACGAGGATATTTCCTGGCTGGCATTGTCATAGCTCCAATTGTACAGATACAGGCCCAGGAGAATCAGTGGAAGAACAAAAATCAGATAGGTGATAACCAACCGGGCGAAAATGCTGCTGCGCCAGGATTGGGCAGGAAACTTAATCAACTCACTCCCCTCCATTGCTACAGGCTGGATTGTCTTTTTGCACATTTTGCATATGAAGGCACCATTGAGGAGCGGTCAGCGTTCCAGTGCTGTTTTGGTTTTGAGCCACGCATTAACCTCCGTTGTGATCTTTTCTCCGCCTAACTTGAGCCAACTCTCCACAAACTGGTCGAACTCTTCAATCGGTCTGCCGAGAATAATGTTCATGTATGCCTCAAGCTGAAGATCGTTCAGGATCATCTGACGGTCGACCATCGTTTCTGTAATCCCCCCCGTGAATTGGTCATATAAAAGCTGTCCGTTCCGCTCGTAACCATCAGCTATGCTAAATGCGCCTGTCGGTCCGTAGGTTTGATTCCAGCCCCAGCCGCTTTCGACACCTTCCGTCTCATAGGCCTCAACTCTTTTCTGAATAGCGGATGCTTCATCCTGAAGAACAGCAAGATTACCGGAACGCTGCGCCTCCCGAATTTGCCGGTAAGCATCCAGATTTTTGGTTCCCGGAAAGGGGGTCACCGGCGATAGCATCCACACTGCCTTGGAATCGTCATTGTAGTACGTTTCATACTGCGCCTGCTCACCCCAGTTGGTCTGCAAATGAAGATTCATAAGCTTCATCACCACTTCAGGATGAGCATAGTCCTTCCTGACGGCGAAATATTGCCAGGTGTTGGTGCGAAGTGGTACTTTAATCTGATTGCCGGATTTAGCTACTATGGGGTAAGACTGCCAGTCCGCTGCTGCATCGTTCTCTCGGCTCGACTGAATCATGAAGGGTGTCCATTGTTCTCCGTACAGCATACCGATTTTTCCGTTTTTGATCAGTCGTACGGCCTGTGTTCCCTTCTTATAGCTGAATTCAGGGTCAAGCTGCCCCTCCAGGTACATCGTTTGCAGAACCTGCAGCGCCTCCCGGACTTCAGGCTGAATGCCGCCATAAACGAGCTTGCCATGTGCATCTTTAATCCATATATTCGGGTATGCACCATACCCTGCCATCAGACCAGCAACCCCCATGACCGGGTCCCACAGATGATTCGTTAGTGCAAGGCCGTAGGTATCCTGTTGGCCGTTGCCGTCAGGGTCTTCTTGTGTAAACGCTTTCGAAATCTCAAGTACGTCCTCCATCGTCTCAGGCGGCTGAAGTTCCAGACGTTCAAGCCAATCGGTTCTGATCCACAAGTACTGGGCTGTCTCGATGGAGGAGGCCGTTTCAGGTATCGCCATCAGCTTGCCATCGATGGTTGCCGCGTCAAAAGGCCCGCTTCCTTCCGCCTCCAATATGCTCTTCGCAAGCGGCGAAGCATACGTTGTGTACACCTCGGACAGATCCTGGATCAGCCCCGCATTGCTCAGCTGCCTTAATTGGTATGGATTTACCTTCACAACGTCCGGAATTCGACCTGCAGCGAGGGAAACACCCAGCTTCTGACCGTACATATCTCCTTTGGCGATCCAGTCATAGCGAAGCTTAATCCCAAGCTCTTGCTCATATAACCGGGTCCAGCGATTGTCCAGCAGTGTCTCTCCCGGCATCTGGCTGATCATGCGCTCCAGATCATCCCCGGCCTCTCTGACAAAAGATACTTCTACAGGAGAACTGTATTTTCCGAAAATGGAATGATCCTCGGATGGCTGCCCATCCACCACGGGCATGCTTTGTCCTGAATATCCGCTCGTATGGTCTGTTGGTATACATGCACTGAGCAACAGAATGACAACCCACTTTATTTTGGTTAAAGCAGAAATACGCACATCATGCACCCCCATTCGTCTGTAATGGACAACGTTTTTTGGCAACATCAGGAATTTTAACCTTTCTGATATTATAAAAAAAGCCGCCGGCTCGGCGACTTCTATGCAAGTTTGTTCTCGTCCTCCGACACGATCACATCATATTTAAAATTCGAAAAATCAGCGCTGCCCCCGGTCACTCTCGTCGAATATAAAAACAACCCGATCCGGCAGCCCATAAAATGATCCAGCTTATAAATCATTTTGTGGGAAATGCCAAGCGGCTTCCACTCTGTCCCCTCCAGATAGGAGAACGTACAGTCGTCCTGATTATTCACGAAGTTGCCAAAAGCCTTGAGCGTAACTACGGATCCTGAAACAGGTATCCTGGCATACTCGGTGGCAGGCTCCGTATCAACCAGATTGCCAAATATCGATGAATCCTCGCTGTTTCTTGCCAGCATGACCAGGTAAAATTGCCCTTCAGTCTTCGTCAGCGCAATTAAACCGTATGTACCGATCAAAAAACACAAGCCTGCATAATCACCATCCTCCAGCCTGCTCCCATCCAGCGTAACGATTGCTTCACAGGCAGGACCCATTGCACGCTGCGTCAGCGTATTAACCGCAAAGGTCAGATTGGGGCTGAAGTGTGCGGTTTGAATCCGATACACCCCAGGCGGGTCGATCACCGACCAGAGCGCATCATTCGGAGTGTGATTCCATTGCCAGACATCCTTGAGCCGTACCTTTCCTTCTGCATTCGCTTCATAGTGAAAATCATCGCTGCCAATTAGAGGTTTGTAGACGTGATCCGGTCTCGTACTCGGCACAACGATCTCTTTTGGCGCTTCCGTGGGGAACACCGGGATATCGTTCTCAAAGTGAAGCGGAACCAGCACAGGGATGCGGCCAACCGCCCCGTGATCCTGAAACAGCATAGCGTACCAGTCGCCATCCGGTGTATCCACGATTCCGCCCTGGGCTACACCTGAATTAAAATAGCCCATATCGTCGTTAAACACTTCTCCGCCAACAAATTCGCCTTCCAGGGAATCCGCCATGTAACACGCCTGTGTTCTTCGGCCGGTAGCTTGTGAAATATGAATCAGAAACACATAGTATTTTCCATTAATTTTGTAAAAATGGGCCCCCTCGTAACCGAGGAAATAAGGCTCTTTTTCTTTTACGATCATGCGCAGCACTCCACCGGGCTTGGGGCCGGACAGATCAGAGCTTAACTCGGTCAAATGAATTTCGGCATTACCATGGACCAGGTAAATTCGGTCATCTTCGTCGAAAAACAGGGAGCAATCATGATAAAAGCCTTCCACATACTGCTTGGTCCAGGGACCCGAGATCGTATCGGCCGTGTACAAATATGTCTTATGGGTATCGTTTGCCACAAAAATGACATAAAACTTATGCTTGTGATATCGAATCGACGCTGCCCACATGCCTTTGCTGTAAATCTGCCTGCCTTGCTCCAGCCGCTGCGCGGGTGTATCGTCAAGTCTATCGTACACATGTGTAGCCACTTCCCAATGGATCAGGTCATAGGAACGCAGGATGACGCAGCCTGGCATCATATGCATGGTTGTGCTGACCATATAATACGTGTCTTCAACCCGAATCACATCTAGATCGGGATAATCGGCCCAAATAATTGGATTTGCATGCATGTTGGCCATTCTTCCTTTCTAGCTTTATTGGCCACACAATCTCAACAGATAAATTAGGCCCAAGTCTAGTTCCTTGCTTATTCAAAACTCCATTCCCTAATACTGATGCCTTGCTTGCCCACTGCTCCCCCAACCACCATATAGATGTCATGAACTCCCTGTGCATCTGTAATCCCGGTTGAATGCTCTTTCCATCGAGGTGATATGCCCGATTTAGGTGATCCACCCGATGCCGGAATCACAAGCTGCCCAATCAGCAGTCCGTCCGGGCGATCCAGATGAAGCTCCAGTACCGCCTCCGCGCCTTCATTGGAGATTGCAGCTGTAAAGCATGCCGCCCCTTCATTGCCAAAATCAACCTTCGATAACGCAATCCAGCTGCCTCTTTCCATCTCGGTAACAACAACCTCAGAATCGGCACCAGCCGTAGGCTTTGATGTACTTAATCGCTCCGTCTTCACCCCTGCGCTCCATCCCATTGTGGCAGCAGCTACCCTCTGATAAGGATTGAACAGCTTGATCTGTTCAACACCTTCATAATCTGCGGCCACCTCGTTCATACGACCATCTGCTTCGTTGAAGCTAATCTGGTTCAGATGTGTCGAACGATAACCATCAGGAACCTCCATCGCCTGTGATAACGTCTGGGCGTGATAAGCAATATACCAGTGATCCGCAAATTGAAATATGGCATGATGGTTGTTGCCGCCAACGCCAAAAAAGTGACCCGGATTTCGCAGGACCGTTCCTCTGTACGTCCATGGACCCATGGGCTGGCTGCTCGTCATGTAAGCAATCTCGCCGGGTGGCGGACTGCCCTCTGGACGAATACCCTCGTCAAAGTTAGAGCAGTAGGTAAAATAATAGATATTGTTAAATTTATGAATCCCCGCATCCTCAAACATGTACGGAGCAGGGATAACCCTCGCCCGGCCCACCACACTGGTCATATCTTCACCCAATGGCATAACTCTTGCGGTATCCGGCCTATCTGCTCTCCCTTCCGGTATGCCACCCCCAAAATAGATATAAGCTCTGTGATCATCATCTACCAGCACGGCCGGATCGAACAGCCACGTCACATCCTCAACACCCGGAGTCTCTCTGGTAATGAGCGCTTTTCCAATAGGATCTGTCCAGGGCCCGACCGGACTCGGGGCTGACAATACGCCGATGCTGCTGGCATTGTTGGAAAAATAAAGGAAGAATCGATCCTGCCCGTCAATGATCTGATGGGCAGCGGCTGGTGCCCAGGATTGATTGGCCCATGTGGCTGCGCCTTGGGGCCCTGCCACATGAATCTCCCCATGATCTGTCCAGTTAACCAAGTCGTCTGAAGAGATGACTGTTATGCGGTTGATCGAGTGGAAACTGTTTTTCTGCGGATTGCCCTCAGAATCATACTCCAGCTTATCACTCGTCATGTACAGATAGACACGCCCCTCGAACACCAGAGCATACGGATCGGCTCCAAATTTATGAGCAACCAAAGGGTTTTTATTTGGTGGAAGTTTCCCTATGGCCTTACTGATCTTCACAGCAGCTATAGATGGATGATTCTGTTCCGTTTGTTCCCTCGCATTTGAAGCAGAATTGTAGTTCATCAGTCGTTCCTCCATTTGAGTTTGATATACATCTCATCGCCGCTCTGCGATTTGCCAGATCCAGGCCTAAAATGCAGGGAAACGCTTGCAATAGCAGATGCAGCATGTTAGGTTGATTACAGTTTAAGGTAAAGCTGATTACATTTTCATTGCGTATTCCGCTCTATTTATTGCGCGAAAGGACAAGGAGGTGCTATATGAACGGATCCACTGAATATTTTTACGATCCCATCCAGTCCGAGCTTTTATATCTTCATCGCGTAACTACGTATCCATTGGAAACAATTTATCATCGACATGATGCATACGAGATCTACCTTTTTATTCGCGGCAATGTCAACTTTTATGTGGAGAACCGATGTTATCATCTGGAGCCGGGAGATTTGCTTATTATGTCTCCGGAGGAAATGCATCGCGCCTTTATTTTGGATGGAACCGAATATGAACGAATTACTATCAATCTAAAAAAAACATATCTTTGTCAGTTGTCGACTCTATCAACCAATCTATCCGCATGTTTTGATCATCGTCCAAAGGGACAACAGAACATCGTTCACTTAGATGATTACCATATGAAACAGATTTTGCATTTAACTAGCGAACTGGAGGAATTGCTTGATTCAAATGTATATGGAACGGATGTTAAAACCAATGCAGTCATTGCACAGTTGTTGGTTCTCATAAACAATTCGTTCCTCAATAAGTCCTCTATACCAATCGATATCATGCCAGAGATGGTACGTAAAACAATGGATTATATTGAAGCGCACATTTCCCAGGAGATTACGCTTCGCAAGCTTGCCGAGGCATTTTATATGAACAGCACGTATATCAGCCGCCAGTTTAAAAAGCATACCGGACTAACGATCCGCTCTTACATCATGAACCGTCGTATTGAATTGGCGAGATATTACCTATCAGGCGGGGTGAGCATTACGGATGCCTGCTTCCAATCGGGGTTTCGCGATTATGCCAATTTTATTCGAACCTTCACCAAAATTACCGGAGTCTCTCCGGGCAAATATAGCAGACAAGCACAAAATATTCCTGATCCATCCTTTGCACACTATGCAGCATTAAACCCGGCAAAGGACGGTCAAAAATAAACCCCTGCAATGAAGAGTATTCATCAACAACATTGAGCAATCCTACCCATTAGATTAACGAATTAAGAGGCGAAAATCGTTTAGATACATGCCTAATCGGTAATCGGAATATGTTCTTGTCCATTCAGGCAATCGGTACAAGTTCTTGTCCTTGGCTCGGGACACGAACTTGTACCAACCTTCATATCGTGCATTCCCCTATAAAATGCAGCATACATTCCTGCAGGACCGGACCGCCGCCCACAATCGTTAGAATTTATAATTCAGTCATCGTCGTCCTGTCCTTCTCCTGTTTAGTCTTGTTTGTATTGGTTACGTTCAAGAGGCTTGTGTCGCATACAATCGTGCATAAATACCTCCGCTATGCAGCAGTTCCTCATGCGTACCCATCTCGGCAATCTCTGTACCCTCCAGCACAACGATCTGGTCGGCATGACGGACCGTCGATAGCCGATGGGCAATCACCAGTGTTGTGCGATCCTTCGATATTTCATCCAGTGCCTGTTGGATCTCTTGCTCGGTCTTGGTATCAAGCGCCGATGTCGCTTCATCCAGAATGAGGATCGGTGCATTGCGCAGAATCGCCCGTGCTATCGAAAGGCGCTGTTTCTGCCCTCCAGACAAACGCACACCGCGTTCACCAATTACCGTATCGTAGCCTTGCTCCATCTGAGATATAAATCCATGTGCTTTAGCTGCTTTAGCTGCGGCAATCACATCTTTCCGGGTCGCGTCCTTCCATCCATAAGCAATATTGTCATACACCGAGCCATCAAACAGGAACGTATCCTGCAGCACCATTGAAATATTGTTACGCAGGCTGGAAAGCGTCACATCACGAATATCGATGCCATCCACTCGAATCGATCCCGCCTGCGGGTCGTAGAATCGGTTAACGAGACTGGCCAATGTCGACTTACCCACTCCTGTGGTGCCTACAAGAGCTACTGTTTTTCCATGATCAATGGTCAGGTTCAGCCCCTCTAGTACAGGCGAACCATCTTGATAAAGAAATGTGACATCTTGAAAGGAGATCTGTCCTTGTACACGCGGCAAATGGACTGCGTTTCGCTTCTCCTTTATGTCTTCCTCTTCTTCCAGCACATCATATACCCGTTTAAGGCCAGCAGAGGCTCGCCCTGCCATTTCCACCAAGCCGGAAAAAGACTTTATCGGTTGATAAAACATACCTAGGTAGGCGATGAATCCGATGATATCAGCAATGCTTACCTCGCCTGTTGCCATCAATCTGCCGCCCAGTATCACGACAAATACAGTCCCCAGTGTGGTCACAAATGCCAACAACGGCAAAGAGGTTTCATAGAACAAACTGGCGCGTAAATAGGTCTTCGAATATTTCATAGCCAGACGAGAAACGTTGATCCGCTCCTCCTCCTGTCGATTGAAAATTTGGATTTCTTTCATGCCCGACAAATTTTCCTGCACCTTTCCAGCGATATCTCCCCGAGCTTGGGAACTCTCTCCCCACAGCGGCGACAAGTGCTTGCTTTGCCATACCGTGATTACAAGCAGCAACGGAATCGTGATCAGACTGATCAGTGCCAGCTTCACATTGATCGTCAAGAGCAGGATGCCTACTCCGATAAAGGTTAGTCCGTTAACGATAAACTCAGGTATAGCATGGGCAATGAAAATTTCCGCTTCCATCGCATCATTCACAACGCGCCCGGTCAAGTCACCCGTCCGGCTTCGATGGAAATAGCGCAAACTCATCTGCTGATATTTGCTATACAATCTTGTTCGTAAATCCGCCACGTAATGAAGTGCGGCATAATGGTTCATATAGCCTGCCAGTGATGTTCCGATGGCTTGCAAACAGGTAGCTCCAAGTAGCAATAAACCAATCTTCAATGCTTCTGCGGCATACTGACTGCTACCTTCGGTCGCCAATTGTGTCAACGAACGGAGCGCCCAGGGCAAATAAAACCCGGCAATTGTTGCCAGCACGATACCGACTAATCCAATGCCTAACTGCAACCAGTATTTTCGTGCGCCCAGCAAGACACGCCATGCGATTTTCATGTGGCAATCTTCTCCTCCTGCTCCTTATCATTTAAGAATCCTTGATCCGCCCCTTGGCCTCTACGCTTATCACGCAATATCTCGTACGTCACATACACTGGTCGCCCCGTTCGTGGTTCCAGCATAATTTCGGCATCGATGGCAAACACCTCACGTAGCGTCCGTGCCGTCATTACGCGCTCTGGCGAGCCATGCTCCACCACCTGACCATCACGAATCGCCACCATATAGTCGGAGAAGCGTGCTGCCAGATTCAGGTCATGCAGCACCATCACAATCGTAACCTGCTGACTGCGATTCAGTTCATAGAGCAGCTCCAGCACTTCAAGCTGATGTGCCAGGTCCAGATAGGTGGTGGGTTCATCCAGCAGGATCAGATCGGTCTGCTGGGCGAGTGCCATCGCAATCCATACGCGCTGACGTTGACCGCCAGAGAGCGTATCGACCTCGCGATGCTCAAACGCTGTAAGCTGTGTAACTGATAGGGCCCAGGCAACTACTTGCTTATCCTCTTTGGAGAGCTTGCCGAAGCCCCGTTGATGAGGAAAACGCCCATAGGCCACTAATTGACCGACCGTCAAACCGCTCGGTGCAGTAGGCGTCTGCGGCAGAATTGCCATCTGCTTGGCCACTTCTTTGGTGGACAGTGTGCAAATATCAGCACCATTCAGATAAACCGTGCCATTTTTCGTCTTGAGCAGCCGACCGACTGCCTTTAGTACGGTTGATTTTCCGCAACCATTGGGGCCAATAATCGAGGTAATCTGTCCACGCGGAATCTGCAAATCCAGTTCTTTTACGATAAGCGTGTCATTATAGGCAATATCGATTTGTTGCGCTGTAATACTCTCCATGACGTCCTCCTAATTGGCCTTCGATAGTAAATAAAGAAAGTACGGAACACTGATGACCGTAATGACGATTCCCGTCGGCACATCTCCCCCCAGGCTAACCGTGCGCGTAATTGTGTCAGCCAGCACCACGACTAATCCACCGGTCAGGCTGGCAGCCGGAACGAGCAATTTGTGATCGGGCCCGACTAGTTTTCTTGCCATGTGCGGAGCGATCAAACCAACGAAGAAGAAGCTTCCGCCCACGGCCACACTGCCAGAGGATAAAGCAACAGCAGCGATCGACAACCCCAAAAACTGCCGCTTCACGGCAAGACCTAGTCCTTCTGCCGTCTGATTGCCCAGATGGAGGGTGTTGAGCATGCGAGACTTGTAGAAAATATAGCCGAGTAAAATGAAGACCCATGGTGCCAGTACGGAAATATAGCGCCAATCAGCGCCCCACAAGCTTCCCGCCAGCCAGTGCAGCATGAAATCCATCTGCGAATCATTCAGCTTGAGTGTCAGGAAGGTGGTCAGCGCTTCATACCCGCTTCCGAGCGCGACCCCGGTTAAGATCAAGCCGATTGACGAGATATCTCGCCCACGGCGATACGATAATAAGAAGATCAATCCCGCCGCCAACAATCCACCAACAAAGGCCAGTAGTGGCAGGGCAATAAAGGAGCCCTTTCCTGTCGATGCGATGAATACGACGAAGAACAATACAAACAAACCTGATCCCGAACTAATCCCCAGTGTCCCCGGACTAGCCATGTCATTGCGCAGCAAACTCTGCATCACGACCCCAGCCGCTCCCATTCCCAGACCTACCAAGATCGACAGTGCGATTCGTGGCAACCGAAAATCAAACACGATCAGATTTTGCTTGTCGGTGCCGTTTCCCACGAGAACATTCAACACTTCTAGCGGTGAAAGATTCATCTTGCCAGAATTCATGCTAATGATAGCAAACATAAGGATGAGCACCATAAGCACTACATTGATGATGATGCCCCGTTGCATCGTATAACGCTGCTTGATCATTCAGATTCCCTCCTTTGTCTGCGAGCCAGGAAGAGAAAGTACGGGACACCAATGATAGAAAATATAATGCCAATCGGCGTTTCGAACGGCTTATTGATCAAGCGTCCAGCCAGATCGGCTGACACGGTCAGCAACGCACCATATAACGCAGCCGCCGGAATAATGTAACGATAATCGACACCGACCATGTATCGCACAATATGTGGGGTAATCAGACCAACAAAACCGATCGGGCCAACCACGACAACAGCCAATCCAGTCAGGACGAGCACGATAATCGTCGATAATCCCTTGACCAGTCCGCTACGAATACCGAGTCCACTTGCCACATCATCCCCCAAACTGAGCAGTGTAACAGAAGGAGATAGCGCCAGCGCCAGCAGTACACCACCAACAAATAGCGGTGAGATAATCAGCAATTCACCCCACTTGACCCCCGCTGTACTGCCTGCCGTCCAGAATGTCAATGCTCGACCCAAGTTATAATTGATCGCTAAATACTGACTGAGTGCACCAAATAGCATGGAGATGGACAGTCCTGCCAGTACCAGCCGCTGAGGCGTCATCCCGCGCTTGCCCATTGATGCGATGAAGTAAGTGATCCCGGTCGCGAGCGCTGCTCCCAGACAAGCAAACAGCATCATCTGTCCATACGAATAACCCGGCAGAAAAGCCAGGCAAAGAGCAATCGCGAATGCTGCCCCAGAGCTGATCCCCATCAGCCCGGAGTCGGCCAGCGGATTGCGCGTCGTTCCCTGCATAATAGCCCCGCATACCGCAAGGCTGCACCCGACGATCAGATCGGCTACGGTACGCGGAAGACGTAGGGTTTGAATAATGTGATGCTCAGTGAGCGTTGGATCAAATCGGAAAATAGCCTCCCATGCAGTCGCTAACCTCATGTCGGCGGCGCCGAAGCTAATCGACGCCGCCGACATGAGAACCGTTAATCCAAGCCCTACCACCATGTACATGGTGAAGTTCACCGCCCCACGGCGTTTTTGTTCAGGCTTGTTTTTCATCACGTTTTCCTTTCCTTACCTACTGACAGTCATATTTGTAAATTGGAGTACTTCTTTATACCTCGTCAAAACTCTTATTTAGCCATTGTCAGCAATTGATTTACAATATGATCAATTAATGCACTGGAAGTCATTATATCCGTGGACCAAGATAGCGATGTACCCACTGTTACGATCCGATTATGTTGCACAGCAGGTAGCGATTTCCAGACCGTATTATCAGTAGGAACTTTCGTATCTCCTATAGCGATTAGATAATCCCCTATGTAAGCAGCCAAGACCTCCATAGAGATATCTCCCCAATATTTATCTGAGTCAATAATATCAGTTTGAACTTTCGACGGTGCCTTCATTTTAAGTTCATTATAAACAAGGTCGCCAACCGCATGCTTGGCTCCAGCGATGTAGTTACTTTTATCACTGAATTCTCCCATAGTAATCGTCACGTCTGAAAGACCTGCATTCTGAAGGGCTAGCTTGGCTTCTTCGATTTTTCCGGCATAAGCACTCAAAACAGCCTTAGCCTCTTCCTGCTTGTTCAAAACATCGCCTATAAAATGTATCCGTTCTTCTGTAGTCATATCACCATAAGGGACATAAATTGTCGGGGCAATTTTGGATAAATCTTCATAATTTTCATCGCCCCATGCTAAAATGATCAGATCAGGCTCAAGAGTCATGACATCTTCCGGCTCCATAGCTACTTTAATGGAGTCTGTAATCTGGTTAGCAAAAACAGCCTCTTTCCCGTCCCTTGCCGCTCTCGCCACACCTAGTGGAGTTACACCTAGAGCCACTACATCGCCAACCAAATAATCGACTACAACACGCTGAGGGTTGTTAGGCACCTTAACGTCACCCTTTACTGTGGATATCGTTCTCGTCTGCGAAACTGCTTCTGAAGCTTTCGTATCCGATACTTCCGATTGTGTTGTCTGTTGTGTCTGCGCAGGGATTGGATTCACCGTCCCCCCGTTATTCGATGGCGTTCCCGACGCACATGCCGACAATAAAAACATCAAACTCATCGCCGCCGCCAAGATCATTTCTTTACTTCTTACTTTTCCAAACATAGTTGATTCCCCTTCTCTATAAGACTGGACTAGACCCGCTAGTTCCCTCTCATAGTAAAGAAAATGAGAATCATTATCAATACCATCAACCTGCATGGATAGTGCGTTTATTTTCCGATAATCACTTGGTGTCATCTTGTAATACTTCTTAAACATCCGAAACAGATTTTTCTCATCTGTAAAACCAGTTCCTGTTGCAATCTCTTTAATGGTTGCTTCTGTATGCTTCAATTCCTGACAGGCAGCTTCAATCCTTTTCTGAATGAGGTACTCCTGTAAGCTCATCCCTTCCTTCTTTTTGAACAGCCGTGTCAATTGCCCACCACTGATCCCAAACATATCGGCAATTTCTTGAAACATAATCGGCTGCATGTAATGTTTATCGAGATATATCTTGGTAGAACAGGCTGGATCTGGCTGGAGATACCGAATCTCACCGCTCTCAAAATCTCTGTATACCCCATGAACCAATTGATATAGAAAACTTTTGGCCTGCAGCTGATCCATCGCCTTGCCGCGTTTCCAACCATTCATCAACTGTTGAAACCAATCAAGTAGCAAGATAGGATTACTTGGTGTATAACCAAACTGTTGAACGAATGGATTCACTTCCTCCAGTAATTGCTGCAGGTGCCTCTTGAAAAAAAGAGGTGATTCTGCTTTATAAAACACCATAAAGGTCTTCACAATCTCCCCTTTTGGCGAAATACTGAGCAGGCTCCCTTTCCCGCCGTGAACTAAACCGAAGCGTTCCATTCCAAATGTGGTTTCATTCAGTTGAATTTGCGCTTCTCCTCCATATGCATAGATAAACATGCTACTAGGCATTTTATACTGCTCCAAAGGGGTTTGGGACGCTACATTCTGAAAGCGTACATCTATTAATGTAATGATCGAACGTGTCCAAATACGGGCCATCGTATCGATCATCTCCGGTGTAAATACCTGGCTTGCTTCTGCTTCTTCTTGCATCTATCCGCGCTCCCTCATCACACTTTTTCTATATATCAACCATTGATTGATATTGATTATCAATATCATTATTCATGAGGTAAGTATATCATCATTAAGTGATATTGGGGGAGCAGGCAACGGAAACTAAAAAAACTGACGTCGGTAGAGTACCGATGCCAGTTTGCCGCCAAGGTTCTTTTTCAATGTAAACAAAATGGGAAAAGAACTTGATTCCTTATAATAAAAAAGCCACTAAAATAGCGGCTTTACAGGGCATTGCTCATGTCTCTCGACATATTGAGTTTATCAACATCCCCCTAAGTGCTTAGGTAATGGAGCTGGTACCATGCGTAATTTTTATTTTACTACATACCGAATCTCTCGATATCCCCTTCAGAGAGCACGGTAACGCAACCCATCTACAAGCAGAGAAACAATATTTTTTGCATGCTCTATATCATCGTTGTCTACTGCCGTACTTAGGCTTGCTACCGCCCACAACAATTCATCTGGTGTAATCTTGGCACGTACTTCATCTACAGCTGTTGCTGTTTCAATCAAAGTCTTTAGAGCTGGACTTAATTCCTCTACAAAGCAAATAGGTAAGGTTTCGTATGCCGGATCGCTAGAATGTAGAGCTGCAGCGAGTCCTCGTTTAGTTGCTATGAACTCCAAGTAACGCAACAGCCATCGCTCCAGTGCCTCAACAGGTTTATATTTATCAGCTAAGTCTACTGCAGCATCTGCACAAGCATCGATCTCCTGACGAAAAACAGCTTCAATTAAGTCTGAACGTTGTGGAAAATGACGGTAAACAGTTCCAACCCCTACGCCAGCCTTATCCGCAATCTCACGAACTGGAGCGTCTACCCCCGAGGTTGCGAACACTGTCATTGCTGACTGGAGCAAAGCATTAATGTTGCGTTGTGCATCGGCACGCACGCTTCGAACTGTCTGCTGACGAGGCTCCAATCCTTCACTGCGATCTTCCGTTTTGTCGTTCATATAAGTTATATCCCCCATAAGTTAATTCTACATTACGTCAATGGAATTTAGCTACTGTCCTATTCTTCATATTAACAAGACATAATCATAGCTTCAAACAAAAGAGTATTCCATATTCAAATTGGACATTGAAACAGGGCCTGTAGAATCCACTCATTACATCATCCAATGTAATCTAAAATACTGTGGATGATGTAATGAGTTTAATAAATATCTTGCAAATGGAACTTCGTTCCGCATATAATAGGAACAACGTTCCACTTACGTTCTGCTATAGCAGAACATAGGCGAACTCATAAATATTAATTGTTTAAAGAGAAAGGAAGGGATATTTAATATGAAAATCAATATGAGCGCTCCCTCTACCATCGTCTCTGTGAAGTCGATAGCACTAAAAGCCCCAGGTCGTGGTGAGGATTTGTTAGTGAAAATATCCGCCCCAACAACTGGAGGCAATTTGCCAATTATTCTTTTCGCACACGGTAACGGATCTTCGCTTGACGGCTATAGCCCTTTGACCGACTTCTGGGCTGCTCACGGTTTCGTGGTCATTCAACCTACGTTCCTCGATTCGAGAACTGTTGGCCTTACTCATGACGATCCCCGTAAACCACGGATTTGGCGTTACCGAGTCGAGGACATGAAGCGAATCCTCGATAATTTAGACCTTATTGAATCTGCCGTACCAGGCCTCAGTGGACGCACTGACCGAAGCCGAATAGCAGCAGCCGGACATTCCTTCGGCGGCCAAACGGCAGGCAATCTTTTGGGATTGCGAGTCCTCGACCCAGAAACTAAGAAGGACGTGGACCTGTCCGACTCACGCATCAAAGCGGGCGTGCTGTTCGCCACCGCTGGACAAGGTGGCGACAACCTGACACCGTTCGCGACCGAGAATATGCCGCACTTGAACGTGAGCTTCACGCACATGACCACACCCACGCTTGTGATCGTCGGGGACCAGGACTATACCCCGCAAAAGTATCAGTTGACCGTCCGCGGCCCGGAATGGATGTCCGACCCCTACTTCCTGAGCCCAGGAGCCGAGAGCCTGCTCACCTTATTCGGTGCAGAACACTCACTTGGCGGAATCCCAGGTTATGAGGTTACGGAAACAACAGATGAAAATCCAGAACATGTCGCCTTAATTCAGCTGGTCTCATGGGCTTATCTTTGTCATGCGCTGGATATTGAACATGACAGCTGGTCGGCAGTTCAAAAGACTTTGTCAGAAGATCCAAATCCAATCGGTCGAATTGAATCCAAGTAAACTTTCACAAGAGCTAGATACGCTCCTTTACCCACCTCTCACTGGGAATGGAGAGCTAGTTCCAGTGTCAATATTTCGCTTTTTAAATACCTAGCCATCCGTATTTATCTCTTATCGTGTTTGTTGTTCCACAACAATATGAACATTTTCATATGTTATGGTACTTAATAAAGGTTCTAACTGTATATCCTTCATTATTTATCGATCTAATCAGGAATCGGACCTGGTTCTTATCCGATGAATGGTCCACTAAATTATCAAATCTAAATTTAAACGACGGATTCCCAGGTAGAAATACTGGGAATCCGTCGTAAGCCTATTTTAGAATTAGCTTATTTAAAGGGATCCTTATGCCATGTATTATCCCCCATTATCCTATCAATAATATGTTGTGATTCCCAAACAGCTGCGATCTCTAATCCTTCGCATTCTTTTATGTCAGCAGGTTTAATCTCACCCTTGTAATAAATTGAATACTCACCTGTAAGTTGATCAATGACACATGCAGGAGGTGGCCAAGCCTCTTCTTCATTAACAAATGGTCGGTTTTCTACTACAGGCCAATCACCTCATTTTAGAACATCATCATAAACCCCAACAATAAATTGATAATTCTCTTGCTGCGCTTATCCTCAAAGGTGTTTCCCATATAGTTATAGATGGCTATACTTGCATCTTTAAATCTTCTTCCAAATGCAAATTTACCATTTGGCAGAGGTATGGCATATAGATCTCCCAATTTAATGCGCTTGCGTTTTGTATTTTTCAGGGTTTTCCAAACTCCTTCGTAGCAGCTTTAGAATATGCGTACTTTCCAACAGTTGTTCATCTATTTGTATGATAAGTATTTGGAGCTCTCTGCCAATCTATAAACCCGTCAGGTTCAAACCATCATACGTTTAGCTTTCTTTCCACCCAGAATTTGCACTTTCGTAACATCTAAGTCCTGATCCTAAGATTAATGAAAACATGTATGAGACTATTTCAAGGTATTCACTTGCTCACGGATCTTCTTTATAAAGTCATTTAAATCGTACTCATGTTTATGTTTCAATTTATAGCCCAAAAATATTTCATTCTTTACAATCATATCTCCGAAAACAACCTTAACCATGGAATTAGGCTGTTGTTGATTCAAAATATAAGTTGGAATAAGACTGATGCCCGCCCCATCTCCAATAACTCTTAATATCATATGAACATTTGGAATGATATGAACAGGTTTAATTAAGGGACGATTCCTGAAGTGTTCTCGCCAATATCTGCGTATAATAGGTAACTCCAATCCGTAACTGATCCATTGCTGTTTCAAAAGCCATTCTTCTCGAATTATTAACTCATTACTTACAGGTACATCCAAAGAATTCGGGGCAACTAAAACAAATTGTTCTTCTAAAAGCCTGGTGTATTCAATTCCTGGAGCCAGGAATTTCTTCGAGGTGATAATCACATCTACCCGGTCTTCTTTCAGAAGCTCTAAACATTGCTCTGCATCCCCAAAATAGGCTACAGTACTTACTTCATACTCGGATAGATTACGAAGAATGATTTCGCTATACATTTCTGGGGCAGACCCTATTTTCACAACGTTCATCGTCGGCAGTGAGGTTGATTTAAGTCCCATGGTTGCTTGTTCTAAGGCCTCAATAAGTGGGGCAACTTGTGAATACAATTCTTTTCCTCGTTCGGTTGGAATCATTTTCCGTGCAGTCCGCTTAAACAATGGTTCTCCAGTTTCAGCTTCCAGTGCAGCTAAATGTTGACTCATGGCTGGTTGAGTCATAATCCGTGCCTTCGCCGCTTCGGAGACAGAGCTATGTTTGTATATGGCAATAAAACTTCTGTACCACTCAAAATCGAGCATTAAAACATTCCTCCGATGTACTTAAGAGTCAATAATATGTTACCAACATACATCATACAAACATATTATTATAAAATTATTTATAATAATAATGAAATTTCATAATTTGATTTATGGAATTTGGTGACCTATGATAGCTTCATAACCATTAAGGAGGATTGAGAATGACTAAATACAAGGCTCTTGTCGTAGGTGCAACTGGTATTATTGGAAGCTATATTCTTGATCATTTAAGTATATTGGACGAATGGGATGCAATCGGTGTTGCAAGAAATATCCCCAAAAAGAACCCTGAACGTTATGTAAGTCTGGATTTATTAAATCCTGAATTGCTTAGGAATAAACTGGAACAAATCCGAGGCATCACTCATATCTTTTATGCTGCATATCAAGATTTCCCTGCACAATCTCAAGAACAGCTTGATGTGAATACAAGTATGCTGGCTAATGTCGTGAAAGCTGTTGAGGAGACCTCGAATTCATTGGACCGAGTTATTTTGATGCAGGGTGCAAAAGTATATGGGGTCCATCTCGGGAAATTTAAGACGCCTGCGAAAGAAAATGATCCAAGGCATCTTCCTCCAAACTTTTATTATAACCAGGAGGATTTTTTACGAACTCACCAAAAAGGAAAGAGTTGGACTTGGACGATTCTACGCCCTGATGTCGTTGCTGGTGTATCCATTGGTAATCCAATGAGTATTGCCATGGTTCTTGGCGTATATGCATCAATTTCCAAAGAGTTAGCCCTTCCACTTCGCTTCCCAGGTAAAGAAAATGCTTATAAAGCACTAGTCCAATTTACAGATGCTTCTCTTCTTGCGCGAGCTTCTGAATGGGCAGCCCTTCAAAAACATACTGCACTTGAAGTTTTCAATATCACAAACGGAGACCTTTTCCGCTGGGAAGACCTTTGGCCAAAATTAGCTCAGTACTTTAAAATAGACGCTGGCCCGATACAGACGATTTCTTTGACAGAGCTAATGCCTTTACAAAAAGAAACTTGGGCCAGTATGGTTAACAAATATGATTTGCTGCAAACTCCATATGAAAAAGTTGCTGCTTGGCCATTTGGTGATTTTGTATTTGGATGCGACTATGATGTTATTTCAGATACTACAAAAATTAAGCAATTCGGTTTTCATGAAGTGATGGATACAGAAAAAGAATTATTTGCTGTTATGGATGAACTAAAAAAACAAAAACTCATTCCCTAAACTTAGTATTTCATATTACAATACAAATTCGAGTGTTTTGAGGGCGACCAATTGCTGATTCCGGAAATTGTAGATGCCGATACCGCTTTTCAAATGATTTCATCGATTGATATTGCGGCATTTGCCGTCATTGCCTTTAACTAGCCGGAGAACTTTACACGAGAAGTGGTTGAAATTGTCGGAGGTTAAATTTCCCTCCCATCCTTTGAAGGCCTTCTAAGAAATGTTTATACATTGGTTTACTGTCTTTAGTTCTGAAGAATCTCCATTCAACACTCCTCCAGTCAAGTGGACTACTTTGATGGATATATTCCCTCACTCGATCCCGTCATCACGGGCTACGGCGTCCGCGCTTAGGCCGCAAAAAAAGAATCCAGGTGCACCCGGATTCTTTTTTTGCGAACAGATATATTCTTTGGGGAAAGCATCCAAGCATTAATCTATGGTAGGCATTGGGTTATTTGGCTGGCCCCAAGTTAATCAGGGTGACATCAGACAATGTAATTGTCGTATCACTGTCTTCCGTCCCGGAAATGTTGCCCATGTCAAGAACAATTCGAGTATTCGCATAGCTTGGTTCGGTAGCTTCGAACTTGTAGGAATACTCTTGTTCCTCTGTGGACAGGTCCACTCGCTCTCCAAAAAAACCGTGCCAAGCATATTTGGCGGGAACGTCGACCCAGCCGATGCCCAATCCCATTTTTCGCGCCTTATCCGCTTTGGCTTTGAAGGTAAGTTTGTAGATATAACCTTGCTGAACGCCAAACCCTTCATTAATGACCTGTCGATCCCATGGATTGCTCCCTACTTGGCCGATTCGAGCTAGCAACTGTTGATTCGCAACACTAATTGCTAGATTTGCAGGATTGCCGTCTACGTACGTGAACCAGCCTTCGCTTCCTTTCGCAAAGTCGCCGTTCGGAATCAGATTGACAGACACCGGCTGTCCGCCCTGATCAGCGCCTGGATTCACTTCAAATAATGCCACGTTTTGGATCAACACGTTATGCGGTTTAGACAACGGATATCCCAATCCAAAGGCCAGCACGGCCTCTGAATCGGAAGTGCCTCCCATCGTAAATGTATACGCATACTGCTGCTTCTCCTCAGTCAGTTCCACCGTTTCTTCCATATACTTGGCGAATTCTCCGCCGCTCTGCGAGATCACGGCCTGCATTGATTTTGGATCGGATACGGAAGCCTCGAAGCTCAGCCGGTATGTCTTTCCGGCATCCAGCGCAAGTTGGCCTTGCTGCAATAACGCATCCCACCAATTTCCGATTGTCACTGGCAAGGCAATGCGGATGCCAGTTTGACCTTCATACGAAGCCGTGAGGTCGGCAGGAGTCAGTTCCCAATGGGTACGATCTGCTGCCAGTTCGCCATTCTTTAACTTATTCTGTGAAATATCAAGCCAGTGTGTATTGTACTCATTGCCTTCAAAATTTACGTAATACTGGCTTCCCGCTTTCAGCGAAACCGGTGGTAAATACACAGTTTTGTAAGTTTGCCAGCCCCCCGTGTCTCCAAGAAGAAGATCGGCGCTTGCAATCGTCGTCCCTTGTTCATTCTTGACGCTGAAGCGAACTTTTGAATCACTCTTAGCACTGGCTAACCGCGTGGAGAAAGCGTAAACTCCCTCGTTCGTCACATCGATCTTGTATTGCAGCAAGTCTCCTTCATCCATGTAACTGACATGTTTGCCACCTTCATCGGAGTTTTCTATTTGTAACCCTTGCATCATCCAGGCATCTACTGCAGGAATGTGCGTATACCCATGAATCGTTACAGGTTTACCACGTTTCGTAAGGCGAACATTGTCTACATAGACCTTGCCCGTGGAACTGCCGAATAATAGACGAAGTTCGGACATTGCTGTAGCCGTACCCTCTCCGATCACAATCTCACCGGTGTAGTTCTTCATCTCTTGCCCAAGCCGGATCTGCTGTCCTTGATGAACTTGTACGGCATGACCATCGCTGCTGGTCATGTCGATGTCCATTGTGCGCGGCGCATCGGACTTGGCGTCGAACGAGAAACCATAGGTCGTGCCTGCTTCCAGTTTCATGTCCGGCTGAACCACAACTACTTGATCAGGCCGGCTATTGGTTTGCTCAACATCAACCACGAGTTGTCTTTCCATGATCGGGAATTTCAAGAAGTTGTTTACGGAGACCTGGGCTTCCGCACCCGACTGGATCTGAGTGGACCAGAATCCCAAACGGTTTTTGCCTTGATCAAACGTGCCGTTGAAGACGTAATTGCCATCCGGTAGCGCTTTTCGTTCTATCGGCAGTGGATCTGCTTCGCCAATTTCGATCAGTCTGACATTGGACACAGTCACGGAAGCGTCACTCAGTCCCAAATTGAATTCGAATCTGGCATTGTTATCCGTTCCATCCCGCATATTGAAGGTGTATTCGTACGGGTTCCAATCCGTAGTTAAGGAGAAAGATTTTTCACCGGAATAGTTCGTCCAGCTTTTTTCAAACTGAGTCACTTTGGATCGTATCACCCGGTTTGCAGATGCCTTGGCATCAAAATGCACCTTATATTTTTTATTTTTCTTCACGTAGATCGGCATTTGCGTTAGTTGCACGGAATAATTTTCGGTTCCTGCCTGCGTGATCGTAACTTTCGCAGCTTTACCTTTCTGTTCATCCTCAACGACCTCTACCTTACCAGCCCCGCTGGCATTCGTGATGAATTTCCATTGGCTCGGCACACCATCAGCACCCAAACCTTCGGCAAAGCGTTCATTATAGATCTGGTTGCCATCCGCTTGAGGTTCGCGTTGTCGTTCAGGCTCGATCGGATTCGATGTTACGTCCGGCCATTCGTTCAGGTTTTTGTACGAATACACCCGGACGAAATCCACATTCATCTTTTCTGAGACAAACTCGCTTTCTGGTGATCCCGGCCAGTCTCCGCCTACCGCCAAGTTCAGGATCAGATAGAACGGACGATCGAACGGTGCTGGGAAGGTGTAACTCTCCGGCTGGCCCGCAGCTGTCGTCTGCCAGTTATTCACCTGATGATGCAGTTTCCCGTCAACGTAGAAGCGAATCAAACCTGGTAGCCACTCTACCTGAAAATCATGATATTCGTCTGCAAAGGACTTGCCTTCGGGCAATGTAAACTTCCCTTGATCATGACCGTGTGAACCGTCAGCCTTCACGGAATCATAGTGGAGTGTGCTGTATACTTCGTGTTCGGCCTCTTTGCCGCCGATCAACTCCATGATGTCGATCTCTCCGGATGACGGCCATCCTCCGTAATGGGCTTCATCCGTAGGCATCATCCAGATTGCGGGCCACATGCCTTTCTGTACAGAAAGTTTGGCGCGCACAACCACTTTGCCATATGTCCAGTCGCCTTTCCCCATCGTCATCAATTTGCCCGAGGTATACTCTTTGCCGCTCTTCGACTCCCGTTTTGCCTCGATTTGCAACACGTTTCGTTCGCCATCCTTGACGACGCGTGTATTGTTCGGGCTGTAATACTGCAATTCGTTGTTGTAGACGAGCCCGGTATCCTCAACGATCCATTTGGAAGCATCCACGGAAGACCCACTGAATTCGTCGTTCCAAACCAGTTCCCATTGTTCATTCGGAATTGTCGTTGCAGGAATCGGCTTTTCACCTGCTGGATTTCCGGGAACGGATGGCGTCTGTCCGCTCGGTATCGACGATATCGGATCATTCGACCCATTGACGGGCGTTGATGGTTTGGATGGCACAGTCTGCTCAATTTCAGGCGTCATCATCGTGTGCTGCCCTGGAGTGATTTTTTTTCCGTTAACGAGTACGTCCGTTGCATCCACCTTCAGCAGCTTGATCTTGCCTTTTGTATTAATGCGGGTGTGCCGAGCTTTGTCCAAAATCGTAAGCGCATCGACGATGGTGTCGGAAGAAAGTTCAACCGTTGCTTTACGCAAGACAAGCATCTCTTCAACTTGACTGCCTCCTGCAATCTCCAGGTGTACTGGAACGGAAGCATTGTCGACCACGACGCGCTTCAGTTTGGAGTTGCGGATATGGATAGAGTGGCTTCCGCCGCCTTTCACGATTACGCTTCCGGTGACGGTCACACCATCCAGCGCCACGGTACCATCACCAATGCCTTCAGTTAGTAACAAGTTACCGTTTACGGTTGTGTTCTTTAACGTCGCGTCGGCAGACCGAACGATTAAATTACCCTCGACCTTGGATTCATACGTGCCCGGAGCGCTTATAACATCCCCAATCATAGAGGACAATAACATTGCTGCTTCTGCTCGCGTAATGTTCGACTGCGGAGTAAGTTTACCACTGTATCCGTTTACAATTTTCTCACTGATAAAATAACTGAGTGCTTTTCTGGCATACCCTGCTACATCTGTCTCATCTTTAAAACTTGACACTACTCGTTCATCTTCCTTGCCTGTCGATAGCTGAAACGCACGATCCGCCATGACAGCAGCGTCTTGCCGGGTGATCGGTCGTTGCGGTGACAGGTGCGCTGCATCCGTTCCCTGGATGATTCCCGAGCCATTTGCCCGCATTAATGCATCATAGTACCAGTCCTCTTCATAAACGTCCGAAAAAGATGCTGATCGTGGACCGCCTGCAAATCCGAATACTCGGTCCAGCATCACCACAAACTCGGCCCGGCTGATGATTTCATTAGGCTTAAATGTGCCGTCCGCATAACCACTGGTCAAAGCAAGATCTTGCATGCGCGCCACGGCAGTTTCTGCCCAGTGTCCCGTCAGATCCTTATAAGGAGCGGAATGCAGGCTAGTCGCCTGCACATGTTCCGCCTCCGCTTGCTGCTGTGCGCTTTCTGCCCCGACAATTGCCGGATAAATCAGTGAAACCATCATGCTTCCTGCTACGAGACATGCCAATCCCTTTTTCAATCGTATTCCCCCTTCATCGTATTGTCATTGCCAGTCAGTACTATTCTTTCACTGCCCCAATGACGATTCCTTTCACGAAAAAGCGTTGCAAAAATGGATAGACCAGCAAAATAGGCAATGCGCCGATAAAGATCTGTGCCGCGCGAACCGTACGCTGGGAGACGTTCTCCAGCATGGACGGGTCCACATTGATTTTACTGAGGTCTTGTTGCACGATAATCGTCTGAAGCAGCGAAGCTAGTGGATAATTTTTAACATCCGACATATAGATCATGCCGTCGAACCAGGAGTTCCATTGATACACCATGGTGAACAAGGACAGTGTGGCGATTGCCGGAAGGGACAGCGGGATGTAGACCAACACCAGGGTTTTGATATGACCCGCGCCATCCAGATAAGCCGCCTCCTCCAATTCTTTTGGCAACCCCCGAAAGAAGTTCATCATGAGTATGACATTCCACACGGACAATGCTCCCGGCAGAATAAGCGCCCAGATCGTATCCATCAAACCTAGTTTCTGGATCAGAATATAACTCGGTATAAGACCGCCGCTGAATAAAATCGTGAAAACAAAGAACCACGTGTACATCGAGCGACCCTTAAAACTAATATCTTCCTTTGATAACGGAAAGGCCGTAATCAGCATAATGACCATCCCGATAATGGTAGCAATTACAGTACGTTTGACCGAGACCATCAAGGAGTTGATAAAGTTCGAATTGCCAAACGTCTTCACATAGGCATCAGTCGTAAACCCGATGGGCCAGAAGCTGACCAGATTGGAAGAGGCCGGTGCCATGCTGCTGAACGAAACAGCCAAAATATGAATGATAGGTAATATGCAGAGCAGCGATAACACTCCGAGAAAAATATAATTGGCAACACTGAATATTCGATACCCTTTTGTTTTGTAATACAATCCCTTTTCTCCTCTCTAGAACACTCGGTAGTTAGCCATTTTATAAGCGAGTCGGTATGAGATAACAATCAAAATGGTTGCAACCACGGATTTGAACAACCCTACCGCTGTGGCAAAACTCATCTTGCCGTTCAGGATACCGAGTCGATATACGAAGGTATCGATAATGTCTCCTTTGTCATAAACAAGTGGATTGTACAGGTTGAACACCTGATCGAATCCCGCATTCAGAATGTTTCCGATGGAGAGTGTCATAAGTACTATGGTGATCGGCATCAGCGCAGGAATGGTAATATGCAGAGTCTGCTTGAACCGGTTGGCTCCATCCACTTCTGCTGCTTCATACAATGAAGGATTTATTCCTGCGAGAGAGGCCAAAAACACGATTGTTCCAAAGCCGAATTCTTTCCAAATATCACTAATTATAAGTGTTATGCGAAACCATGTCCCATCCCCCAGGAAAAATATCGGGTCCCCTCCCAGTGCAACAATAAGCCTGTTCACCATGCCTCCTTGCGGAGAAAGGATGTCAAGCAAAATCCCGCCCAAGATAACCCAAGAGAGGAAGTGAGGCAGATAAACGAGTGTTTGGCTTACTCTTTTAAAAGCGACCAAACGGACTTCGTTTAACAAGATTGCGAAAAGAAATGGTGCGACCAATCCTGCGACAATTTTGAAAAAAGCAATGATTAAGGTGTTCCAGATTACTTGGCCGACATCGGGATATAAAAACAAATATTTAAAATTGTCCCAACCCACCCATTTGGATTCTGAAAATCCAAGGTAGGGTTTGAAATCCTGGAAAGCGATAACAATCCCACCCATTGGTATGTACTGAAATACTACGGCCAGCAAAACCGCCGGAACGAGCATCATATGCAAGGACCAATTTCGTTGTATATTCCAGCGCTTTTTTACCTTGATGGCCCGCCGCTTGCTCGGCGTTTCTATCGTATGTTCCTTCACCCCAACATCCCCCATGTTCTAAAAATTTATATTTTACAAGTCCCCAGGAACTTGTATATTAAAATTATAGCAACGGTCATTAGCGATCTATATCCTAATATTGCAACAACGATAACAATATTTTAATAAGTTGAGGAGGTTGAACGTTGCTCACCCGTTTGAATGTCTTTACCAAAATTACGCTGCTGTTTGTGATACTGCTTATTCTGGTTCTGTTTCTCTACACATACTCCAACAGAGAAAGCGTGCGTGTTATCAAACACGAGATTCAGAACAACACCATGAATCACTTGTCAACCTTTGCCGATTCTGTAGAATCCAATATATACCAACTATCCCTCTACGGAATGTCTATCGGACAGGATTCCAGCATTCAGGAGTACCAGCGCCCGGATTACAAGGATGTCCCCTATGAACGTGTCAAAGTCGGAAGTGCCATTTTGGAAAAAATGAATCTCTACAACGCGGCCAGCAAATGGCATTCGACTATCACGTTGTATTTTCCGCGTCTGCATAAAGTGATTTCAACGGACTATTATGCATTCATCCCGTACAGGGAAGATGAATTTACAGAACCGCTCTCGAAGTCATGGACGTATACCCATAATCAGTTTGAGTGGTATACTACGGAGCCAACTACAGCGATTGGCAAGCCGGGCAAGGCCAGATTAATTACCAAAATCAGCTTCCCTGTGCGTCACTTAACTGCCATGCTGGATCAGAACAAATTAAACAACAAAGGTGATCCCTTCATGTTTCATCCTGAGTTCGGCTTAATCACCAACAGCAGCGGAAAGGACACCCTGAATGCTGTCCAGTTCAAGCTGCAAGAGGCGAATTTACAGGCAAAAGGAGGATTCACCACCAAGATGAATCAAACGGAATACTATGTCTCGTATATTCAATCCGACAGTCTGGGATGGTACTATGTAGACTATGTTCCTATGCAGCAGATCCTAAGACCGATTACGAGCAGCCGTAACCTTTTTTACGCATCAATTGCTGTTCTGATCGCCATGAGCGTTGTTGTGTTGTATGTGCTGTATCGGAGTGTGCAACTCCCACTTCTTCAATTGGTGAAAGGAACGAATCGATTGTCGACCGGAGACTTTTCCGTTCGCCTGCATCATTCCTCACGCAATGAATTCAGCCTGTTGTTTGCACGATTCAACATCATGGCACAACGAATCCAGGAGTTGATTGAGAATGTGTACGAAGAAAAATTGAGGAGTCGCGAAGCCACGCTGAAACAGCTTCAATCTCAGATTAACCCGCATTTTCTCTACAATTGCCTCTTCTACATCAAGAACATGGCCAGGATGAAAAATGAAAAAGCAGTCGTAGCAATGGCTCTGAATCTGGGCGAGTATTATCGATACATAACAAGGTCTGAGAATGATCAAGCAACGATCAAGGAAGAACTGACGATGGTCAAAAACTATCTGGAGATCCAATCGCTAAGGTTGGAACGAATGCATTTTACAATCGACGTGCCCCATGATATTTTAGATAGGACCGTGCCCAGGTTGACGCTCCAGCCCATTATTGAGAACGCTATCATTCACGGGATTGAGCCCCGAATAGAAAACGGCGAGATCAGCATTCATGCAATTTACAAGAACGAAATGTATACGATAACGGTCGAAGACAGTGGTCTTGGTATGACCGATGACCAACTCGATCAATTGAGGAGCAATCTTCACAAACCGCTCGACGGAAACATGGGTTGTGGCACCTGGAATGTCCATCAACGTTTGTATTTTCTGTACGGTGAAGGAGCAGGACTGAATTATGAGCATTCGACCATGGGCGGAGTGAAAGTCAGCATCACATGGCACGACAATACCAACGAGTAGGTGACACTCATGTTACAGATTTTATTAGTCGACGATGAACGTTCAGTCGTGGAAACATTAGCCGAAACCATTCCATGGGAAAGCTGCGGAATCAGTGTAGTCCACGAAGCGTTATCTGGTGATGTAGCGCTCGAGATTATGGAGAATCACGACATAGATATCGTAATTACGGACATACGTATGCCTGAGATGTCTGGTATCGCCCTTATTACGGCAATCCACGAACGGTGGCCGCATGTGCAGACCATCCTTTTGTCAGGATACGCCGATTTTGAATATGCGAAGCAGGCTATTGCTAAAGAAAGCTTTGATTATTTGCTGAAACCGGTGAGCGATGAAGACCTGATCGAAACCATGCAGCGTCTCGTGGACCGGATCAAGAAAAAGTGGGAAACCGCGGCGTCATACCAACGGGCATTAAATGCTTTTCAGGATAACCTGCCTTTATTGCAATCCACTATGCTTCATGAATTGCTGACGGGTAAAACCTATTCCTCGGCAGTGCTGGCAGACAAGCTCGAGCTGCTGGAACTACCCTACTCGATTGATGAAGATCTAGGTATGCTGGTCATACGTATGGAGGAACACTTGTCCGAAATGGCACACAGCGACCTCTCATTAATGGAATATGCCATATGCAATATCATTAGCGAAGTGACGCATAATCATTTTCATATCTGGCACACACGAGATGTTCATGATTATCTTGTCGTCCTGGTCAGCGTCAAACATTCCGGCGCCAAGAATTTTAACAAGGATGAGAAGCCGCAAACGCTGCTGGAGCATTATGCGGCCCAAATTCAAACGAACGTGCAGTTGTACTTGAAAGGCGCCATCTCCATCTCGGTTTCCCGTTGGGGCAAGTTTCCTTACGAAATTGGAGAAATATATGAGGGTGCCGTAAGGTCCATGCGAAAGCGGATGGGTCAAACACAAGGTTTGTTCGTGACGGCTTCGGATGAAACGGATGTCCATCCACTGCCAGCAATCCGTTCTCTCTACAAGCCGCCAACACTCATTAGTCTGTTGGAAGCCGGACGTTTCGACGATGTGGAACAGAAAATCGAGGTGATTTTTGAAGAGCTGCTGCATTCGGGAGAGCATCATGATATCGTGGAGACGACGATTGAAGTGTACCATGCCTTAGCCGGGGCCTTTGCTTATATAATCCACAAAAACGGGAAGCAGATCTCTACCCTCCTGCCCGCTGAAACATATCGGTATTTTCAAGCACCAAGTTATGGTACCGCACAGCAGTTGAAAGACTGGTCCATCCGGACACTCCATTACATAAGCGAAGATGCTGAACAAGAGCTGAAGGACAATCACAGCACCATCGTCCGCAGTGTCAAAAGCTTTGTGGACCTGCACCTGGCTTCAGACGTATCCTTGCCAGCGATTGCAGATCATGTTCACCTGCATCCTGTTTACTTATCCAAAGTCTATAAGGCAGAGACTGGAGAAGCTCTTACAGCATATGTATATCGATTACGAATGGAAAAAGCGGCCTATTATTTGCGGACGTCAGGCGCGAAGGTATTCGAAGTAGCCGATCTTGTCGGATATAACAATACTGCATATTTCATACGTGTTTTCAAAAAGTTCTATGACCTTACTCCGCAAGAATACAGGGAGAATCTACCCGTCTGAACCTAACATCGTCCCGTCCATTTGCTATCTTAGCCGCTTTTCATGACGTATCTCCAAAAAAGGCATTGCCGGAGATCTTCTCCAGCAATGCCTCTTCAAGTTGTTTAGCGCGTTTACAAAAATGCGGTGTTTTATTCGTTCTTATTTTCCGCTGGTTACAGACTGATACCACTCGTTCACTTCCTGCGTGATCTGATCCCCGCCAGAAGATTTCCACTTCTCAACAAAGGAGTCAAATGCGTCAATCGAAGTTTTGCCATAGATAATTTGAGCAAACATGTCCTTCTCCATCTTGGCTAATATATCATTGTTCATCTGCATGGTCATCGTAGGAGCGCCAGTGAACATCTGGCTGTAAACAATGTCCTTTTGATCCAAAACAATCTTGGCTGCCTCCAGCATCGGTGCCGGTACTCCAGAATTGATTTTTTTCTCGAAAGGCGTCGTGGCCTCTTCGCCGCCGGCAAGCTTCGCGAGCGTTGTCATGCTCAAATTCGGAATTCGTGCTCCGTCAAAGGTCAACGTGTATTTCTCAGGAGCATAACCGTCTGTAAGGCTTGCATCCGTAGAAGGTTTACCATCTACCATTACCCAATCATATCCTTCGGCGAAGCCATGTTCGAATTCATCGCCCTCCGGCGGATTGGCATAATGATCAAACAGATAATTTTGGTACGTGAAAAATGTTTCCGGGTTCTTCATATCCTTGTTAATCAGGATCACGCCGTTACCATTAGATGTACCATGTCTGCCTGCTTTGCCCTCAGGTCCGGCCGGAATCGGATACGCCTTGTATTCAGCTTCAGGATTATTTTTCTTCACGTCCTCCAGCGGCCATGACGGCATCCAGTGAGGCCCCACGACGATACCTGCTTTGCCTGCAGTAAACTCTTCAGCAGCCTTGGTCTCATCATATACGCCCGCTTCTTCAGGAATATACCCCTTGCTCATCCAATCTTGCAATGTAGCAAGAGCCTCTTTGGCGCCTGGCGTCACCGAGCCGTATTCGAGCTTTCCGTCTGCGGTCAGGTTCCACTGATTCGGCATCGTGCCATAAGCTCCAAAAATCCAGCCTGCATCAGACATCCAAGTATTTATCCAGTTCTTGAATCCGATCGTCAGTCCGAACGTATCCTTTTTTCCGTTTCCATCCGGGTCTTTATTTGTAAACGTTTCCATAATAACCTCAAGATCACTTAATGTTTCGGGTGCCTTCAGATTAAATTTCTTCATCCAGTCTTCCCGAACCCACATGACTGGGTCTCCGTTGTAAGCATAATCCAGAATGGGAATACCGATTCGTTTACCGTCCTGCATGTAAGGATACCACACGGAAGGATCTTCATTCACAGCTGATTTCCATGCATCGCTCGCATATTTATCAAATAATTCGCCGGCATCGACAAACTTGCCGGTTTCGATCAACTCACGCACCAGATTGAACTCGCCGCGATACGAAATAATGTCTGGCATTTCTGCATTGGAAGCAAGCGACAGACGCAGCTTCGTTTCAAAAGCGTTATTGGTGGACGGAGATACCCACTGATTTTTCAGTTCAATCCCCAGCTTGTCTTTTGCCCATCGGGTATGAACGTTGTTGTCCTGATCCTCTCCCGACTTGAACTTCACATCTGGTCCCCACGGCCGCAAATATGTGATGCTCACTGGCGGATCATATTTTCCATCCTTCAATTCCAATGCAGTACTTGGTGCACTTGGCTCAGCTTCTTTGCTCGGCCCGCTGCTACTGCATCCACTCAGGACGGCTGACAACGCGAACATCCCTGCCAGCGCCAAACTACCTATTCGTTTCTTTTTGCTAGTGTCCAACCTTTGTTTCCCCCTGTCTATGTAATGTTGTTTACAGAGTACATCATAATGAATAATCGATGTATAAGCCCATACTAATATTGCAACATTTATTGCATTAATTTAGGATATTGGAAAATGGATATGAATCTTGTATAAATGCAATCCTCTTGAGATACAAAAAAAAGCAGCCTGACGAACGGCTGCTTCTTCATGTGATTCTAGTTACTCGTATATTTCACCCAATCGTATTCAGCGTAGAGCGGATTAGCCCCGTTATATGGACCAAGCCAGTCGTCAACGCCAGTTCCGTTCCAGAGGTTCATCATGATTTTGCCGGGTGTAATGGGAATGTTGGACGTTGCAGTATGTTTCAGCACACCGTCCACATACCATTTGATATAACCTGGTTGCCAATCGAAAGCATACGTGTGGAAGCCTTGGGACGCATCAAAGCCAAGATTAATAATCTTCTCATGACCGCCGACTCCGTTCGTATAATAATTGAACTGGACTTTCGTAGTGTCTTTTCCCAGGAATTCAATATCAATCTCATCCCACTGCGTGCCATTTGCAGGCCCTGTATAGGTGAAGAAAGAAGAAACGATTCCCGTATTCTTCGCAGGCTTCATGCTCACCTCGTACAAACCATATCCATAATTGTTGGTTGATCGATATTCCCCGCAATCGAATTTGTTGTATGCAGAACTTGTTAAGCCGAGCCTGAGTTTACCGTCACTCGTAAAATTAACATTGTTAGCCCGCCAAGTACAATTGAACATTGAACCATTGGAGTAACCGTCTGCTTTTTGCCACGTACTCGGGTTGAAGTAACTTAATGGCTCCCAGAACACATACCCGGCGAAAGCGCTTACGGAAAAGAATAAAGAAACGAATCCTGACATAATTAATGTGTACCATGCCTTTCTTTTCATCATACACCTCCATCACTGATTCCAACCTTCAAGCAATCGTTATAAGTCAATTGGCATAAGTCATTCGTGAAAATCAACTACATTAACAGCCTTTCAACTTATAAAACGCTTTCATGGTTGGTGCTTCTATTTTATATGGATCAGGATAGGCGAACTATAACAAACTTTAAAGAATGAATATTCAATTTTCAAGATAATCATTTCTACATAGATTCTTTTCAAGAACTTCTGCCCAAAATAAATATGGGTTCATTAATCAGGGCTTTCACTACTCTTTCGAAGGAATCACCGGTACCAAAAGGAATGAATCATACTTTCCACCGACATGAATGGAATGAGTTCCTTTGTTCACTGTATCGGTGTGCCCATAACCCCTTGAACCTGTTGGGTTGTCATCGATAATGATATCACTACCTTTTATAACCAGCACCAGACTTTCCCCACTTTTGAGGAAGACGCTTGAAGGCAATATTTCAATTTCTACCGGCACGATCTCACCTTTAGTAAGCTTCAATAATCTCTTGTGCTTCAGTACAGGCTGATATGGCGTAGATTTCACAGGATCCAGCTCTCTATGGGAAACTCTTAACCATCCACTAGCCACCTGACCGTTTTCAATATGGTTGAAGTCAGGCAAGAATACTTCATTACCCCGTCTGTCGAATTTCTTAATGCCGACAAAAAGATCCATATCATCCGTGTCATCGGTGGAGACCCAGAGCTTGAGCTTCATATTTCCGGTGATCTCCATGTCCTCGTTGGCGGTAAATCTAAACCGTAAATCACTGTTTGCAGTCTGACCAAGCTCGGCATTAAAGGTCAGTGTGGATTCGTTCTGAACCTCTGCTGACGTATATTGTGACCTTATGCTCACTATCAAGACAAATTTGATTTAATGACAAAATGCGAAGAGGAAATTATGCTTGATTTGTCCAGACTTACGAAAGAAAGCTACCCAAGTGTTATTTCCGCACTTGAAACTGATTCAGAAACGTTAATGCCATTTACCTTTACTATTCATTTTTTGAGTATTTAAATATAAATAGCGGATTTATGAAAGCCGTGTTAGGTCTAAATGGAGATTTAACATTTCAAACCAGATTGAAAGAATTCATGTGGGAAACACTCTATGGAAACAATCCAAATGCTTTTTTAAAGGAAGAAGATTTCCTTGTTGCAGGACAATATTTAGCTGCTTATATGGGAAGTGCGATAATAGGGGTATTTCAACAAAGGTTGGAAAGTGGCACAAAAGAATCTCCTCTTGAAATGGCTCGTATCCTAACAACCATTTCGGTTAATGGTCCCTTCTTCGCAGCTGGTTTAAAAAAATAATTCACCCAGAGAATCTGATTTTGACATTAATCATGGGTCGTAAGGAATGTGAATACTAACCGATAGCGCGGGGAATCAGAACTATTGTCGAATTCTTGCGAAACTAAATAACCAGCCACCGGTAGGATTACGGCGACTGGTTACTTAAAAGAACAGTATTAATATGAAACTCTACACTTATATGCCAATGATCGGCACATAGTTGACGCTGTGTAGGGAAACTTTGAAGACAGCCAGCTTGCCTTAAACCACGATATTAAAGGGACGGATGATTGCTCATCAACCCCTTTTAACATATCCTTCTCAGTGCTCTACTCTCAAATTCACTTTGACAGCTTTTCACCGCTTCTTACATTAAACAAATAATTCTTCTAAAGTGTGAGCAAATTCCTGCGGCTTTTGAGCATAGCCTAAATGAGCGCCTGCGATGGAGTGAATCGGTAAACCAAGTTTCTCGGATAAGTCTTTGACTACATCTTGAGGAAAGGAGCCAACGGAATCTGTTCCATTAAATAAGACAATTTTAGCTTTTTGATCGGTCAGCTTGTTGATATCGATTTTACGGCTAGTATATTGGCGAATTTCATATTTGAACCAATCAACCATTCCTTTAACCACGGGATTATCAACTTTTTCAATCGAAACTGCTGGCTTAGCCATCATCTGGGTATCCATCGGAACGGTATGCATAACTTCAGCGAATAGTTTCATGGCTGCTGCCATTCCCTCTGTTTGAAAAGTTTCAACTATTTTATCATTCATTGCTGCCCATTCTGCGGAATCAGCCAAAAATGTGTTAATAGGCGGTTCATGGAATGCAATTTTTTTAACAATATCAGGATGGTCTTGCAAGGTTTCCATTGCGACAATTGCTCCTGAACTGCTGCCTAAAATATATATAGGTTCATCACTTAGATGTTTTGCCAAAGCAGCTACATCATTAGCGTCGGTTTCAAGACGGTACGTGCTATGTGGATTGTGAGCATCTTCTGGCAACGGTGATGTTAATTCACTCTGTCCGTAGCCGCGGCGGTCATATGTTACCACAGTATATCGGCTTTGTAGAAATTTTGCGGTGCCCGTATAAATATCCCCAGTGCCATTAGCTCCCGGAATAAAGAGGAGAACAGGACCTTGGCCCACTGTTTCATAATGTAAATTGGCACCATTAACTTGTAATCTGCTCATTGGAAATCGCTCCTTTAAAAGTATTTGAAAACTATTGCTAACTCATGACATGAACTATATACTCATGGTATGAGTTGGTCAAGTCAGCAAACAAAAAAGGATGGAATTATGACAAAGAGAATTAGTTTATCAAGAGAACTTGTCCTTGAACAAGGCTTAAAAATCAGCAGTGAACTGGGCTTTGATAAGCTGACCTACAACGGGTTGGCCCGTTCATTATCCATTCAGCCACAGTCGTTATATCGGTATGTAAGTAATTTGGAGGATTTAAAAAGTGGAGTTGTAGCTATCTACATAAAGGGCTTGGTCGACTTAATCTACCATGAATTATTAGCGTACTCTGGAAAAGACGCGTTACGTAAATTTGCATTATGCGTAATTTCATATTCACAATCTAAACTCACATTCCCAGAAATGGTTGGAGGACTGGCTGAATTCAGCTATACCGAAGCCGTTTCGCAACAAATGGAACATTTGCATAACATTTTAGTTGAACTTATTAAAGCCATTACAAAAGATCAATCAAAGATTGAACAAAATGAACAATTATTTCTGAGTTATGTACTTGGACATCTGCAACTCATGAATAATGGGATTGCTCCGAAAAAAGTAAATATTCAACAAAACTTTGAAGAGAACATTGAACGATTATTCTCGTTATTTTAACGGAGCGACTCTTATTATCCCTATCTGAATTACAATTATTCCTTAAAGTTACTCATGCGGATCAGAAAGTTGGACTCCATCCTCATAACAACAAACTATTAATGAGAAGAGTCAATAGTCCTTTATAGGAAGGAAGAATCATTATCTACTGTTCTAAAATAAAAGCACCCCAAGTGAACCACTGACTACGACAAGAGCTATCAAGAAATCAATGCAATAAAAAAGACACTGATATTTTATTCATCAGTGTCTTTTTTATGGATACTTTTCAACCAACATCATGTTTCATCGTTGAACTCAAGACTAATTCACTTTAAAGCAACTTAATTAGCTCTTCTAGCTCATCGACCAAACCTTTTGCAAGTTCAAAATTCGTATCTTTTAAAGCCAATTCTATTTTCATTTCAACAGACTTTTTCTTTTGTTCAATTTCTAGATAGTCTTCATTAAAATGACTCGCATAAATCATCTGTCTAAATTCTAGTATACTCATTTTACTAATCGTCTTGTCCTCAATAATTAAAACATAATCCATACCATTAACAACAGAATAGAAATCATGAGAAATCATGAGAATCGCACCTTTGTAGTCCTCAATAGCTTTCTCCAATGCGATTTGTGTATAGATATCTAAATGGCTTGTCGGTTCATCAAGAAGCAGTAAGTTTGCTTGACTGGCAGAAACTTTAGCCAACTGAAGCATATTTTTTTCTCCGCCAGATAACGATTCGATCTTTTGATCCAGGATTTCTCCTTCAAAGCCATAGTTTGAAAGATACGATCTAATCTCATCATAGGTTTGAAACCCGGCATCTATGAATTCATTTAGTATAGTATTCGAATCTTTTAGCATTTCGCCTTGAACCTGAGATAAATAAGCCACATTAACCTCAGCATTTATTTCAATGGAATCCTGATTATTTTTAAAGATTTCTCGGAGTAAAGTCGTTTTCCCGGTACCGTTCGGACCGATCAGGGCTACTTTATCTGTCGATTTGATCTCGAAGTTCACTTTTTCCAAAAGCAACTCGTCAAAGGAAACGCTATAATTATTAACGTTAACCACAACGGTGTCTTCCATTTCCTTATCGATACCAAAACTGATATTCGGCTGCTTGATATCGACAAATGGCTCTTTGATTCGACGTGCTTCCAATCTCTCTTGAAACTTGACTCTGGCTTTTAACGCTCTGCCTCTGGAGGCTTCCGAATTATACGTGGCAATCTCTCTAAGATTGTCGATGATGTGATCGTATCTCTCAATTTCTTCAGCTTCAGCAACCGCAATTTCTTGCAGCTCGATCTTAGTCTGAAGCAGCGAGAAGTTATAATCGATATACCGCCCATCAAACTCTTGGATCTCCGTGTTTTCAAGGTGTATAATTTTGTTGAAACAATGATTCAATAGATATCGGTTGTGCGTCACAACTAGCAGCATTCCCTTGTGGGAATTAATAAGTTTTTTAAGCGCATTTAGGTTTTCAAAGTCTAAAAATACATCGGGTTCGTCCATAATCATTAAGTCTGGACGACTGAGCATTTCCTTCATCACTTGAATAAGTTTGAATTCCCCACCACTTATGGCGGATATACTAAGATCTTTGAGCTTCATGAGGTTGGCAAGGTTTAACTGTTTATTGATGTTTTTTTCGAAATTATCCCCATCCATCGCCTCGAAGGCATCCAAAGCCAATTGAACCTTTTCCATCAGGGAATCCATATCCGATGTGGTGGCCATCTCCGCATAAATCGCTGTAATTTCATCTTGTATCTTGATGAATTCTTCTGCGATATATTCAAAAACGGTCATTTCTTTCGTTTTGTCTACTTGTAAAAACTGACTCACATACCCGATTCTGCAATCGGGGTCTATCTCTAACTTGCCCTCGAACAAATATCGTTCCGGATCCATCAGGATATCGATCAGTGTACTTTTCCCACTGCCACTTGTTCCGATAAAAGCACAATGTTGTGCCTCTTCAAACGTAAATGAAATGTTTTTATATAGTTCCTTTTGTGGAAATGAGAAGGATAAGTTTTCAACTTTTATCATAGTGTTACCTTTCTTTATAACTAAAATGGTGACTATTATTAAATATATTGTCGAACACAGACTTTTAGAGTAACACTGTTTACCCCCAAGTTCAATCTATTTGTAGCCCCTTACCCTCACTTCGAAATTCTAGTACTTTCTTTAAAATGGTGACTTGTTGGACGATTCTCAGAATTAATCATTGAACTTGTACCGTAAAAACAAAAAAAGCCGCTAATTGCGACTTTCAAAGGGATCTACCTTTCCCCCGACACATGTACGTACCGGTTCCAGTCATTTATAACACTCCCTTCACTCTTTCTTTTTTTTGAAGAAATCGAACTTGATCACATAATCAAAGAGAAAGGTGATTGCAACAGCTCCAAGTGGAATCATTGCATAGGCCCAAGGCGGATTATTCGGAGCTTCACCAGGGGGTGCGTCAATTAAAATCTCAAAAAGAACAACACAGTAAATTACGGCCAAAACAATACCTGTTACGTTCCTATCTTTTTTACGCATAGCTACTTTCACCTCCCTTACTTACGTTATTCTTCCCGTTAATCGACACCATGTTCTTATCGATTCCAGCATTCGGTACAAACTCTTATCCCTTGCCATTATTTTTCAGGAAAAAAAGCCCCAATTTGGGGCTTGTTATTGAGTCACACTATTAACATATACCCCTACATATCATTTTTATAATACAGAGGATGTACCACCATCTATGTTCACGGCAGTTCCTGTTACATAGGAGGCTGCACCCGACACAAGAAAAGCAATCACTTTTGCCGCCTCTTCTGTTTGACCTATTCTCTTGAGTGGGATACCGTGAATGGGGTTAGAAGCGAACTCCTCCCAACTCTGCTCTGGTGCTGAAGCCTTCCACATCCGCTCAATCTGATCGCTACGAATCAGACCGATGCACACGGCGTTAACACGAATATTGTCCTTGGCGAGGTCTTTGCTCATGGCCTTCGTTAGTGCAAGTCCTGCCGCCCGACTGACTGATGTTGGCAAAGATGATGCAGATGGTGTCTTCCCTACAGTCGCCGTCACATTAAGGATGGAACCGCCACCTCTTTGACGCATATGAGATACTGCTGCCTTAGAACTGTGGACTGCTCCTAACAATTTCAAATCCAGATCTGAATACCAGCTTTCGCTGCTAACCTCTTCAAACGGATTAGCCGCAGCCGTTCCAGCATTGTTAATCAAAATATCCAATCCACCGAAATGCTGCACAGTCTGCTCTACCACACCTCGTACCTCTTCTTCTACTGAAATATCTGCAGAGATGACCAGTGCATCTGTCCCTGTCGTTTGCTTAATACGTTTCGCCGCAGCTTGAAGCGCCTCTTCGTTGCGGGCAACGATTGCCACCTTTGCGCCTTCCGATGCTAGAACAACTGCTGTCTCTAGTCCAATTCCTTTGCTACCGCCTGTTATTAGTGCAATTTTATCCTTTAATCCTAAATCCATTTGTATTTCCTCCCTTATTGCCTCCACTAATTGAACTAGACTGGTTATATTCAACTATCATTCCCGTTAGCGTAATCATCTTAAGTGACAAGGTCATCTTACCGTCTGGTAAACGAGGCCTATCGCTCCAGAATCAAAGGTCTTGTTTTCGATTAGCTTAAGATTGACCATCTCCTTGAGACCTTGAAATAACGGCAATCCTTTACCGATCAGGACAGGAGAAACCGTAATCTTATACTCATCAATTAAATCAAGCTGCATAAGATGGTGTGCTAACCTAGGACTACCGAGGATGACCATATCCTTGCCTGGCTGCTGTTTGAGGTTATTGATCTCTTCCTCGACATTTTCTTTCACGAGTCTGGAATTATTCCATTCAACTTTCTCCAGCGTCGTGGAAAAAACGATTTTGGCTGTGTTTTCGATCCACTCGGCATGATTCCGTTCATGCTGCGAAGCTGATGGGTTTGAGGGTACAGATGGCCAGTAACTGTGCATCATCTGATAAGTCCCACGCCCCCAAATGACAGTGTCGGCAGTACTCAGAATTTCTTTCGCGTGTTTCTCCAAATCAGCATCGTAGGAAACCCAGCCAATGTCCATTTCACCATTCGGCCCTTCTACAAAACCGTCAAGCGATGCGTGCAGAAATAGAACGAGTTTTCTCATTTTCAGTTCTCCTTTGTTCAAGAGGGATATTTACATTTTACATTTACTACATTTTACCATAATTTAAGTTGGGTTGTTTCTTATGGATTGCTAATCTCTAACCTGTCCGTTAACAAAAAAAGCAGCCGAATTTGGTATTACCCCCTTTTAGTCGATAAGGGATCAAAGACATCTTTAAGATGGACTTATCTTGCACAACGAAGGGGATAACACCAATATTGCCACTTTCAAAGTTGATCAGTTTCATATCCATCGATATTTATTCCCGACCGTAAAGTAAATTACACCATCAGTCTATTAATAACTACAACGCCTTTCGCGAGTGTAGTTCATTTATTGTGCTTGTTGTTCATCTGCATAATACCTTTCATATTCTTTAGTCAACGTGTATCGCTGTACACCTTTGCACGCATTCATCGCTTCCTTAGTGTGTTGGATAGCCAGTTCGCGCCGACCCAATTTGCGTTCTATTTCAGCAAGAATCGCAGATCGCATCCATTGTCTTCTAATCGATTTCAGATGCTCCCTTGCTTGCTCACTCTTCTCTTCCTCCGAAAACAAAAACGTCTCGTAATATGTACGATAATCTGATCTGCGCATCTGGAGTACCGCTTGCCGAACGGCAGTGATGTCCTTGCGATAAGCACCGTAAGCTGCCTGATATATTGCTTGCCTCGATTTTATCGTCGTCTGTTTTCTTAGTTTTTCCATCGTGATCTCGACTTCATCATCCAGTCTGTTGGCAGTCACATAAAAAATATAAATATAAGGCGTATGATGATTTTTACGTAAAAAAGCTTCCACACGGTCCATCCGGGTTTCCCATGCCATTGGGTACAAAACGTGAATCGTAAACGCAATAAGTGTGGCCACCAGCACCGTTCCTACGATAAGAAAAACAGATTGTTCCTTCCACAACATCACCAGCACAAATACAAATACAACGGAATAAAACGTAACATTCCACCTACTCATTCTCATCTATCATTCCCTTCAGCATCTAAATCATGAAGTTTCTATTATATCAAAATTAAAACTATATATTGTATAAATTCAGGAGACAAAGATTGATATCACCAACAAAATAGAATTTCAACAGATATGGTGAAAACAAGTCTTCAACGTGCTTCCTGTACGCTGTGAGAACCATACGTATAGCTCGCTGTATGTAATGACAACAAAACAGGGCATCTTCAGTAGATGCCCTGTTTTGTTTCAAAAAATGGTCTTCCGTTCATCACACTTGTTAAACACCCAAATTTGTTTTGTATTCAGCATTTTGCAAATGTCCGAACTGCTGAAATATTCATCCCCGTCCCAGTTTCTAAATGAGCCACTGAAACAATACAGATTCCGCTTAAGGTCCGTATTAGGTTTAGGTTCTGGGTTGAGATTAGAGTTGAGATTAGAGTTGAGATTGGAATTGAGATTAGAGCCTGATCGAATCTCGATTCTTATTCTCCTTCATCGACATATTTCATTATCAGCTCACTGCAAATGGAGTTGGCCCAGGCGAACCAAGGTCTGGTGAATTTCCCGGGATCATTGACATCAAAACCTTCATGCATAAACCCGGTATCGGCATCTGTTGTCTCCAGCAGAACCAGCAACTGTTCCAGCTCTTCAGGGTCCTCGGTAGTCAGCCCTTGCATCGCCAAGGCAATATGCCAGATGTAATTATGCGGGGTATGCGGACTGCCAATCCCCTTTGCTTTTTCACCAGCAAAATAATAGGGATTATCCTTACTCAGAATAAACCGTCGGGTGTTCAAGTACACCGGATCATCGGCCTTGCAATATCCAAGATAAGGAAGGGACAACAGGCTGGGCACATTCGCGTCGTCCATCAGATTGTAGTTGCCCATTCCGTCCGTCTCATAAGCATAGATTCGTCCATATACGGGATGCTCCGTGATCGCATACGTCTGAATGCCTTCTTCGATCTCATCCAGCAGCAGCTGGGACCGGCGGCCGATATCCTGATGTCGTAGTACATCTTTATTAATCTCCACAATATAGCGCAGAGCCACGGCAGCGAACATATTCGCCGGAACCAGATACCCGTAAGTGCAAGCATCATCGCTTGGACGGAAGCCGCTCCAGGTCATCCCGGTATAAGCTACAGGCGTGCCGCGCCCACCATAACTCAGCGTATCCGTCTCCGGGCAGTTCAATCGCTCAAACGTGTACGGAGATTGCTCGTGGCGCTGTTCTTTTGTCCACAGATCGAGGATATTCAAAACTGCTTCCTGAAAAACATCGTCGAAAATCTCAATATCGCCGGTTGCCTTCCAAAACAGATACGCCAGCTGTATCGGGTAACATAGGGAGTCGATCTCGTATTTGCGTTCCCACACCCAAGGATTATGTTCGGTAATATCGTCCTTGTGGCCGTGATTATTGCCTTCACGGTTGAACGCATTGGCATACGGGTCCAGATTAATGTAAAACATTTGCTTGCGGATTACCCCTTTGATCATATCAGCTAGTTCGGAGTCCTTCACGGCATCGCCAATATAGTGCCGCACCTGGGCAGAGGAATCTCTCAGCCACATTGCCGGTATATCTCCCGTAATTACAAAAGCCGTTCCGTCTTCAAGTTGCTGAAAGGTGGTCTCCAGCGTGTTGGGATAACAGTTCTGGAACAGCTGCGCCAGTTTGGGGCGGTGGGAAAGCTTGCTTGTTACACGTTCAATCGTCTCCTTGATAGCGGTGATGTCAGATTTCATTTCCATAATCCTCCGTTGTTAATTATTATTCTATCTATATTTGGGCTGAGCCAAAATCAGCGGTTCACGTTGTGAATAAAGACGCTACATATTCAAAAGGTTCTTATGCTCTATTCGCACTTTATATCAACCTCTGATTCTTAAATTCAGCCTCTATATCAGTTCCAGCTAAAATAGCCCGAGCAGGCTTCGATACTCCCCTTATCCGTCCAGTCATAATCTGAAATTACCCCACCCGATTTCCAGCGGGAAGGTGCCATATTGGAGAGCCAGTCCAATGGCTCAGAGACTGCTGTAGCTATAGCTGCCCGTTCAAAGGCTTCGGTGACCGCCTTGCGCTGTTCACTGCCCATGGCTTTGGGATCGGCCGACACGAAGAGCGGGGTGCCGCTGCGCGACAGAACATCCAGCCACTGTCTGTTCATTTTCCAATCCACATTGTTAGTCAATCCCACACAATCAGCGTCCACGGCATAGAGCGTGTCATGCTGAGGCATTCGGAAGGCCAAGGTGTTGATCCCCATCCGGCGAGTGCGTTCCCATTGAAGACCACTGGTATCGTCGCCGGTACGCTGAATTTCAAAGATGCCTGCCGACAAGTGGGACAGTGTGTTGCAGCCGATAATGAGCGTATCTCCAGCATTACGTTTGATCGCCTTGTACAACGCAAGAATAATCTCTGCAGATGTCCTGGAACGGTCGGCGAAATGCCAGCCGTCATCGGTAATACCCATGCCAAAGCGGCTGCCCCAACGACCAAACAGATCATAGGTTGTAAAATCATGCTTCAGCAACTTGTAGCCCCAGCCTGTATAACGGGCTACATAGTCTGCGATGGACTCCAGCACCTCCGGAATGCTGGGATCCAGAATGTAACCTTCCGGCTGTTCCGCTTTTGCTAATGGATTGTTTAGCAGCCACTCCTTGGGCGAATCCATCGTTGTCAACAGCGGGCGGAACCACATGCCAGGACGCACGCCCGTCTCTGTCATTTGCCTGGCCAGCTGTTCCATATCCGGGAACAGCTGCTCGTCCGGCAGCCATGGCTGATGGCGGCTCGCGGCAAATTTGCCCCAGTTTTTCTGCCAACCGTCGTCTATGACCATGTATGGACGATTGACAGAAGAAGTGGCCAGCGAGGACATCAGCTTGCTGTCTTCAAGAATCTGTCCATGGGAGCTGTGCCCATAGGCATAATACCAGTTGTTTCCCCCGTAGACGGGGAATTTCGGCAGCACCGGTTGCTCGCACATTACACGGCAGAACGCCTGCGTTGCCTCAAATGGTGTCTCTCCAAGCTCTCCCTTACGGCTGACCACTTCAGCCGCCTCGAGCTGGCGACCACTCAGTAGCACGCCCGTACCCCCGCATCGCACATCAAGGACCAGCGTCACCCAGTGGGCGTCGACGAACCAACAGCATAGCGAGGCAGGCCCGGTCTTCACGCCGTAACCATGCGTGATGCCGTCTTGGAGGGCCATGAAATACCAGGGCATCTCCCGGTCTGGCATAATACCCGCCCATTGCAGATCACCATAAGATCTCTCCCAGTGGTCGCCGAGCAGTCTAACATGCTCGCCGATCTCCCGGTTCCATCTCAGCGCAATCCGGCTAACCGGAGTCTGATCGGCAGATAGACTCACGCCTAGGCTTCCGGTCTGCTTACGTACCTCTACCCGGATATCCTTATCCGTATATACGCCGCTTTGTGACTCCATGCGGCTCCAGCTTTTGTCCTCCTGGACCAATACGATTTCGGGAAGTTCAATAAGATCAAGATAAGCCATACCATTCCTCACCCTTTCACAGCACCCGATGAGATGCCTTTAATAAATTGTTTCTGGAAAATCAGAAATAACACAATCATAGGTGCCGCCGACATTAAACAACCCGCCGCCACCCAGTTCATCTGCGATTGGTACTGCCCAACGAATCTGGACAAAGCCACCGTAAGATTCTGCACATCCTTGTTCTGCAAAATATAGAGCGACATGCCGTACTCGTTCCAGATACCCACCCCTTGTAGAATTACCACTGACGCCGTAATCGGCTTCAGCAGCGGCAGAATCAGCTTGAAGAAAATACCGATTCGGCTCGCACCGTCAATATAACCGGCTTCATCCAGTTCTTTGGGGATCGAACTGATAAAGCCCGTATAAAGAAAGATGGACATCGGCAGTGAGAAGGCAGTCTGAACCAGAATCGCTCCCCATAGCGTGTTCAGCGCATGCATTTTGATCAAAATCATATACAGTGGCACAATCAGCGTCAGCGAAGGAATGATCATACAAGCGATAAAGGTGGTATAGATCGCTTTATTCAGTTTAGACTTGTTTCTCGACAGCGGGTATGAGGCCATGGAAGAGACCAAGATAACAAGTAGTAACGTAAAGACCGTAATAATAATATTGTTCATGAAAGCTGTGCCGAGACCCGCGCTTTTCCAAGCATCCACAAAGTTCGCAAATACAAACTCTTTCGGAATGCTGATCGTCGACTTGTAGTCGGTTACATCCTTCAGTGAGATGTTGATCATCATATAGAAAGGGATCAGCGGAATCAGGCATATGATTAGACTGACAACGGCAATGAAGATTTTCTTGACGGTATTATTCCGCTTCATCAATATTCGACCTCCCGTTTCCGCAGATTACCCAGCACAAGCAGACCGACGACACCGATAATGACGAACATAAAGTTTCCGACCGTTGTGGCATAGCCTGCATCCTGCTGCCCCGAGTAGACGGAGTACATGAATGTGGACAGGGACGAAGTTGTATATCCAGGTCCGCCATTCGTCAAAGCCATGATAATATCGAACAACTTGAGACCGCCGATAAGATTGTACACGACATTAATGGTGATGGCTGGCATAAGCAGCGGCAGGGTAATCGATCTGAACTTAGCAAAAGCAGAGGCACCATCCAGATCGGCCGCTTCATAGTAATCGGAAGATATCGACTGGAGTCCAGTCAGATAGATAATCATCGCCGGTCCAATGAACTGGAACGTATTCACAATAATGATGCTGGTTACAGAGCTGCTCCATTGATTAAGCCAGTTCTTCGGCTCTATGCCGAACCAGGAAATCACTTCATTCATCGTTCCGCCGTTATATTGGAAGAAATAGTACAAGATGTATCCCATAATGAGCGGTGAGACAATAACGGGCAAATACACGATCGTACGGACAACGCCCCGCAGACGGAATTTCATATCTACAAACAGTGCATACAGCAGCCCGAATAAGTTCTGGAAGACGGTACTCAGAATTCCATATAAAAAGGTATTGAAAATGACAAGCCCCATATCTTTATCCGCAAACAGGCGGGCGTAATTTTTCCACCCAATAAAATTCCGTGCTTCAGAGTAACCGTTCCAGTCAGTAAATGAGATCATAATGCCCTGAATGAACGGGTAGGCAATAAAAACAAAGAAAAAGATCAGTGCAGGAATGTACATTACGTTGATGCTTGACTGGGAATGTCTTATCTTTTTGAAGGTGTTCATTCGGCTTTACTCCTCCTATCTGTATTGCTTATCTTTGGCCTGAAATGAAGATACCTTCATCAGTCCCAAAGAGGGAACTTATGAAGGTACGTTATCCATCAAACCTTATTTATCGAGCAACCGGGTATAGCTATCGTTCATGTCCTTGGCAAATTGATCCACGGAGTACGACCCGGTGAACAGCATTTGACCGTATTTGGAGATAGCATCCCACATTCCACTTGGCAGGAAGGCCCGGTCAAAGTAAGGCACAATTCTCGCATTTTTGGAAGCTTCGTAATAAGGCGTCATCTCTCCCAAGTCCACATTGACATCGGTAAAGGCCGAGCGGATATTCGCTTCTTCACAGAGCTGCTTGTTGATCTCTGGCTTGGCAAAATACGCGATGTATTTCTTAGCAGCTTCCATATGCTTCGTGTTCTTCGAGATCCCCCAGGCATCAGTCTCTCCACCAACCAATACAGGCTCATCCTTATCGGAGAAGGTCGGAATTGGGAAGAATCCGATTTTCACATTGGGATTGTATTTCACTGCGGAATCCTTGATTCCAAATCCGGTGATAGCAATAAGCGCCTCATTGTTAGCAATGGCTTTGGCAGTATCGTCATTCTTGGCCGTAAGAATATCCACGTTGACATAACCCTTGGCTTTCATAGTCTGGAACAGCTCGCCAAGCGGCTTATAGTGATTCCAATCGAACGTGCCGTTCTTCAATTCTTCGCCGTAGTTATTGTTGCTGTCTGTCGTAAGCAGTGTGCTGGAGAAAAAATCTACAGCCTGGCCGATCGGCCAGCCGTCGCCACCGCCAATATGGATCGGAACTACTTTACCACCACTCTCGGTTTTAACCTTCTCACACAATGCCAGCAGCTCATCTACCGTCTTCGGCACTTGAAGATTGTATTTCTCAAACAGATCCACATTGTAAGCGATTGCAGAAGTGTCAGAATCAATCGTCATAGACAGCACCCGGCCATCCGCATCCGTTACCTGCTCTTTCAGGGAAGGAATTAAGCGGGGTACCCATTCCTCATTCGAGAGATCGGCCAGTTGGTCGCTGTACTTGCCAATGGCCCAGCCATGTGTTGACCAGATATCCGGCATCTCATCCGATGACATCTTGATCTTCAGGATGTTCTCATATTCCTTACCCGGGGCATTGAAATCAATTTTGATGCCCGGATTCTCGGCTTCGAATTGTCTCGATACTTTCTCCAGAGCGGCTGCACCTTCACCACTACGCTGGGTCCATACGGATAAAGTAATGGTATCTTCCTTACTGGAGCCTCCAGATTCCTTGCTGGAGTTGGAGCTGGAACAGCCGGTAAACAGTGCGGCAGCCATCGTCAGCATCATTGAAACCGCTAACATTCTTTTCAATCTTTTTCCTTTTGCCATCTGTCTGATTTCCCCTTCTGCATTTGTATTTGTAAGGCTTAATTCAATTCTAGGGCAGCCGCAACTGAATGTGCAGATAGCCAATCTACACTCCAGGTGCAAATTTCTATAATATCGGAGGGCTCACTTCGCTCGAAGCTCCGCCCTAAACTCCGAAGGGTAACTTCCACTATGCTCTTTGAACAGCTTGGCAAAATGTTTGGGACTGTTAAAGCCCACTGCTGCCGCTACCTCCTGCACCTGAAGGTCATGTCCAGCCAGCAGTTCTTTGGCCTTAGCAATACGCAGGTGGGTCACATATTTGACGAAGGTGCTGCCTGTTTTTTTATGGAAAAGTGAGCTGAGATAATTGGGCGTGATACTGAAAATCTCTGCTACCCCCGCCACGCCTATATCTTCGGCATAATTCCGCTCAATGTATTCGACGACACGATCAATCATATCCGTACTGCCTTCGGTATCACGGAGCAGTTCCTTCTCTCCACGTTCGAGCAGTTGTCTCCAAGCTGCAGCATCAGGTAGCGACTTTTCACGGGGGTCTGTGCCTGTAGACAACGCATTGTTGAGAAAAGATCCGGCATGATTTCTGGCCTGAATCGGCAGGCTGTCGTACCCTTTATCCAAGAAGCTCCCGATCCCTCGGCTAAGCATGACATACCGGTAGTAATCCTTTTTCCTATAAGTGTCAGCAAGCTCCACCAGCGCTCTAGACCATTCCCTCGCTTCCTTGGATAGCGTGCCCACCAGCCCGGATAGCTCCTTCCAGCGGATTAGATCATTGCGAGCCAGCAAAGCCTTTATCAGCAAAGCAGCTTCAATAATAGCGATATGGGCCTCCAGTTCTTGCAATCCGGCGCAAGGTTCGCCTGCCAAGGCATAGAATCCCAGACTACCACCACTCAAGCGTCCCAGCACCTTATTGATTTTGCCATAAGCGCTCTGCATCACCCACTGCTCCGTATGTTCATCTTCCCGGTCCCAGCCAAGCATGATTCCCACCGTACCTCCGGGTACAACGACCAGCGCAGCGCGCAGGCTCCGATTATTCAATTGCTGGACTGCGTTCTCCATCTCCGTATACCAGCCGGTAAGTTCCTCGGAATGTTGCCCCTTCTCCACATACCTGTCCAGTGCAAAAAGGATAGGCACATAGCTCAGTTGCTTCAGCTCATGTCCCTCCGGCAGCGTTCTGAGGCTCAGCGTGCGGTTAAATACAGCCGTCAAATTCTGCTTGAACGTGCTGCAGCGAACCTCGGTCTGTGCCAGCATTCGCTTCCTAATATCAGCCGTAATCAGCTCCAGTTGCTCCGGGGAGACGGGCTTGAGCAAATAATCTACCGCGCCAAGCTGTAGCGCTTTTCTGGCATATTCAAAATCAGCATAACCGCTGATCACAATCCATTGCGTCTCCGGAGACAGACCATAGGCCTGTTGAAATGCTTCAAGACCGCTCATCCGCGGCATCTTGATATCCAGGAACACCACATTCGGCTGAATCTCCCGAATCTTGTCCAGTACCTGGTGACCATTCTCCACCTCAATAATGGAGTACTCCTCCGTCAAAATTTCTTCCAGCATTTTTACCAGCCCGATCCGAACGTAGTACTCATCATCAGCTATGACGATCTTCATCGTTATCATCCTCCAGTGGAATGGTTATTGTAATTCGGGTGCCCACGTTCACCCTGCTCTGAATATTTAAATCGGCTTTCTTATAGGCATATTGAAGTCTGTTCTTCACATTGGTCAATCCCACACCCATCCATTTTGAACCTTCGGTCTGCTCCAGACCGGTGCCAGAATCCTCGATGACAATGACCACACAGCGCTGGAAATGCACAGTTTCTATACTCCCCAAGACCGTCAGTTGACCCGTTTCGCCAAGCGGCTCAATACCGTGCACAATCGCATTCTCCACCAATGGCTGAATCAGCAGTTTCGGGATTTTCATTGGTTCCGCTTCTGGGTCCAGTTGGATGGTGTATTCCAGCCGATTCTGGAATCTGAGCTTCTGTAGATAGCAGTATTGATTCAGCATCTGGAATTCTTCGTTCAGGGTTGTCCAATCGGCCTGCTCTGTCATATAACGCATCATACCAGTCAGTGACAGGATTGCTTGCTCCAGCACCTTGCTGTCGCCCAGACGGTTGATGCCAATCATTGTATTGAGCGTGTTGTATAGAAAATGAGGTTCAATCTGGGATTGCAGCGCCTTATACTCTGCGGATTGCTTGCTCAGAACTGCCCTATATTCACGATTCAACAGGTTGTTCACTTCGCTGAGCATCAAGTTGAAGGAGCTGCCAAGGATGGCTATCTCATCTCTTCCTCTCACTGGGACACGTACATTGAAATTGCCGGTCTCTACCTTGGCCATCACATTCACCATTTTTCGCAGGGGCTTCATCATACGTTGTGACAGAAGCGCCACCAGAAGTACAGAGAAAATCGAGACTAGAACATACACCCCTGTAACTGTGGCCTGCATAACATTAATTCTGTTGATATATTCCGTCTCAGAGACCATAGCCACCATGTTCCAATCCGTCTTCTCAATATGCTGGGTTGTTACACTGTACACCTCGCCGTGATCATCAATTTTGGAGGAATTGCTTTTGTTGCGGAGTTCTTTTAGCATCGTGTCCGATAACGGTTTGTTGGAATAGATCACATTGCCTTGCTCGTCGATAACGGACATAATCGAAGACACATTCAGTTTGATTTTATCCAGTATGACAGACAGCACCCGAGTATCCGCATCCGCCTTAACAACGGCGATTGGCTGTCTTGTATCCAGATCCTTGACCAACTTCACTATAGAAAAAACTTTATCTGCGGCCGGATCTGTCAGATAGTCCTGCTTATGCGAGCTGATGAATACCGTCTTGCCTTCGGCTGCTAACGCTTGTTTGTACCAGGTCTGTTCCGTAAAGGGATAGTCGCTGACCAGCCCACTATTGTTGGTGTACACGGCGAACACGGTCTTTGGAATGAAGCACACTAGCGTCCCTGTTATATCCTTACGCAAATTCTGTGTGTAATTGGGCAGGGTCGTGTTCATCGTTCTTGTGGCTTGCAGCTGCTCTAAGAGAGATACCGTCTTTCCGCTGTCAATCTTCCGAAAAGTGTTAAAAGCATCCATAATGGAATCATTCAGATAAGGCACCACGACGAGTCGCTCCAGATCCTCGATGTACGTGTTCAGGTTAATGAGCGCAGATGAAATCGTAGCCTGCGTGGCGAAATTTATATCATGGGTCATATTCTTGTTATAATAAGAGGGTACGAATAACACGAAGGCTAATGCTGGTATAAGTAGTCCAATTAGCGAGATACCGATCATTTTGAAGCGGACACCGAGGCGGGGTTTCAGGGTTGGTCTCATCGTTGCACCCTCTCCGGCTGGTGATTACTCAGTTGCAGATTTATCCAATTAGTCCTCATCTTGTTTTTCCTCCTTCATCCAGCTTGCCCACCAGGGACAGGGCTCTATTCCAGCATTATAGCAAAATAGTCATGATACTTAGGTCAGAATCTACTTCAGAAGAAACTAAACAACCGTCCCCCGGTAGACTCCGGGAGACGGCCAAAGCGTAGTAATGACATTCTAGTCCTATCCTACTCGAAGGAGTTATTGCGTCGGTCCGTATACCTCAAATTCCCAAATTGAATACCCATAGATCGTAGCTCGGACAGTCCCGTACATACGAACATAACGTGCTTCCACTTCGTTAAAAGTAATCCTCTCTAAACCACCTTTGCCGTTAGTGGTGCTATAAACGTCGCTCCAATTTGCCTCCTGGTTTGGAGCATCGGCTACCTGTATGCGATAACTTTTACCGTACGCGGCTTCCCAGTACAACCTGACTTCATTGATCTTTTTAGTTTCTCCGAGATCCACATAAATCCAGCCTGGGTCCACCCCGCGCTTTGAACCAAAGCGGGTTGTTAAGTTTCCATCGGTCACATACGGTGCGGTGTTCTCAATTCCATCATTGGATGAAGCTACCGCTGGGCGATGGAGCGCCAAATTAATTAAGGGAAGCGGCTCAGTATTCTGAACCGGCTTAATCGTAACTCCGCTGTAATGCTCTTTATTTAGGAAATTCATCTCTTGTAGCGTACGAGCAGGAGTGTTGCTACCAGGCATGTAGACGTTCTCAAACGTCAGATCAGTAATCATGGCTCCTTCCAATCCTTTAATCTTGGCAAAGCTTTCCCCTGCGTCACGGACCGTAATATCTTTTACTGTGACTCCTCGAATGGGTCCCACTCCATGGTTGCCACCATTAACCGTGAACAGGGTCATCCAGGCACTATTGTCTTCGTTACTTCCACTGATGTCCTCGACATCCATTGATTCAAACCTCACATCACTAACGATTCCGGTCCCATATTTATGATGAATAGCGAAGCCCACTGCGGCTTTGTAAACGACTCCGTTTCTGAATACAATATTAGATTGATCTTGCATAACTCCTTGACCAATCTTATAACCATAACATAACGTCCACGCTATCGTATCCTTGAATAACACGTTTTGAACCGGTTCTGGATTCCCCGGCCAAGGAACTTTACCTGAAGCGATGTCTGTGTCCGCTTTCCAGGCTTTCGTAGAAAATGGATCATCCAAGGAAATACCGATCGCATTTTGTACAACTACATCCTGGGATTCGCAAATATCAATGCCGTCATTCTCGCCCATTCCCAGACTATTGAACAATTTCAAATTTGTGAAGGTCAGATCGTTAGAGCGCACCGTAACAACGGCCCAGCCAGATGATTCCCGTATAAGGATACCATCCATGACAAAATTGGAAGTGGCAATGGGAACAACCAGATTATTGATCATTCCTTTACCATTGCTAGTCTTATCATCGTGCAAGGCTTGCCCGTTGCCATCAATCGTACCCCGTCCATATATCCGAATATTTTCGGATTGAAATGCAGTTGAGATCCACCAGGTAGCCGGCCTTCCCATGGAATCCTTAAACCAGTGCTCCGTATAATCCACTGTCTTTCCTGTACCGATGAACGTTGCTCCAGGCTCCATGTAGACAGCAGTATTACTTTTTAATACCAGATTACCAATATAATAAGTTCCGGCCGGTACATAGACAATGCCCTGTTTACCGCCTCCTTGAAGGGTTCCGTATTGGCTGGCATCATTAATTGCTTGCTGAATGGAAGCCGTTCTCGTGCTTACTCCGGTTGCTGGTGTGCCTGAGGACACCACATGATATGGAGCGGATGTAACATTAAAAATGCCTTCTCCGTTTGAGGCGGGAACATCCTTCTCCATCGGATCTGCAGCGATAACCATGCGTGTTTGGCGATTATTCATTGTCACGATCAGGTATTCGTCAGATTGTGTTGTGAAGGTTATCGTCCTTCCCTCTATCTTTTCAGCTTGTATACCGAGCTTCTTTGGACTTATAGAATATTCATGTACTTTATCGGTATTTAAAATCGTTAATTCATACGTAGCAGGCCCTTCCGACATGGAAAAATGAGCATAGTCGTAATCACTAAATCCTTTGACAACTGGCACAACGACCCCGTTTGCTTTTAGCGTATAATTAGCCGAGTTAGTATAGCGCACTGATGGTTGATAAGTGCGAATCGTTGCTGGTGCCAAGTGAGTTTCTTCCGCATTTTCTACTCCAGATTGGGCGTTCGAGGTAAGTGTAAAAATGGTAGCAACTAGCATCACCCCCAGAGTAGAGCATAAAAATTTTCTAAACATTGTCATCACATTTGCCTCCTTTAATTTTTTTGAAAGCCCTTTCAAATTAAGTTGGACTGAAATTACAATCCCGCCGGCATGCAATTTCTCCCAGCACAATCATTATAAACTGCATCTATAAATCGAATAATGAGGGTAACTCCACAAAAAGGGCAGATTTCACACATTAATTATGTGAGCATCTGCCCTGAAAGGGAATCATTAATTAACACCATATGTCCTTTTATAAAGATCAAACTGACCACGTATCTTCTTGCTCTTTCAAGTCATCATAACTATCCGTGGTAATGTACTTAGTCCAAAGCGAACAAAAGCATAATGAGATTGATACAAATTGATATCTGGGTCTAGGTCTCTATCCGTCCAACCGACTCTATTTTTAAAACTGTCTGGGCCAACCTTCATTGGTTCACCTTTCACATGATGATGAGGTCCAAGCAAGTTTCTACAACTGCTGGTCAGCTCCAGCTCAATCAGATTCTCTCCTTGTTGGAGATATTCTGAAATATCTGCTTCATAGGGTTCCCATAAAAAGGTACGAACTTCTTGTCCGTTAATTGATAATCTTGTGACAATCGCATTCGGATGTGAGCCGAATTGCCATACCCGTGAAACACTGTCTTCAAAATGTATTGCAACCTTCTGCACAAGTTGAATACTGCCTGCAAAGAACGGTAATCCCTGACAACCTAGATCAGTTATCAAGGAATATTGATGAGGGAGTTCTTCAAGTATAAATGGACCATCTGTATATATAACACCATGCTCGCCATTTTTATAAGGAGATTCCGATTTCACTGCAAAATGTCCAACTAGATACACGCTTTCAAGTTCCGTATCGAATTTCAGCTTATTCCCCTCAGACTCAAAACTTCGAGCACGTTCAATAGCTGCATACGTTTCAGCAGAATTCCAAAAATCCAATGTTAACCTGATGGTATTTCGACCATGCTGAAGGAACCCACTTAGATCAATTTTCTTGAAGGATACATCTCTCCACCAATCACAGCTATGAGATGCTATCTTACTGTCATTAATAAGAATTTGCGCTTTCTCTGGATTTTCCATCACCAGATGCATTTCCCGCACGAGCGCAGGATCAAAGGCGATCTGAAATTCGAATTCCAATTCGACTTGAACAGGATATCCTATCTGAAGCAGTTCTTGTTGAATAAAAATAATAGGCTTAGGTTCCGACCAATCACCATTCTCCAGCCTGTACCTGCAAGTGTCCATCGTCAAGCTATTGTGATCGATATGGTCAATTTCCCATAACTCACTTAGTTCCTGAATGAACCTAGCTGAATTGTCTGTTTGGAGTAGAGTTACCTCATCCGTTTCCAGTTGACCTTTCGTCGGAACTAGTTTGATAACATAGGATTGGGTAGGATACAGAGTCATGTTCAATTTGACGCCGTTACCTACCCTGGTATAGTTAAGTGGCCTGATATCACCACTCTCCAAATCAATTAGGGACAGTATACCCCTTCGAGGGAGAGTCACCTCTACATCTGGATAACACTTTTCTCCGGAATTCACCAGGTAATAGAGATAGGAATCTTCTGACTTAAGCGTCTGGATATTGACCATGTCCGATACGATAGGTAGTCCTTCCCTGTCAACGATAGCGATCGATGGAGAAACGGTTCTGGAAACAGATTCTACCAAGGCGTTGCGATTCCAATCGGGTTTTACTGCACCATTCACTAAACGACGGATTTCTTCACCCGGTTGTCCATTGATGAGGAACGGAACGGGTTCCAATACAACTAAGCTTCCTCCATGAAATACAAACTGATGGAGCAATTTCACCGTCATCTCGCTTAAGGTCACACTCGGTGGAACGACAACAACTCGGTAACCTATCTCTCCTACAACAAAAAGATTCCCCTCTACTCTGCCATGACGTTCAATAATTCCCTCGCTTCCATAATCATGCTCGATAAACGATTGGCACAACCAGCGAGAAAGCTGTGCAAATGATTCATGATATTGCTCAACCTGTGATGAGTTAGAACCCTCCAGTTCCACCCAAGCTGTTCGAATGGGATGAAGCAGTAATACCTCAGCTTGCCGTACTCCTTCAACAAGGAGCATGGACAAACGGGCAAAGTAATCATTAAAGTGATAATAGTACCTCCACCAAGGCTGCTGATAAAACAAAGATGGTGGATAATCCCGTTTACGAAGTCCCCTCAGCGTATAAGCTTGCAAGTGTTGACACATTAGATTCATTCCATGAACAAATTGCCATTCCCCGATCCGCTTTAAATCCTGAAAGCTGACATTCCAACCGGAACAGCCGTAACTCTCCGTGATGGCTTGCTTTTTGCCCAACTGGCGAACAACGGAGCTAACTTGCTTAGGAACAACCGGCTCTTCACTCACAGAACGTCCAAGCCAGTCACAACCGGGGATTTGCAAATATTCATAGAAGAGCAGTGGATCGCCCACTGAAGTCGCTTGACTCATAAGGGTTTGCTCGTCTACAACATGACCCGTAGCTAACCATCCCCTTTGCTCGCACCACTCTCCAATTTGCTTGGCGTAGGACTCAGTAAACAAGGTGGTGACACATGACCAATAATCATACCTGACCCTGCGGCAGTCCTTCGTTTCCAAGAACAGAGCTGGAAGTACCTTACGTAGCGAATACCCGTGCTGGTTCTGAAAGGCATCTTCGAGTTCTAACGACCACGGAAGATCTCCGCGTCCAAACTGCGGTTCATCCGTGAATATTCCTTTCAATACAGAGCCGAATTGTTCACCGAACTCCGCCCAGTAAGCATTATAGGTGGAATCAATGAACGCAGCTACAGCCTTTTTGCTTAACGTGTCGATATAATAAGGATTCAACTCGTAATATACTCGAAAGTCAGGTTTGCGTGTGTCGCCAGTAGTAAGCAGATGCAATTCTTCCTCAGACTGGACATAGGAGGCAATTGTCACTCTATTCCCCCGATTAAAAGGAGCCCATTCATAAGCTAACCGCTTCTGTTGATAAGCCACTCCAAGTGCAGGCACCTTTCCGTCAGCAAAACCACTAGGCCAGCCATTTTCATCATAGAGCCATGTTTCCATACCAAGTTCCTGACTTTTCTTGATGCAGATCTGTATAGCCTCCATCCACTCTTTGCCCATGTAAGGAACAGTAAGGCCTCCCCTGGCATGTATAAAAAAACCACCGATTCCCGCACTATGCATTTCTTCGATCTGCCGTACGAGTTCATTGTGATCTAGATCGTCATTCCAGGACCAAAATGGCACCGTACGATAATCAGCAGGAGGATGTTGTAGGAGATCCCATATGGTCATTGTCTTATTCCCTCCTGTTAACCCTTCAGACATAACTGGATCAAATCATCAATATGGGCTGTTGCGAGACATTCAATCGTGTCTGCTGCACCATAATAAATCTTAACCTCACCATCATCTTCGAGTACCATTCCGCCTGGGAAGATGACATTGTTACGGAATCCTCCTTCAATCTCATAGCTAGCTTCTGGAGTCAGCAGCGGATTCTGATACATGCCGATTATTTTTTTGGGATTCTCCAAATCAAGCAACATTAAGCCTGCTGTATACCGTTTCTGCCACGACGTTTCCCATCCGTTCTTGCCTCTTGTAGGGTCAATATCAACGGCATGAAATGTAGTAAGCCATCCCTGCTCTGTCTTGATGGGGGGAGCTGCAGGGCCGATCTTATCATTGGCAAATGGTACATCTTCAACAGCAAGCAGCAAGTCAGAATTTCCCCAGTACCTCAAATCCGGGGATTCTGAAATCCACATGTCAAATCGGTCGACTCCCCCGCGGCTGTAGACTGTGAAAGGCCGTTCAAGCCTCATAAATTTCCCGCCAATTTTCTCCGGAAATAGTACCATATTTCGCAAATCCGGTGTCGACAAGCTCAAAATATCAAACTCTTCAAAATCGTCGGTAACGGCCACACCACCGCGGATGCCATGCTGTGTGTCTACGGCAAAACACATATAGCAGCGTCCGTCAATTACGGTAAGCCTTGGGTCATAGGCACGGATAATTTCTTGGTCATGTAGCTTAAAACACGGCTTCGGTTGCACCTCCCAATGAATTCCGTCATCGCTGAAGGCAACACCAAGATCTGTTGTATGATGAGCCTCAATCGTCTGCTGCTCCAAAGACCCATAGTCGTTTCGAAAAACCATCACATATTTCCCATTGAATTTCGTTACGCCTGCATTGAACACAAGTGCAGTGGGATATGGGACGCGAGAAGCATCTAGAATCGGGTTATTCAGATAACGTTTAATTACAGAACTTGATGCGAGTTTTCCGATATAAGGTGAATTCATTTCCATTCCTCCTGATGATGTTAAGAATACCACTAGCCCTTTAAGGAGCCCGCAGTCATTTGCATAAAGGATTTGTTAGCAAAAATATAAGCAATAAGGATCGGGAGAATGGACAGACACGCCCCCGCCATCATGAAGTGTGTCTGTGAAGCAGCGGCGATTCCGTACTTCAAATTGGCTAGTCCGACGGTCAATGTCTGCAGTTCGGGTTTACTGAGCGTAAACACAAATGGAATCAGGTATTCGTTCCACGCTCCCCGGAAGGCAAACAAGGCACACACTCCTAGCCCAGGCGTAAGCAGCGGAATAATGATTCTCCAGAATGTTCTGCCCGGAGAGCACCCATCAATGCGTGCAGCCTCATCAAGCTCTTTAGGAATTCCGTTCATGAAGCTGAGCAGGATAAAGAATGCCGAAGCATGTGTGCTGATCAGAATCAGAATTACGCCCCACAGCGTATTATGCAGATGAAGTTTAATCATCAGCTCGAATTGAGGTCGAAGAACGACTGCTCCGATCGCTACAAACATAGTAAATGCCTGGATGCTGACGTATAGTTTTTTGCCAATAAAGTCCATTCTGTTCACGACATAGGCTGCCATGGACGAGACAATTAATGTTCCTATGGTTGACGCGACGGCAACAAATACACTATTTAGTGTGTATGTTGAAAAATTCGCCTGTTTCCACGCTTCGATATAGTTGGTGAACTGCCAAATAGCTGGCAGAAAAGTCGCTCCGGCAGTAAGTTCGGCATTCGTTTTAAAGGAACCGAGCAGAGTGATAATTATAGGAAACAGCGTTAGAAATGCTACTATTAACAGAAACGCCCACAGTACGGTATTCCATGCAATTCTCATGAACGTTCCTCCCTTATTCGTTATGACTCATCCGTTTTGATCCATAAAAGTAAAGTATCGTGATGATGCCAACAATAACAGCTGTGACAAAAGCGACAGCACTACCATAGCCAAATTCTTGAATTTGTGTAGATGCCGTGGAACCCGCAGGCGGGAAAAATAATTTATATACATATAAGAACATGACATTGGTTTTTCCAATTGGCCCGCCATCAGTCATCACCATAATACTCTCATAACCTTTTAGCGCATTAATGATGGCTAGCATAATGATCATTTGCATGACAGGGCCCAGCATTGGAATGGTAATGTAACGAAATTGTTGGAATTTGTTTGCCCCATCCAGAGCAGAACTCTCGTACACATCTTCGGGAATATTTTGGAGCCCTGCTAGAAACAAAAGCATATAATTGCCTACCGCCCCCCATACAGCAACGAGGATGATCGTCAGCATGGCATAATCAACGCCCAGCCAATCTATAGCACTGCCGATCAATTTATATTTCAGAAGGAACTGATTGAGGATGCCATTATACGAGTTGAAAATGGTGAAAAATACGACCGCCATAACCGCTGTACTAATGATCGTAGGCATAAATATAATAGCTCTCAGCAGATTTCTCCCTTTAATTTTCCAATTCAGGATAACGGCCAATATCAGAGCGAGCGGTATCGATAGCAGGAGCTTGCCTCCAGCATAAACGAACGTGTTGGATACTGAATCCCAAAACTGATGATCTGTCATTACGCGTTCTAGATTTGCCAGTCCTACAAATCGTGCAGTCCCAAACCCTTTGTAATCGTAGAACATATATCTCATGGCCCACATAATCGGGTAGATGCCCAGAACAATGGTAAGAATATAGCTTGGCAAAAGAAAGCTGTATGAAAAAGCTAGATTCTTTGCTTTATTCATATCCTCTCAACTCCTTGCAATCTCTGTAAGATTTAATGAAAGGATGGAGCGTGCCCCACCCTTTTTAAACACCTCTATTTTATTTTACGTATTTTCCTGCAAGTTCCGCTGGATCGAAATCTGCAATAGGCTCGGCCTTCGCTTCTCCACTCGCAATTGCTGTATCCAAAGCAGCGTTATAACGAGTATTCAAATCGTTGATAATGGTATCCAGATTACCTCCGCTTAGAATGTACTTGACGAAGGCATCGTCAGATTTCATACCGTGTACCGGCACTGTAGGGTAGACCGGCCAGACACCGTCGTATTTGTTCGGCAGGAAACCTTCTATGCCTTTAACTTCCGGTTTCGCTGCAACAGTACTTACTGAAGGGACCATGGATATGCCAAAGCCTTTCTCTTGATATTGTTGAAGAACAGATTCATTATACATATACTCCAGGAACTTCCAGGCTGCTTCCTTATTTTCGGTCTCTGAACTTATTGCCAACCATTGGCCCCCTAAGAACCCAGAAGCACCATTGAAATTTCCGTCAATGGATGGTGCAGGTGCTGCAGCCCAATCAATTTTAGCTGGAAATTGAGATTGGTAGACTCCCGCTTCAGCAGAAAAGGATAAGTACATCCCGATTTTCCCTTCAGCGAATTGGGCGCGCAATGGGTCGATATCAAGCGATTCGACACCGGGCAACATACTTCCGTCATCCTTGATTTGCTTAAATGCTTCCATGATGGGTTTAAAGCCACTATAGTCATATCGAGCTGTCTTAAAATCATAACCATATCCGCCGTAACCACTTACTTCTGCAATAACACGGGCAGATCGGCCCAAGGCACTGGAAGGATTTTTAAAATTCTGTGCGAAACCGTAGGCTCCGTTTGATTTACCCACTTGCGTAATTTTCTTGGCTGCCTCAACCAACTCATTCAGTGTAGTCGGAGGTTGTTCAATACCTGCTTTGGCGAAAAGCTCTTTGTTGTAAATCAGACGCATCGTTGTCCCATAGTTCGGCAAGCTATAGCGTTTTCCATCGAAGCTGTTCAGATCCTCCATGACAGGAAATGTATCTTTCATTTTATCTGTGAGAAACTCGTCAATTGGAGCTAGGAATCCTTTTTTATAGAAGGTCTGTATGGTGTTTTCTTTAACACGAATGACATCCGGTGGTTCCGAGGTCTGAAAAGACATATCCAGCGCTTGATCGAAATCATCTCCCTTGATAACCAGTTCCACTTCGATGTTATCCTTATTGGTTTCATTGAATTTATCGATCGTTTCTTTCACGAACTCAGAATCATGGCGGTCTCCAGTCCAGTAGGTGATCTTGGTTTTAGCAACTGCGCTTGCTCCTTTATCTGTGGACTTAGGGCTACTGCAAGCCGCTAGGCTTCCCGTGAGCACGATACACAGTGCAGACATAAGAAATTTCTTGTTTAATTTCATTCGTATTACCTCCCCTTTTTATCTGTTATTCTCTTTCTTCTTCATTATAGTTTCTTGTAATCGTTTACATAATGCGGTAAACCACACATCAAGGGCAGGTTTTCTTATGAATCTGTCATTAAAAAACTAGCCCTGCATCCGAAACTTTCGGAAACAAGGCTATCTTTCGAGTTATGATTGATCATAGGCCAGATCCACAGGCGGACTGATCTTCCCTGTACTATATAATTTGAATTCGGATGGTGTCATATTGGTATGCTTCTTGAAAATTTCGCTAAAATAACGTCGATGCTCATACCCCAATTCCCTAGCGATCTCCTGTACCTGATAATCATTGATTAGCATTTCTTTAGCTTTTTCCATTCTTTGATGGATTACGAATCGCTGAAATGAAATATTTAGCACTTTTTTGAACAGATTCGAAAAATATCCGGGACTTAAATTGAACTGCTTTGCACATAAATCAAGTGATAAATTTAAATGCAAGTTGGCACATATATAATCCTTCGCCTGATAGATCAACTTGGTCGTTTCATCCGAACGCTCGTGCTCAATCCACGAACACGCTTCAAGACAAATTTCTTTTACCGTATCCCGCATAATCTGAAATGTAACCACACCTGTGCGCTTTACATGGTTCCACTGCTTCTCAAGGTTCTTCACCCGATCAGGCGGAAATTGTTCTAACATGACTCGACATATCTTGGATGACAGCTCATAACAAAGGTTTTCGACTTGTTGCGGTTTGGGAAGAGGATCTCGCTGCAATAAATCATTAAAGATCTGCTCCAGAATAAGTCGGCATTTTTCTCGATTGCCCGAGCGCAAAGCCATTAAAAACTCCTGCTCCGTGGACGCAGTATAATGAAGCAAGGTTTTCTCATCATCGGATGTACTTGAATAACTGTTAACACCATTACCATCTGTATAAAAATGATAGGCCAGAGCACTTAAGGCTAGTTGATATGAATCCGGTAATTCATCGATAGATGTTACACAACTACCAATACCGATGGAGATGGTAGAGTTCGTGAATTGATAAATATTTAATCTGCATGCTTCAGAAATCTGCTCTGCGATTCTCATATCTTCACAATTGATCAGACAGATGAACCGATTTAACGCTTCACTAAAAACAACACCACTGCTAAAAGCTGCGATAGTTTCCTCCAAAATATTTCGAAGGCTGAATCTGATCAATTCCACTTCCCTTGAGGGTTGTGCTTTATATTTGTCCATAAAACGGTCTAGCTCCACAATAAAAAGATTGAAATTCTGAGGAGCAAGTTGAATGCCGAGTGTTTGCCATTTTTGAAAGGCTACGACAGCATTCGTCCTATGATGAACTAGCAAGGACAAATACTCCTGCTGCAATACAGGTAAGCTTTTTCTTACATGTTGCTTCAGTTCTATCGCCTTGCTCTGCTCCCGCCATTCTTCTTCGATTGCTGCCTTTGCTTTCAACACGACCTGAATGATTTCATCTATAGAGAATGGTTTCTTTACGAAATCAAATGCGCCTAATCGAATCGCTTGTCTCGTAAATGAGAAATCGGTATACGCGCTGAGAATGACAATTTTCGTAAAAGGAGCGTTTACGAGAATTTCTTGCGTCATGGCCAGCCCATCCTTTTTGGGCATCCGTATGTCTGTAAGAACAATATCCGGTTTGGTCTCTTGGATTAGGCGAATGCCTTCCTCCCCATCGAGTGCCGTACCAACCACTTCAATGTGATGATCTTCCCAGGGCGGCTTCTGAGAAATCATATCGACTACACTTCGAATATCATCAATGATGCATAATTTAATCCGTTGGAGTTCTTCTATCATGATTCAACTTCTCCTTCTCTAATCGGAATCCAAATGTCAGTTCTCGATCCCTTGCCAGGACTGCTGTGAAGTTCGATTCGTGCTTCTTCTCCATAAAATAGGTTGAGCCGATTCACGATATTGTTCAGAGCATAACCCTTCTTGGAGACAGGCGGTTTCAACATCGCTTGACTTACCATAGCCGCATCCATGCCTGCACCGTTATCCTCAATAATCAAATGAACCCAATTGTTTTGTCTGTCCACCTGTATATGAATCTGACCTCCGAAAGTAATGTCCTTAAAGCCGTGTTGAATGCTATTTTCCACAATTGGCTGCAAGAGAATCTTTGGCAAAAGGCTGTTCAGCACAGATTTATCAAGTACAGTAACTTCAAACACAAACAGTCCTTCATAGCATCTTTGTTGAATTAAACAATACTGCTGTGCGTGCAACAATTCATCCTGCAGCGTGTTCCAATCCTTCCCCCCACTCAAGCCAAGCTGAAACATCTGGGACAAGGAGAGAATCATCTCATTGACTTCCTCATTTTCCCCTAGAACGGATTTGCAGTAAATCGTATTAAGAGTGTTATACAAAAAGTGTGGTTCCATTTGCGCAGTTAAAGCTCTCATCTCGGCCTTACGTTTTCCGGATTCGCTCAACCTTACATCATCAATGAGTCTGTTGATTTCATCCAACATGCGATTGAATTGAAAACCGACCTGAGCTACTTCATCGGACGAACGGCTGGCAAAGCGAACATTCAGGCGGTTATTCTCTACCTCGCGCATAAGTCGTTGAAGCTTGTATAGAGGATTTAGCAACAGCGCCGTCAGTTTATTGGATAAAAGGCTAGTGAACAGCAGAAAGAAAAGCATTATATAAAGGGTTGTGCGCTTTACACCGTTCATTTGTTCAAGCAGTTTATCCTTCTGTTGAATACCGAATAAGCTCCAATCTTTGACAACTGTTGATCTTGTGTAATTGACTAGGTAATCCGTTTCATCAAAATTATGAAAGAAAGAGCCCATATTACTCTCAGATACATTGTACAAGAAAGGTTTATCTTTCATTAGATTATGGCTGGATGACCATGAAGTTCGGATGACTTCCTCGCCATTGGCATCGATTACAAAATAGTCGCTGTCATCATTCGAAGAATGTTTGTTAACCAGTCCTATTAGTCCACTCTCATTTACATTCACGACAATGTATACATTTGTATTGGGGACATTCTCTTGAGTTCCCTTTGTAACAAATGAAATAGCACGCTTATTACCAGAAAAAAACTTATCAGAATGCCCTTTTATCCACTTTCCTCCATAATTCTCAATCATATCGAAATACATACTGGATTCATAAAAGGATTGTGTCTGAGAACGTCTTTGTGAAATAGGATAAAAATCTCCAATGGGCGTGGCAATAAGTATACTTTCGATTAGAGGTTCGTTGAAATAAACCTGTGAAAACACATATTGGAGCTCTGACAAATGCACATAGTAATTGGAGATATCATTACTCTGTACATCCAGCATCATATCTTTGAAGGCATAGCTAAAAGTCAGTGAACGAATGGAGTTGGAGATCCCCGTTAATTTATCATCCAGTATCTGAGTGGTTTTGTTTACGGTTTCTTGACTAGTCTCAAATGCATTCTTCTGGAGCTCTTTGGATGCAATCCAGTAGGTTGTCAGGCCTACCGCCCCAATTGCAAGCGTTATCATAGTTATGATGGATAAGCGAATTCTCTGTTTGAATGAACTGCTGTATATCAAACGATTGAATTTTTCAGTGATGTGCTCTGCCCAAAGTCGTCTCATAAATTCGGTATCAACCTCTCTTGTAAATAAAAGAAGTCTTGCTGAAGTTAAACTTATCTATTTGCGAATCATTTTACATTAAAATATCAATTTAGCAATACATTCTTCATGTCAATACGGATTTATTACAAATATACTGTTCCATTCGGATCATCAATTAAACAATTCCACGCTCCGGTTTAATATGTTTCAATTCTTTTGCTGGCAAGAAGAAAAAATTTATATCAACTTAAATTTATTTGACTCGCCGATATAATCATTTTACTAAGGGGGGCTGAGGTTTTGCCGATCAGGGAGATTTTTTGTTTAGTTCGTTTCACGCACTCAATTGGCTTAAGCCATAACAAAAAGCCGCTATATAGCGACTTCCAATGGAATCATGTTCTTGTCTCTCGACACTTCCCTTAAATCATCGTCTGTCTAAATGATCCTTCTATTTTTGGTCAACGTTGTTAGCCTTATGAATACCACATCATACGTTGGTTTTAATCACTTTAATTGTTTTAAATATTGCTCCATTACTTGTAACCACACTCTTAATTGACTCAAATTTTCTACTGAATGAGAGCCATATGGAAACAATTCAAATTGATATAGCTCTGGACTTCCAAATACATGACTAAAATTAACTTCAATTTGGTCTTTCGTAAAATTTAAACATTCATAGTAGCTCGTAATTTCTGCTTCACTATATTCATCTGGGCAGATGTAGTCGATTGCCTGTATGATTTGCTCATAATTATAATCTTCGGCTTTTACTTCAAATATGACCCTATCTTCATGTGAAAACTCACGAAACATGGTTGCCACCTACCCTAATCATTTTCTGGTGAACGTTGCTGCCTTAATGGGGGTTATATCGCAAACTTTGGGTCATAGAAGAAGAGTTGTACGTAATAGCATATCAAAATCGGTAGCCTGTTTGTAATTTATAATAGCGAGGTTACGAACTTCACCTCCGGAAAACGGCTGTCCGGTCCTTTCATTAAGATTCCGCCTTGATTCTTCAAATACATATCGAAGAAATCCAGCATATAGGCATTGATAACGGAGTTCGCTCTTTCTGGCACAATCTTTCCTGTAATGCCCAGCATATTGAAAACCGGAGAAATGAACTGTACATCGGTAAAATTCAAATGCTCTGTATTTTCGATATAGAGGATTTGTCCTCCTTCGTCAACCGTTTCGCGCATCCGTTCAAGCTCCAACTTTTTATCTTCCGTTACTTGATCCATCCACTCTCTTGTTGATCCCATCCGGTTAAGCTCTGCATCAGTGTAGACCCGATTATTTATCACCCTGTTTAATTCTTCGAAATAGCTTTCAGAGTTGATGAACAAAAACGGCTTTCGCAGATCATCGCTGTCACGCAGTCGATACAGCCCTCCATCCAAGTCTATTCCGACCGTGATTCGTGGATCGTAAGAAGCGTCGTAGGCTGTCGCTCCGCCGATGGAATGACCGAACACCCCGACATGACCGAGATCAATCCTCCCTTTTAAAGGACTTGGAATCTGTCCCGATTGGATGAGCTCGAATTGGTCCAGCGTAAACGCCACATCGGCGGTTAACACTTTTCCCAACTTGTCGCGATTTTCTCTTCCCGTTCGGTAATCATCTTCGGGAGAGAATAAGTCGTTGGTTGTGCTGGTCGTGATTCGACCGTCCGGAAACTCGGTTGCAACTGTATTGTAGGTGTGATCGATCACTGCCACGATATATCCGTGACTCGCGAGATTCTCAGCTTGCGACGTATGGAGGAACCTGGACGAGCCAAAGCCGGGATTTGCAAGGATCAGCGGATATGAAGTCTGTGCCGAGGAGACTTCGGCCCCCGAATAAGCATGACTGGATACGTACTTCAAGTGCTGAAGAGTAAACTCAGGAAGGCCATAGTTCGCGGCCATATAACGTAAAATTGGAGTATCGGGAATAAAGGGAGCGTACTTGCTGGTGCCAACTTTAACCGGATACCATACCTGAACCATCAACTCTCTCTTACCCTCTCTGGCTTCGTCGAAAATCTCTTCCCTATTAGTATCCACGAGATGAAAAGTTTGCGTTCCTACCTTAAATTCGCCTGTAGGTTTAGGTAGATTAAATACTGGAAAAGCATACATGAGACCCGCTGTTACGACCAGCATTACCGCTATAGCGGTATAAGCTGAACCCAACATGAATCGCGGGATTTTTTTGGGGCCGTTTTTTCTAAAATAGCTATAACCTGAAATGGCTAAAAAAAAGATCGTTATGCAATATGAGAAAAATAGCTGAACTCTGTATCCTTCCACCGTCCAATGAATGACCAATAAAAGAGTGGCGATCCCGCTTGCAACGAATAGCAGAATTCTGGGCCGTCCTTTTTTTAATAACAATGTTAATGCAAACAAGCCGATGTTTGACAATAAAAGCAACAGTTCAAACAGCCTCATCTCGATTCTCCTTTTAAAAATTTTCTATTTTCGTTTGTTCCAATATTATCCTGCCAGGATGGCCTTAGCTATCGATTCCACTTACATTCACCTTACAATTTTGTAATTCTACCTTGTAACTGTGCTCATCTTTGGATAGGAACTTAGTTACTTAAATCAAAAAAAGCCGCTATAATTAGCGGCTTTGAATGTAATAATGCTCTTGTCCTGCGACAAGCATACACAGGATAGTCCATGCCTTTTTCTCTTCAATATACTTATACACAATTCGGAAATCATGCAATCAACCGCTCCATCCCATTAAAATGTATGAATTATTGCTACAAAATTGCTTTTTTGAGCCTGAATAGTGGAGGAGATCTATCAAAATCTATCCGAAGTATTGAAGAATTAACTGGTATATTGCTACGGAAAGTCCTAAAATACTCGCTTTCATTTTAGATGGATGATATCTTTTGCTGCGAAACAAGTACAGAAAGATCACTATAAATCCTAAGGGAATCCACAGCTGAAAGACACCTTCTGTTGTATAACGAGAAAAAATTGGAATAATGGAAGTACTGATCAAAAAGTAAAAGAAAACTGTAAAACATCTTGTTTCTAATTGCTTGCTCCACCTTACTAAAAAGAAAAAAATAATGATTCCGACAATTGTAATGTATAAAGGGGGGAGAAGAATAGAAACGTCCCCAAATTTGAATTCCATTTTGCATTGCCCTCCTCTTTTAAATCATCACCACTTTTTGTTTCGGATTGGGAAGCATGTACATTATATGTTATATGTTATAATTTAAAGGTTAATTTTACCAAAAGTAAGGAGGGATGTAAAAAAACATTGTAGGGTTTATAGTTTTCGCTTAAGATTTTAGCTGTATTATGGAACTATTCCAAACAGGTGGTTCCATGCAAAGAACCAGTAGATATTTAGATGTACTTAATAGATCGCGGAGCAGATATCCATGTCACTGATTTAAGAGGTAAATCTCCCATTGATGTGGCGAGAAGCTATAAACCAGACAAGATCATCCAATTTTCAGAAGAATATCAGCTATTACATCGTGACTAGGAGGACCTCATATCATGAAAAGGATCACCAAACGTACATTTCTAATCACTACTCTAACAGCGTTCCTTACTATTTCCTTAGCCCCTGTCCCCACTCTCGCTTCTGATTACAAGCAACTTCCAAAGCCAGAGTGGACCTATGACGTACCTACCGATACGACAACCCAAATACATAGTAAGAACTATTATTTCACAGGAAATATCGTCTACCCTATCGTGTCAGAACAGACTAACTCTCAAACTGCATATACATTCTTGTATCAGTCAGATCGCTCTACCGGCAAAACTAAATCCGTACACTCCTTATTAGCGATAGACGACAAAACTGGAAAACAGAAGTGGATTCATAAATCGCCTATGCTCTACAATTCGTTTGAAATAGATCAGAGCGGTGACGTCTACTACTTCGATGAGGTAAATTCCGGTAACAAGAAGGTATACCAGTTGATCTCTCTGGATTCAAATAACAAGCCACGCTGGGTCAAAACATTCAAAGAGCACTTTCAATTCAATGTCCTAGAAGATGGGCGCATAGCCGTGGTTACTTTCACAAAAGACACCAGTGTGATTACTCTTTATACAAAGGAAGGCAAGCCGCTTATCAAAAGGGAGTTTCCTGGCCACGTACGACATATTCAGGGGAACTACGTCGGATTGTTAAATTCTGATGCTCCGAGAAACACGACGACAATTGATATTTACTCCATTCCTACAGGAAAGAAGATTATTTCCGCTGTCCAACCGCAGGATCACGTCAATATTGTGCATGCTGACTTTGAAGTTCTAAGTGGCGGAACTGTGATTGTTCCCATTTACGATGCAAAGATGGAAGTGGAAACCTTGCACGGCTACAAGCCTAACGGGGAACAAAAATGGATCAGACCATTGCCTAAGCCAGCACAGGATGCCGTTTTCGGTACAACGTATGCGCATAATATGTACGATTCTTTTTACGTATCCTTAGGAAATAACTTTCTGATTCAAGAGAAAAATAAGCTTAGTCTGTACAATACTAACAATCAATTGATTGCGACCAAGACGTTTACTGATTTACCTGCACAAGGACTGTTACAACGACTAAATGATCAGAGCATTGTCTTCGGAGCCGTCGACAAAACACAAGCTTGGTATGATTCATCTAAACCGGAGCCTAAGAAAGCCGCCTACTATATTCTGGACTCTAATACACTAAAAATAAAAAACTCTTTTGTAATCGATGACGCACTTTTTCACCAAGCCGATGTTCGTTTTCACGATGCAAATACATTCTATATCCACATGAGTGAAACCATTGCCAAATACGTTCTAGAGTAGCATATGTAGGCTGGAGTAATCCCCCATTATAACGATTTATGCCTAGCCCCTCTCCAGGAGCGAAGTCATACATCGTTTCTTTTTTTATCAAATGAGCAGCCTGCAGAACTGCAGACTGCTCATTAGTTTTATTGAGATGTCGTTTCCTGTTAGCTTACTGAAACAACCTTATTTTTCTCTTGTAGGGCCCACGTAATCTTAGATTCATTTCCCACTAGAGTTATCATCCTATCCTAGATCTTAAATGTTTTTCTTTATCCAAGAACGCAACTTATCAGCATAGAAATCGCGTTCATCTGGATCGGATGGAGAACCCTTTGACAGATAAAGTTGATCATTCACATATCTAGGGTAAACATGGAGATGATAATGCCACACGTCTTGATTGCCAGCAGGCTCATTATGTTGGCGCGTAGAAATCCCTTTACATCCATATGTACTTTTCATTGCAAATGCTGTAAGCTGCGCCGCGCGGTGAATTTCAACAGCGTAATCCGCAGGGAGGTCAAAGATGTTCTCGAAATGTTGATTCGGAACAACAAGAACATGTCCTTTATTGTTTGGCCACCATTTGCTCGCTATAAAAGCCGTTACCTTTTCATTCTGATAGATGATATTCCTTTGTTTTGTCCCCTGGTTAGGTCGCTCGATACCCCAAACACGACAAAATGGACATTCGTAACCTTCGGGCTTATGTGAAAATAATGCTGTCATCTTTCTCATTCCACTCCTCTCATATTTTTCCAACTAGCTATTAGACGCAGGCAACTTTTGTTCGTTGCGTTATCCTCAACATTGATAATCAATCTGAGCTCGCTTTTATTCCGGTATGCCCGGCTCATTTGATCACCACTCCTGAATATATCCACCTTATCAAGTCTTGCCAGTAAGTTGGCAAGGCTTTTTTGTCTTGAACGTACCGTAGTTGTATCGCTTTGATTATGTAATCTTTAGATTTTCTTCAGAATTATGCTTATTAATTCCTTAGTTTTTTTCATTATGATTTCTATATCGACAAGAGAGGAGGCAAAACAATGATCAGTAATACGATCTTAGAGCTACTACATCAGTATGGATATCTGATTTTTTATTTTGCCTTCTCATTAGGGCCATTTGGCATTCCAATTCCGAATGAGATCACGATTATCAGTGGTGCTATTTTGAGTCACACGGGTGTTATCAGCTCATGTATCACATACTTCTGCATTTTAACAGGACTATTAACCGCCATTACCTTTGCTTATTTTGCAGGGAAGTTATTTGGGCCCAAGATAAAACACAAATTTCAACATAATAAACACTTCGTTAAGGCTGAACTGATTCTGAATAAGAGTGGCAATTGGGCGATGTGCATCGGTTTATTCATTCCAATCGTGCGATATGTTCTCCCTCTGGTCATTGGACTGAGCGGCGTTCAATATCGGAAATTTGCTCTCATTTCATATTCCAGTGCTTTGCTTTGGACCATAACGTATTTTACAGCGGGAATCTACTTCGGCGCTCCCATTCTATCAATGCTTCATTTATTAAAATTTTGATCGATTTTGATAAATTACCATCACATATACGGAGGAACCATAAACATGAATTCCAATGAACCTATTTTATTTCTGAAAAGCTTTCTTCAAAGCCCAAAACATGTTGGCAGCATCATACCCAGTTCCCGGTTTCTCGCTAACAAAATGGTGAACCAAGCGCCTTGGCTTGACGTAAAAGCAGTCGCCGAACTCGGATCGGGCACAGGTGCCATCACTCGTTATATTCATCAACAGGCACAAGATTCGACCCAAGTGTTATTGTTTGAGATGAACGAGACGATGAGGAATAATCTGAAGACTGAATACCCTTCATTCCCCTGTTATCCAGATGCCTCTCGATTAGTGGAATCCATGAAGCAAGAGGGCGTTGAGCAACTGGACTGTGTATTTAGCGGGTTGCCTTTCTTCAACTTTGAATCTGAATTAAGGAATACGTTGGTAGACCAGATCCATAAGGCGCTCAAACCCGAGGGGTTATTTATCGCCTTTCAATATTCACTTCAAATGAAAAAAACACTATCCGAAAAGTTTATCATCGAAAAGATAGAATTAGTGCCCTTGAATGTCCCTCCTGCCTTCGTTTATGTCTGTCGCAAAAAGGAAACAATTTAAACAACTCAGGCTATGGTTTACACTGATATTATCCTCTTTATAAGGATTTAAAATTTTATTTAAAACAGTCTAAAAGGAGTGTTGGATTGTGAGTACCGTTCTCATTGTTGATGATGAACCCGACATCCGTGATGTCATTCATGTCTATTTACGTAACGAAGGATATCAGGTCATTGAAGCCGCCAATGGTGAAGAAGCACTAAATATTATCAAAACTACATCGGTCCAGCTCGTTATACTGGATGTCATGATGCCCATTATGGACGGAATCAAAGCCTGCTTCAAAATAAGAGAAGTATCAACCTCTCCCATTATTATGCTATCCGCCAAAGAAGAGGACATAGATAAAATTACAGGCCTGACTACCGGGGCTGACGATTACATGGTCAAACCGTTTAATCCGTTAGAATTACTAGCTCGCGTTAAGGCTCAGCTACGACGCCAAACACTGATTGGCAAAGCAGAATTCAATTCACTTATCCTGATCAAGGACCTTGTCATTGATACAAGTAAACATTCCGTGAAGTTAAAGGAGAATGACATTCCACTAACTCCACTGGAGTTTTCCATTCTGGTGCTGCTTGCAAGCCATCCTGGACAAGTATTTAGCTCCGAAAAGATCTACGAAACTGTATGGAAAGAACCTTACGGGTATTCGGATAATACGGTTATGGTCCATATTCGCAATCTGCGAGAGAAACTGGAAGTGAATCCACGAGAACCTCAGTATATTAAAACGGTATGGGGAGTGGGTTATAAACTTGATTAGACGATTGCCACAGTTTAAAAAAAAGATACAGATTAACATCCTATATCGAATGTTGATCAGTTTATTAATTTCGTTTGTTGGCTCTGTGGGTGTAAATAATATGTTGATCATAGGAGCCGCAAAAATTAGTGAAAGATTTGAATGGCCATCACTTCTCTACATTTTTCCTTATGTTCTAACACCAATCTTCATCGTAATTTTCACGTTAATTTTTTTATTTTCCACACGAAAAATTGTACGAGATCTCATTACATTGGAGCAAGGATTGCAATTCATTTCAGAAGGAAATCTGGACTACCGGGTGCCCGTTAATCGACAAGATGAACTTGGGCGAGTCGCTTCCAACATTAATCACATGACTGAACAGTTGCAGCTGCAGATGGTTAAGGAGCGCGAGCTGGAGAAATCCAAGATGGACATGATCACGGGGATCTCACATGACCTGCGCACACCGCTTACCAGCATCATCGGCTACATTGAGCTTCTAAGAACAGAATCATTTCAAGACAAAGCAGAGTATGACCGCTTCATCCAGAACACCTATAACAAAGCAACGCATTTAAAGAAGCTGCTCGATGACTTATTTGAATACACACGTCTAACCTCAGTAGATACCCAATTGGATTTGAAAAAGGTTGACCTATATCAGCTATTGGACCAGTTGCTGTTTGAATTTGAACCTTTAGCTCAGGAGAATGGAATTCATATTGAGAAAGAGATTGGCGATTCCCCAATCATGGCCTGCGTGGATAGTGATAAGATTGCTCGGGCCATCGATAATCTTCTTATGAACGCCCTGAAGTATTCTGTGAAACCTGGTGCGATTCATATTCGAATGAGTATGCGTCATGAGTACATTATCATTAAAGTCGAAAATAAAGGTGAGCCGCTCACAATAGAGCAAAAAAGTAAGCTGTTTGATCGATTTTATAAGGTTGATTATTCAAGAAGCAGCGAAGGTATTCAAACGGGGTCTGGTTTGGGTCTTTCGATTGCAAGAAATATTGCGGAGTTACATCAGGGTACCTTAACGCTTCAACATACGCATAACGTATTTACGTTCCAGTTAAGCTTGCCTGCCAACATCAAGTGAAACATTATTGAATTCAACAATGGAGGATACCCGCATTGAAAACATCCGAACCGTTTCTTTTCCTGCAAGGATTCTTAAAGAACCCCAAACGAGTAGGAAGTGTCCTGCCCAGTTCCAAATTTCTAGCCCATAAAATCGTCCAGTCTGTACAATGGGAAGAAGTTAAAACCATTGCAGAACTGGGGCCAGGAACAGGTGTTATCACACGTCTTATGAGAGCCAAATTACCGAAATCTTCAATCGTGTTTTTATTTGAGAGAGACCCCAAAATGAGGAGTAATCTGAAGAAAACATATCCTGAATTCATGTTCCATTCGAATGCATCCTATCTTTTGAAAAGGATCAATCATGAACATGTGCATCAGTTGGATAGTATCATTTGCGGACTACCATTTTTTAATTTTTCCAGAGAAATGAAACAAAACATCCTTTCACAGATGCATACAGCGCTTCGACCTGGAGGGATGTTAGTGTTGTACCAGTACTCACTTCATATGAAGAAACGATTGGCTGATTTATTCGATATTGAGAGAATTAAATTTGTGCCCCTCAGCTTCCCTCCTGTTTTTGTCTATACTTGTCGCAAAAAGAAAGATGAAGGACACAGTGAAACGAGGGAATCAGTATACTAACCATAACCATACGAAGTGATGTGAAAAAAAATGAGAAGTCTCTCTCTCTTCAAGCTCGAAGACGATTCTGCGTTTCCGCCCGGCTCAAGCTCGATTTTGGTAAAAGCTTTTATTCACTTCTCCGGACGGGTCCAGTTTCATCTTGAATAGAGTGCCGTAGCTTCCCCGCTTGTTGGGACGCAAACGTACTGCTAAATCGCATCTCATGATGAGACAATTTAATTGAGCTTATGAAGTGTACCGTTCTTATGTTCATTGAGCAGCTTTGAGAAAAGCTTGCTAGAGTAATCAATCCTACGCTCTGGAAACTCGCCTGTAAGTATAATCTTCAACATATGAAGCAGACGTTTACCCGTTAGTTCAGTAGGCCCGAGAGACCATTGTCTAATACTGGGATATAAGTATATCAACCCAGAGTAACGAAATGCTGCCCTCAATCTTTCATAAAAATCATCATAGCTAAGTGATATACCGTTTGCAATTAATTCCTTGTAATAAATTTTGGCATCCTCAAGGTTAAAATAACTAGCCAGATCAATATAAAAGGGTGCATAATAACACCACCCGAAGTCAATAAAATAGGGTTTTCCATTGTAATAATGGATGTGGGAACCGTCTACGGATTGCAAATCTCCATGCGTAAGAGTTAGGCTTTCCTTCTCATCATACAAAGCCACCATATCACGTGCAAAAGCGTTTGCTTTTTCACGTAGTAATGGCAGATACGCGCCAAATTCCCTGTAAAATTCGGGGTTCTGCTCTATAAGCGTTTGAAAATGGTCCACAGACACTTGTGTAACTAAATAATTTTCCCAATAATGACGGTCAGCATGGGGGAGCCACAGCATCTCCGAACCTCTATGCATATTAAGGGCATGGATTCTGGCTAATGCCTCCGCAACTCTTGGCGACCACTCTACGCCAGGTGGAGGAGATTTAACACTACCCAAATCTTCTATCGCCATCCATCTAGGCTCATCTGTTTCTAGATCTAGTGAAAAAGTGGCGGGTGTGTTCTGATGGCCCTGGTCAGTTAACGTTTTCATTGCCATGCGTTCTTTTAGGGCAGCTTCTTTAAATATTACGCTCTCCTTTTGACCATTTTCATAAGTAACCTCTATACGACGTACATCCGCACCAGACCACCCACGTTCAGCATCCGTCATATACCCTTGCTCTAAATGACGGATCTTTCCACGTTGTAGTTCTTCGGCTAAACCTTGAGCAATTATGATCATATTATGTTCCAAATTAATCTACCTACCGATCTATTTAATTTAGGTTTACTCAATAGAGAATTTTTTTTGAAGTTCTAAGAATATCTCTAAGCAAACAGACAATCCTTTTCTATTATTTAGTGCATGGAATCATGGGAGACATGCTGCTCCTTCAGTTGATGCCCGTCGCGTGCACGAGTCTCTTGCTCCTCATTCGTCCTGCGGCCCATGAAAGGCCACCAGTTCGCTGGTCCGAACGTACGGACCATAACGGGAATGAATAGCGGCAGCATGAGCAAAGCGTATATAAACAGTCCACAAAGCACAATTGTTGCAATTTGCAGGAGTGACATTACGCCAGAAGGGAGCATAGCCGCAAACGTACCGCCCAGAATAACCGCTGCAGACATAATGACTGTTCCCATGTTTTTCATCGCTTCAAGAATAGCTTCCTGCGGCGAGAGATGGCGGTACTCCTTGAACCGATCCATCAGGAAGATACTATAATCGATGCCGAGTGCTACCAGCATGACGAAGCCGAAGAAAGGAACCGCCCAGCTGATGCCCGATTGGCCTAACAGCCGTACAAATATGACCTCAGCAATCGCCATCGAGGAATAAAAGGTAATCAGCAGTGAGGCTATCATATACAATGGCATGACGATCGATCGGAACAAAATGATTAAAATAATCGATATTCCGATCAACATCAAAATAACTGTACGCGAATAATCTTGTTTCGATATGTTGCTCAAATCGTTGTTCATGCTCGTTATACCGCCACTCGCCACCTGCGCGCCGCTATATGCAGAGCCTTGAATTGCGCGATTTACAGCCGCTTCAAGACCGTCGATTTGCGCCATTGTTTCTTGGGAGTAGGGGTTGCTGCCAAATACAACATCGAACTTAACTGTTTGACGATCCTCCGACATATACACATCAAGCGCCGTTTGGAATTCCTCGTTCGCAATGGCTTCTTCCGGGATGTACCAGCCCGTCATTTGTTTATTCGGCGATCCGGCAAGGCCATTCAGGTAGCCTCCTGCCGAAGCGAGCCCATCTTTTACCTCAGTCAAGCCATCTACACTCTGATCAAGGCCGGTTGTAAGCCCGCCAAGCTGAGTATTAAGTGAAGCAAAGCCCGCTTGCAACTCTTTCTGGCCATCGGTCAGCTCGTTAAATCCTTGTGTTACGCTTGGTAGCTGAGAGACGATTTGTCCTTGGCCTGTAGCGGCCTGCGCAATCCCTTTTTGCAGCTCGGACAGTCCAGCTGCCAGCTTGCCAAGACCCGCAGCCAGTGACGACTGTCCTTCTACTGCCTGTAAGAAGCCTACATTGGCCTGCGTCATGCCAGATGAAATGCCGGCAAGCTGCTCGTTCAGCTGTTTCAATTGGCCGCTAATGCTTGAAGCTCCCACTTGCAGTTGAGCCAGTGTGCTTAGTGCTTGTTTGTAATTTGCATCGTTTTGCAGCTCTGGGTAGCTCTCTTGAAGATCTGAAAGCCCTTGCTCGACCCCTGACAAACCACTCGCAAGCTTCGCTTGGTCCGATGCAATGGCAGTGTAAGCACCTGTCAATGTTCCAAGACCTCCGCCCAGCATATCATAGCTGGCCTGCAGCTGCTTGCTTGCGCCAGCCAACTGCTCGGCACTAGCCTGCGCTTGCTTCAGGCCCTTGCTAAGCTGGCCCGCACCAACCGTGCCGTCCTTCAAGCCTTGCTGGATCCGTTTCAAGCCATCACCAAGCTGCACAATGCCATCCTTCAGCTTATTGGTACCTACAACGAGCTGCCCGGCGCCATCTACTGCCTCATTTAATTTTGGTGCATTTTCATTCAAGGCGCTGCTTGCTTCTGACAGCCCATCCCCAATTTTACCTAAGCCTTCGCCGCTTTGGCCAAGACCATCCTCCAAAGACACCACTTGATCGGAGACAAGAAATTGCTCCATAACCTCGCCTGTGGGGCGAGTAGCGCTGCGCACGGCTTTTACGCCTTGCGTATTTGCCAGTTCTCGGCTTACTTGCTCCAACGTAGCAAGCCCCTCAGGTGTATCCAGCGGCTTATCGGTTTTGACAATTACAGTTGTTGGCAGTGAATCCCCAGGGCCGAAGCTGTCTGATATGATGTTAAAAGCTTTAACCGAATCGTATTTATCGCCAATCTCGTCTAACGAATTAAAAGAGATCGTGCCTTTATAAGCTGTTAAGAACGGGACAATAATGACAGCTAATATAATGAGCGCCCATAATGGACGTTTCAAGGAAAATTTGCCGACCGCTCCCCATAGCTTGCTTGGCTTATGCTCCAAAGAACCTTTTGCCGGCCAAAACAGCTTGCTTCCGAGCAGCGCCATAAAGAACGGTACAATCGTAAATAATGCGATGAGCAAAATAGCTACGCCGACCGCAACGGCAACCGCCGAACGATAAAGCATAAACGTAGAGAAGCCAATAGCCGAAAAACCGACCAATACAGCTAATCCGGAAAACAATACGGTTTTTCCTGCTGTACGGTACGTATTGACGATCGCTTCCGTCGTATCACCGCCATTATGGTTAAGCTCTTCCTTGAAGCGGCTGATGAGCAGAATGCAATAATCGGTTCCTATACCGAACAATACGGCGACCAAAAAGATCTGCGTAAAATTAGACAACGGGAAGTCGAAGTATTCGACCAGAAAAGCAATAATGGACTGCGAAATTAAATAAGTAAATCCTACCGCTACAAGCGGCACGAACGGTGCGATGGCCGAACGGAATACTACGAACAAAATAACTAGAATAAAACCAAGTGTAATGAATTCTGTTTTCTTAAGTCCATCTTGCGAGCTTTGGAGAACGTCCTCGGAAATCAGCCAGTTACCCGTATAATAATGCTCCACTTTTACGTCCGAGATCGCCTCGTATAGGCCATTGCGAAGCTCAGAGATCTCACGGTCGCCGGCCTCGACATTCACGAGGGCAATGATGGTGTTGCCATCCTTTGATACCATCTGCTCTGCCAGCCCTTTGGTATCAAAGTGGGTCGTGACCGACAACACGCCGATCGATTTCCCATCGCTCTTAAGCTTGTTGATACCGCCCTTCACCTCTGCAAGGTCTTCAGCTGACAACCCTCCATCCTTATGGAACACAAGCACAGTTGGCATTCCGCTGCTGGTGCCAGAGCTGTCGTTCTCTCCAATGGTTTTTTCTAATTCGCGGGCTACGGTCGAGGAGTACCCATCTGGAACATTAATCTGCCCCTTTGTTCGTACCAGATCCTGCATCCCCGGTGCGGTAACGATCAGTCCCACCGTTGCAATCAGCCAAACCGCAATTACCAGCCATCTAAACTTCAGTATTGTTCTCATTTCTAATCTCCCTCTTAATAAAGTAAAACTAAGGATTCATCATTTCCATTGCGAGTCTCGCGAAGGAAGATTAATTCCCGTTCTGTGTATTCTTTTTGTTTTTAATCAAAATTGCACTCGCGAATGTACCAATTATTAAGAAAATACCAATCAATAGTGTTACATTTTGCATACCTGAATTAAAAGCATTAAACACGAGTGACTTCATTTCATCAAAAGCTGGCATAGCTTTAAATGCTTCAGCTTGCTTGCTATCAAAAACTTGTGAACCCCCAAAAGCTCCAGCTTTATGGAAAACATCCAGCATTTGATTTCTAAACTCGGTAGGAATATTGGCTAAATTCATGATACTTGTGTTCAATGAAGCGTTATAACCTTCCGTTAATTTAATTCCAAGCATTACAACACCAAAGGAGATACCCACTTGTCTAAAAACATTTAAAATACCAGAAGCCATACCTACATACTCTTTATCAACTGAACTCATAGCAGCATTAGTAATAGGTGGATTAACTAGAGCATTGCTAATACCTAAAAGAATAAAACCAGGCATCAGATAGCTCCACTCAAACGGAGCTTTGATCATATAACGCATAACAAATATTCCGATTGCACCGATCAATAGTGCTCCACTAACTAACCAACGGTTACCAATTTTCCCCGAGATAATTCCTGCAATTGGACCAAGAACTATCGTAAAACCACTAATGAGTAACATTTTTGCACCTGTATCAAAAGCCGAGTAATCCATGTAATTTTGCATAAGAATGGTTAAATAGGTAAAGCCTCCGTATAGTCCAGCACCTAATACAAAAGCTGCGATATTAGCCCCATTAAATGTCCAATTTCTAAAAATAGATATTTCAATCATCGGCTGTTCTACTTTTTTTTCGGTAATGATAAAAGCTATAAGTAAAATAAGTGATAATCCAAGTAGACTTAAAATGTGCCAATCAGTCCATGCGTAATCTCCATTCACTGACTTTTGAATTAAGGCTAAAATCATCGTAAAAATCATCGCTGTGCTGAAAATCAGTCCCCAAATATCAATTCGTCCATTTTTGTTTGTTTCACTTTCTTTAATCACAAACATTCCTAATATAATTGCTACAATCGCAACTGGAATGTTAACAAGAAAAATAGATCTCCAACCAAAAGCATCGACTAATGCTCCACCGACCAAAGGACCACCGGCAATAGCAAGCCCAACGGCACTACTCCAAATACCTAGTGCAAGTCCTCTTTGATTTTCAGGAAATGAAGAAGTAACTATCGTTAATGATAATGACATCATAGCTGCGCCACCAATTCCTTGAAATCCACGGAAGATGTTTAACCAAATATCACTGTTTGCCAATCCACTGGCTAAAGAGCCAATCATAAAAATACCCAATCCTAATAAAAAGACTTTTTTACGTCCGATAATGTCGCCTAATTTTGAAACTGGCAACAACATTGCCGCATAAACTAAAGTATAGGCATTCAACACCCATTGGAGATTTGAAAAACTCGATGAAAAAGCTTGTTGTATATCTGGTAATGCAACATTGACAATTGTAATGTCTAACATGGCCATAAATACGGTTAAACTTACCGTGGCTAGAACCCACCATTTTCTTTTTGATTGTGTCAAAATTAAAACTCCTCTCATGTATACGTGCGTACAAATGCATATATATATTAAAATGAAGAGCACTACATTATTTCGAATCCATGAGTGCTTTCATATTGTTAGCCGTTATCTGAATATCAACAGAGGAAAAGTTATAAAAGTACCCTGCAAGTTCACTTCATATTCCGATAATCCAGATCATGCATCTTTGATTGAATTAAAATAAACCTCTTTATCGTGTATACGTGTGTACAAATGCATATATATATTAATATAAAAAGCACTGCATTATTGCAAATTCATGAGTGCTTTCATATTGTTAGCTGTTTGTTCAAATTTATCTACAATGAAATTGTTATTCGTTTTGTAATAAACTTCTCGCCCTTCTTTTCTCCTTTGAACGATACCAAAACGACTCATGAAGTCAAGGTGCCGAGAAATAACTGAACGATTCTGTGGAAAATATTCTGCAATACCACCGATTGTCATTTCACCATTTGCAGAAAGAAAAATTAACAACTCACTCCGCACTGGATCAAGTACCGCTCGAAAAAACTCAATATCAATATTGTCTTCTATCAGCTTTTTACATTTATTTGGATCAAGATTTAATCCCATTGCCATACCCCCTGAATTCATTATATGCATTCGTGTGCACATGTCAATGTTTTCGGGAAAATTCAATGAACGAAATTTTATATCCCATACTTACACCTCCATAAAATCAGTCAGGGAGTCTCTATATCTTTTGATCAGCTGTTATTCATTTTTCTTACCTACTGCTCAATCCCAGTGCTTTTCCATGGCTTCTTCACATCGAGAAAAACCATTTTTTGAATAAAACTTTACACTCTCACTACTTGGCCAAAGTATAAGAAACTCAACCTCATTTTCTTTTGACCATTTTTCCATAGCTTTATGAATTTCTGAGCCGATACCTAGATTCCTGAAAGCAGGGCGAGTATAAACATTCGTAACGTAACCGTAATAAGGATCTGGTGATTTCCCTGGCCTCGGAACTTTATGTATTAATTGCATATACATATGTGAGACAAGACTTCCACTAATCTCTGCAATCCAAATATACCAATCTCCACTTTTGATAGCTTTCACCAAGAACTCACTACAAACCTGGTTAAATTCCTCAAATGTGACCGCAGTATCCACACTTTCCTCTTCCGAGAAGTCCCAACGCATTTGAACAAGCTGAGGCACATCCTCCAACGTGGCCAAGCGAATTATCATCATACATCCCACCTTGCTTTTAAATATCTTTAAACTTCATTTTATTATATCTTTGCGCTAACCAGCCCGTTAGTTGAATGCCTCAATAGAATTAAATGCAAACATTATTTCTGCTTCACAAACCAATTCATTGTTTACCTTTGCGATGCCTATTCCTTTGACAATCTGTCCCTTGGCTCGGGTCACTTCGAATTCCAGATGGAGTTGATCCCCTGGTTTTACTTGCTTTTTGAACCGACAATTATCAATACCAGGGATATCTATGGGGAATAAGCTCTATAATTCGATTAATATCAAGCATGGATTTCCTCCTCTAATATTGGCTTATAACCATTCTAACGTCATTTGGAGAAATCAGCCATTTTTTTACTAACCTGCCCCCTGACCGTTCTCTTCTTTCACCAACCCTAATCTTCCCAGCCGCTACAAAAGTCGGACATGCTCGAGTACCCGGTAATAAAGAACAAGGAAAGTCAATAAGCGATTGGACTTCTGCATTGTGGCTATGAGTATGAGAAATAACGATGCTCCTATTCCTAACAATTGACAGCTAATATAAATACCGCTTTAACAGAACGTACGTTCCTGTTATGATGTAATTATAGTGTTTTTGTTCTGGATTATATTTCTACTTAGAAAGGATACATAATATGAATTTATATAAGTTTGAATTAACGGTTAACGGATTTCTTTTACGCGTTCATTTTAGTGCCTCTGAAGAAAGTGGGCTAAAATGGTGTAAACGAATTGCTTCTGAATTCCAGAGTCATGTTGCTAATTTGGAGATAAAAGTTGATATACATAAAAAGGAGAAGCAAAAGAATGCATGGGAATATCACGGAAAACCTTATTTATATGATCGAACACTGAGGAAAAAGCCGCTGACAAAGAAAAACAATGTAGCTGAATCAACTGCTGCTATGTAAAGGGAATTAAAGAGACGGAGAATTTAGCATACTTGAACATTTATTTGTTGTGTTTGAATTTCACGTTAAGTACGATACTGAAAATAAAATATTTTTATTGAAATCGAGGAATACTTTCAACATTAATATTAACTTCTCGCCATAAGCTCAGCTCAAGCATAGTTATTTTAGGATTTAGTGTGGGCGGATTTTGGGCTATCTCTATTGCAGTTAATATACCCACAAACCCAATCTGGGTATAACGGATCGAACCCAGCTTTTTTACAAACCCGTTCAATCAGGCCGGAAACATGCCGACAAGCAGTACGATCAGGCAAATCGTGGCTACGACTGACAGAGCCGGGATAATGATACCGATCACTCGGGCAATTCCCAGATACCCGGTCGTGGTTATGATCCATTCTTTTCCGGCAATATCCGCGTCAGTTGCTATGAACTTGATAATCTAGCCCTGTTTGCTGTCGTAAATTTTTTTCAGCAGGTCCGCAAACTGCTGTTTATCGCTTTCGGACAAACAATTCGTCATCTGAAGGCTGAACTCATCCAAAATCCGTTTCAGCACAGGTTCGAAATCTTTCGCTTTTTGCGTTGGATAAAGCAGGTATGAACGACGATCGCGAGCATCCACCGAACGGTAAACGTATCCAGCCTCCTCTAGCTGCTTGACGCAACGGGTCGTAGTCGCTTTATCGAACTTCACTTCATTTGTGAGCTGGTCCTGGTTGAGCCCGGGATTCGACAAGATCGCCTTAAGATAACTGTGGTGCCCGCCCCCGCCGATATCAAATGGTTTTAATATACCAGCCAATTCTTTTTGGTTAATACGATGAACGTAGGACAACATTTTGCCAATCGAAGGTTTCTTCAACCCAGTACCTCCTTAAAATCTTTTGTATCCAAAAATTCTACCTCATGCAAGTTGCGTACGCAACTAACTTAAAGTATAATCAAAACCAAATTAGTTGCTAATGCAACTAATTGTTTTTGACGATAGTAAGGAGTGATTATTTAGTGAAACTGAAACTGGAAGACGAGAATCGTTTCATTACTTATCAAGATGACCCAGTTATCCAGAAAAGGCGTTGGATCATCCTGATAGTCCTGAATTTATTTACATTTATGTCGACGCTCGACGGCAGCATCGTTAATATTGCTCTGCCCGTTATCGCGAAGCGGATGGATCTGACAGTCGCTGAAGCGGAATGGATAGTCACCGCTTACCTGATGACCATTTGTGCAGCGATCCTCTTTTTCGGTAAGCTTGGAGACATTGTTGGTAAAATTAAAGTGTTCAAATGGGGTATGATTATTTTCACGCTTGGTTCCCTTCTGTGTGGGTTCAGCTTCAGCCTGCCTCTTCTCCTGGGTTCACGACTACTCCAAGCCCTGGGCGCAGCGATGACGATGGCCAACAGCCAGGGCATCATTACAGACATCTTCCCAACAACAGAACGTGGAAAAGCATTGGGGTTGATCGGGACATTTGTCTCCCTTGGCAGTATAGCTGGACCGAGCCTGGGCGGTTTTATCGTATCCGGACTGGGTTGGGAGTATATATTTTTGGTGAATATACCGGTTGGGCTGATCGCGATTGCGATTGGGTGGAAGGTACTTCCTGCTGATCGTACCAAACTGAAGGTCCGTATCGATAAGGCCGGGGGGTTGCTATTCCCTCTATTTATCATAGCTTTATTTTCAGGTCTACTGCTCGGGCAGCAGGTCGGTTATGGAGATATGCGTATCGTCGCTGCATTAATCATCTCCGCCATTGTTTTTGTTATTTTCCTTTTCGTTGAGATTCGTAAACCAGAACCCATGCTAAAGCTAACTCTGTTTAAAAATCCGCTGTTCAGCTTAAGCATTTTATGCGGCTTTCTGGTATTTGTGGCCAACTTTTGTTTTAACATCATCGCACCGTTCTATACGCAAAGTATTTTGAATCTTACACCCTCCCATGCTGGGCTCCTGCTAATGCTGTTTCCGATTGTCATGGTAATCGTAGCTCCACTCAGTGGCGCACTATCGGACAAAATTGGTTCCGAGCTGCTCACTTTTGCAGGACTCATTGTGATGGTTATCGCTCAAGTCGGACTTGCACGACTTCATAGCGGCAGCTCTATCATTCTGGTTGGGAGTTGGATTGGTATGCTCGGTCTCGGCAGCGGTTTGTTTCAATCACCGAACAACTCGTTGGTAATGTCGAAAGTGCCCAAAACCCAGCTCGGAATTGCAGGGAGTATTAACTCACTTGTCCGCAATATGGGCATGGTCGTGGGAATTACGGTTGCTACTACCACCCTATTTGGTGTTATGAGTAACTTAGCTGGTCATAGGGTCACAGGACTTGTGCCGGGCCGCCCCGATCTTTTTCTATCGGGCATGCACGTGGTTTTCATGACCTCCGCTTCAATATGCTTAGTAGCTGCAGTACTTACGGGTTGGAGGCTGTGGTCGGCAAAACGGACTTTACGCCGCGAACATTTACGGTCTCGATAATAATATACTGGAACTGTAAATCAACTGAGGTGCTGTTCTAGTCAAAAAAATAAATTATGTGAAAAGTAAAAATGTTAATTAGTAAAATTATTTATGTACTCTTTTTTTTCGGGCATAAATTAGATTGATACCCAATCATAAATAAAGGCACTCAGTAATTGCGTGCCTTCTATGCCCGAGAGGTACAACCCTTTTCACTTCTTATCCTCCGCAAAATGGAAAAACCCTCTCTAATACAGCTGACCTCGTGTTAATTGTTAACCGTATTTTTTGCGCTAACGATCATTCAATCCATGTTCAATAGATTAGGGGTTATTCCAGAAAGTTCCCCGCCATTTTGCCTATAAGGTATGCCTGAAACCAGGTTTACCGTTTTTTTAATCGGCTCCCAAATGTCTTCAACTGCTTGTCACATCGAAAAAGCGAATAAACTCTTCAAGGATCGCATCCAAGAAGAGTTTATTACAAAAGTTTTAGCTTATAGAATCGATGTTGTTGGTGAGGATATCGATACAGAACGGTATCATAATAAAGGATATGTGTCCAATTTATACTAATGCATGTGGTATATAAAGTTCTTCTAAACGGGTAATTTCTTCAGACGTTAATTTAACCGATAACGCTGAAACCGCATCTTCAAGATGGCTGATTTTGGTCGAACCGATTATTGGTGCTGTGACCTCTTCCTTTTGCAGCAACCATGCAAGAGCAACTTGTGCGCGCGGAATCCCTCGGTTAGCGGCAACTTCTGCTACTCTTTCAGCAACTTTGCGATCAGCTTCTTCCGTTTTTATAAACAACGCTTTTGCTATTTGGTCGTTCTCGGATCGCGAGGTCTGCTCATTCCAGTCCCGGGTTAACCGGCCTGCCGCCAAAGGCAGGTAAGGAGTGATGCCAACGCCCTCATCTTTGCAAAGGGGGAGCATTTCTCTTTCTTCTTCCCGATAAAGCAAGTTGAGTCTATTTTCCATGGAAACAAAACGTGTCCAGCCATTGCGCTCCGCGACATGCTGCGCTTTCGCAAATTGCCATGCCAACATGGAGGATGCTCCGATATATCTAACCTTTCCCGCCTTAACTAAATCGTGAAGAGCCTCCATTGTCTCCTCGATTGGTGTATTAGGATCCCACCGATGGATCTGGTACAAATCGACGTAGTCCGTTCCAAGCCGTTTTAGACTGTTATCAATTTCGGTCATGATGGCTTTACGAGAAAGTCCCATTGCATTCGGACCTTTGCGCATCGGAACAAATACCTTTGTAGCAATGACGGTTTCATCACGACGGGCGAAATCCTTTAATGCACGTCCAAGAAATTCTTCACTTGTTCCATCCGAATACATATTAGCAGTACTAAAAAAATTAATGCCCATTTCGACTGCTTCTTTAATGATCGCTCTGCTGTCCTCTTCATCCAATGACCATGGGGTATTGCCGCGTTCAGGTACGCCGAAGCTCATGGTTCCAAGACTTAACTTCGAAACATCCAAACCGCTTTGTCCCAGTTTCACATATTCCATTTAATAACACACTCCTTATATTTGTAGGCGTTACGCCTTATATTATCTGTAGATCTTCTGTTGAGTCACAAAATTGTTAAGATCCGTTGGGATGAAGTCAACCAACTCGAGCCGCTTGACACGTTAACAATACGTTCCGCTGCTGCTTCAATCAGAAGTGGCAGGATCGCTTGCGTGACAGCAATTACATCGAACACATTCGTTTCGAAAACTGTGCGTATCTCGTCGAGAGACGCGATGCTTGGGGAGCGGACCTTCCAACTTCCTCCAGTGGCCTACCTGGCAGACCTGCGGATGATATACCCGCGTTGTTAACAAGCACGTCAAGAGAGCCGAGTTCGCTGCGAATACGTGCTGAAGCAGCTGAGATGAAATCCTGATTCGTGACGTCGAGCTGTAGAGCACGAGCATCTTCACCGATACTTTTCTCTGCTGCATCCCCTTTTTCGAGATTGCGCGAGCCGATGAGTACCGCAAAGCCTTGTGACGCGAGAACTTTCGCTATTTAAAGCCCGATTCCTTTGTTTGCCCCAGTGACCAAGGCGACAGGTTTATGCATTTTTCACTCCTTCCTTTACATCCTTTGCAGAACTTTATAATTTTCATAGGTTGACATATCAACCTAAAGACAAATTCAATTCCCTTGGTTGATATGTCAACTAACAAAACAAACTGTACCATCTTGTGGTTGACGTGTCAACAATGGTATTATATTGGCATGGATATTAATGAACTAAACGACGACGAAATGCGACTATGGAATACATGGAAAGGCTCCTTTAAACGAGTCTTTGGCCACGTTGTAAAAGAAATGTCTGAATATACAGGACTATCAGAAGGTGATTTTGGAGTATTAGATCGTTTAGTCCAATTTGGGGATGGAAAACTTCGCCAACAGGAATTAGCTGACTCGATGGACTGGGATAAGAGCCGACTATCTCATCATCTAACGCGTATGGAAAAACGAGGTCTAGTTCTGAGGAAACCACTGGACACAGATCGCGGTGTGCAAGTCATTATTACTCCCGTCGGAAAGTCAGCCTTGGATGAAGCCCTTCCCATAGTCTCAAAGGCAATACGCAAGTATTTTCTAGATCTATTAACTGATCAAGATATTAAGTCAATAACTGAACTGGCGGAACGAACCAAAAAAATTGACAGATCGCCTAGTAACGACTCTTCATCTTGATCGCTGTTTTGGATGGCATGCACAACATATAAGTACTGCAATTGACAAGTAACGGGCCTCTCTCGCTAAAAATAGCGGAGGGGTCAGTTTAATTTTTCCAGTTGAAGTCGTATAGGTGTAATGCAGTCGAAACTTTATTAAATAATCATCAAATCAGTAATGTTATTGTTTTTTTATTTGGCACTAGTGTCCTAAAACAAGATTAGGGCAGCGCGATAGAACACATCGATAACTTCCGTAATTATCATCTTTCTATGCTTGAAGCCCAATTTTTAAAGTGAATCAGTATCTCTTCTAGATTCGTTGCTCCGCCTGCACCATGAAATACTCCATCCCTCACAATACAGTAGAACCAATCTTCATCAGTTCTCTCTTCTTCTATCGAATCAAATGGCGTATCCTCTAAATAAGTTTCCGCCAAATTGATTTCAATAGACCAACCGGGATTATCCACTGTATCAATTTTCACACCATATGAATGTTCCCAATCTCCATTACAGTTTTCATAATACCCGTTCTGAAGCCATTTTAATGTATTCATCATCTCTACCTCTTCTTTGGAATTCCGTCTGGTCTAGTTAGTCTTACTACTACAGATCCGTTCAATCTCCTCAACTGGAAAAATCGTAGTTCTGCTCATCGAAACGAGATTAGTGTAGAAATCATTCATCACTACGGCTATTGGAGCGTACCGCATGATAATCTTTGCTGCTGAATCCATCATCTCTGGCAACTCGTCGCGCTCAGTACAACGGCGTATGTAGTCTATACGTTCAGTTCGGTTTACCGTGCCAACTAATGCCGTTACAAGCCAGTTCACTAACGTTGTTACCACATAACACCCATCATGAGTCTTGTTCACTTCAAGAAAATTCAATTCAGAATCGGACAGTTCAAACCGAGAAGACGTCGCAAGACCAAAGTCCGAAATATAAACACGGTTTCCGTCGGTTAAAACATTCTTAAAGTGGAGATCGAAATGATGTAACTTGTTTGCATTCATAAAGGAGACAGCGGATCGCAGATTCAAATCCACCATGGACAGTGCTGAAGCGGCTTTACTCTCACCAATAGCAATCTGTTCGGAAAGCCAGTCGTGCAGGTTGTAGGGAATGTACTCACAGAACAGTACAACACTGTACTCGGATTGTTCAAGTGCCTCAATACGGTCACCCATTTTTGAAGTATCCCAAAACTCAACCATACGGGAAACATCGCTCAGTTCATCAGAGATTGGAGTTCGTCGTTCTGGACTTTTTAACACCCGCCAGTGGTACATTAACGGAAAACTCGCACAGTGATTTGCCAGCACCCAGTTGGTGGTCATGGTATGGGCTGCAACCTCGCGCCACACACTAAAACCTGGAGAACCTATGCCATACTGGCAATATGGAGGAAGTTTGAAAACGTTTTTCGTGGACATGGCATTTTCAGTGAGCCTTTCTTTTTCCGTAAGTGGTATTATTTTCACGAAGATGGGCGTTTCCTCAATCTGCATCAAAACCGTTGCACCACCAATGCCAGTATCAAGACCCGTAGCATCTTCTACTCGTTCTCGAAGCTGTTCATCACTGAGCAATGTTACGGCAGTGGACACGATAGCATAGCGGGTAAGGCGAGTTTCATGAGACACATAAGACTCCTTCTGTGATGATGTCATAGGGGGTATTCTCCTTTTTTCCCAGATCGGATGGCGTGAAGTATGTACATTTTGTACATTGACATAAAGTTCCCTAACTTTCTCTGATCATAGCATATTTAACGACGTTCCATTGCCCTTGCTGGTAAGCAAGTATCATGTCTAAAGAGATTGATCCCTCGTTTGAACGATACTTACTAACCTCAATAGTCATCTCATCTGGGTTGATCGATTGCTTCTGTTTTTCAATGGTTAGAAGAATGCCTTTAAGCATCGTTTTCCCCTGCTCATATAACTTTTGCTCTATTAATTGTTCATAGTTGTAGTTATAAATCTTGATGTTATATTCTTTTTGTAAGTATTCTTCAATAACTTGTTTATCAGAACTTTTCAAAATAACTCCCTCTTCCCAAACCAGAGAAATGTACTCCATATCGGCATTAAGAGCTGTATCATTTGAAATCACTTCATCCAACGCTACGCGATAAGGTCCAGTAAGATCCTCCTGTGAAGCTGAACTAGTCAAACTGCTGGAGCAAGCTGTTGTTAGAATAATCAGGATAATGTTGAGAATAAAATATAAATATTTTACTTTTATTATAATCATCCCCTTTAAAGTACTTACTTAAATGAACGCAATACAACTATATAATGTTGCCATACAATGGAAAAATGTTCTTTTCCCTCGACTTTCCCCTCTGAACACAGTCTGTTAAACGTGTATAAAACATCGTTGTTAGCCTTATGAATATCACAACATACGTTGGTTTAATTCACTTTAATTGTTTTAAATACTGCTCCATTAATTGATTTATAAAAAAAATAGATTTTGATTCTTGCGAATATGCAAGAATCAAAATCTATTCATCTATTAGCTTAGATGATCAATACTAACTCACCTTATACTTTACTCTTTCAATCCAGCTGATATGGCTTGCCAGAACCCTGAATCTTCAGTTCCCATAGACCAGATGGAGATACCCGCGAGGTTATACTTTATTGTTAAATGAGTTTTTTCCTGGATACTTGCTGCATTTTCGTACCAAACCACATGTTTTGAACCATCATCAGCCTGATAGCGGAGAGATATTGAAGACGAAGACTCATCCCATTCTGGTTTAGCGCCTGTTGAAGCAATCAAAGCAGGAATTTCTTTTAGAGCTATAATATCTCCATTCTTCTTCGTTTCATTCCAATTATAACCATAAGCTGGTACTCCAATAATTACTTTTTGAAGAGGAATTTCAGATATAGTGTACTGAATGGCAGCCTCCATCCAATCTTTACCTGCTACTGGTCCAGAAGGTCCCCATGGACCATTCTGGTCATAAGTCATAACTTGAATATAATCAGCATGCTTGCCTAATTCCTTGTAATTGAAGGCACCTGACCAGCTATTAGTAGGATCATTTTCAAACTCAGCTGGAACCGATACCATTGTTAGATATCCCTTAGGTCGTAACGTTTGAGAAATCTCTCCAATAAAACTACTGAAAGCTTTACGATCCTTAGCCTCAATATTCTCAAAGTCGATATTAATACCTTTATATTGATTCGTTTTAACTAGGTTAAGAATACTTTTGATAGCCTCTTTCCTTACTTTAGAATCGCCTACAATTTTGTGAGCTAGTGCCGCATTGAAGTAATCTCCTTGCCAATTGGAAACCGCTGCGAACGTTTCAATATTTTTCTTATTAGCAAAAGAAATAGCTTCCTTGGGGGCAGAACCAACAATTTTACCCTTCGAGTCGAATGTAAATGAATCTGTAGAAACTTGAGTGAGGTGAGAATAATTAGTAATAAGAGAGTCATAAGCATTTTCATCTTGAGCATAGTATCCCAAAACTATTTTGGAGTTGGAACCCGCTGAAACATAACTCGACGATAAAAGAAAACTACTTAATATTGTGCTGATTATGGAGAGATATAAAAGTTTTTTCATTACAATACACACACCTCGTATTTAGTTATTTATTAATTTATCAGTATTTATGAATTGATTAATCTCTGGCATGACGTCATACCCAATTTCCCTAACGAACGTTCGTTAAGCCACTGTAGCATAGCGTTTTTTTGAATACAATATATATAGATATAATCTCATATTATTAGTAATTCACTAAGACATTAGGATAGACAAATATAAGTGCCTCCCCATTCCTTGCCATTTTGCACTCAAGAAACTAACACTATTTATTTTAAAATTGTAATGAAATTTACTTTATTTTCTCTTTTGCAACAATTTGATATGTTGCTCCGTTAGAGGTGCTGAATACATCCTAGGAGGAAAACATATGAACACTCGTAACAAAAAAATAGCCTTAACTTTAGCCGCAACGATTATAGTTGGAGGAGCTTTGTCATTTACTAACTTTAACAGTTCCGATGCGGCAGAACTTAATTCAACTAAGGAAATCCACATTCTTCCTATGAAGATTTCAGAGCAACTGAACAATAAACTAAAAAATGTTAAGCTCTCATATCAAATTCCGAGTATCGTTATTTTCAACAAACATTTCAGTGATAAAGAATATAAGGATTTAGAGAAGAAGATTGGTAAGTTCCACATCAAAAATACGTATAGCAACGTTCTTGAAGGATTCTCTGCAAATCTCACAAAAAGACAAATTGAGCTGTTAAATAATGTCTCATTCGTGTCTTTAATTGATTTAGATTCAAAAATTTCATTGGGTAAAGAAATTACCATAACATCAGATTTTGTTAAGAATAGCGACCAATGGTCCGCCGGATTCGCAGATTACCCCAAAAAGGATCGTTCAATCTATAAACTGAATTATTCGTTTAATTCACTACCGAAAGAAATCAATATGAATCAAAGGGGGCTGTACCTGAGTGGTGTTAATCGTAGTGATGATTTATTCATGTTCGTGAAGAAAAAAATAGATAAGACATCTAAATTAAAGCCAAATCAGACCTATCTTGTAACCTTTGATTTTGATATTGCGACTAACGCAGCGAAGGATAGTATGGGTGCTGGTGGTTCTCCAGGAGAGAGTGTGTATGTAAAAGCTGGAGTAACTAAGCAAGAACCCAAATCGATTCTAAATAAGGATTATTTCTATCAAATGAATATCGATAAGGGCCAGCAGTCTCAAGAAGGCAAAGATGCTTTTGTGCTCGGAAATTTATCGAAGAGTACATCTACAGATCAAACATATGAAGTAAAAACGTTCAATAATAAAAACCGACCTTTTCTCGTGAAAACGGATGCGAAGGGAGAATTGTGGATTATCCTTGGCACGGATTCAGCATTTGAAAGCGAAACCAGTATTTATATCACAAGAACTAAAATAACCCTCAAAGAAATTTAGATTTTGAGTAAGGAGCTGTGCTAATGACAGCTCCTTTTATCTTTTTACACTCGCAAACGAAAAGTCTCTTTCTTCTTTTCTTCACTCCGGTTTTCAGTGTTGAGATCGTCCAAACATGATCTCTTTTTATTTAGAATCCTTACCTCCCATGGAAGAACTGCGGCAAATATTTACGGTTCTGCTCCAGCATTTCATTCAGCATCTCTTCTGATATACACACGGAATCGGTTAGCGGATGAGAGCTAAGGGCGAGCAGTGCCTTCTCCCTGCTTCCCGAGACCGCCGCTTCGATGGCCAGACTCTCATAGGTCTTCACCGCTTGAATCAGGCCAACTGCGGCATCCGGTATTCGTGTAATAGGTACCGGAACAGCTCCTTTCTTCGTTACCAGGCAATTCACTTCGATACTGACATCCTGTGGCAAAAAGTCCAGGGTATCGCCGTTCATGACGTTTAGCGTTAGAACCTCTCCGCTATCCGTATGAATCGCCTTCATCAGGTTGACAGCCGCCTCGGAATAATAGGCACCTCCACGCTGCTCCAGCTGCTTCGGTTTCTCCACTAGCTCTGGCCGCTTGTAAATCTCAAATAGTTCATCCTCAAGGCGCTTGACCATCTCAGCCCTCGTCTCGCCTATGGCTGCGGCAGCCTGCTGCTCCGCCAATATCTCACGGTGAAGGTAATAATATTTCAGATAATAGGACGGAATAGCGCCAATCGCCCGAATCAGCGTAGCGTTCCAAGCAAGCTGCGGCACGTTACTGGCCGAGTAACTCCCCCCTGTGTCCAACAACTCCTCCAACTTTGACTCTCCATCAATCTCGATCCGGCTGATCCAGTGCAGATGATTTAACCCGACAAACTCGCAATAGATGCGTTCCTCAGGCACCTGGTAGAGCGCAGACAGCCACTTGTAGGCGGCGATCGGGGAATTGCATAAACCAATGGAGCGGATGCTGGAATGCTTCATGATGGCTTCCGTTACCATTCCGGACGGATTCGTGAAATTAAGTAGCCAGGCGTCAGGACATAATAACTCCATATCCTTGCATATATCCAAGAGTACAGGTATGGTACGAAGAGCCTTCATCATTCCGCCGGCTCCGGTCGTCTCCTGCCCGAGCATTCCATATTTCAACGGGATCGTTTCGTCCCATTTTCTAGCCTCCAGCAACCCTACCCGCATCTGTGTAGATACATAATGGGCATCCCTAAGTCCTTCCTTGCGGTCCAAAGTTAAAGTAATATTAATCGGCAGTCCGCTTCGTTCAACCATTCGCTTCGCCAGCCCGCCAACAATGGTGAGTTTATGAAGGCCTTCCGGAATATCCACTAGCACGATATGCTTAACCGGAAAGCTCTCATAATGACGGATGAAACCTTCAATCAGCTCAGGGGTATAGGAAGAGCCTCCCCCAATAACAGCAACCTTTAATCCAGGGCCCATTTCACATTCCTCTCCTTTACGGCAAGTCCTTGGTGCAATTGTTCATATACAGTGGAATCTGATTTCACTCCGTTCTCATCCATTGCGAGCAGGATGGCACCCGCTGCTGGCTCAAGGTCCAAGATACGCAACCGGCATTTCGGTGCTGCTGTAGTAACCTGAGACTCGATATGCCGAACCACATAATCTCCTTCTCCACGAGTTAGCACGCTGCCGGCCAATACAACATCAAAGGAATCATTGCCCATACCTAGTTTATGAATAACTGCACTGGCGACTTTCCCCAGCTCCAAACCTTGCCTTTCCAATATTTTTCTTGCGACTTCATCCCTAGGCGCAGCCTGAAACAGCAGTTTCGCCAGCGTATGTGGTGCCCTTCTTCCATCGTCCAAAAAACGGTGGTACATCTCTTCCACGGTCTCGAAGGTAAGCGCATTCAACGTAAGCGAAGTCAATGTAGTAGGCTGCTCCCTACCTTCCCATGAACGAATGACTGTCCGAAACACCTCGACGGCCAGATCACCGCCTCCGCCGAAATCGCCGAATTCATAACCGAATCCTCCGATCTGAACCTCCTCACCTGCAACGTTAACACCATATCCATTCGTCCCGCTTCCGCATATAAGGACAACCCCATCCGTCTGCCTTGTGCCGGCTCTCATGGCAATGACAGTATCGCATACGATACGATGTTTCTTTAAACCCATTGCACCTATTATTGGACGTAAGATGCGGAAATCCGCCTCACGATCGGCTCCCGCAAGCCCGAATGTAGCGTAAGTGATATTCTCTTTGTTAAGCCCCGCCTGTGCATAAGCCTCATCAACGGCCTGGGTTATACTACTTTCTGCAATGGCAGCACCAAGCTGATGATTGCCACAGCCGCTGATTCCCCTGCCTAATATTCGTCCCGTTTCGTCCGCCACGACGGCCAATGTCTTACTACCTCCACCATCTACTCCCAAGTAATAGTTCAAGTATGATCTCTCCTATGTTTCTCGGCTAATGAAGCAGCCAACCAAGACTCTCGGGCGAAAGCTATAGCTTCCCGCAAAAATCTTAACGAAAGGGCTGCTTCCAACCATGACTTTTATTTCGCAGCTGCCATTTTCGCCTTATTCTCCTGCCATCTCGCTGTTTTGTACTTCAACAACTTGTCATAACCGGATTTTTGCGCATCCGCCTCAGCCTTATCCAGAAGCGAAAGCACTTCCTGATCCGAGGTCGTGGAGCTTATCGCTTTAGCTCTAACTTGCTCATAGATCTCAAACACCCGCTGCGCAATAATGCCTTCTTCCGAATCGCTTGCAGGATCCAGATTGGCGAACTCCGTAGTGTTCATCTGCGTCTTCCACGTAATCTCCGATTGCCAATACGTTTCAAAGTTTCGCTTCTCTGGCGGAAGTTTAGACTCGAATTTCATCTTAGAATTGTCCACATAGACTGTGTTACCGTTCCACTGAAAGTTGACGGTTGCGTTCATCAACTCATCACGACCTTTAGCATCGCTTGTGAATTTGTCGGTGAACAACGGCATATCCTCCTCGTCCGTTCCATCCCAATATAATCCTTCTGGCCCCCACATAATCGTACGTTGGCCATCAGGACCTGTGAACCAATCCAAGAAGGCGAAGATGGCCTCTGGATCTTTGGCCGATTTCGTAATGACGCTGACATTCCAGCCTAGCTGTTTATAATCACCCGGGAAAATCTTGTTGCGATCCAACTCCGCTTTGTGTACAGGCCATACCATGATGTAACCAGCATCCGGGTCTTGCGCTTTAAGCAGATTGTTGCCCTTGGAGCCAAACTCGGTGGGACTGGACGCCACATAAATGGCTACTTTGCCGTTGATAACCTTCTGCTCGACCTGCTCCAGCTTCTGTGTGAAGGCATCCTGAGTGACAAGTTTTTCACGGTACAGACGGCTCATATACTGCAGCAGCTCACGATAGACAGGATCCGTGAACAGCGATACGAGTTGATCCCCTTGTGGAACGGCGATCATACTGTTGAATGTATGTGGGCGATTTTCTGCAAACGCAGATACCATGATGTCCACTCCGGCAGCAGTTTGACCAACCTCCAGCGGAACAACATCTGGATACTTTGACTTCACTTGCTTCAAATAGACGTACAGATCCTCTGGTGTTTCCAGGCTCGGCGAGCCGAGTTCCTCGTAAATCTTCTTATTGACGAGATATCCTGCGTTGCCGTTTGGCTGCGTGGTATACCAGTTAGGGAACTGATATAGCTTACCGTCAGGTGAGCGAAGCAACTCGAGCGTAGACTCCCCAGCCCACTTTTTCAGATTGGGGTATTTATTCAGATAATCATCGAACGGGACCAACATCCCCTCAGAACGTAGCTTTTCGACATCCGCTCCACGATCCATCCATATAACATCCGGCAGTTCACCGGCCACGATCATGGTACTGAGCTTGTTCTTGGCGACGCCACCGGAGCTGATCGGCACTACGTCGATCTTTTTATTCTCTTTGATCCACTTCGTCGAAGCATCTTTACCCCAATCCGGCATTGTGTACCAGTCATAATGGCCGTAGAATGAGAATTCCAGCGGTTTCTCTCCCAGTACAAAGGTATCCCCCGAGACTGGGTAATTCTTCTCTTGGCTTGCAGTATTACCTCCTGAACCCGAACATCCCATTAAAGCCATGACAATGATAAGTGTGACTGACAAGCCAGAGAGAAGGTTCTTTTCCCCTTTTTTCATTATGAGTGCTCCCTTCGCGATTCATCTATGGTCAAAGCGGACGCTTAAAGCCTTGTCCGGGATTTGCTTGAATTACTCCTTCAAAGAACCGATTAATACACCCTTCACAAAATATTTCTGTACGAATGGATAGACGCAGAGGATCGGAATGGTTGCCACCATCATCGTCGACATGGACAACGATTTGGTAGTTACGGTTTTCATCGCGCTCATCCGGCCCTGTGCAGCAGCATCCATGTTCTGCATCTGTTCCATCATGATATTGGCATTAAGTATCTGCTGAAGCTTAGTTTGAATGGGTAGAAGATCCGTGTTAGATATGTAGATACTTGGCGCAAACCAATCATTCCAGTGATACACTGCCGTAAACAGCGACAGCGTAGCAATGACCGGTCCCGATAAAGGAAGTACGATTCGGATGAATACCCCCCAGTTCGAGGAACCGTCGATACGGGCGGACTCCTCAAGCCCGGGCGGGATACCCTTAAAGAACGTCCGGAATATGATCATATTCCACACGCTGATAATGCCTGGTATGACCATAACCCAAAAAGAGTTCATCAGACCCAGCTCCCGAATGAGCAAGTAGTTGGGTATAAGTCCGCCGCTGAAGTACATCGTTATGATGCAAGTTACCATATAAAAGTTGCGACCCATCAATTCGCGTTTAGAAATGCCATAAGCTAATATGGCTGTTGCCACAATGGAGAGCAGTGTACCCAGCAACGTTCGGAGCACCGAGATGATGAAACCGTCAATCAGTCGCTCATCCTTAAACACCACATGATAATTTTCAAGTGTGAATTCACGCGGCCAGAATGTAATGCCGCCCTGCATCGTATCTGTCCCGGAGTTAAATGAAATGGCAGCAGCGTTCCAGAACGGATATAGCGCAATAAATGTAAACAAAGCCAATAAGAAGTAAATTATGCCAACAAACCATCGATCCCCATTCGACAGCCTCATGTGTATCTCTCCCCCTTCTCTCCTACCAAAGGCTGTTCCCCGATCGACGAGCCCAATAGTTGGCTCCGGACAATAACACGACGCTGATGATGGCCTTAAACAGCCCTGCCGCCGTTGCGTAGGAGTATCGGCTGTTCTGAATGCCAATTCGATATACATAGGTGTCCAGCACGTCGCTAACATCTCGCAAAACCGGATTGCCTCCCAGCAGCAATATGTCCTCAAACCCTGCATTTAGGAAATTACCGATAGCCAGAATCGAGAACACAACGATAATTGGCATAATGGATGGAATAGTGATGGAAAAAATCTGCTTCAGACGGCTCGCACCATCAATGGAAGCGGCTTCATACAGTTGGGGATTGATGCCCGCAATTGCCGCCAAATACACAATGGAGGAGAAACCAATCTCCTTCCACACATTCGTTACCGTCAAAATACTCCAAAAGTACTTTGGCTCCGACAGAAAGTTAATCGGTTCATCGATAAGACTCAGCTTCTGCAGCAGTATGTTTAGGCTGCCGTTGTCCGTAGACAAGATGGAGATCACAAAGCCCGATACGATGACCCACGACAAAAAGTGAGGCAAATAGCTGATCGTTTGAACAATTCTTTTGAAAGAATGTTTCCCTACTTCATTGAGCATCACCGCGAGCAGGATGGGGGCCGGAAACCCGATGCACAGTTTAAGCATGCCAATGACGAGAGTATTCCGCATAATGGTCCAAAACTCCGGCGTCCCGAAAAACGCGTCAAAATGTTTGAAGCCTACCCAGGGACTGTTCAGAAACCCTTTGAATAAACTGTAGTCCTGAAACGCCATCAGCACTCCGTACATGGGAATGTAGCTGAAGACCAGGATAAACATCATGGCCGGAAGCACCATAAGTTGAATATCCCATTGCTTCAGAAAGCGGTGCAGGTGACTTTTCTTAACAAGCGGCTTCGTTTTGCTGCTCATCTCCACTTGCGGCATTGGCATCTCCCCTTTTTAATTTAGTGTTAGATTTATTAACATAATTATGAGATGCTTGCCACTTCATTGTATCTCCTGCACCAGTTCATTTCTCTGCTAAAACCAGTAAAATATAGCACTATATTACTGATTTCTAGGGATTTTGCTTTTGTGAAGTCTTTGGCGTCATGCCGATGTGCTTTTTAAACAGCCGATTAAAGTTGGTCAGCGTGCGGAAGCCACATTCCAGAGCAATATCCATTACCTTCATATGGCCTCCCTCCAGCATTGTGACAGCTTGCTCCAGTCGAATATGGATCAGGTACAGCATCGGAGGCATGCCGACCGCGCGTTTGAATATTTCGCTGAACCTTGAAGGACTGAGATAGACAAGAGAGGCCAGCTCCTCCAGCGTCCATGGATGGGCGAAGTTTTGTTCCATAACCATAATCACCTGACGTATCTTCTCATACTGTCTCTCACTGATGAGGTGTTGACTACCGCAAATCCCCTCTATTCGACACTCCCGATTTACTATAGTCAGAAACTGGAGTATAAGCGAATATACAACCGTAGCGTAGGAACGCTGCTCCCTCTCATGCTCCAATTGGAGTTCAAGAAGAAGTGACCGCAGTCTGTCCATGGCCGGATGATCACGGTGGATTAGATTCGTGTAATGTTTGTCTATGTCGCGGAACGGGCTGAATAGCTCCGGATCGAATCGGAGGTTATGAATAAACCAGGTCGAATCGAACGTAATGACAGTCATGACAAGATCCTTCGTTTCGTAAGCGCAGTGAAGATCATTCGAATTGATGAGCAGCACATCTCCCTGCTGGAAATCAAATTTTTGACCGTTGATGATGTAGTAGCCCGTGCCGGATTTGATATAATTAATCTCCAGAACATTATGCCAATGAAGCTTTTGATAATGGATAGTCACACCAATCGTGTCGCCGATATAAACTGGATAATTCTTATTCATTTTTACCTTTTCCTTCGGAACCACTTCTTCCCTCATGATAGATGGCATTCATAACTCCCCCCACAACTTTTCTTGTAAGCGCTACCAAATACATATCTTGTAAAAAACTCTATCACCTATAATCCATTGTTGTAAATAAAAAAGCTATCCCAAGAGCCACTACTGACCCGGGACAGCTTTTTAAAAGGTCACTACAGAGTAACTCTGTAGTGCCTTTCAGATACACCTTATCGCTGCTAATTCTTCAGGACTTCAACTTCTACCATATCGTTCAGAGTTATTTTCAGATTATTTCACCTTATTTGTAAGTTTCGTTATAAATTCCATCTTTCGAACGTCAGTTGGCCGGTTTAAATTTGATCCAATCAAAATAGGCCCGTACCGGCATACCTGGGTAATTGAATTTTCCTGTCCATATTTCAGCCGGTCCCGAGCCCGACCATAGATTAACCATAATATAGCCAGGACTGGTCGGAAGTGTTCCACGTGATCCAGTCTCCGTGTGTACCAGTTTACCGTCTATATACCATTTAATGGATGATGGCGACCATTCGAACGCATAATTATGAAAATCGAGCGAGGCATCAAACCCCAGATTGATAATCGTGCTATGCTGGCCTACGCCATTCGTAAAATAATTAGTTTCCATCTTCGTCGTGTCTTTGCCCAAAATTTCAATGTCGATTTCGTCATTGGATGTGCCTGTTCCTTGCCCGGAATACGTGAAGAGGCTTGTGACGAGACCGACTCCTGAAGCCGCTTTTAAACGTGCTTCAACCCGGCCATAGCCATACTTCACATGGGTCGAATATTCAGCGGAAGCATAATTCTTCCCCGAGCAACTGGCGGGACACCCAGTATTGTCAAGTCGCAGAGCCATAATTCCATTCACGAATTCCTGATTAACCGCCTTCCAGCCCACTCCGAAATCTGGACCATTAGCCCATCCATCTGAGGTATAGAACAAATTAGGATTCACGCCGTTTAAAGGTTCGTTAAAAGCAATGTCTGCCGCCGACGCTTGAATGGGTAATAGCATCGCGCATATCAGGCCACTTGCCATTAACACGGCCGACATTTTCTTTCTAAAATCCATTAACTTTTTCATGAACAACACCTCTTCCTTGGAATGTAATTAAGAAAACATAAGCACGACAAGTTAAGCATTTCTGGGATTCCGGAATGAATAATTCCACTCTGAATCCTCTTCATACTACATGTAAAAATGTAGTAAATCTCAATCATTTCAATGATTAAACTGCACTATTTAACGGTTTTTCGCATCAGTCCATTAGTAAAAAGGCTACAAACAGTCTATAGTTCCTTCCTGTTACGGTCTTCTTCAGCCTTCTTATCTCTAATCTTAGGTAGCGACCTGCGATACTATTTTGCAAATATTCTCAGAAATCTGTGCATATTGGAGCACTATAGTGACGCTATTGCCAATGAACTGTCCTGTCGGTTAGTTAAACAAGAAGACAGCCGATCGTGATCGGCTGTCTTCTTGTTTTTTTGCTCTATCGTGTCCCGTTTGCTTAATGATGTGTGTTGCTTTATTTCTTGTATCATGTATTCAACGAATGCTAAAAAAATTTGTAAGTCAACATTACTATTATCTATCTGTTTCGCTTTTATCTTAGTTAAGATCCATATTTCGCATCATGAGCACTTGCTCAACATTCGTTGTGAAACCTAATTTTAACAATTGATCGTTCAGAGGTTGATTGGATTTACGCAGGTTAGATGTCCCTCGTCTGCAAACATAGTCTAACGGGGCGAACAGTTCACTGAGTGCAAGCTTATAAATCTCCTCTGCATCTTCCCGCCCTGGAAGGACCTCACATTGATAGAGCGAAATGGTTACCATTTTACCCTCATGATCAAATGTTCGCTTATACAACGCATAGCATACAGGCTCGCTATCTTGTCTAATGATTATAGATTCACCCTCCTTCATGCTAGGCCATTGTGTCTGCCAAGCGGATAAACCTCGATAGAAGTCTAGCGCATATACATCACGGGGCAATCCTTTGGTGATAGAAAAGGGATGCTCAACAGATCGCTTCAATAATTGGGGATCTATTGTACCCGTATGTTGTAAAATCATTAATCGATCCGTAATTTCATACCCCACATACTGATATAGCTTGATCGCACTCTCATTCTGCGTGAGCGCTTCAAGTAACGCAAGCTCCACGCCTTGTTCTCGGTACAACTCTAGATTTCTTAACATGAGCGCTCTGCCAATGCCCTGCCCTCTAAATGCAGGCGCAATACCTGTCCCACCGTTCCATGCCACTTTCTTTCCATCTACGTCACGAAATCCATTCATGACAAACCCTGCAGGTTCACCATCCACATAAATAGCGAGTGAATTCTCCAAGGAAAGTCCTTCGTTAACAATCCTGGTCATCAAAGCATCAATCGTCATGACCATCTGTATAAAATAGCCCTCGAATCCTAGATTCCAAATACGTACATTTTCCTCCATCGATAGCTCACTTAGTTTCCTAAACGTCATTGTCATAAGTACAAACCTCTCTTTTACTTCGTTTAATGTGATCATTTTCGTATTTTCGTCCAACCTATATGCATTCTACTTTAACCGCTCGATAATGAAAAGTAAGGGAGCCATGGTCGAGTCGAACAACTAGTTCAAATCTCCATCTCACGCCACCGGCTTCATCGCATTTTTATACCGTGTATTGGAACTATGTTCAATAAATATTAAAATCTATCCTAAATATTGAAGAATTAACTGGTACATTGCTATAGAAAGCCCTAAAATACTCGCTTTCATCTTAGAAGGATGATTTCTTTCGCTGCGAAACAAGTAAAAGAAAACCGCTATAAATCCTAAGGGAATCCATAACTGAAAGACACCTTCTGTTGTAGCACGAGAATAAATGGAAGTAATGAAAGTACTAATTAAAAAGTAAAAGAAAACCGTAAAACGTCTTGTTTCTAATTGCTTGCTCCACCTTATTAAAAAGAAAATAATAATTATTGCGATAATTGTAATGTGTAAAGGGGGTAGAAGAATAGCAGCGTCCCCAAACTTGAATTCCATTCTACATCGTCCTCCTCATCTTTAGTACATCGCCAAATTTGATCAATATGCAAATCTTGATCCTATTCAAACTGCATATACAGCTATCTTAAGATAGATTAAGAATTAATTACAGGTTAAAGAAGGCCCCACTACATTTATTCCGAACTTCAAATTAATCTGTTGTAGTTGGACAATAGTTGATGCATGACTATTTCGGCCATATCTTCGGGGGATTCGCGTTGGTTATTCTTAATCCACTGGACCAGCACACCAATCGATGAACCAACATAATGAAAAAATAAGTGAAGACAGCTTATATTTAAATGTATGGTTAGGTGCTACATCAGATCAGGAAAAGCTGCCTGTATTGGTGTACATCCATGGAGGGACATTTAAAAACGGATCAGGTTCCATGGACTTGTACAAGGGCGAAAACATGGCAAAAAAGGGAGTTGTATTCGTAACGATTAATTACCGACTCGGTATTTTCTGCTTTACGTATTGGGTAAATTTCGCCAAGAGTGGCGACCCTAATGATGATATACTACCATTTTGGGCGCCATTGAATTAAGATCTTCATTTAAAGAATAAAAGACATTTGTAAAAGTTTCCGATTATGAGAGAAGAATCTACAATTACACCCTGTATGATCAATTCGATAAGCTTTCAACTCCTCTGTTATTTCCGGATACAACCAAGTTTCTTGTCTTGTCTCAGAATAAGAACTTAATATTATGTAGCAAAAAGGACGGCTTCGCCGTCCCTTATGGGAACTATAATTGAAAGCAGATTCACTAGTAACCCTTCTTCTGTGCAATAATGATATAGACGGGTTGGTTAGCAACTTGTGTTGGTGGATGAATCGTATCAATAACTGTAAAACCTGCCTTAACGATTTCTTCCTCCATCTCCTTCGATGAAACCCTTGGAGCATTAGTCATCTCCGTCTTCTCTAATTCAATGCACAAAAAGATCCCTTTGTCTTTTAAAACTCTGTGGATTTCATCCAACACCAATGAAAGAGGTTGAACCTCGTGTAACGAGATTGAAGCAACAGCTTTTTCGAATCTATCGTTCTCTAATGGCATTTCTTTAAAGTTTGCAGCGGTGGTCTCAATATTGGTTATCCCTTTTTCCTTAGCTTTTAGCTCTAGATACTGTAAAATATCAATATCGTAATCAAACGCAACTACCTTTTTCACATATTTAGCAAAAGAAAAGCTTATATAACCTGTACCAGCTCCAAGATCTAATAGTTCGTCCTCTTTATTAAGCTGTATAAACTTAAATAACTCCTCTGCTGGGAACCTCTCAATATTCTCCAAGTGCTCAATTTTCCTTTGTAGTTTTGGATTCATTTTTATACTCCTTGTATAATCGTATTTGTAAAAATATTTTGTTTTTTTCCAGCTGACGTCGAGGTAGATCCCAGGCTTGCCTGTTGAACTAAGGGATCAACAAGTTCTGCTTAGGAGATTTTCTATAGGCTTTTTAGTTCATATATTATTCTAACCACCGAAATTACCTCTCTGAGCACATTAAAGATATTCATTATCCATAATAACTATAATGTATAAAATAAGATTTGTAAATAACAATGTTTAACACACCAACCCCCTAATTTCCTACACTTGACCTAACCCGATATTTCATAAAAATTGGCAGAATCCTCCATCTATCACCAACGATCCAAGCTGGCATGAAACATGGAGTAAGGTGCTTGCTATCGTTCTCCTCAGTCTTGTAAGTCTGTTGGGTACTCGACCATGAAGCCTAATAGCCCGTCGCCAGAAGCTCTGCTAAAGTTAATGAATCGCGATCTCCTCATTCAGAGAACAGGCCGTTTGCGTATGACAGTCTCTTGGCAGGCGAATTTTATTCAATTTTTATCCATAAAAGAAAAATATATGATATATTTGATAAGTCACTTAAAACATATCAGGAAAAGAGGATGTTCTATGAAAAAAGTCTTTTTATCATGTATTGCCATGCTCTTGTTTTTGATTTCATTTTCCCCTGTGACTTCCGCCGCCAGTGGAGATCGTCTGATTTATGACACGATGTATAACGTCGCCGGTGGCGGGTTAGTGTCAAACAATATCAGGTTTTCGTTTCAATTTGATAATTATGGTGATGCGCAGATCTGGGACGTCAAGGCACGCAAGATGATATGGAACAGCAAAACCAAGGACACAAGAATACATAAACTCCAGATTAATTATTTCAGCGGGAAGTTGGTTATATCAGATCCGCAAAACACACCTTATTGGACGTCAGATAACCTAGCATGGTCTAAGACATATTATGGAGCAGACAATGTGCCAGCCAATCTTAGAGGCAATGTGCTGATCATGCAAAATGACGGCAATCTGGTACTGTACAACAATGAAAATCCGGCCTTGGGCTGGTATCCTGTCTGGGCTTCCCATACAGGTGGACATTAAACACCATAACAGTACCTTGCAAATGGATTCACGCACTCATCTGTCATCATTATGTAATGTAATCTGATTCTCATTAAACAGTTGTTGTACACCAAAAGATCTCTTCAATAACGAAGAGATCTTTTGGTGTTTCACATATAACCGACATTTGCAACTCAAAAATTCAATAATTCTCGCTTGCTCACTACATAGGAATACAAATTGAGGATGGGACTCTTCTTTATCCGCGATTTAAATCTATTGCGCCACCCCACACTTATGAAGATAAACAGCTTTATCTCTTCTGTATTGGTATCCATATCTCGCTTCTGTATTGCAAAGAAGTAACATCCTTATGCTCATTCCACAGGATTTCCGGTCCTTCGCTCAGCTCATAATCTGAAGAAGGAAACCACTCGGAATAGATTCTTCCCCAGATATCCTGAAGCGTACCGGGAAAAGGACCAACGACAGTAAACACTGCCCATGTCGAGGAAGGCACTTCCAGTTGTGCCAAACCCTCAGGAGCCTTTTGGGTCGTAGCTGCACCGATATAATAATCTAGTTCCCCCTTTTCCTCCATCCGTTCCTCACTAAAATGAGCCGAAGCACTAATTAGCCCAAGCGGCTGAACATTGGATATCCTCTTAATCGTCTCAATTAATTCCGGCGTAAGACGTTGATACATCGCAGCAATGTCCGGGTTTACCCCGCTGAACACGATCGGCACCCTTTTACTGATACCCACAACCCGAAAGGCCTCTTTGTCTTCAATACGGTAGTTCATTTCGCTTCCTCCTTGAATGGTCAATTGGAATGTCATTCGAGGGAAGGCCTTGAGTGATGGACCATGATTTTTCGCTTCCGAGGGCGTAACCCCATGCATGCTCTGAAAAGCTCTAGCGAAGGAATCCGGAGAAGTATATCCATATTTGAGGGCAACATCAATGACTTTACTGTCATTCCGGCTTAGTTCCAGAGCTGCCAGCGTCAAGCGCCGACGTCGGATATACTCTGACAAAGTAATGCCGCTTAGAAAGGAAAACATACGTGTAAAATGGTATTCCGAGCAGCAGGCGATTCGTGCTACCTCTTTCATATCCACAGAATCCGTTAGATTCTCCTCAATATAGCTCAAGCCCTCATTCAATCGTGCTAGTGCATTCATGATCTTTCCCTCCCTCGTTGATCTAAGCATATCAGAGCCTTTCTTCTCGTATCCGACATTCCCTGCACCATTTTGCAGGCATTGCTACTTTCATGATTTCCTGACCAGCCCCATTAAACGCCTCTCCGCTCTTGTCCAACACTGCTCAACGTCAAGTTGATGGCCCATGGCAAACCTGTATTAATTTACGTCTACTTGTTATTAGATAATATATTAAATTACTAATGGTGTCTTTTTAAAGCATTTGCTAAAAGGAGCGACTTCAATGGGAACATGTTCTTGTCCCCCGACCAAAAAAGCCGAATGGATTGTTCTCATCCACTCAGCTTTTAGGGTAATTTCACAATAATTTGTATAGCATCACCTCAATAACTCACAAGTACAACTAACTGCATCATGTAAGCCTGTCGCAACACCGCTATTATTCAGAAAGTATTGGTTCACCACCTGGCGCCTCATTTGCAAGCAGCTCTGAACCATCGGAATGCCGTTCGAACATAACTGCGTCAACCCTCGTATAGATCATATCCGCAGGAAGCGTTGGTGGGTCTACCGTTGTAGGCGTAACTCTTGTTAACCGTACATACTCGCTGCCGTCACCCGTAAAGTCGAACGTTCCTAAATTAACCCAACCCGATGAGCCGGCCGTTGCATCGATATAGGTGACCTCAGTACCCGTCTTATGCTTCACTTCCACTTTGACATTATTATCGTTTCCCGTCGTATGGACGAGCTTGTAGATCGAGACTGTATATTTCCCCTCTGGAAACTGGCCTTTCCACGTTGCAGATGATCCTTGAACTGTAGAGTAACGGGACTTAACCCCAATTTTGTATCCGGCTAAATTGCTTTGACTCCAAGACCCTTCTGTCGTGTATAACCCAGTTGTATTTGTACTGTCCACGATAACCGTTAAGTCCTTGATCGTGATGTTCAAAGATGGTGTGGTTATGGTCACTCCGTCAATCGTGACAGTAGCCCATACCTCAATGTGATCCGTGTCCCCATCGAGATTAAGAAGGGTCAACACCCCACTGCTATCCACTTCGGCCAGATCCGTACGATCAACGAAATACTGCACATCGGCCTGTGTTAAATCACCGATCAAACCGTTATCCAAATAGCCGGTTACGCTCAGCTGTGCGGTTTGAGTCATCTGCAGCTCGTTCCGATCAGACAGGATCACAGCAGACTCCAATTGCGGTACCCTGTTCGGGTCCACCCACATGATCGCATCGGCAATGACCCTGGACTTGTTGGCTTTATTGGTTAGTTCCACGTACCCACTATCGCCTGCAGCAAAAGGATAATCCCCTAGGTGCACCCAAGTACCATTCGCTGCTGTCTCATCAACAGTAACCGTCTCGGAGCCTCCGCTGTAATACACGGTAAATGAGGCATTCGTTGTCCAATTTTCACTTGCAGAGGTGATTTGCGGAATCTTGTAATAGACACTGTAAGTGACACTTTCCGGCAGCTCAGGCCTCCATCTCATTTTGCTTGTCGCGTTGCCGGCCGTAGATTTGGCATACACATAGTTATCATAGTAATAGTTGTCAGCCGTCGTATCCCTTATCCAGACGCCTTCTGTCTCCGCCTCCGTATTATCCACAATGATAGATGAACTCTCCTGCCCATCGGGTTGGACTGGAATTTCCGTAACCTGATCAGGCAGATAAAGTGTCCGCTTGCGGGTCTGTTTCCCCTCTGATTCCACGTAATACGTGAAAGTTTGGGATAAATCATTCACCCGTATCGACCATTCCATTGGGTATATCGTATCTGGGACGGTCGTATACGTAGCCCCGCCATCCAAGGAATAATGAATGGTCGCGGGTTTCGTCGTTTTGGCCTGCACATAAGCATCATAGACCGTTTCGTCGGGTTTAACCATCAGCATGCCTTTAACCGCATCAATTGGACTATGGGTATCAAAGAAATAACTTGCATCCGATGGTTCAGCCGTTCTAACCTGATGCAGCGGCACATCAATGTTAAGTCCTTCTACAATGATCGCGGTGATTCCCTTACCTGAAACCGTGGCTTGAATGATTCCGCCACTCATAACTGCTTGCTCTGGTGTACCATTGTCGCGGATGATCGTTACAGTATAATCCTGTGTCGGGTTGAATCCAATGATTTGTTCATTCAATTCGATCGGAGTCTGAACTTCATCTGACGATGCATTGCTTAGCCCGATGTAGAATTTATCCCCGCTTTCACCCGTTATCCAATTCAATTGAGGATGGTTGGTCTTAATAATCCCCTTGGGCATCCAAAGCCAAACGTCGGAATTACCATAAAATTGACCTGGTTTATTACCATAGAGGTGATATTTGAACCATAAAAAATTCGTTTCAAATACGGAAGGAAATGTAATGCTCCCGTTCGATTTCAATGATTGTTCGCTGATCAAATAATCCATCGTTTGTCCTAGCTGCCCCGGAATATGGTGATAATAGATGGATGTAGCCCCGCTTGGGCCTTCCAGAGGAAAGTCCGGTTCAAGTTGGCTAACGGCGAAGCCTTTATAGTAATAACCTGGATAACTGGAATATCGACCAATAACCGCATTATGAGCAATATCCTGCAGCAGTTTATCCCCTGTATAGAGCGACAATCTCAGCATGAATGGAGCTTCCTGAGCATTCATCCGATAATAGCCGGTTGTACTTCCTGCTTCAAACGTCAATCCGCTCGGTGAAACAAGCCAACGATCCGCTTGAACGCCTCCGGCTATATCTTCTGGAAGCTTGAGCCTAGGATATTGAAATTTACCACTTTCCGGCCAATGGAACGACTCCGCGTAATTATACGTCTCAGGCTGAGGAATCGTAACGTTACCTTCAGGAACTGGACGAGCAACGAACATGGTTGCATACCGTTTGGCTTCCTTATAAGCGGCATTCAAGTATTTGGGATCCTGAGTTTCCTCATATAGCTCCAAGATCTCCATCCACAGCTTGCTATAATAATAAATGAACTCATTTTTACTCACATCCACGGTTGCAGGCGTATCGATATATTGCAAGATATAACTATCGGCTGCATCCTTGGCAGCCTGCAAATACTGCGCCTCTCCTGTCATTCGATACATCATCAGGGGTTGAATGACAGGCCCCCGGTCTTTCTGGTCCGGGTCTCGCATGAGGTACTCTTCCTGTGCCAGCGCCCCAATTCCTGCCGAAGTGCCCATCATCTGATTGACGGCGGCTACGCTTGAAGCATCGAACGGCAGAGTAGCCATTTTCCATAAGGAAGGCACACCGTATACTTTCTTCTGCGTCGGCGACCAACCGATACCATTTCGCGATACGCCATACTGGACGGACGGCAGTGCTCTCGTATCGTAAAGCTGGTCATCCCCAGTCAAATAGTAAGCCCCCAAAAGAACCGCATTCGAGCTTGTTCGGACGCTGTCCTCGTTTTCGATATCAATAAAGCCCTTGGCACGGCTCCACCACCCGCTGGGTGACGGGACATAATTAACAGAGTCGTCCCCTTGCGGCTCAATCTTAAGTAAATCGATCATATTGAACATCGCGTCAGTTAGCGACTGATCTGACACATTTTCGCGGTATGCTGAATAACCGTACTCATTGCGAAGAATATCCGCGTAGGATTCATACAGATTGCTTTTTTGAGCGATTAGCCCCATATGAAATTGATAAGTGCTCTCTGCGGTCATTTGCGAATAAGTTCCTAATTGAGGCGCATACAAGATTGGCTGCACGCTGCCTTCGTTGTTGACCAGACTCATGCCAAGCCGTTGTTTCGTAACGCCTCCCGTCGGTTCAAATTCAACCGGAAGCTCTGCCGAAGGTACAAATACACCATACGTTAATGGATTTCCCGAACCATCATTTTTCTCAACCAGGCTCATCGGAGCGCTCAGCTCTCTCAAACTTGTTGATTCCACTGTACCTACCATTTTGGCATGTGACCTGAATCCATTTAACACTTCATTGATGCCCGAGACTGCTTCTGTTGTGAAGGACTGATATCCAATCACATAATTGCCGTCGCGACGAGGCGTAAAGGCGAAAGAAACATCTGGTTTTTCCCCTGCCATGGACCAGTTCACTTCAAAATCGTAATCACTGCCATGCGTAGAATCGGTTAACACCGCCGTGTGGTTATCGGGAAAATGGACCCCATCGAATGTAATCCAGCGTTTGTTCATCGTATCGTAGTAATTGGTTCGGCTGCCCGCATTCCCATCCAATAAAACCCATTGCTCCTCAAGTCTTTCCGATACGTTATTGATTGGCGTCCAGTTTCCCGTGTCCGTGTTCTTATAGAACATGTCACGAACGATGGATTTCCCCCCATCCCATGCTGCCTCATAGAAGGTCGCCTTATAGTTAGCATTTTCGATGCTGCCTTTTTCCGTATAACTGAGATTCGCTAATGTGCGGCTCCGCAGCGGGGGCAAGGGTGGTGCTTGCTGCCGGATATTTCCTTCGAACTTGACTGCATCGGCCCGAGTAATAATCGTACCCGTCGTAGGTTGCGTTCGAGTCAGCCTGACAAATTCGCTATCATCACCACTAAACTGATACTCCCCCAGATCCACCCATCCAACCGATGGACCTGACGAAGGTCTAAGATCCATAAACTTAACATCCGTAATCCCGTTATGAACAATCTCAATCTTCACATTACTATCTGCTTTATCCGCCCAATCCAGCTTATAGAACGATATTTTCGCCGTCCCTGCTTCCAAGCGCGGATTCCATGTGATAGTTCTACCTACAGCATCCGTATATTTGGAACTGGAATTATTGTATCCCTTTACTCCTGCGCTTGTGGTCCAATATGGAGCGGAGAACCCGTTATTGACGTTGCCTGAATCAACAGTGACGACATTATCAATTGTGAGGCTTCCATCATCAATGATGATCGTCTTGTGTGGTTCTTTCTGCCTTATATTCCCTTCGAACTTTACCGCATCCGCACGCGTAAGGATCGTATTCGTGGTGCCGGTAGACCGGGTCAATTTAACGAATTCTTCACCAACTCCGGAAAAATAGTACTCTCCCAAATCAACCCAACCAGCTGGAGCGCCAGATGAGGGTCTTAAATCCATAAAGACTACATCCGTCGTTCCATTATGAACAATTTCGATTTTCACATTGCTATCAGCCTTATCTGCCCAATCCAGCTTATAGAAAGATATTTTCGCCGTTCCTGCTTCCAAGCGTGGGTTCCATGTTATCGTTCTGCCTGCTGTACTCGTATATTGGGTGCTGGAAAGATCATACCCCTTCACCCCTGTGCTTGTGGTCCAATTTGGAGCCGAATATCCATTGTTCTCGTTACCCGCATCAGGTGTCACAACATCATTAATCTTAATGCTCCCGTCATCGATGATAATGGTCTGATAAGGTAAGGTCTCCGCATAAGCGGCCCTTATTCCGATCAGGCTGGAAGGAACTACTATCGTCAACATGAAAACGATGAAGAAAAACAGCTTCCTTTTGACCATACAACTCACAGCCTCTCCTATTAATGATAACGCTTCCAAAAAGTAATACCCCTTTAATCAAATGATCGTAAAAAAGCAATTAACCTTAACATTCTGGCTAATCCCGCTCTGTCGTTTCTATCTTAGCATGTCACATCACCGTGAAATTTCTTTCATTTTAAGAATTTCTTATAAGATTTTAAGTAAAAAAAGAAACCTACATCCTAATTGAGCGCTCATTGCAGTCAGATAGAATATAGGTCTTCCAAGTAGACCAATCAATTATAATGGCGGCTGCACCAATAGCAACTTCCCAAGCTGAATGACCGTTTGATTATACCAAGCCGGATGTTGTCGAACATGTTCCATACCTCTTTCATTGCCACTTGCCTCAAACACGGCCGCTTTGTCTGTCTTCTTGTGATCGATTTCGAAGCGAACCGTATGTTTCCCATTCGGTAGCTCCGGTAAGTAAACATATTGATTTCGATTATGATCGTTATATGAAGTGAATCGATCGATAAGAAAGGGTTCACCCTCATCCACCGTCACCTTCAATCTGCCAGAATCCGGCCCCCCAATATCGAATAATCCGATGTGGGTTCCCTCAAACTCCACTGTGATCGTCTCTCCGGGATCGACTGCTCGCCATAGACCGGGGAACAACCATTCATACTCGCGCACTAAAGGAAAATCATCAGGGGTCATGTAAGACCACCCCGCGGAAAAATGAGTAAGACTATCCAGTGGCAGCATGGTTGCATACTCCCAAGGATTGGCCGGGACCAATGGATCCTGCGGCAAGTGATGTTCGACTTTTCCTACGTGATCTCGAAGCTCTCTGATTTTCTCAAACGACCGGGTGATTGTATCTGTGTAAATCTGATGTCCTTCGGGAATCGTTGGGTGAATCGAATCATGTGTAAAAATAACAGCTCCGGGAATAGACACGTCTGCTCTTAAGGTGAAAATGAGCTTTCCATCCAAAACCAATTGACTGACTGCTACGCCCAGATGAATCGAAGGAATGCCGTAATAGTCAGCGACTTCCTCTTGCATACGAGCGCCCTTCTGGTATTGGCCGGATTGAAATGAGGTCAAATCCCGTTCCTTAACCGTGTACACAAACAGGATATCGGTAAACCGGCTGTGCTTGCGAATCTGTCGGACAATACCTTCGATCCGAGCCTTGGATTCGGGAACTCCGCCATCGTTACCAACAAATTCAACAAACACGAGATCAGGCTGATGACGCAGTACATCTATCTCCAAACGGGCGCAGCCGAGGTCCGATCCTGTCCCATCAATGCCTGCATTCACAGAGCGGATATCTGCATTGGGATATTGCCCTCGCAGCCAATCCGCCGTCATGACCCTGTATCCTTTAGAACGCGTATTACTGCCGCCAAAATAGACAATTGTTACTGTTTCCCCATTTTCCAACTTTTGAATGACATTAGGCAGCCCTCTTCGAGGGAAAAATTCCTTCATCGTGACTTCACCCGCCCTCACTTAGCGTTTTTAGGAGCAAAAAATTTGACAGCAAACACTTCATAATAAGGCGAACCATACGTTGCACAGAAATCAAACCGGATTCGGGTTACACCTTTTGCATGCACCTGATGTTTATTCAACGAAAGATAATTACCACGGATATTCATTTCACTCTCGGTTCCGTCTTCTAAGGTTATGATCACATCATAATCTTGAATCAACGGCTCGATCGGATCGTCGAAATGCTCCAAATTCAGCTGCGAATTGAAAACAAGATGGATTTCATCCAGATTCTTGGGGCTTGCAAAACCAAATTCCAACCATTCCTGTCCTTCTCTACGTTCCGAAATCCAACCGTTTGGCAGACCATAAGGTCTGGAGAAACCATTGACGACATTCGCGGGATTATACATATCCTGGGATGGTTTCAGATCCTTGAAGCAAATGCTCTTATTAAGCTTCTTCAGCCTGGACGGCTCTTCCGGTTTATAAAAGAAGCTCACCGCTCCAGTCATTTTCTCTTCATTGCCGTGTACGGCAAGGCTCGCCGCACCTTCCAATACGATGTAGATTTTGTCATCAGCTGGCCTCTTGCAGCTGAGGTCCAGTGTAATCCAGTCATCGTGACCCGCTGAAATCAACAAGTTGTAGCCTTTCAGCTCGCTGGCGGGAATATAGTTTTCCTTCCGCTCCCCGCCAAACAGCTTCACTTGCAACGTTTCCGATTGCTCGGATCTATTTTTTATTTTGATCTGCACGCTTTCAGCCAAGGATGTCTGAATCGGTAAGACCAAACATAACGCTTTTTCCAAGGAGATCTCTTCGGTAGGATGCAGATGATCATAGCTTCGCTGAGACGAGGCACGAATCGTTAAGCCGTCAGCAAAATAAGGATCCAACTGCTCTTGAAACCCTACAATCGTTTGCCCGTCTCGAAGCAGCTGCGTCTGAAGCTCATCCATATGCGCTTTGACGATGTCCGCGGGGTCTGTATCATATTTTACGCATAACGCAGCAGCCGTTCCTACCGCCTGCCCCATACAACCACAGGTTGCCATCACCCTTGTAGACCCGAAAGCTACATGGGTAGCGCTTATATTGCGGCCAGCGAACATGAGATTGGGAATATTACGTGAAAATAAGCTGCGGAAAGGGATATTATACAACCCCGGCACAAAATTCCAAGCTGTAGCCGGCCCTTCATCGTAGATGCCTTTATTCGCATGCAGATCCATATACCAGCCTCCGACGGATACAGCATCTTCGAAGTGAGTCTTTGCTGTAAGATCGTTCTGAGACAGCATGTGCTCCCCGATAAACCGTCTTGACTCCCGCTTTCCCGGAATAGGGCATACATAATCCAAGATGAGATTGTCTACATCATCAAACTCACCGCTATTTTTGATATAATCCCAGATCCCGTACACCAATTTCCGCAGTTCCAATGCGATGTCTTCATTATTCTTGATAATATCCATATGTCCGCCGTATTCCAGCCACCACAATCCACCAAGTCCATTGATTTTCCTTGGAAAAGACCGATGGTTTAACCCTTTTCTGATACTATCGAAAAACTCCAGCTTCGTGATATCATACGCAAAGCCAGGCCTTTTGTAAGGAACGGCATAGTTTACGTCACGGGCTTGAAACAGAATCGTATCGCCCATCGTGTAATGATCCGCCACTTCTGGAGCAAGCTCCTCCTTGTATTCATGCTTCGCCTCTCTTCCCCATCGGAAGTCAGCACCTGCTTGGTATCCAACAATTCCATCACCGGAGCAATCGATATAGGTTGGGCTTTCAAAACGAAATTTTCTTTCGGAAGCTAATTGAAGGCCCTCTACCCATTGAATTCTGCCGTTCTCGATGCCCGTTTCATGTACACATGTATTCAGAAACAGAGAAATGTTAGGCTCATCATAAACCATGTCGAGCAAGACCGTATCCGAAAGCGAAAGCATAAGCTTCTTGTTGTATAACGGATTATAATGAAAGATCTTCAGCTTGAGTTCTTCTACCAACCCGCCCTCGCGGGCATAATAGGATGGACTATTTCCGAGATATGCCGACCCGTTGATATGAACTCTGACCTCGCTGCTCGCATTTCCCCCAAGCACCGGCCGATCATTAATAAGTGAAACCTGCAGACCTTGGCGTGCAGCTGCAATGGCAGCACATATCCCTGCAATACCTCCACCTACGACGGTTACATCTGCTTTCATAAGCTCCATTTTGATAACCTCCATGATTAGATGCTCCTATCATGGTAATGGTTTTGGCCTCTTTTTTTTTACAGGATTTCACGAAAAAATCATACATTTTTTGTATCCTTATTTGGATTCGTACCGTGTCATTTTTATCCGATATTGCTTAGGTGTATCACCCGTATATTCTTTGAACAGTTTGCAAAAGTAACCTTCATTGACGATGCCTACTTCCTCACACAATTCCAATAAAGAATAATCCCGGACGTTTAACAACTCGAGAGCGAGATGGATTTTTTTACGGTTGATGTAGCTGATCACGCCTTCGCTCATTGTTTTTTTGAATAAGCTGCTAAAATACGATGGCGCTAGATTCACTTCCTCCGCAATTGCCTCCAACGTTAAGCGTTGTTTCAGGTTTTTCTCGATAAAATGCATAGCACTCATGATTTCTGCACGATGTAATAGTTGGCCCGCGTGTACGTATTCGAATGTGAAGTCACCAATATAGGCAAGCTGCTCCTGAAAAGCCATAAATTCCATGGGAAAGTCTGGGACTTCCGTGGCCATCTTGTTCCCTGATTTAAACTTTACGGTAATGTCTCTGTACAAGTCTCTAATCATGGGCGCCATGATGGACTTGTGGATTTTATGGTCCGAAACAAATTGAGACAGATCGGCAAGTGCATTCTCCAGCTCTTCCTTGGAAATCTTCCTTTTCATCCGTATAAGAAAATCAGCCAGCTTCTGCTGAAAGTCTGCTTTTTTGTCATTATCGTATTGGAACCGATGCATCGGTGTTTTTACTACTTTCTCGGTATGATAATAGAAATCCTCACTCACATTTTTAGCTTCCGTGTATGCCTGTTTGATCGATTGCCAGCCTCGGTGTGGACCACCAAAAGCGACGGATACCCTTTGATTCAAATATTGATGCAAATGAGAGACGATCTGCCCTCCCAGTGATAGGCAAGCATATTCCGTTTCCATATCACTGCGGTTATTTTCCCAGGATAGAAAGCCAATAAAACGATTATCGGACAGATCCGCAGCTACCCCACTGCCACCATTCATTACCGTTTCTTCGATGATATTCGTAATCGCATATTTCAAGATGTTTTGATCTGCGGCAGCGTATTCGTTGCGGAAACTTTCATAGGTATTCATCTCAACGATGAAGCAGCAATAGTTCGCTTGAAAGAAATGAAACTGCATGCGATTAGCAAAATCCGATGCCCGATGAGAAGGAATTTCGCCTCTGATCAGTTCGTTAAAAAATTGCTTGCGCACTCTATATTTATTTTCAAGCACGGATACGTTTAACGATTGAAATTCCGCTTCTTTTTTCTTAAACTCATTTAAAATTCCAGCTGCCTTATCCAAAGCTCGATTCAAATCCGCTTCCCTCAGCGGAACCTTTACAATGTACTCCAATACGTTGGCTTGAATCGCTCGCTGGGCGTATTCAAAGGATGAATAGGCGGTCAAAAGTATGTATTGCGTATGGGGGAGCTCCGCCTTGAGCTGCTCAATCATGGAGATTCCGTCCATTCGCGGCATAACGATATCGGATATGACGATGTCCGGCTTAATTTTTATGATCTCCTCGATCCCATTCAGCCCATTATTCGCTTTGCCCACTAGAACAAATCGCTTATCCCTATGAGAGAGTTCATTAAAAAACAATTCCAATCTTTGAATGATCAGGTCTTCATCATCAACAATGAAGCAGGTATAATCTCTCACCATTATGCATCTCCTTTTTGCAATTCTGCCGGGAATACAGCGCGTATACGGGTTATTTCCTTAGGTATGCTAATGATTTGCAGTCCAAATTGATCGCCATAGTGAAGTCTTATTCGGCCATGAATATTATTTAGCCCGATTCTTTTCCTTTTTAGTTCCATTTCACTCGGTTCTGAGGTTAAAATATGCTTTATTTTATCAGCTGGAATTCCCTCGCCTTGATCAACAACTTCTATGATGACGATACTGTCCTCCCTGTACGCATGAATCGTAATAGGCCCCTCAATTCCCCCTCCGTTATAACCATGGAAGATGCTATTCTCCACAAGAGGCTGCAGCAGCATTCGAAAAACAGGAAAATCCATTAACCCTGCTTCGATATTTTCAATCAAGTGGAAGTTTCGGTTATACCGAATGTTCTGGATCTCAATATAGTCCGCTACATTACGTAGTTCCTGACTTAAGGAAACCTTCTCTGAAGCATCGTCTATCCCGTATTCCAATAATGAAATAAGCGATCCGATGACTACATCTACTTTCTCTATTTGTCCGAGACGTATAACGTTGCTGATCGAACCAAGTGTGTTATACAGAAAATGAGGGTTAATTTGAGACTGTAGCACCTGGATTTCCAACTTCCGCTCAAGTTCATTATGAAGTTCCGCTCGCCGAATCAGTTCCACAATTTGCTGCAGCATACGATCGAATGCTCGTGAAAGATCTCCAAACTCATCGTTTCGATTAACCGTAATTGTCGTTGTGAGTAAGCCTTGCTCCACTTGCTTCATTTTTGTTTTGAGTGTATACAGTGGTTTCCTTATATATTTGGCAACCAAAAAAGAAATGATCAAACTTAAGAGAAGACCTGCAGCTAGAAGCTCAATATAATAGGTTTCCAATCTGGACAAAGCTGCTTTCAAGCGTGATTCATCATTAATTGAGATGATAGTCCAGTTGAATTTCTCCGTCGGTTTTTTTAGAAGGGAGACCGGAATGCCACCCATCGTATGCAGTTGAAGATTTGTTTCTGTCGTATCCAGAATTTGTTCCGCTGACGTTTCCCCGATCGAAAACGTATGATCTTGAATATTCAGTAGTCCTTTATTTTCAGAAAATCCGGCAATGATTTTACCTGACGCTGTGATCAGAGCCAGATTCATTTGTTCTTGTTTATTAATCTTGAACAAGGTTTCTTCAATGGCATTTAGATCCAAGTCAACCGCAATGGCCATTGGAAACGGAGCACCGTTCAGATATCGAACCATCGTAACGGTCCAGCCGGAATACTTCGATTTGTAAGGTTCACTAACAAAGGTAGTCCTTCTGTTCTTGTCAGCCGCATCAAACAAAGGTTCTCTTTCAGATAAAGGTTCATCGAATATTCGGGTAGCTGTACTTCCGCCTAGAATGGATAAATCGCTTTTAATCAAATAAATATTGCTGACGTAACTACTATTGAGTTCATACAGTTCTCTTAATTGCTTTTTAATCACTTCCGCATTGTCAATATTGGCTTTCACTGATGTTTCGACTGAGAAGAGAATCGTCTGGAAGGAAGAAAAATTAACAGTGAAGTACTGGTCTACCTTGTCAAGGATTTGGTTGGTGTAAAAAATGTCATTGGTTCTTATTTCCTTTTGGACATAGCGATAAGACAATTGGCTTATCAAGATGATGCAACCTAATACAAACGCAAACACGAGAAAAAATAATTTTAAAGGCAAGCTGATTCTTCTTCGCATCCATCATCTTCCTTTTAATTCTATAGTAAACTAAGAATAGCATATGCTAATAAAGAGAGGGGCTACGAATAGCCACTCTCTTTGTTTATTTATTTTACTTAATAAGGCCGGCCTCTTTAAATTGTTTGATTGCTGTTTCCTTATATTTCTGCATGTCAAACTTGGTATCCAACGTTTGGAGGAAATTGTCCCAATTCGAAAGAGGTTCTTTGCCCGTCATAAATTTAACTAAGCTTTCATTAATGAAACGAGTGCGGTCAGCATCCAAAGTATCGTTGGGGTCTGGAGTCAATAAATTTCCGGGCAACGTTGGCCCCACATATTGCTGATTGTCCTTGAAAGCCTCCGCCGTCTTAGGATTCTGGAAGCTGAAGTACTCCGCATCATCACCACGGCGCGGCATTCTATAATGATCGACCCACAGGTACTTCTCTTTCATTTCCTTCGATAACTCGGAGGTTTTATTTTTGATCTTGCCGTCCACCACATCCCAATGAATACCTTTAATTCCGTATGCAAAGTTAGGATAAGCTTCTTCGTCTGTAAAGAGATAATTCAGCATGGACAAGATCCGAATGATTTTGTCCTTATCCGCTTTCGCGGAAATGGCCCATGAATTACCTTGGAATGATTTTCTTTCTACAATTTGATCCCCGTAAGGACCTTTCATCGGAGGAATGACGATCCATTCCGGCACTTCGCCACTAATCTCTTTCATTTTCTGCTGATAATCCGGCTCCAGCCTACGGGCATCTCTGATCATGAAGCCAACTTTACCCTTAAACATCTTTTGGTCCAACAGATCAGGTGAATTCATCGTCACCCAGTCTGGGTCTACCACGTTGGCGGCCATCATTTTGTTAATGTAAGCAAGCGCCTCTTTCATTTTGGGATCGATAAACAGAAATACCGGTTCATTATCTTTTATCTCAACGGCCGAAGGAGGATTGACACCAAACATCCACATCAAGCTATCGAAGCCATAGGTTTGCAGATTACCTTCTTTATTCATACCGCCGATGAATCCGTACGTATCGTTTTTACCATTCCCGTCCGGATCTTTCTCTGTAAAGGCTTTCATAACTTCGAACAACTCATCCGGTGTCGTTGGTACCTCCATATTCAGCTTTTTCAGCCAATCATTGCGGATGAAGAAGCTTCGACTGATACCGTTAACATTATCATAGCCTGGAACTCCAATCGTTTTTCCTTGATAGGACATTGCATCCCATGAGTCGTTGCCAAACCGTTTCTTTAATTCAGGGAATTGATCCAGATACGGTGTCAAATCCGCAAGAACGCCTTGGTCGTAATATTGCGCGAGATCAGCCCGACTCTTCAAGAAGATCAAATCTGGAATATCTCCGCCTGCAATGAGTGTATTCAGTTTGGTTGTTGCTTGCCCAGCTTGAGGAATCATCATATCCAAGTCGATGTTCATCTCTTTTTCCAACATTTGACGTTGAACATCTTCATCACGTGGAGGTACCGGAGCAGCAGCGTTGAAAGTGCCTTGGTTAAACATTGAGATTTTCATTTTGGTTGCAAACTGGCCAGACTGCCCTTGAGAATTACCCGAAGCTGTCGATGTAACTTCTTCATTTCCCCCACATCCTGACAGTAGCGTTCCCAATCCTAAGATTGCCGACAGAATAGCAAATGAAATCTTCTTACGCTGCATATTGACCTCTCCTTTGCTTGTATTTGTATATTATCACGGTTTCCCCGTAATAAGTTAGGTTGGAACACTTTTAACCTTTAACGGATCCCAAGAGCACACCTTTGGTAAAATGCTTCTGTAAAAATGGGTAAACGATCAAAATCGGAATCGTAGTCACAACAACTGTAGCCATCTGCACAGCGAATGTACTTACAGCTCCGGAATTGGCGAGCGACTCAGCGCTTTGTGTTGCGACGTTAAGAAGGATGTTGCGCAAGACTACTTGAAGCGGCATGAGGTTGGAATCATTGATATAAACAATAGCATCAAAATAACTGTTCCAATGCCCCACTGCGTAAAATAAAGAAATGGTGGAAATGACGGGCAAAGACAGTGGTAAAATGATCCGCCATAACGATTGAAGTTCACTTGCACCGTCAACCCTCGCTGATTCCTCGATTTCACCAGGCAATTGCTCGAAAAAGCCTTTAATGATTACCAGATTAAATGCACTAATGAGATTTGGAATAATCAATACCCACGGACTGTTTAGCAACCCCAGAGAGCGAATTAGTAGATAAGTCGGAATTAACCCCCCACTGAACATCATGGTAAACACAATGAATAGTAAAAACGGACTGCGTCCCGGCAAATATTTTTTGGATAACGGATAAGCTGCTAAGACCGTAAATAACACATTAAGCACCGTGCCTACAATCGTTCGAAACAACGTAATTTTATACGCCTGCCAGATCCCATGAGAAATGAATACTTCTTTATAGGCTAGAAAGGTAAAAGATTCTGGTATAATCACAATCCCTCTTCTTAACACTTCCGATTCTGGCGTCACGGAGACAGCAATCACATACAGAAAGGGTAGTAAGCAAAGTAGTGATAAGAAAATAAGAATCACATAAACGACGGATTGCCAGACTTTTTCCCCGATTGTCAAATTGATCATTTTAAAAACCACCTCACCAAATTTGCCCATCGAATTTTTTGGCGAGCTTATTGGCTGCCAAAACTAAACCAAATCCAATGACAGCTTTAAACAATCCTACAGCAGTAGCCAAGCCAATCTTAAGACGCTCCAACCCTTCACGGTATACCCATGTGTCGATAATGTCGATCTTCTCCTGGTTAAAGGTGTTGGCAAACATGAATATTTGGTCAAAGCCAGCATCCAGAATATGGCTTAATTTAAGAATCAGCATCAGAATAATGACTCCTCGAATGCCGGGTAAAGTGATATGCCAGAGCTGTCTCCATTTGGAAGCGCCATCCATTCGAGCCGCTTCATATAAGCTTGGATCAATACCTGCTAATGCGGCGAGGTACAAAATCGCTCCCCATCCAATGTCCTTCCAAATTTCAGATGCGATGACCAGCAGTCTCCCCCAAGCAGGCTCCGTTAGAAATGAAATGGGCTGAAAACCACTTTCCTTCAAAATCATATTAAAAAGGCCATCACCTGGGGCTAATAAGGCTACCATCAATCCATATACAATGACCCAAGACAGAAAGTGGGGTAAATAAGTAATGGTTTGTACGATTTTCTTAAACCATTGGGTATGAACTTCATTGAGCAGTAAAGCAAGTAAGATGGGAGCGGAAAAACCGAACAATAGCTTATAGAGCGAAATAACAATCGTATTTTTCATGATGTCCCAGAAATAAACGCCGTTCATAAAATCCGTAAAATTTTTGAATCCCACCCACGGGCTATCCCATACGCCCAAAGCCAGGTTGTAGTTTTTAAAAGCAATCAATATTCCCGCCATAGGAATGTATTTGAATACGGCAAAGTAAATTAAGGCGGGTAATAAGAGAGCATACATCACTTTATATTTTTGGATCGTCCTTATCCATGACTTCCGCTTTTTGGAGAGGGGAATGGCGTCCGCTGCCAATTTCACTTGCATATCATCACCTCGTCTTTGTTTGTATTTGTATATTAGCACCCCCCTATCGGATAAATTTCTGAAATTTCAAGAATTTCTTATAAGATATTAAGGATGTGTGTCTTGGATCGTTCCAACAGCTCATACCGGAAAGTGGGACAAGAACTTGTATGGCTAAATAAAAAAAGCCGCTAAAATAGCGACTTTCAAATGGGGCTATGTTCTTGTCTCTCGACAAGTGTTTAGAACGGAGAATCTTAACTAACAATAACATTTGCCTTTTTTTCAATTGTTGACTTACAAAAAACATGCTGTTAATATTAGTTTCACAATCTAACCGTTAGACAATGAAACTAATCTCGTAAAGGAGCAATTAACTATGGATATGGATAGAAAGCAATTAGAACAACATATTGATCTGTATACTCAGAGAGCAATATCAATTTCAATCAGTATGCAATCTATTCAAAAGAATATTTCAAAAGATAGCAGTGTTACTCCAGACCAGTTTAATTTATTGAATGTCATTAATACGACTGATCATTGCACAGCCAGTTTTTTAGCTAAAGCACTTAATGTCAAAAAAAGTTCTATTACTGCTATCGTGAATCGATTAACGGATAAAGAATTAATTAAACGTGAGTACAATGAAAAAGATAAACGAGTGGTCTGGCTTGAATTAACAGAAAAAGGACAGCACATTGTGTTGGAAGAGAGACAGAAAATACTGGCTGTATTGATGCCTTTAGGAAATAAGCTCACTGTTAAAGAGCTGGAGGAATTAAACCAATATTTATCTGTGATTGATACACAATTAAATAATATAAAGAAGGATATGGTTTAAAATGAAATTTAATATGAGGTTATACGGAGTTATTGTAGGGTTAATTACGATCTTATTGTCTTGGTCACAGTCATTTTTTATCAATTATCTTATCCCATTAGGAATCGTAGCCATGGTTGTGTCTGTAGTTAATATTCTAGTCGTTAAGAAGCACTTAAATGAAAAGATCTATCTTGCCTGGTTAGGTATCTCGGCTTTGTTTATAGCTACTGAAATCCTCTGGATGATATTTGATAAAATCGGATTATTTGTAGTTGCACAAGTTTCATTTGCAGTAACCGGGTTTGCATTAATTATTTTTGCATTAGGCATGCATAAGAAAATGAATCGAAGTTTCAAATCATTAACGTTGAGAATTAGCAAATGGGTTCTCGTCCTTGTTTTAATGTTGGGGACATCCATATTAATATTATTTACAGCTACGCCAAAGCCAGTTGCTTTATATTTGCAAAGCAGTTCTGGAGCAGAAAATACTTACACAGCAGAACCATCTACTACCACAATTATTGATGGTAAATATCAGTTAACAACGAATATTCAATATGGAGATAAGTATCCAAGAAGTTTTTTAAATATCATTACACCCGATGGTCAATTGGATGAAGAACGTCCAACATACTTTTATGTGCACGGCGGTGGATTTATCGCGGGAGATTCAATTGGAGGTGATCCTAACGCAGGAGCGGCTTCAAATACAATGTTATATCATTATGAATTAATGGTTGATCATGGTTATAATGTGGTGACCATAAATTATGCTTTAGCTCCTGAATATATACACCCTACACCCATAAAACAATTATCAGAAGCGGTGCAATATATGCAGCAAAATGGCAAACAGTACGGAATTAATATGAACAATGTAATCTTTGGCGGGGGAAGCGCAGGTGGATTTATCGCTGCAGACTTTGTGACAATTCAAGCTAACGCTGAGTATGCGAAAGAAATTGACATTAATCCTGTCATAGAGCTTACGGATATCAAAGCTTTAGTATTAGAAGTACCCATTCTTGACTTTAGTCGGGGCCATAGAACCGTAACCGAAGACATCGTGACTGACTATATTTTCGCTCAATCAGGAAGTGCATACATTGGTCAGCCGGTGGTTAGCGCTGATAAAGATATCTTACAATCCTTAAATGTAATACCAAGAGCGACGAGTAATTTCCCTCCAACTTTTATAACGGATGGAAACACGGGGACATTCACAGATCAGGCTGAAGATTATTATAACCGCTTAAAAGAATTAGGGGTCAAGACAGATTTATATATTCCTGATATCCATGAGAGCAAAGAAGTTCATGGATATATGAACACGATTGATACTAAAGCAACTCGAACTTATATTCAGAGAAAATTAGCCTTCTTGGATAGTTTAGATTAATGGTGTTAGACATTTATAAACAAAAAGTCGTTGCCTACTTATCACTTAGGCAACGAATCAACATCTAGGCGTACAATCGTTAAAAGGCTCTATGGACGTAAACTCCACAAACATACCCAGCTATAGCTTGATGATATAGCTGGGTATCATTTTGTTGATCTATACTTCTCCCCAAAAAATCTCAGTTTCATAATCGAATTCAACAATACCATCTTGATTATTTTTATCAAATAAATTCCGCAGTTCTGTCATCATAGGATCGTAATTTGCATGCCCGGGTACAGGGCTGTAGGAAGATGATAGCAAACGGCCTTTCAAACCCTCGAAATCGAACTCCTGACTCATTCTGAATCGCATTTCATGCATTGAACCTTCCTTGAAAAAAGAGAGCAAAATCGTCTTAGATATATTTTTATGATTGACTTTTTCGTAGTCGGTTCCGTATGTATGAAGCAGTTGATTGTACTCTTCACGAAATGGAGTACCGTTTGTAAGACGTGAATTCCAGATGAGTATTACTCTCCCACCTGGCCGTAAAATTCTGCGAAACTCCATTTGGGCTGCGGAGCGATCGAACCAATGAAACGCCTGAGCGCAGACAATAAAATCAACCGACTGATCAGGTAACCCAGTAGATTCTGCAGAACCTGATGTACTCTGAAATTTCGGATTACTTTCTAACATTTGCTCGGCGGCTTCCCGCATTGCCTGATTTGGCTCGACCGCGATAACATAGCTTCCGCGTTCCAGAAGTAGCTTTGAGATGATCCCAGTACCTGATCCGATGTCTGCTATGTTGCTGTTCGCACGTAAACCGACGACGTCGTACAAATGGTCAATAGCCTCTTTGGGATAGCTCGGGCGGTATTTCAAATACGAATCGACCCGATTCGAAAACCGTTCTCTGTTGTTCATCGATCGTCACGCTCCCATCAATATTTTGACATCCTATATATCGGCCTCAGTAACAGCTTCAAAATCTTACTGCCCCAAAAAGCAAATACCGTCGTTCCGGTCCATGAGCTGCGCTTATCTTGGCTATATTGATCGTTGATCATATAAGTCCGAGTCGAAATAGGACTCTTCAGACCGAACTGTTCCCATTTCGCCGGATCATTCGAACCTCCGAGTTTTCTAAGCATATTCGCCGACTCATGATCTATTTTAGCCGGAATTTGCTCGAATGCTTGGGTGATTTGCGTATGAAACTCGTCGATCGGGTTGCGACTGGTAATGCTCTGGAGATGGATGCTTTCGCGAATGTAAGAAACGTATGCCAGATGGTCAGCCCAGAACTCGTCGATATAAAAAAGCCGTACCCGCTGCTCTGAAGGACTCATCTTCCTCTCGCCTTTCAATATTTCGAGCCGCTCCTCGTATAGAATTCGCCTCTGATCCTCCACCATATCGGAATAACAGTTCAATTCCCGCTGAATATCGAAGTTTTGGCCAATAATCACGCGCTGAATATGCTCGATTTTGCTGCGGAGCGCTGGATCATCAAGAACCTCGTCCTGCTTGGGAGAGCGAAACAATTTATGAATGCCCAAGCGAAGCATCAACTCGTCTTCCAGGCTTATATAGAATACGGAAGCACCCGGATCACCTTGGCGGCCAGAACGCCCGCGCAACTGGTTATCTATCCGCATGCTTTCGTTCACATGTGTACCTATCACGTATAATCCCCCTAGCTTGGCAACCACTTCTGCCTGAGCGGGATTACCGCCGCCCAGACGAATGTCGACGCCGCGCCCTGCCATATTCGTAGATACCGTTATGGCCCCGATTTCTCCCGCTTTGGCGATGATCTCGGCTTCTTTCGCATCGTTTTTCGCATTCAGAACCTGACAAGATACGCCGGCAATCGCAAGCGCCTCCGCCAGCATGTCAGACTCCTCGACGCTTGACGTACCAATAAGAATGGGGCGTCCCACCCTATGGACGGAAGAGATTTCTTGTACAAGCGCCTTATATTTGGCTTCTTTATGGGTGTAAATTCGGTGCTGGTGGTCGATCCGTATGTTTGGCTGGTTCGGCGGAATTTGCACGACCTGCAGCGCATAGATATCTTCGAATTCCATTGCTGAAGCGAGCGCCGTAGCCGTCATTCCGCAAATTCCCGAATACAGGCTAATGAAATGTTGAATGGTGATCGTACCGAGAATTCTACCACCGGCCTTCCACTGCAACCCTTCTTTCGCCACCAGTGCAGCTTGCAGCCCGTCCGGAAAATACCTGTTCTCAGCCACACGGCCGGTATGTTCTTCGATTAACTCAATTTCACCATCCCGGACGATGTAATCGACGTCTTTTTTTAATAACGCTTCCACATGCAGCGCACAATTCAATGACGTTAACAAATGACTATTATGGCTATCGTACAAATTGCCGCATCCCAGCAGCAACTCCGCTTTTGCAGCACCCGCATCATTCAAGTAAACGTTCCGCTGGAACTCGTCAAAATCGTAATGCTCTGCTGGCTGAAGCTGCCGGGCCACTTCTGCGAAAAGAATACCGTCATTCTTGGAAGCGCTCGAATCGCCACTAATGACTAGCGGCACCCGCGCTTCATCAAGAAGCAATGAATCCGCTTCGTCGACGATGACGTAGTGGAAAGGACGGTGTACGGTATCAGCTTCATTTAATGCTATTGTGTCACGCAAATAATCGAACCCTGCTTCTTTAGCCGTAACATAGGTTATATCCTTGGCGTACGCTTCCCGTTTCTCCAACAGGCTCATGCCCGCTTGAACCGAGCTTACCGTTAATCCGAGGAAGCGGTAGATCGGACCCATCCACTCCGCATCTCGATTTGCCAAGTAGTCGTTAAAAGTGAGTACATGAACGCCTTCGCCTGTCAACGCGTTGAGATAAGCAGGCATAACAGCAGAGAGTGTTTTTCCTTCACCGGTATGCTGCTCGATCAAAAATCTCTCGTGCAAAGCGATAGCAGCCATAATCTGGACATCGTAAGGCTGTAATCCGAGTGTTCTCTTCGCAGCCTCGCAGACTAACGCATAAGCATCAACAAGCAGCTCATCCAAATGCGTGCCTGATCGTGCTTCTTCTTGCAGCCGAAGGGATTCCACTTGTAGACGCTGATCTTCCCAAGCTTCCAAATTCCGTTTCCTGATAAGCTCCACTTTGTCTCGATAATCTTTCAACAAACGCCGGGTATCGCGCTCCTTGAATTCACGTATCAACTTGACGACTACATTCATCGGAATTTGATTCCTCCTCAGTAGAAATAAGCGGTTCTATAGTGGCTTTTTAAGCAGCATCCATTCCGTATATCCTCATATCCCCAGTGAAAAGAAAAGACTCCTTATGGAGTCCTTTACTTCGATAGTTAATACGCCAACCCAATCATTCATTCCCGCTCTAGCTTATGAGAGACAACTTCATCACTTCTCCGATGGGAGCGGTGTAAAGAGTAGATTAACCGGCAGGTTGCTTCCTGGCGCGGCAGAGAAAAGAATCGTTACGCTCTCTCCATATGCCCCTGTGCGGTAAAGAACGCTTTGTTCACTTGAATTGCTAACAGCAACGTTACCATCGGCAATGGATACAACCTGATTGTTCACTAGAGCCACTCCTGAGTATTTCCCTCCACGAGGGTTAAATGAGATTAACGTACGCGGAGCCACATTATTCAGCGTGATTTTGTACAATACGCCAAAATTACCCGCGTTGGATGCGTCTGTGTAAGCCATTGGATCTGTTCCAACCAGATTGGGATCGCTTGCGTTATCACCCAGTGGCAGACGAGCAGGTTTGACTCCCACTAGCTGATCATACGTAATGATACGAGTCGCATTCGGGTACGTTCCACGGTTGTGCACACCGTCACGATCAAGCACAGGTAGCATTGGTAAAGTCTCGAACGGATCTTTATTTTCTTCGACGAGGATAACGTTATAATCCAGGGAATAATCACTATAAGCATCCGAATAGAGTGAGATCACTTGTCCTTCTTTCATCGGAGTTTTATTTAGCTCGGTCAAAATCAGTTTGCTTTCTCCAGGTTGAATAACTTCTTTCTTCTGATCGGCTCCGGTCTGAATCGATTTGAACCATTTATCAATCGACAGTTTCCCAGCTACGGTAGCATACGGTGTAGGCCCGGCAAAGCCCATATTTTGTTGTTCGAATACGGCCGGATTGGGGTTGTTATTGGTTGCAATAACATACATTTTTACTCTTTTGCCTGTATTGTTAACATGATGAATCATGAAACGGGTCTGCCCTGAAGATGATTCTTTATATACGATGCCTTCCGTATTAACCGTTTCAGGACTGTTGCTGCGGATCAGCAGACTTGGCTCATCCCTGTACGTATAAGGTACTTTTTCCATAGAAGTCACTTCGCCACCGTTGAAGGTGAATTTCTGTCCTACCGGCGTGAAGAGTAAATTGAAATCGGAAAATGAATATAATGTCTCATTAGTTATGGTTATAACTTTGGAGTACGTGTTCGTCGCGCCGTGATTGTCAGTAACGGTGAGTGTTACCGTTTTTGGACCGGGTTCAAAGAAGGCCAGCGAATTGTTTTCCCATACCGTTTTTTCAATACTGTTTTCATCATCTGTACTTTGGTCGATGTATGTTATTTTTTCGCCCATTTTATATTGTTCCTTGTCTGTAGTGAACATGGCTACAGGAGGAAGATTAGGACTCAGTACTTGAATCGTCATCAAATAGGGATCGCTCCATTGACCGTTGGAATCCTGTACTTGATATGAAATCGTATATGTACCCGCTTGATCAAATGATTCCTGACGACCTGTCCAGCGTTCGTCTAGGATATCCAGACCATTTGGAGAACTGGAAGAAGTTACATAGTCCACTTTATCGCCCGCAAAAATTTCCTTTTGGGAAATCACAAAGCTTGCAACGGGTTTAGTATTGAGATTCAGCACAACCGTTTTAGCCGACTGATTCACTTTATAGGTGATGTTCAAAGCTTGAGTAATGGAAGTTAACGGCACCATGAACGTATTTTTTTGCTGATAAGCAGGGCCTTTCATTGTTCTGGACTCTCCATTTACGGTATAGACCGTGCTGTTGGTTTTGAATCGGAGCTCATTATCACCACTGATGATGATCGTTTCCTTGGTTTTATTATCGTATTTGACCCCGTATCCCACACGGTCCACCAGTGCACGGATCGCAACATAGGATACGCCGTTTTTTACAGTCATGGGCTGGCCAGCAAGATACGTTTTGCCATCCTGCTCCATTTTGTTGCTATTCATGTACAACGTCAGATTGCCGCCTGCTGCTACGGCAGAATTTCCATCAATAGATGGTTGCTCTATTTGAGCTGGCGTAGCTGGCGTTTCAACATCCTCGGCGGTTCCCTCTTGGTTTACAGATTTCGTACTCGTTTCGTTTGTAGTCGCCCCTTCGCCATCAATGGCGGATTTCTCGATATCTGTTTTGGGTGTTTCCTCAGTGCCTGTCAAAGTTCCGGTTTCTTTTCCTTTAGTGGACGGCGTATTGGTGGATGCATTATTGCTCCCTGTCTTTACTTCACGCTCAGCGATCGGCTGCTCCTGCTTCAATACCTCAACCGATTCTACTTTGGCCGTATTTACTGATGCTGTGTCATCTTGCGGTGCTGATTGCGCACTCACTGAACCGACTGCAAATGCTTGAAAAACGGCTAAAGCGGTAAAAATGGACAATTTCTTCTTCATATTCATGCTTTGTCTTTGGCTCCTTCTGCTCCCAAGTAATTGTTATCCTCTCAAAAAGTCATACTATTAGACGCTAGATTTAGGAAAAAGTTTCTAGTAAACTTGTAAATTATGGATCGTGTTCAGCTATTTTCAATGGAAATGCTATTTATTCAACAAATGAATTATAAAAGAATCATTTAAGAGTCTTCAAAAGATTACCTTTTAAGCAGCGGATAGCGCAAACGTATAAGCCTTCACTAACATTACTGGCTAACCGTAGTAATACAAAAAGCCGCTATAAAATAGCGACTTTGAATTGGAACAATCGTTTTCTCCCTCGACAATTGATTTTTCTTACTTTATGCATCGATTTTACCAGCCAGAATGTACTATAATGTTCTACTTGCTAGCAAATCTAACTTAGTACTTTTCGTAGTATCTTCTGCCAGCGCTCTTGTGTGTCTGGAGATGTATATTCCAGATGATGAAGCAGGTCGCCATATGCATCGGCATTTAAATTTCGAATGACTCTGATCATCGTTTGTTCATTTTCTACGTGAGACAAAAAATGGACTAATTCATACCGCATTGATGGACTCCCTCCTCATAACCCACAACCTTGTGGACATCTGTACTCATGACATCTGTAGACAACCAAAAAAGACGTCTTTCCCCTGAAAAAGCATAGGGAAAGACGCCTCCATAATTATGCAAATTATGACGGTTCATCTAACACCTTCCTATCTCCCGTAGGTACAGCAGTGCTGTCGAAACAGGCAGGTCTCCTGGCTCCGGAATCGTCACATGGCAGCGGCCTTCCCGATTGATCTCAATCAGTGGCTAAGTAGGCTACCTGCTCCTCCGTCACAGTGGCGGGACCGCGTCGGCATCGCACCGACTTCCCTTTTAAGTTTGGCCGACAAGCAATGTTTGCGACCAGACACCTGTTCCCGATATTTAATTTGGGTATTTTAAAATCTCTTACATCTTACTCGACAACGAAAGACAAATACAAGCGTTCAATTACAAAGGAGTAAATACCACATCCTGAACACCCTTTCAATTGGCAAATAATTTAGTGAGCTTTTTGACGAACACTGTGAATGCCATGCATCTGATCAACACGCCAAACGTCAAGTTGCCTCTGCACTTCTGTCCGCACCTCGTCCAGACCTGCCTGCTTCAGCTCCTCATTAAATTTGGGCAGTACCCTGTCCACATCCACACTGCCGGTCATCAGGCTTGGATAGTACTTTTCCCAAACCATTTTTATGAGGTTGACCTGAATGGACATACTGGTTAAATTCGGCGTAAATCCGAGCAACTTCGATGTAACGTATTCCGCGTTTGCTGCTCGGTACTGATCCCACTTATCCAACGGATCGGGATATTTTCCACCGATCGTTTTGAGAATGAACCAGTTTCCTTGTGTATATTGCACACCTTCATAGCCGACTTCTGATACCGGATCATTGCCGCTGTCTCCCGAAGATTTCAGCAGCACCTGCCCGTTCTTGTCCAACGTATAATGCACACCTTCAATACCGTAATTAAACAGATTGCGGATCTCCGGGTCCGTGTTGAGCAAATTCAAAAACTTTACGCTTTCAACGGGGTGCGCTGACTTTGCGTTTATTGCCATAATCCCGCCGCGAACGGATTCCGTCGTGATTAGTGGCGGGGTCACAGGATAAGCAACAACCTTATAGCCGCGATCCTTGCTCCAGCTGTTTTCCGAAAGTGGTCCCCCTCCCGCAGATTTCCAGAAAACCCGTTCTTCGCGTTTGAGATTTTGGCTCTCCCGCAGGGCCGCGTCTTCATTGATGTAACCCTTGACGTAATAGCTGCGGAGTGTATCCAGCACCTGCCTTGCTTCCTTGGCCTCAAATATATTGATCACATGCGCGTCGGGATCCAGAGAACGCACCATGAGCGGTAGCGGTTTGTCCAACACATATTCGTAACCGTACATGGCGAAGAAGTTCTGGGAATCCTTGTCCATCTCCATCAACTGATAGGAGGGTTCCTTTTCCTTGATCATTTGGAACAGCGGATCCAAAGACTCCAGGGAATTGTATTTTGTAATGTCGATGTCATACTTTTGGACAAGCGTCTCCGGATACATCCATTGCATGCGGACGGCAAGCTCCTTATTCGTAGGCACACCGTAGATGCCGCCGTCTTCCATGCGAACGCCCTGCCATAGAACGGGGTCGATCGTGTCGTACATATCCTTGCCGAAGCTGGATAAGTAGCTGTCCAGTCTCAGCCATGCTCCTCGCTGAACATAGCTTGAGTAATCTGTGGTAAAAGCAATATCAAAAGGAGTTCCCGTCGAAATTAGCGTATTGATCCGGTCATTGTACTCCTGCCACCCAACCTTAATATATGTAATAGTGATTCCGATTTTTTGGGCCAACACTTCATTGATTTTAGCGTTTACCATCTTCAGATCCTGGTCAGGATTGCCAAGCGTATAATAAATCAGATTCACTGTGTTGATACTTCTGTCGAATTCCTCGTTCTGCCCGGATATTGATATACACCCCGACAAAGGCAGCGTCAACATCGCTGTAATCAGGACAGACTTGATCAATGTGTTCCAGATAGATGAATGTATCATTTCTGGACTACTCCTTTCTCCGCAGATCGGAAGGCGATTTGCTGAAGTAGGCTTGGAAATGCGTATAAAAATAGTTTAGATTAGCGTAACCGACGGAGAGTGCAATTGTCGATATCTTCTCGTCTGTAGCCTGAATACGCTCTCGTGCACATAACATTCGGTAAACCATAAGGTACTCCGAAAATTTCATCTTGGTTTCCTTCAGAAACATCTGTCCAAGATAGGTTCCGTTCATCCGAAAACGACTGGCCAACACTTTGAGATTGATATTTTGATCGTATTCAGCCTTAACCATCAGCAGAATGCGGTTGGTTAGCTTGGATAAGCTGTCGTAGCGCACTTCCAATATAGGGTCTATGTCACGGCAGTTCGGATTTCTTCCCTCCAGCGTACCGTTCAAATTTTCGACAATAACTCGTTCAATCAGAGCTTGAAGCTTTGCTCGCTCAACGGGCTTGAGTAGATAATCCTTAACCCCACAATGAATAGCCTCCAGGGCGTACTCGAACTCACCATAACCGCTCATCATAATATAGGTCGTCGGGAGCCCTAGCTCATTAAGCTTGTGAATGGCGTTATAGCCACGCTCCTTGCCGATGCAAACGTCAAAAATTGCGAGGTCCGGCCAAAACTCCACAGCCTTTGTTAGCGCATCCCCATAGGTTTCGCTGGTCTCGATCTGTCTGAAGCCAAGCATTTCCCAGTCCAGCGTTCGCTTGATTCCCTCCAGGATTAGTGGCTCGTCATCAACGATCAGAAGTTTGTACATACATTACGCCTCCTTCGCTATGGTTAAGGTAACTTTGACACCAGCTTCCACATTATTTTCAATTTGCATGGTAAAGCCTTTCCCATAGAAAAAATGAAGCCGTGTATACACGTTGCGCAGGCCAATGCTCTCCGATACCGAGTCCCCGACAAAAGACAGATTGCGGCGGATATCAGCCAATCGATCTTCCGAGATCGAGTTCCCGTTGTCTACAATCTCCAATACGTATGAGTGGTTATTTTCAATGCCATTCACAACAAGCAGATTAAATTCGTGGTCCGAATGGAAGCCGTGTACGAAAAAGTTCTCGGCGAGCGGCTGCATCCAGAACTTAACGGTAGGTAAAGCCAGCAGTCCCTGGTCCACATTGATTTGATAATAGAATTTGTCCGGATATTTAAATTCCATGATCTTTAAGTATTTTTCAAGCAAAGCCAGCTCACTGCCCAACAGAATAATATCTTCGTTCTTCACGATTTCACGATATAACGAGCCCAGTGTAGCTACCGCTTCAGCCGTATCAACCGCGCGGCCCGCCAACGCAAACGATCGGATTATTTCAAGTGTATTGTACAAAAAATGAGGGTTAATTTGATTTTGAAGCGCTTTCATTTCTGTTTCCTTCTGTTTCAGTTTTAGCAAGTACTCGGTTCGAATATGTTGGTTGAGCTGATGCGTCATATCGTCGAGTTCCCTCGCGATCATTCCGTACTCATTCTTTCGATAGCGGGTCGGACTGATTGGCGTAAAATTGGCGGATTTTACACGTTGGATGGAATAGATAATTCGTTGCAGAAAACCTGCGTCTTCACGAAGATTGTATCCGATTAAAAGGAGAAAACTGACCATAGCTGCCAAGAAGATCAAGAACACGATAAGCAGCATACCGGTTTTTTGTCGGATAAGCACTGCCATGTCTACAATACTAATCAATTGGTAATCGTAAGCATTGGACGAATGGGTCACATAAAATGCGCGATCCAGCTTGCCTAACTGCATAAACCCCTTGGTACGTTCTTTTGAAGCAGCCTTTATGAATAATTCCTGGGTGGCTCTGCCTCCAACGTCCATGAGATAGACATCTCCAGCCGCGCTGACGACTCCGTTTTCGATCCATTGATTGTTCTGCACGCCTTTGAATAATACATCGCTGCTGACCAAAAAACGAAACTCACCGAGCTGGCGTGAGATTTGATTTTCGTCCAGCAGCTGCTTACGGATGACGAAACCTCTTTGGATTGTCTCTCGAAATATATCATCCGTGTTAGGCAGATTAAACAAAAAGCTCGTCGCACCGTTACTGGCGAAACGTACTACGTTGCCTCGTTCCTCGGTATGCAGACTCACCTGGATAATATCTTCCTGCCCACTGCCGAGAAAAGCTTTCACATCCTCTGGAAACGATGCGAGAGGCTGATCATAGCGGCTGTTCTGGAGTCTTCCCGTCAGATAACCTTCCGCGCTGTTGGCGAGAAAATAACGAACGTCTGCCACCAGACCGTTATTGGAGTAAACTCGCTGTAAATAGGATTCGATCCGCTCAGCATCGTTTTGAAGAATGCTTTCAACCCGGGAGAATGCATCTGCCGCTTGATTCTGAGCATTCTCTAACCACTGCTGCAGCAAAACAAGTGTGGTCAATACGCTTAAAATCAGACCCATGAATAACGTAAAAATCGCGTAAGCAATAAATTTGCGGCGGTAGATTTTGATTTGAAAGAAGGAAAACATGCAGCTCTCCTTAGCAGTTGGATTATATTGAGACTTATAGTTTTACCATATAGCTATTTGTCGGACAAATCAATCCGTTATAAACTCAAATTAAATGCAAATGTCACCAGTAAGATTGGAAAACCCGAACGGCCACAACGGCTCCGTTCGGGTTATTGTCGCAAGTCTCAAGGATTATGATTTGAAATATGCGTTGATCTGTTCTTGTGCGGCTTCCATAATCTTATCCAATCCAGCTTTCTTCAACTCTTCTATAATTTGCGGTATCTTTTTTTCCGGATCGGATGCGCCAGTGATCAGCTCATAATTGTATTTGTTCCATACAGCCTTCACATTGGCTACTTCAGTGCCGAGTTCACTAATATCCAGTGCAAAGCCAAGGATCGAAGATGAGGTGGCTGCTTCATTCAGCTTGCGGACCTGATCCCACTGATCTTCAGGTGCGCCTTTTGTGACAGCCATGTTGAAGAACGTTCCTTGTGTATAGGCCGCCAGCGGCCACGAATCCGTTTTCCGTTCAACTGTATTGTCGTTTACATAATCGAAATCGACACCCTCTTCTCCATAAGCAAGCATATTACGCAGCTTGGGGTCGGTGTTTACCAGTTCCAGATATTTAAGCGCTTCTTCCTTGTACTTGGAGTTGGCAGAGATTGCGTTCATGGATCCCTGGATTGTGCTGGTTGTATAGATCGGACCCAGAATTTGAACCATGTCGTATTTATCAATACCCGCCGAGATCTGCCAATTCACTTCTGCACCAGGGAACGCCTGCGCACTGAAGAACGGGCGATAAGGGTCAGCCTCGATCTTGGTTGGCGCATCCGGATTGATAATGCCGTCTTTGTACCATTGATGCATGAGCTTCAGTTTTCCCTGTATATCCGGTTGTTCCAGAACAGAAACGACTGTACGGGATTCATCTTCGGCCTTTACGCCGATCGGCTGAAAGCCGAGAGTCATATCGTCATAGTCATTAAAGAAACCGTTAATGCCCTCTCCTTGAGTCAAGGACAGTGGATAGAACCCTTTGCCTTCACCAGCCTTGAAGTCACGGAATGGCTTGTCCAGATCCTGTAGTCTCTTGATGCTGCCGAGGTCGACATTGTACTTTTGCACGAGCGCATCGTCAAACACCCAGTACTGGGTTAATGAAGAATCCTTATATGTTGGAACAGCGTAAATCTTGCCACCGACTTTCGTTCCATCCCACACCAATTCTGGGATATAGCTGTGCAAGTCCGGTACCGTACTTGGCACAAGGTCGGTAATATCCGTGAATGCGCCCATGTTGACCTGTTGACTGTATTTTCCGTTATTCGTAAACATAATGTCGAAAGCTTTACCGGAGTTTACAATCGTATTGATCTTGGTGTCCCAATCGCCCCAACTGGCAACGCGGAGATCGATTTTTACACCAATCTTCTCTGCCGTATATTCGTTTATCTTCTCAATTGCCTTATCAAAATTGGCTGGCACTTGTCCGCCGATCGTCCACCACACCAGCGTAGGTACCTCGCCGGAACCTTCGCCTGCATTCGATCCTGAGTTTTCCGCTGACGTGTTGTTTGACGCGTTATTGTTGTCTGAGCCGGAACAGCCTGTTAAACCAAAGATAGCCAGCGTTACCACTCCAATCAAAAGCGGAGCTTTCATCCATGCTTTAAACCTTGTCCTCATTCCTCTATTCCCTCCCTTAAGTTAACACGCACCGATCCTGCGAAAAAATTATGATAAACCTGAAATTTCCAGATTTATTTCGATTTATCCCTTCACTGCACCCACCGTCAAACCGGAGATAAAGTATTTCTGGAAGAAGGGGTAGGCCAGAGCAACGGGCAGTACAATAATGATCGCAACAGCCATACGTGCCGATTCTTTGGGCATGGTGGCGACAAGCTCGGCGTAGCTTATGCCCATCGTCGAGGCGTTTTTAGCCAGCGCATCAACGTTGCTCATCAGGCTGTTCAGTAGCGCCTGCAGCGAATACAAGCTTTGGTCGTCAATATACAACATCGATTGAAACCAGTCATTCCAGTACGAGAAGCAGAGAAACAGACCAATCGTCGCTAGAACTGGCAGTGAGATCGGGAGCACGATTGTGAAGAAGATGCGGAATTGACCTGCTCCGTCAATTTCAGCCGATTCGATCAGCCCGTCCGGAATGGTCGTCTTGAAAAAAGTTTTGCAGATGATGACATTAAAGGAAGAAACGGCTAATGGTAAAATCAGCGCCCAGATTGTATTGCTTAATCCCAACATCGTCGAATTGATGTAATAGCTGGAGACAAGACCGCCGTTAAAAACCATCGGGATGAACACAATCCATGTCAAAAGTCCTTTTAGCTTAAATTGGGGACGGGACAATGCATAACCCATCGTAGTGGTGAGCAGTACGCCGATCAGCGTGCCTATTACCGTAACGAATACGGAGACTCCGAGCGCACGTACAATCATCGAGCCCTGCTTAACGATATAGTTGTAGGACTCAGCCGAGAATGCCGACGGCAGTAGTTGGTAACCGGTCTCTCGAATGGATGCTTCGCTAGACAGTGAAATAGATAGCACCACGACGATAGGGACTACGCATAACAAAGCTAAAATGATAAAGATGAGGTGAAAAAAAATGTTCGTTCCTTTGCCGACTTGGTTAAACTTTTCAAGACCGGAATCGTAGCTTGATTGTGTTGACATCTTCCTGCCTCCTCTCTAAATCAGTGCGCTTTCTGGATCAACTTTGCGAACGATCCAGTTCGCGAATAGGATCATTCCGCAGCCCAGTACAGATTGCATGAAGGCAGAGGCGGACGCCATCCCGACCGTCGCGGTTTTGAGTTGTTTGTACACAAGCACATCGACCGTCGTGGTCACGTTGTAGAGAGAATTGGAGTCCCGCGGCACTTGGAAGAACAAACCAAAATCCGTGGAAAAGATGCCTCCGACTGACAGGATAAACATCAGCACGATAACAAATTTCATTAAAGGCAGCGTAATATACCGTGTCTGCTGCCACTTACTGGCACCATCAATGACGGCGGCTTCGTAATACGTTGAATCCATGCTTGTGATTGTCGCCAAGTAGACAACCATCCCATAGCCGAGACCCTTCCACATGTTCATAAACACAAGGAGATAAGGCCAATACGATGGTTCCATGTACCAATTTTTTGGATCCTGGTTGAAATGGGTCAGAACTTGATTGGCAATCCCCTTGTCATAGCTTAAGAATGCCCAAAGCACCGCGGAAACGACAACCCAAGATAGGAAATACGGGAGAAACATCATCGTCTGATAGATCTTGGCTGCCTTGCGGCTGTGCAGCTGTCCAACCATCAATGCAAGTGACACAGGCACGATGATACCCAGAATAATAAAAATCATGTTGTAACCGATTGTATTGCGAATTACGATCCAGACGTCGTTCGAACTGAACAGGAATTCAAAGTTTTTGAACCCGATCCAGTCGCTGTTTATAACATTACTGAGAAAATTCCCGTGAATCTTGAAATTCTTAAAAGCGATAATGACACCGAACATCGGCAAGAAGCTGAACAAAATGTACCAGATTGTGGTCGGAAGCACGAGCAGCGTGAGCTCGGTATCATGCTTGCGCCAGCGTGTTCGTACTCTTTTGCGGGTGACTTTTGCTCCCATATCATTCTTCCCTTCTTGTAGAACCTATCCTCGATTAGTTGTAATTCTATGTAAATCACCAGATGATTCCTAGATCAAAAACGTTAGATAATAGTCAAAAAACAATAGGTTTCAGTATATTTAACATCGATACTGGGTGAGAGAATATAAGAAAGACCTTGAGAGTTTACCACCTTCAAGGTCTGGAACTATCTATTAACTTACGGACGAACCACAACACCATTTTTAAAATTCATCTGCGGAAACTCCCACCTGCTATTTCATTCTCTGGAATTGCGGCTTCAATTCTTTCCAGGTCACTTTTAATAAATTGGACATCCAGAGACCGGATTGATAAAGATCGATATATTCTACGTTTAACCGTTTTAGCGTGTAGGCCAGATAATTTTTTATATGTTGAGGCCTAACATCCAGGCCGTACATGAATCCGTCTAGCGCCACTAATGCTCCAAACGTTACAGCTAAAAAAGCCTTCTCTCTTTGGCTGCCTTTAAGTGCCTCGCCAATAAGCATTTCGTTATGTCCGCTGCTATAAAAATCAGCCGTATTTAAATGAGAAATTCCAGCATCCAACGCGGCAACCACTGCTCAAAATAATGAATAAGGGACTCGATTTCTCCACGAAACTGCTCTAAGCCCTTAAGTTTTAGATCCGTCTCAGCAAGGTGTTCACGAAGGGTCTTATCGTGAAATCGACATTATGATATCCTGGGTATCGCTTAAAGAAACAAACCAGTTTTGTAGAAGGATATTATGATGTGTAATGATTTGATCTGCAATTAAAAAGGAAGAGTCCGCAGTACTGTGACCATCTTTGGCTAAAATAACATCATATCCTAAGCTAAATGCTCTACGACATGTAGCATCAACACATATCTCAGTCTGAATTCCTGCGACAATCAGTTGATTAACGTCTAGCTGATTTAAATGTGATTCAAGGGTGGTATCTTGAAATGAATCTGGAAAGTCCTTTTCAATTTTCACATCTTGAGCGATCAAGGGTAAGGCGGGATGAAGACTCCACCCTGAGGATTTTTTTGAGGTTAGCGTCCCTAATTTCCCATTATGCTGCGTAAGTATGACTGGAATCTTACTTATGTGGGCCCACGTAATAAGTTGTTTGATATTATCTAATAATTTTTCACTGTTATGTATAAAGAGAGGATTCATAAATGATCCGATTTGTACATCTATGATCAATAATGCTGGCTTGTAGATCATAACTTTCCCCTCCTCATCCTAAATACTTCTTCATTCAATCATTCTAGAGGTTAGAATTGCCCGTAAGCATAATTATATTCATCATTTTTTACACCTAATCAGTTATGAGACAAAGTTCTTGCCCTCTGTTTGGTACAAGAACTTTGTTTTGAATAAACTCTGAAATACTCATACTTCTTATGAATTCCATGCGTGTTGAGGAGGCTCAAAAAAAGCTGCTTCAAAAGTATGTCTCTATAGATATTATTGATAAGGTGTTTCCAGAGGATATCTCTAAGCAAACGTACTTGGATGGACAACTTTACAATTTGTTATTGCTTGTACATCGAGCTATCGTAAATGATCTTAAACCAGACCATCCTTTCCTACAGCAGCAGTTGCATGGCATATTTGCAGATACTCCAAGGTAATCTCATTTTCAATGACGAGGTAAATAACGAAGAACTGTATAAAAACGTAAAACCCTATGAGTCATTGTTGCCTAAGCATACTATGGATTTTTTAATAGAAGCATTTGAGGTATTAAATACGAAGAAGAATTCTTCTCTAAAGGATTAAACCGAGGGTTACATATAAATAAGGAGAACTACCTATATATAAGCAGTTCTCCTTATTTGGATTAAACCGTTTCTTAGTGGTCCAGGAATACAAGCTGGATGAAGAACAACACCGCAAAAATGTAGAATATCGGATGAACATCCTTGCCCTTTCCGCGAAGCAGCTTGAGTACCGGATAGAAAATGAATCCAACACCGATACCTGTCGCAATACTGTGCGTCAATGGAGTAAGTATGATAATCAGAAAGGCAGGAAATGTTTCTTCGAGATCCTTCCAATTGATTTTGCTTATTACGCTAATCATAAAGTAACCCACAATAATCAGTGCCGGAGAAGTAATCGCCGGGATACCTGATATCACACTAACGATAGGTGTAAAGAACAAAGTAAGAGCAAGCAGTACACTTACCGTGACCGCCGTCAGTCCTGTTCTTCCTCCTGCAGCCACCCCTGTGCTGGACTCGATATAAGCCGATGTTGGGCTCGTTCCGAGCAAAGCGCCAGTCGTAGTCCCTACAGCATCTGCCAATAGGGCGCCGCGTGAGCGCGGAAACTTACCTTCCTTCAGCAGTCCTGCTTGTTCAGCAACGCCGAGCATTGTCCCCGTCGTATCAAACAGCGTGATCAACAGGAACGTGAATATGATGGTATACAAACCATTAGAGAATACGCCTGCCAAATCCAGTTGGAAAGCCGTTGACGTGAGGCCTTGCGGCAAGGATACAATTGACTCCGGCATTTGAAATAGTCCCATGATCCAGGCAAGAACCGCTGTTACCACCATTCCGATGAACAGATAACCTTTTACACTGTAAGCCATAAGCACAACCGTGATAATCAAACCGATAATGGTCAGGTAAGTCATAGGCTCTGCCAAGTTCCCGATCGTAATCAAATTTGATTCTGAATCGGCAATAATCCCGGAATTTTGCAGGCCAACCGTTGTAATAAACAATCCAATCCCTGCTGTTATCGCGTGCTTAAGACTCGCAGGAATGGCATCAAGCAGCATGTAACGAAATGAAGTAAGCGATAAAATAATAAACAAAAGCCCTGCTATAAATACAGCTCCTAGTGCAACCTGCCAAGACACCCCATATCCAGCAACTACACTATAGGCAAAGAAAGCATTCAGACCCATGCCAGGCGCTATGACAATCGGATAATTGGACCCGATTCCCATAATCAGCGTCGCCACAATACTCGCCAACACCGTAGCAATGAATACTCCGTTAAAGTCCATTCCTGTGCTGCTGAGTATTCCCGGGTTTACGATAACTATGTATACCATTGTGAAGAAAGTCGTGATCCCTGCGATGATCTCTGTTGAAACAGTCGTACCTCTTTCTTTTAGTTTGAACCAATTGTCCATGATTAAAGCCAGCCTCCAACTTTCAAATTATTCTCCAGAGCAAAAACAAAAAAATCCTAATCATCGTAATAGGATTGTAATATTACCGCTCCTATATTCGTCATTAGGATTAAAAAGCTAAGATTCTAAACCAATGATAAGGATACTCATATCTGCTTTACCCTGATGCCCTTTCGAATTTTAATAAATATAACACTCATTGTCAATGAATTAACGTATTGTTCACAGTTATTTACGAACTATATAGAGATGAAATTAAGTATTCATTCGTTTTTATGGAATAAGTTATACTGAATTTAATTCCCAATTCGCATGTATTTGCTTAAATGTTTTTAATTACGGCGATCAAAGAAAACGCCGATATACGGCAAAAGAAGCCCATTCCTTTAAATACTTATACCCATAAAACAAAAAAGCCGCTGAAATAGCGACTATAATTTCGGACTATATTTTTGTCGTGGATAAAGTAAAATTCACAATAGAAAGTTCCGTTGTTGTTTGATACCCCAAGCCTTCATATAAGCGAACAGCAGGCAAGTTATTTGCCAATACACCCAGATAGACATCTGGTGACAGTTTTTTACCGAGGTGTGTCAATTCACTTGTTAGGCGTTTAGCTAATCCTCTTCCTCTGTAATCTAACCTGGTAACAATGTTCCCAAGCTCTACTAGCTGAGAGTCATAAAAATGGTATCCGCCCACAGCTATGAAATCTTCACTTTCCTTAATTCCAAGAAAAGGATAATCCACTAACTCACTCCTTGTGAAAAACCTCATTTCCCCACTATGTAAAAAATCAATTACCTCAGAATAATCATTTTCATTTATCTTATTTGCAATGTTAGATTCAAGGAGTTTCGATTCATCCTGATGTTTCATAGTTAAAAAACGTTGAGGAATTCCTTTGATAAGACCGAAGGATTGAAAAAGTTCAAGGTCCCGTTGACAGAGTATCGTGCCACATACAGCACTTTCGTCAAGTTGGATCGTTTCTCTTGTAAAAGCAATGAGTTCTGGAAAAAAGATATCACGATCTTCAACTCGGAAGAAAGAAAATGCAGGAAAGGATAGTTCGCTAAAATAAGCTAATACGGCTGTAAGTTGACTATTCGTAAATTGACCAACATATTGAGCCTTATCCTTACGTTGCGTTAAATAACTATAAAAAAGCAAATTCTGTTCTGTATTAATGTGGGGCAATAATTCAAGAATTGTATCGTGAGTAAGCAATTGATGCGAAACCATTTTAACACCTCTCAAACTATAATTTCTATTCTGTTTTTTTATATTGTTTTCTTTCAACAAATACCCAGATATAGTATATCAACCAAAATACAATAGGAACTAAGAATACATAAGCTCTCTGATTTACTGGAAGAAAATACATTATAAGCAGTCCAATTATTAACATCGGTGGCATCAGGATAAAGTACTTTTTCTTATCTATGTTCATCCCTCCATTTGTTCAATATTCATAATAATAACATTCATTTATTTCTTTGATAAGATTCGCATCTGCTGCCAAAAGTAGAGTATAGTAGGCGTAGTTAAAATTATATTCTAGGAGGCTACAACCATGTCACAGGAGATCTGGATTAACCTGCCTGTCAAAGATGTTGAGAAGTCAACTGCCTTTTTCAATGAAATTGGATTCCATGCGGTGAGCGTTGGTAACGAGAGAGCCCAGCTTTCCATAGGTCAAACAACGATTTTGCTGTTCCCGGAGTCGGCGTTTGAGAAATTCACAGGTTCAAAAACAGCAGATACTTCCAATAGCGCTGAAGTAATATTTTCCATTGGCGCTGAAAGCAGAGAAAAAGTAGATACCTTTATTCAAAAAGTAGAGTCTGCCGGAGGAAGCATCTTTGGCAAACCGAGTGAAATCGACGGCTGGATGTACGGCGCAGGATTTGCCGACCTGGACGGTCACCGCTGGAACCTGCTTTACATGGATGAGAGCAAAATGCCGAAAAAATAAGTGAAAACGCCGGTTACCTGTTTAAGGTCATCGGCATTCCTCCTATTTCTAAGTACAACGCAGCTGCCGGAGCATACATGTGACGAACAAACTACAAAATGGATTGAGATGGATGAGTTACCCCGTCTGCTCTTTCTTCGACATCTCCCTCTGGGCTGTAATCAGTGTGTAGTAAATGCCCTTTTTCTCTATTAGCTCGGCATGGGAGCCAATTTCTGCAATCTTGCCTTTCTCCAGTACCATCAGCCGGTCGGCATTGCGGAGTGTTGACAGCCTGTGGGCAATCGCAATCGTTGTCCTTCCTCTCATTACCTGCTGGAGCGCCGTCTGAATGACACTTTCCGTCTCAATATCGAGTGCAGAAGTCGCTTCATCCAGAATAAGAATTGGCGGATCATTCAGAATCGCTCTTGCAATTGCCAGACGCTGGCGCTCACCACCGGATATATTGTTCCCGTTCTCCTGAAGCAGCGTGTCGTACCCATCCGGCAGATTGATAATAAATGAATGCGCATTAGCAATTCTGGCCGCCCGGATGACTTCTTCCTCCGTCGCTTGCGGCTTAGAGTAACGGATATTATCAAGTATCGTGCCTGTGAATAGGAAGGTCTCCTGAAGCACGACACCAATCTGGGAGTGAATGTCATCCTTCTGGATGTCCCGAATGTCTACACCATCAATTTTAATTTGACCTTCATTCACATCATAGAAGCGGGAGACGAGATTAATCAGGGTAGACTTGCCCGATCCCGAATGACCCACCAACCCAATCATTTCCCCATTACGAATATCAAAAGACACATCCTTCAGCACCGGCTCATAGGAGTTATAGCCAAAGTACACACTGCGGAACGAAACCTCGCCATGAATCGTATGTCTCACTGTTTTATCAGTCTCCACTACATCCGGCTGCTCGTCAATGACCGAAAAAACGCGGTCAATGGAAATCATCGCATTGGAGACCCATCTTGGCATGAACATCATCCAGGCGATCGGTCCAAACACCATGGACGCATACATGCTGAACTTGATCAGTTCACCTACATTCATCTGATTGTTCAAAATCATGTTAGAGCCAAGCAGCAACACAACATATTGGCCAAGCTGAATTAAATAATTCGTTATCGGGGCCAGCATGTTGAACAGACTCTCGGTTCTTATCGTAGCGGCAGCAAAATCACTGTTATGGGACCGGAATTTTTTGATCTCCGTGGCTTCCTTGCCGAATGCCTTGACAACCCGGATTCCGCTCAGCACATCATGCAGAAAAGAACTCCCCCGGTCGTAGATTGCCCACTGTTTTTGATACAGTTTCCAGAGCACATGTTTCCAGATGTACATATTCATGTAGGCGACAATAGGGGCAGGCAACAGCACAACACATGCCAGGCGCCAGTCAGCGCTGAAGAGTAAGCTACTAGCCGCAACCAGCAAAATCATTTGATAGATTGCTGTTGTGCATAGCTCTTGAATCAATTGCCGAATCCGGTCTGTATCCGCCGTTACCCGGTTCATTATATCTCCCGCCCGTTGAGAGGTCATGAAGCCAAGCGGCAGGCTCAGTACTCGTTCATACACCATTTTGCGCAGATCGGCGGCAATATTGGAGCTGACATTCGCCATGACCCGTGCCCGAATAATCGCCAGCAGTTCTCCGGCCACAAGTCCTCCGATCATGGCGGCAAGTGCGAGATAGAACAGCTTCATGCTCGGACTATGTCCGTCAGACGGCTGCAAGACACCGTTAATCAGAATTTCCTGAAAATAAGGTCCTGCCAGTACAATAGCGGAAGCCGCTATCATGACAATAAGACCCATCGCCAGCGGCTTCCAATGCTGCTTCGAGACACCGAACAGCTTTTTGAACGCCGCGGACTTGCTCATGCATCTGGGGCATACACGGGTTCCTTCCACTAGTCGATCACCGCACTTAACACAGACGTTTTCCTCATCATTATTGAAAATCCGAACTTTGCGGGCTGCTGATTTATCATTCAGCACTTGTGCAATATAACCGAAGCGTGGAGCATGCTCCATGGAGGAGCGGACGAGGATACGCTTTCCCTGCTCATCTTCGGTCTCCAGCACAATATTTCCGATAAGCGGAATGACTTTGTACTCCCATGAGTCAGCAATAATACCGGTTTCCTTCGCTTGACCATGCTCGATGTAAGCCCATTTATTCTGCCCGATAACCAGAAATCCGGCCGTACGGTAGCCAAGTAGCGACAGATTAGCGGGCACACAATATTCAATGTCAGTTCCGACAGCCTGCACAGCAGCTTTCACATCCGGCTCTGCAAGCGAAAAATTCAAATCCATAGGCATTCACCATCCTTCATGTCCGCTCTAGTCAACTTGATTAACCATACATACATAGCTCTACCATCCGGTATTCCTTGTCTGTCAGCTTATTTATATTTGGGATGACAAACCGATTACCGTCCACGTCAGTGACGAGCAGTCGGTCTGGGGTTACCAGCTTGGCGTTGCCACCACCACCTCTGACTGTGAATCGGCATAGTCCGCCTGTCGTCTCTGCTTCCCAGTAGGAGTAGCCAAACTCCTCCTTCACGTTAATCAACCTGCTAATTTCTGGAGTGAAATAACGGATTTGCAGCTGCTCCTCTAACAGCTGCGCTGTCTCTTCCGTAAAATCCTCAAGACTGTGGATCATACCAATTTCCTTGTTTTCAACCGTCCTGATGGACAAATACATGCGTCTATTCGTATGAGGGAAAGAGCAATGTACATACACGACTGGATGCGTCTTTTCCCCCACCGTTACGGATAACATCCGACCTTCCGTTTTATGAAATGTTGCATTATCCTCTGTGAGATAGTGAATGTCGGCGGCATCGGACAGCGAACCGGCCACGCCCTTTTCCTTCTGTAGCTCTGTATCCTGGGCTGGAGTTGTCTTCTTCTGTGATGCAGACGAACTCATGCTGAAATCACCTCGCTTATTTTTAATGCTTCATCATACTTTTTCACCAATTGATAATAAGCGCCCTCGGTACTCATTAGCGATTCATGTGTTCCTTCTTCCACAACCTTGCCCTGATCCATCACGACCAGATAGTCGGCATTGCGAAGCGTGGAGAGCCGATGCGCAATGGCAATCGTTGTACGTCCCTTGATAAGTTTATCCAGCGCCTCTTGGATTTGCAGCTCGGTCTCCGTATCCAGAGAAGCTGTCGCTTCATCTAGAATCAGTATTATTGGGTTATGCAGAATTGCCCTCGCAATGGAGAGGCGTTGCTTTTCACCACCTGACAGATTGTATCCGCCCGTACCCACGATCGTATCGTAGCCGTCCGGCAGCTTCTCAATAAAATCATGGGCGTTGGCTATTTTCGCCGCATGAACGATATCCATGACACTGCAATCCGGCTTGGCATAGGCAATATTTTCAGCAATACTGCCTGATAGCACGTACACATCCTGCGATACGATTCCGATATTGGAGCGCAACGATTCAGCAGCCACATCCTTCACATTTACTCCGTCGATCGTAATTGCACCTTCATTCACATCGTATAGCCGGGAAATGAGGTTGACGAGAGTTGATTTTCCTGCTCCAGATTGTCCGACGACGCCAATCATTTGTCCTGCCTTCACCTGCAGCGTAACATTCTTCAGAATCGATTTATTCGGCTCATAGCCAAATACAACATTTGATACTTGAATATCTCCCTTCATGACTGGAATCCGAATCGCATTCTCCTTCTCCTTCACATCAGGGCTTGCGTCCACAATTTCAAATAATCGCTGCGAAGCCGTCATGCAACGCGACCACCAGCCTACAATATTGTTCATAAACTCAATGGGCCCATATAACATATACATATAATTGACAAAGGTCAGCATAAGCCCGAACGAAATTTCACCCTTGAGTATCATCCATCCTCCAAATCCCCAGATGAGCATACCTCCCATTTGAGTCAGCCCATTAAGTACTGGAAAGATCGTACCGCTCAAACGGTTATAATTTTGCTCCGAGCCGGAGAAGTTCGCATTTGCCTGCTGGAAGCGCTGCATTTCTTTGTGCTCCATGCCAAATGCCTTGACGACCCGGACACCTTTGATCGAGTCACTAATGATGGAGTTCAATGATGATACCTGGCGGTTCATCCGCCATGATAGCCTCGACAGCTTGGGGAATACTTGGCGTGCCAGAAAAATAACAATCGGCATCGGCAAAAAACATAGCAGTGTGAGCTTCCAGTCCAATACCAGCAAAATGACGGTAATGCCGATGATATTCATTACATTCACAACAAAATAGGACAGTACATCAATGAAAAATATTTGCAGTTCAGCGGCGTCGTAATTAACTCTGGTCATCAGCTGTCCGGTCTGCTTCCGCTTGAAAAAGTTTAGTGATAAGCGCTGCATTGCAGTAAAAATGACAGATTTTATATCAAAAACAATGTTTGCGGCCAGCCTCGCATTGATGATTCCGAAGAAGACACCAAATAATAGAGATAAAGTGCGAAAAATAATGACTAGCAAGATGACTAGCCCTACCTGTCCGCCAAAATATCCTTCGCCTTTTAGCGCCTGATCAAATAAGGCCGTACCCGTCAAATATGGAATGACAAGCCCAGTCACGGAATTTAAAAGCATCAACACAATAATGAGCAGCAAAGAGGCTCTATAGGGCTTGGCAAACGATAACAGCCGGAGGATCAATGCGCTTTTCTTCATGCATTTCGGGCAAATCTCTCGACCTTCTTCCGGGTAAATCCTCCCGCATTTGGGACAAGAGGCATTTGCCTCCTCATCCTCCAGTAACTCGCTGTCCACCTCCTCCTGCTTTTTCAGCTTCGTAAAGATTGCTGCCAGCCTGGATGCCTTGCTCATCAGTCCATTCGTGAACGCCGCTATGATTCGCTCGTCTGGAGCCTTCATTACAAGCATCCCGGATGCAACAAGGTTCACAATGAGAACGGATTCAATTCCACTGATTTTCAACGTTTGAACCGACCATTTCCCCTCCTCCTGCGGATCCTGACGTGGATAACTTTTGACAGGGATCGAATAGCCCTTAAAGGTCTTTTCGTGATCCGGTTCCTTGAGACTTGTTGCAATAAGCATTTCATGCTGGGACAAGGCTATGTATGTATCGAGAAAATGCCCCTCTGGCGTACGATCACATGTCATTTCGAACAGGATATCCTTCTCCACCCATTTCTGCTGCTGCAGCAATATTAATTTTTCTGTAGAATGAATAGTCATCAACTCCATATAAAATATCGAAACAAAATCCTTTTTTTACTAATTTTATTTTTAGAATGCTTCTATCTTATTTTCGGACCTTTACTTTGTCAACATTTTTGTTTAAAAAGTGTTGGATTCTGAATGCTCCATTCACATCGTAAATAAATTATCTTAAAAGTGCGTATTGACACTGAAATAATTGTGTATTAAAGTTACGTCATACATTTTACACTTTTATATTTAAAAAGTAACAAAGTGAATATTGATAGGTTTTTGCTGAAGGAAATGAATCTGAAGTAGACGCTCAATAATCGAGATAGAGAGGAATTTTGAAGGCTTTGTTGTTCAAAAATCAAGGGACTATGTTATATAAAGAAAGACTATCCATAAGTTCTGGATAGCCTCGTCATAGGATTCAACATTTTTAGCTGACAAAATAGAATATAAATCTCACTTCATGAATACTTAACTCACCTTTTCTTCCGTATCGATGTATCTATTTACTTTTAGTCCATTCCTCCGATACGTAAGAGCACCGATAAAGGAAAGAGAAAATCCAATTGATGCGTAGATGTAGAGCGTTTGAATACCTACAGTATCCGCTAACCAACCAGATAATAATAATGATACACCATATAGAATTGAGGTAAGTGATGATTGGGCCGCAAATAACGGTGGAAGCTCTGAAGCGGGAACGCTTGTTTGGTAAGAAGTACGTTCCGCTAAATCCTTTATGGCTTGAGAAGCCCCGATTGCGAACATGATAAAGAGTGTCACTAACGGGCTAGTAGAAAAACTGAATGCGAGTGTTAGCGCAGCAACGCATCCACTGCCCACCGCTAGCATGCCCCCTAGATTCCAGTTTCCGTTCGATAAACGGCTCATAAGAATGCTAATGAGAACGAATCCACCTAAATTGGCGCCATTCATCCATCCCCACCATACTTCACCCACATGTAGTCGTTCTCCTACGAACACGAGCAATAGCGCCCCTGCGAATGCACCTCTAAATAAGCCTTCCCATACATCCATCCATAACAAAACACGTAACTGCGGTAACCTAAAATAATTCTGCCATCCATCTTGAAGCGATCGTCTCCAAGAACCCACTGGTGTTTGGTGTGTACTGTTTCTGGTTTCGTATATCATGGAGGATGATAACCAAGCACCGCCTAATAACATTGTAGAAAGGAGCAGCACTTGACTTGCACCAAGCCAACTGACTGTCATGGATCCGAACGCCCATCCGGCCAGAGAACATGATTGTACAATACCCACTAGCACGCTGTTCGCTTTAAGCAACGATGCTTCAGGCACGGTTAGAGCAACAAGAGAAGATCTTACTGGGCCCGCTACCCCCTCCAGAATTGATATCCCAAAAACCATTCCGATCAATATAGCAATATTAGGATTGTCTTTGCCCATTAAAAACATATATATGGTGAGCAATGCCAAGCCAATAGTTTGCCCTCCAAGACTAGATGCAAGTAAGCGGTTCAAGCGCAACTTACGCATGATAAGAGGAGCCGCGATGCTGCCGATTGTCATACCAGCAACTCTAAGTAGGGGATACAAAGCCGTTACGGTAGCAGAACCAGATAGATGGTAAAGCGTGACGACAAGCGCCAAAATGTACCAGATGTCTCCTAAAGTAGATAGAGCCTGACTAAGCCAGAGTCTATGAAATGATTTTGTAAGCATTGTACTCATCCTTTTCAATATTCAGTTGTATTCAGGAAAAGGAATGAGATTCTACAATGGTCTGCCTCCGATCAGATTGAAAAAGATTTTTTTATTATAGCATTTGTTTTTGATTTTAAATAGTTTTGTACCTACTTTATATGTGTTGAAACTAATCATGTTATGACCTTCATGATCACTCTCATTCATTGAGGATACTTCTAACTCACCTATTTGTTCAGCTAGTTCATTCTCTGAGATGATATCATTTCTTGTTCTATAAACTACTTTCTTTAGATTTATCATTTTGTAATGTAAGATCTAATTGTTCTTTGAGTTCTTCCACATTATGACAAACAACTGAAGAATTCATCAACATCAGATGTCCCCATTGATTGATATTGAATTCACCTTCATGTAGACAAAAGATTGGTTTCTTATGCGCATAAGCATAACCAAGCTCCCAGCAGGTATTACTTAAATTCAAGCCATTGTTGTTTAAAACAGCGACAAACATATCACATTCTTCTATTGCCTTAACTGCAGATTTGAACATTTCATCTCCACTTTTTGAGTGTATAGATTGATTTTCTATGTCTCTATGTGGTAGATGTGTGGTTAAAAAGTGTGCTTCCATAATCGTATTTAACCGTTCCAACTTTCGTCGTTCCCCAGAAGTAAGTATAGAGCCTGACAAATATACATTTTTACGCAAATATCCCACGCTCCTTTTCACAGGCTTCGTCATATAGTAATTTCTATTTGAATGATTAGAGCAGTCCTACTGTAAATCCATCATTTTTCGAATGGTTATAAGAACACCATTTTCTTCATTAGATTTTGTGATGAAACTTGCTGCTTTTTTGGTGTTCTCGCAAGCATTGCTAACAGCAAAGCTGTATTTAGCAATTGCCATCAGTTCAACATCGTTCTCTCCATCACCGAACGACATCGTTTCCTCCGCAGTTACCCCCAGCATATCCTGTAATTTTTTTACCGTTTCGCCTTTATGGGTATGAAGAGCAGTAATATCGAGCCACCTGGCTTCAGAGTCGACAATGTAGATTTGGCCATTTAACGTCTGTTCCACATGTTTTCTAAGCATTGTGCTTCTGCCTTCTGTATCAAATACGGTTATTTTGATAAAATCACTATCGATTTCGGAGAAGGAATCCATTTTTATGACTTGTTCATAAGAGCCTTTAACTACGTTGTACATATCATCAGAGATAGAGGAATGTACGTATGCTGCATCGCTTGCACATACAATGATTGTCATGTGGGGATCAAAACCTTGAATTTCTTCAATGGCTCGCAGAACGAGTGTGCGATCAATGCTAAACTCTTTGACGACTTTTCCATCTTTCTTGATTCTGGCTGCGCTATCTCCAAGAATCCAGATCCCTTTTCCATGGTCACCAAACAACTTTTCTACTCGTTCACACTGTTTTCCCGTGCAGGCTACAAACGTTATTCCTTTCTTTTGCATTTCATCATGTACTTCATTAAAAAGTTCAATATCAAACGAACCTTGATTATTCAGAAATGTTCCGTCCAGATCAGTTACTACGAGTTTAATCATTTAAAATCCTCCGAGTTCAAGTTGGATTTATTATTCATCTTTATAAAGTTAACTTATTAAGTATTCATGGCAAAACCTTTATCTATTCAAAGAGATCATTAATTGATCGAATTGGCTTCACTTCTATAGGCTGATTCGACGATTTCAAAGCCGCATATGCCCCAATCCAAATGATAACTGCTAAAATTATATATACCATAACCCTCACCTCCCGTATTTCCGTAGATCCTTCTAATGTAGCCAGCGCTTTTTGTAACCCTCTTTATAAAACAACTTTATAAAGTCAGTATGCAGCAAACCTTAATGCTCTGTCAAAGGGTAATTAAGGAATCTTCTATAGCCTCCGCCGTATGTAAAAGAAAACCTCTACATCAATGAAGAAGTCTTCAATGATATAGAGGTTTATTTCGATTTGAAAATTGGTTTTCAGGTAAATTATCTTTTATCTGACCTGAATTAATGTGCGGTATAGCCTCCATCAACAAGCAAGGTAGTACCATTCACGAAACTAGCATCATCGCTGGCTAAGAACAACACAGCTTTTGCGACTTCTTCTGGTCGTCCAAGTCTGCCCTGTGGATGAAGTGAAGTTAAATATTCTTTGCTTTTTGCATCTACGTTCTTCAAGAGAGGCGTTTCAATGTATCCAGGACATACGGCGTTAACACGGATTCCCTTACTGGCATAAGCAGTACATAAATTCTGAGTTAACAGTTTAACGCCTCCTTTTGCCGAGGCATAAGCTGTCGTTTTAGGCAATGCAACAAAGCTGTGGATTGAGCCAGCATTAACAATAACGCCGCCATTTCCTTGCTTAAGGAACTGCTCAATAGCATATTTATCGGAAAGAAATACACCTGACAAGTTAATATCGATCGTTCGTTTCCATTTATCATATGACAATACATCAGCGGCTTCATCATCGGCAACCCCTGCATTTGCATACATAATATCCAACTTACCATATTTCTCAACGGTTTCATTAATCATGTGTTTAATATCTTCTTCTTTAGTCACATCTGTTTTGACAAATAACGTATCATGACCTTCCCCATTGAGTTCGGAAGCTAGTTCTTTACCATGTTCAGAGAAGTCAGCAATGACCACTTTTGCTCCTTCTTTTGCGAAAAGGCGAACGGTGGCTTCACCAATTCCACTAGCACCACCTGTAACAATAGCTACTTTTTCATTTAATTTCATAAGATTCAACCGCTCCATTTCTTCATAGTAAGATTCATGAACTTGTACTCCTCAATCTTACTCCTTTAATTTTGAAATACTATCCTATAAAGTTCTGTGTAATAATGGATTGTATACCCCCCATTTGTAGGGTATTTCATTTGAAGGGAACGACTTATTATGACACAACATTTTCATCCATATACTGAAATGACTTTTCAGGAATTTGTATTATTTTTCAAAACGCATAGCAAACAGCTCGAAGAAAACACAAATATTTACCTGATCTCGGAAGCTAACATCTCTGAGACACATCGGAACGAAACGGGAGTACTGATGAGATCCTTTTTTCAGATGTTTACTTATTCAGACTTGGATCATATGGATAATCATTATTCTTCTTATTTGGATACCTGGGTTCAATCCCAGCTAACCATTTTAAATATGGCAAGCTTACAATGGCTTCAAATTATATTGGAAAAAGCTTTAATAACACTATTAATACAACTGAAACATCAACGGATGATGGACCCGCTCATGTTCCTGTTATCTGTCTTTTCGTATCTGATGCATAGCTTTCATAAGTGGGCTGATACGGTGTCTGGTAATCATGAAACGGAGGAAAATGAAGAATTAAAAAAACTGCGTTTGCTGGACCAATTAAACCAACTCCTAGTCAGTTCTTCCGGAGCTTCAGATCTCGCCTTTATCCTGAAAAAATGTGAGAAGTATTTCAATTATAAACGCTGTGTCTTCTATGCATATGTACCTTGGTCCAACCAGTTCTATGGGGTCATTGGCGAAGAACTTCCGAAAATTCAGAGCATGAAAGGACAATTGACTGAGCAAAATCTGATCTTCAACTCTAAAAGACCGATCTATTTGAAAGACCCAAAACCTTATTTAAGGGACGAGCATATCCAGTTATTTCAGTTGTCTTCGATTATTTTTATACCGATTGCCCACGATCATCAATTGTACGGCTGGGTCACTTTTGACCAAATGGGAGAATCATTTAATTGCACAAAGGATGAGCTGGATTTGCTTGAACAAGTGGGAAAGAGAATTGGTTTGTTTTTATCCAGGAAAGAGAAGGAAAACACCGCCAAAACGATGGCCATCGCTTTAACAGAAAGGGAGTCTACCGTGCTCGAACTTCTGGCGGAAGGTTATGATAACAAGAAAATCGCTTCCTTGTTGTTCCTCAGCGAGTATACAGTAAGAGATTACGTAAGCAGCTTGATGACTAAGCTGCGTGCAAAAAATCGAACACAGGTCGTTGCCTATGCTTTTCGTTGGGGGTTATTGAGTTAGTACCTTTGAATTTAGTTCGTCAAAAAAATAAGATCACCAACATGTGTATCATGTTGGTGATCTTTTATTCATTCAGCCCTTCTTGGGTAAATGCACAATAACGTTGAATTGATCGCCGTGAATCTCGACCTTAATCTTGCCTCCATGCAACTCAACGATGCTTTTCACAATAGCCAGCCCTAGTCCCGAGCCTTCTGTCTGGCGGGATTCGTCTGCTCTTTTGAAACGTTCGAACAGTTCTTCCGCATCAAAATCAATCTCATAGGCAGAGGTGTTTTGAATTTTAAACCTTACCAGATCATCCGTCTCGTCCAGATAAATATAGATGCGGGTTCCTGGAAGCGAATATTTCTGTGCGTTGCTAATTAAATTTTCGAATACACGCCATATTTTATTACCATCCAAATTCGCATGGATCGGAAACTTGGCAATCCTCTCCCGAATTTCGAGCGACGCTTGTCCCATATGGGTGTTTGATTCTGCTATCGCTTGTGTCAATAACGTTGCCACATCGACATACTCCATATCCAGCTCTATTGTACCGCTGGCCATCTTAGAGATATCGAACAGGTCTTCAATTAATAGTTTCAGTCGAAGCGCCTTGCGTTCCAGCGTTTCAATATAGGCTCGGGTTGTTTCCGAAGGATGATTTTCTTTTTTTAATAAATCGACATAGTTGATAATTGAAGTAAGCGGAGTCTTCAAATCATGCGATACGTTGGTAATCAGTTCCGTTTTTAACCGCTCGCTTTTCATTTGATGTTCCAACGCGCTTTGATACCCGGCTTTCATATTGTTAATATAGCCGGCAAGTTCAGATAGAGAATCGTTTCCGTTATCTTGAATTGAGTTCTGAATATTCCCTTTGGCAATCTCTTTACTTCCATTGATGATGGCCATGAATCGCCCAAGCTTGGAGAGCATATAAGGAACCAGAAACAGCACAAATAGCAACAAATAAAGGATGAGCCATCCCTGTCCGTAATATGTGACTGCTTCCCAAAAACAAATGCCGGCTAAGGCGGTCAGCAGAAACATAAGAATGAGGCCAAACGTTAGTCTCCCATTTTGCAGACTGGCTCTAAAGCCGGTTCTCCAAATATGAAAATAATCTATCAACACACTGCCATCCCAGAAGGAACGTTTATTATGCGGTGCCTTAAAATAACGAAATAGTCTGGCTACCAACAAACCCAAGATAATACTGGAAAGCAATTCCCAGATGAAACGTGAAGTTGAAAATCTCAGACTCAACCCCAGGTATGAATACTCGTTTATAAGTATAAAGATCCCTATAATAACTGCGATTATGATGACAAGAAGGTCGATTCCAATCTTTCGATCTTCTTTACTTTTTCTCGATTTTGTATCCAATTCCCCATACCACCTTCAAATATTTTGGGTCTTTAGGATTGATCTCAATTTTCTCACGAATGTTTCTCACATGTACGGCAACCGTATTCTCTGAAGCAAAGACCGGTTCATTCCACACGCGCTCATAAATCTCTTCAATCGAGAAAACTCTGCCCTTGTTTTCCATTAACAACTCCAAAATTTTGTATTCCTTCGCCGTCAGTCTAACGTCCTCTCCATCCACTTCAACAGTCTTGGAGCTTTTGTTCAGCACAAGTCCTTTTACTTGAATGATCTCTTCTCCAATGGAGTGAAAGGAACCTAAATTCGTAAACCGGCGCAGCTGGGATCGGACTCTTGCGATCAGTTCCAAGGGATTAAACGGCTTCGTTATATAATCGTCAGCTCCAACATTAAGTCCCAAAATCTTGTCACTATCCTCCGATTTGGCGGAGAGCATAATGATTGGTATATTTTTATCTTCACGAATTTTAAATGTCGTCTTGATTCCATCAAGCTGCGGCATCATGAGGTCCATGATAATAAGATGAATCGTTTCTTGTTCAAGGATCTCCAGTGCCTCCACTCCGTTAGAGGCCGTAAATACGTCTACATCATTGCTTTTTAAGTAAATAACGAGAGCTTCTCGAATTTCCGGTTCATCGTCTACAACAAGAATATTATTGATCTCCATATTTCTCACCTTCATCGCGTAATTGCTCCTACAACTCTACAATACTTTCTGCGGAGGCACCAGTTATGTAAAGCGAATACATTTTTCCATTTTCGTTTCATCAGACCATCATACACAATCTACATGAAAAATCTCTGGTATAAAAACGAAGGAATTTATGAAGTTTTAATACATCGTTAGATAGTGATTGAGAACTTAATGAATCTCATGGGCAATGTTTATTCAACATGGTTATTCCCTTCGCATACGTTTATGCGTGTCGAAAAAAAGGATGAAATCGAATAGATATCATTTTCCCTCTATGCACCCTTACATTTCAATAGAAAAAAGCGGGGCATTAAGCCCCGCCAATAGTAATGTTTGTAATCCAGCCTTCAGGCGCTGGGAGAACTCCCATCTGGATACCAGTAAGAGTTTCTAGTAGTTTCTTTGAAATAGGTCCCATTTCTGACATACCACTTGGGAAATATATTTCTTTACCATGGTCATCTATTTTACCCACAGGAGAAATAACAGCTGCAGTTCCACATAAACCACATTCTGCAAAATCTTTTACCTCTTCGAAAAGAACTTCCCTTTCCTCAACTTCAAGGCCGAGATATTTCTCAGCAACGACCATTAAAGATCGTCTGGTGATGGACGGAAGAATACTTTCTGACTTAGGTGTAACAACTTTATTGTCTTTGGTTATAAAGATAAAATTGGCCCCGCCTGTTTCTTCAACCTTGGTTCTGGTTGCAGCATCCAAAAACATATTTTCATCAAATCCATTTTTTTGGGCTGTTCTTAGCGCATGAAGACTCATGGCATAATTCAATCCTGCTTTGATATGTCCTGTACCATAAGGCGCAGCACGATCATAATCACTAACACAGAGGGTAAGGGGCTTGGCTCCTCCTTTAAAATAAGGGCCTACTGGTGTAGTAAATACTCTAAACTGATACTCTTCAGAAGGTTTAATCCCAATAACAGGACCACTTCCGAATAGAGTAGGTCGTATGTATAGTGTAGCACCAGAGCCATACGGTGGTACATATGATGCATTTGCTTTTACTGTCTCGACAATAGCATCTATAAACCTATCCTTTGGAAAGGGTTGCATATGAAGTCTTATAGCGGAATCCTCCATGCGCTGTGCATTTAAATCGGGACGAAAAATAGCAATTTGTCCGTCTTGGGTGGTATAGGCTTTTAAACCTTCAAAGCATGTCTGCGCATATTGGAGAACGCCTGCCGATTCGTTGAGCACTACATTGGTATCCTCTGTTAAAATTCCATCATCCCATTTTCCTTCTATAAAATTTGAAACATATCGTTTTTCTGTCTTTCTGTAATTGAATCCGAGATTACTCCAGTCCAAGTTTTGCTTTTCCATTTTGTCACCATACCTTTATTTTATCATTTCATTTTTGAACCATTTACTGCGATACTGCCTTTTCTAAACCTTTAGGAATTCTTCCATTTGTAAGTTACACAATTAAATTCTATTGTCAAAATAACACGTTCAAACAATTCAGGTCAATTAATAACAATAAAAAGTTGGAGTTGTTTAAGTCATATATGTATCTATCCCCGTTCTTTCTTTAATATCTAAAGAAGAACGGGGATCTTCATTAATAACATCAACCTTAGTAACGGGACTCAGGTTTCGTAATACCTTTAGAAGGTCAGAATCACTTTTCCCTGAGAGTGACCCGTCGACACTTTATTCAATGCCTTTTCGATATCATCAAACGTGTAGGTTGAGTCTATAGATGGCTTAATATCATCTTTTTCTATTAGGCTTGTGATCTCTTGTAATTGAATTCCACTGGCTTGTACAAATAAAAAGCGGTATTCATTCTGATTCTTACGCGCTAGAGAATCCAATCGAGCACCTGCCAGACCAAACAATGCTTTTTTCCACATCGGAAAATCATTATCAACCGCAAAGCGATAATTAGGGCCAGCTTTCAAGGATACCAATTTCCCATGTGGTTTTAGAATACCCAGTTCAGCTTTGATATCTTCGGCACCCAAGGTGTCTATCACATAATCGATATCGGACAAGATGTCAGCATAATGTTCTTCCTTATAATTAATGAATTGATCTGCCCCGATTGATAATGTACGTGATCTGCCTCTTTCACTGCCACTTGTAATAACCGTTAATCCCATGGACTTAGCAATGGGGATAGCCATCGCACCGAATCCTCCGGTTCCTCCAGGAATAAACAGCTTTTTATTGGTTTTGGCTTGAAGTACATCATGTAACGCTTGATACGCAGTTAAGGAAGTAAGCGGCACGGCAGCAGCTTCAATAAAAGATAGATTCTCGGGCATCATGGATAAAGCATCTTCATTCACAGCTGCATATTCAGCAAAAGCACCAATTTTATTCAGCGGCAACCTTGTGTACACATGGTCCCCTACTTTAAAATTCAAAACATCTTCACCAACAGCTTCAATCACACCAGATAGTTCATTCCCTAGAGTTAAAGGCAACTTATAGTTGGCAATCATCCGAACACTGCCGTTCATATTCATGATATCCAGTGGATTGACACCCGCAGCTTTTACTTTGACAAGGACCTCTCGACTATCGATATGAGGGATGTCCATCCGGTTTAATTCTACATGAATGGTTTTGGAATACTTCTGTATTTGAGCTGCTCTCATCATCTTCCTCTTCCTCTGCTATTAGACTAAAAATATGACGTACAATGTTCAGTTGTACGCCACGTTTCACGCTTGATGTTAGTGTAGCTCCTCTGTTGAAAGCTAAATCTAATTGAGCTAATTCTTTTACAAGGTAGATATAAAGTTCAGGACCTTATTCACCATCTTGGACTCCACCCAGAGGTGTATCCTCTCTGTCATGTGTGCCATTGCGAGTCGATGGGGCAATTCTATCTTACCGATTTTCGTTGTAGTCCATAATTTCACCAATGGTATTCACTGCTGTTTTGATGTATTCCACAGCTATGTGAATTGAATTTATAATTCTGAAATAACTGGATAGATCGGACCTCTCAGATTGAAATTATAGTTCTGATCTACGATCCCTACCACTTCGTTGTGATCATACAGTTCCACCATAAAGCCCGCCATTTCTTTAGCCGTGTGGTACTTAGGCATGTTTGCTTTGTAGTCAAATTCTTCAGCATCTATGGATCTCTTCACGAATTCCGTTTCCGTTATCGCGGGTGCCAGGATTTTCGCTTTTAGTTTTGCACCTTTCAGTTCCAGTTCTTTGGCAAGACCTTCTGTGAAGGCACTAACATAATATTTCGATGCAGAATAAGCAACACTACCAACAGCAATGGCATATCCGAGTGCGGAAGAGACGTTAATTAACTGAGTACCTTCAACCTCAGCATAATCTCGCACATACAGTGTAGAAAGGATGGTCAGGGATTCAATGTTCACTCGTAACATCGTTTCAACTTTATCTAATTTCTGTTCTGCTATAAATGAACCTTCACCGAGCCCTGCATTGTTGATCCAGGTCTCAATCTGGTATTCCTTCAGATTGTTATATAGTGTGTAAGCCTAATCTGTAACAGATAGGTCACTTGTCTGAACAATAACATTTACTTGGGGATCTATACTCTGAATGGTTGATTTAAGCTCCTCCAGTTTATCCAATCTTCTAGCTACCAAAATCAAGTTTTTTCCACGTGCTGCAAATGCTAATGCCGTTTCATATCCAATTCCTGAACTTGCTCCAGTAATCACTGTGTATTTCATCATAATCTCTCCTTAGGTTCCTACATTTTTTTAGAATGATCGTTCTCTAATGTGTAAAAAAACAGTTAGATCTAACTTGCTGTTTAATCTAAAGCAGACAGTGTCATATCAATAATATTCATTATTTTTTGTTGATCTGTTGTTGTCTTAACCAACGTACGCAGTCCTAGCCAAGCGTTCATTAGATAATGAGAAATAACTACCGAGTCAAGATCAGAATTAATCTCACCCGTTTGTTGCCCCTCCAGAACAAGGTTAGTCAAACATTCCTCGGTTCGCGCATAACTCTCACCCACGAAGCATGAAACTTCAGTGTCTAATACACCTAACTCCACACCTGAATTCACCAAAAAGCACCCCAGAGGTTCTCCTTCGTTTCTTACAGTAAACTCAAACATCTCACGGATTAATTGTTTGATTGGTTGTTGTTTTTCAATCAGAATCTTCATTCTGCTGGTCTGCTTCGTTTCATATCGTTCCAGAGCTTTCATAAATAAAGCATGTTTATCCCCAAAGGTATCATAGATACTTCTTCTATGAATACCCATAAACTCAACCAAGTCTTGCATTGAAGTTTTCTCATATCCTTGTGTCCAGAAGAGATGCATTGCTTTATCTAATACTTCATTAACTTCAAACTCTTTGGATCTTGCCATCGTCATCACCTCAAATAATCATTATACATTAAGTGATTGTTCGGCAAACTGAGATAGTTAAATTGAACATATCTCAGTGATAAGACATGTCGAATTAAGCCTGGATTCTTCGTTTGTTTGCTTGTAGCCAATCCGGTGTCCAACCTTTTTCCAGAGCATCCAGGGTCACACCCGGCGGAACGATGGCGTCGATTGCATCCAGGATATCAGTGCTTAACCGGATATCGCTGCCTTTTAATGTTTCACGCAGTTGCTCAATTGTTCTTGCCCCCACTATTGCAGAGGTAATCGACGAATGAGCTTGTGTAAAAGCCATGGCAAGATGAGGCAACGTTAATCCTGCTTCATTTGCAAGGGTTTGGAGCTCGGCAACGGCTTCGAACTTGGTACGATTTTCTTCTCGATTCGGGTCGACAACAACCGAAAGTTTCCCTAGTGATCCCGCTGCTCTTGAATCTGGAGCAGCCGCTTCTCCCGAGCGATATTTTCCAGTTAATAAGCCACCCGAAAGCGGGCTCCAAACCAGGACACCCATTCCATATTTCGCGGTCGCGGCAAGCAAATCGAATTCGATACTCCGGTTCAAAATGGAATAAGGGGCTTGCTCAGATACGAAGCGTGCCATATTTTTACGTTCACTAGCCCATTGTGCTTCGGTTACCTGCCATGCTTGAAAATTGGATGTACCGATATAGCGAATCTTCCCTTCACGAACCAAATCCGTCAACGCGTCAAGACTCTCTTCAATATCGGTATGGAGATCTGGCTGATGCAGTTGATATATATCGATATGATCCGTTTGAAGCCTTCTCAAGCTTCCCTCGACTGCACGCTTGATCCAATACTTCGAGTTACCAGATTGATTAAGTCCACTCCCCATGGGCATCCCGCCTTTTGTGGCTAGAATAACATCCTGTCTGCGGCCCTGTAGGAGCTTACCCAGAATCTCTTCGGATTGACCACTGGAGTAAACGTCCGCCGTATCAATCAGGTTAATGCCTCCAGCCAAAGCCTCATCCAACATGACTGCAGCCTCTTTTTCCGTATTATTTCCCCAAAAACCAAATGTGCCTGTACCTAATACAAAACTGCTTACTTTAAGACCTGTATTTCCTAATACACGATACTCCATGTTCAATTCATCCCTTCTACATATTGATATATTGAGAACGAACATTCTAATATAGGCATAAAACTACGTAGTAAGATCTTACACCGAGCCCCATCACTCTCTGCTTCGTAATCGTGTATATCTCCTACGCCAACAATATAACATATCTAGAACGATTGGTAAAGAATCGTTTTATAACTGTCTTGTGATCGTTATTAGTAAACTTATAGGATAGTAAAATCCCCTTTCAGCATCCTCGACTTCGAACAAGAACATGTACCGATACAACAAAAAAAGCCGCTGTAATAGCGACTTCAATGGTTTTGTCCCACGATACTTTGTCACGGATGTTAATTGTTTTTCAACGGGTTAACATGTTGTTCCATATGCTCTTCTCATAAATTCTAAGCCATTGCCTCTTCTCGCAGATCATGCTCCATGAAGAGAATATCACGTTTCATTTCTTTCATGCCCTGTCTTGAAATCCGCCCTGTCTCAAACATAGATTGAATGTTGTCTCGCTCCAGTTGAATTCCGACCCGGCCCAGATCCTGCATCGATAGGTCGAACTCTCGTCGGGAGTATGTGTCCGATTCGTTTCTGGTCATACGCAGCAGTATACTTTCATATTGCAAGATCAGTGAGCTGACTGCCTCTATATCTGATTCGCCTTCTGAAAGCAGACCTTTTAGCTGCTCAATGACATAAGCCATATTTTGAATTTTGAGTCTGGTCAATTCAGCGCGTCTTTCTCGAATGCTTAGTCGGGCAGGATTCAGCATCCCGAACATTTCGACCCATTGCTTAATGGGAAAAACCTCTTTTTTATAGCGGACATCTCTTGTGCGCATAAACAACAGTTGGTTAATTCTTTTAAGGTAATTGTACGCTGTATATGGATTTACTTCTTTCTTTTCAAGAGCAAGCAACGTATTCTCTCTTTCCCATTTCATGACATACAGACCCAAGGACCGCTGTGTCTTATCTTTCTTTTCATCTTTCCTAAGTGTTCGGATTCTGGAAGTATACATATTGATAATATGGGCGGTCGCAAGCCGGTTCTGGTCCGTGGTCAGTTCATTTAATCCGGTAACCACATTCCTCAGAATCTCAATTTTCGCCTGAATTTCGTCCTCTTCCTGCTCCGTTTGTGTTTCTTTACCTAATAAAAGCGGCAACAGATAGTTGGATGCCAGAAGAGTCCACAAGATAACTCCAGCCGCAAGGAAAATGATCAGATCTCTGGCTGGAAATGCAGTTCCATCATTCAGAAAAAACGGCAGTGACAAGGTACTCGCCAGTGTAATCGTTCCCCGAACTCCCGATAGACTGAGGATAAGCGCATTCTTCAACCGGAGCCGCCAAGGTTCGCGCGATTTGGCACCTTCAGGATTATCCATTAGCATTGCCCAGATGAGACGCAGCCCGAGTACAGCTAAAGTCAATAATAGTGTGTACATAATGACTTTAAAATTCCCTATGTCCGAGTTACTCCAAATCGTCTGGATAATATCAGGAAGCTGTGTTCCAAGTAGTAGGAAAACCAGTCCGTTCAATACAAAGATAATGACCGACCAGGTGCTTTTGGATACAACACTCAGCTTGGCTAACTCGGGGTTCATTTTCTTGTAACCAAAAGAATGGGCGATTCCTGCGGCGACAACAGCCAGGATACCGTTGACCCCTAATTCCTCCGCAGCCATGAAAATCAAAAAAGGAGTCAGGATCTCAATCAGCATGTGGAGCGTGACATTCTCCATCCCCAATTTGCGCAACCACTTCACCACACCATATTTTACTAAGGTAAGCAGAAGGCCTAACACCACACCGCCAAGTGAAATGGCAATAAAACTGATACTGGCCGTTTTGAAAGAGAATACACCTGTGACCATTGCAGCTACAGCGAATTGAAAGGAGACCAGCCCTGATGCGTCATTTATTAACGACTCTCCCTCAAGAATTTGCATCGTCTGATGGGGGATCTTCACTTTCTGCTCCAGTGCACCCACGGCCACAGCATCGGTAGGTGCTAGTGCAGCTGCCAATGCGAAGGCTGCCGCCAGCGGGATGACCGGAAGTAGCCAATTCAGGAAATATCCCATCACGGCTACCGTTACAAACACCAGACCCAGCGCTAGCAAAAGGATCGGTTTCTTCAGCTTCCAAAGCGCTTCTTTATCCGCATGCCTGCCATCATTGAACAGCAACGGGGCAATGAATAAAAGTAAAAACAACTCTGGATTTAATTTCAGTTCATAATGCAAGGGCAGCAAAGTAATTAACATCCCCAGCGCAATTTGAATAATAGGTACGGAGACCGAAGGGATAAACCGGTTTACTAAATTGGATAAAGAGACTGCCGCCAGCATCAACAAAATAAATTCAAACAATTCCAAACGAATCTTACCTCCATATTTATCTGCAATAAGCAGCTTTTCGTAAAACAGGTTTCTAACAAGAAGTCATCTTATTTTAAAATGCATTTATGAACTGTATATGAATCGCTTTGCACCTAGCCTGCCCAGAGCAATATTCTATAATCCACATAGGTATTTTTATCGGAATTGCCGATAATTTCATTAATACTTTCTAATCGAAATTTCTTTTCAGAAGGTACCCCGCGCTGTTGAAAAACAAAAGCAGCCGCTTAGCGGCTGCTTCTGCATAACTACATTCATATTCAGTTCACAAAGCTATTTTATTCTATACAACATCATTAGAAATATTATGGATCATGGGAGGAACGAATATGAAAAAAAATATTCTAGTTAGTGGGGCGAGTTTCGCCGGAATTTCAACAGCCTACTGGATGAAGCAGTTTGGCTACAACGTGACCGTTGTTGAGATCGCTGAAGGTCTTAAAAAAGGCGGCACACCTGTAAATATCCGCGAAGACACCGCCGACATCGCGAAACGTATGGGGCTTCTAGACCAAATCCAGTCGAACAAAATAGACATGGAATTGATGGAATTCAAAAATTCCGATGATGTCACTGAAAGAGTCGAAATCCGTGAGCAGCTTGCAGAAGATGAATATGAAATCGAGCGAGATGTATTGCTGGATATCATGTTCGAGGCTGTCCAAGATGACGTTGAGTTTATTTTCGGAGATAGCATTACGTCATTAAAGGAAGAAAGTGATGGCGTTGAAGTAGTTTTCAAAGGAGGACAAAAGCGCTCGTATGACCTGGTATTCGGCTGTGATGGTATTCATTCGGCCGTCAGAAAATTATACTTCGGCGAGGAAGCGGAATTTTCGCATTTTCTTAAAACGTATTTCTCTATCACGATCGTGGATAAGTTGTTGATCCGGGAGAATACGACACAGATGTACAACGAGCCGGGCAAGGCGGTCATGCTGAACTCTTATAACAATAAAACCGATATCGTGCTCTGCTTTTCTTCGGAGAAGGAACTCCCTTACGACTACCGAAACGAGGAACAGCAGCGGGATATCATTTTGAATCAATTTTCCGGACTAGGCTGGCGAACGCCGGAATTGCTGGAAGAAGTGAAGAACTCAAAAACTTTTTACTTTGACAAGCTGTGCCAAATGAAAATGCCGTCGTGGACAAAAGGCAGGGTAGCCCTAGTCGGTGATGCTGGATACTGCGCCTCTCCGGCTGCTGGCATGGGTGGATCACTCGCAATAGATGGAGCGGCAGCCTTGGCTGATGCTTTCCAAAAAAACCATGGGAATTATGAACTTGCGTTCCAAGAATATAATCAGAGTTTCCGTCCTTTCATCGAGGAAGTTCAAGCAAACGCAGAAATGATGGTAGATTTTCTAGTCCCACGAACTGAAGAAGACATTCGCGAAAGAATTTCGCAAACGGCATCCATCAAGGACATATAAGGACCGATCTGTAGGATATTGAGACTATCCTTTGAGGGTATTTTTTCAGTGTGTATTTGTTGAGTTTAATGATTAGAATCAAGTTCTTGTCCTCAGTTTGGGGCAAGAACTTGACTCCTCAAACAAAAAAAACCGCTAAATTAGCGGTTTTCAATGGATGCATGCAAAGTTTATTGGTGATTTATCATATAGATCAATCCTATAAGATTACCTTTTACCTCGTATACTAAGTTAAAGGTGTAATATCCTTTTTCTTCATTGGACATATCTATAGTGAACTTGTCGGGGCTCTTTTCCCATTCGCTCACATTGATCAGTGTTTCTTTAAACGTTTTATTGTTTCTAACACTTGCTGAATAGGGGATCACTTTATTACCATCTATTCCTGTAACCAAATTTGTGACTTCAATGCTAGGGCCCGTTAGCTCTCCTACTTCAATGATTTGAGGATTTGCCAACAAGTTAGCGAGTTTGGTTAACCCTTTTAATGGCGAGAAATCCGTAATTGCATTGCCTGTGATATCTAACGTCACCAAGTTATTTGCGTACTGCAACCCCTCTAGGGATTTAACTCTTCCAGATTTACTATTAAGTGTTGTCAACTTCAGCATATCGCCAAGGGTTAGATCTCCCGTTATTCCTAGCGTTGTCTTAATAGAGTCTCTTAAATATTCATCTTGTATGACAATCGACGCAGTTAAATCAACTTCGGTTAATCCAGCTATTGCTGCCTGTAATGCCGCTAGTGCTGTATCCACTTCTTCTTGCTTAACTTCCTTATTAGCCAGGATCTCCTCGGCGGCGGATAAGCTAGCGGTGAACGCCGCAGCACTCTCCTCTGTGTACCCATCAAGATTAATCACTTTAGCATCTGTAACAACTTGTTCCAGATCTCCAGTATATAGTCTAGCCGCGTTGACAAAATGTAGCTTTGTATCTCCCCATGTGGCATGGTCAGATCCATTGCCATTTCCACCATCTGTCACGACTAATTTAAGCTCTTTCGCTCCGTTAATGTCTACTTCAATGAATTTTTGCGGATCTCTAGAGTTCATAACTCCACTGTCGAATTTCTTATCTCCATCCACATAAACCTCAAAGCTTACAGAGCCGACAGAACCATACATTTGCCGATCTACACCCACATAGGACGTGAAGTAATCATAATTCTTATCGCTTAAATCATACACAATCGTAGAGTTCGAATGTGCTCCAATGCCTCTGTCATAGATTACTTCACGATTATTCTCATCCGTTAATCTCAAAGCATGATTACTAATCGAAATATCCTTTTGCGGAGCAGCATAGCTATTTTGGGTAGAAGTCCAATCAACATCTGTCAGATACTTGTAATCCTCCATGTTAACGACAGCGATCGTACGTGTTTGCGTCACTACATTACCATCGCTATCCGCTACAGTGTAAGTGATTGGATATTCTCCAACTCGATTGAAATTCACTTGCTCTCTTCCCGTAACCACTACACTAGAAGTTAAATCCCCATCCTCAGCATCCACGGCTTTATAATTTTCATCGATCTGGAGGGTTTGTCCTACTTTCATCGATATCGATTTCGGTATCGTAAGTGTTGGCACACTATTTAGTACAAGGAACTTTGCATCTGCAAAATCAGCATGATCAGAAGCATTTCCGTTACCTGCATTATCTACGATTAGCTTCAATTGCTGTACACCCGCAAGCGGGATTTGAACCCATTTGGCTTCCGTACCATATTTCATCAATCCACTGTTATACACTTCTTGGCCATCTGCCAGAATACTGAACTTCACGCTAGAGTTATTCTGCTCCGGAATATTGCGATCGACACCTACGATCGTTTCAAAATAGGCGTAGTTATTATGGGCAAGATTATATACGATTTCCGAATTGGCGTGTGTTCCAATTCCCTTTTCAAACTCTTGAATTGCACCATTGACGAGTAACTTGATTGGATTGTTCGAACTGGCTTTATCTTTTCTAACCACATTATAATCTGTTTTAGCCGACTCCCAGTTCAAATCGCTTGCATATGGGCTGGCGCTGTAAACAACGATTTGTCGTGTCTTTGTAATGGCATTTCCATCGCTGTCAGTCACTTTGAATTGGACTTGATACGTTCCAGACTTACCTGGATTGAAACCATTCAAGTTCACTTCAACTTGTGCTGTTAAATTACCATCTTCGGCATCAAATGCTTCTACGCCCTTCAGCACATCAAACTCACTATTTAACTTCACTGTAGCCATTTCTTCAGGAACCGTTAACGTAGGTAGGCTAGCATTATTTGTGAACTTTGCATCTGCCCATACCGTGTGATCCGCTGTATTTCCATTGTGGTTCGCATCGGTTGTGACGAGCTTCACTTCTCTTGCGCCTGTTACAGGGATCTGTACAAATTCATGTTCTGTACTCGATTTGAACACATCACTGCTAAATTTCTGTTCCCCATCGACGTAGATTTCGAACGTTGCAGAGGAAGCCGCATTACCTTTCACAGCCTGATCGATACCAATATAACTCTCGAAAAAGTCATACCCTTTGTCTTCAATGTTGTACACAACTTCAGAGTTGGCATGAACACCTAACCCCTTAGTATACATTGCAGCTAGACCTTGTCTTACTAAAGTAATTGCGCTACCTGATGGTGCCTTGTCCTTCTTCAAGGAGCCCCAGCCTACACTAGCTGATGCCGTATCCAGATCGGAGGCGTACACATAATCACTTGTTACGGTTACGTGCGCCGTTTTGGTTTCGGTAGTTCCTTCATTCTTGATTTCATAGACAACCTCATAATTTCCTTTTGTCGTGATATCCACGTTATTTGTTTTTACAGCGATAGTATCGGTAAGATCTTTCCCTTGATAATTCGCTGCCTTAACGTAGCTGATTGGATCAAAAGCCTGATTCAGCTTGAGCGTAATATGCTCTTCAACCGATAGCATTGGTTTGAATGCCTTAACCTCTACCGGGCTCAGCGCATTCAATTTTTTATCATAGCCAATGATCTTATAGGTATAGTTTTGAGCCCTATCGACATTGGCGTCTACAAATTGGTCCGCACCCGTAAATCCAACTAAGACATTGTCCCGGTATATTTCATAACCCAGCAAATCTTCCTTGTAGGCTTTATCCATATTAAAGCTCAACGTATTCGTTTTTGCTGCTGCATTCGAGCTAATATTGACGTTGATAGAAACATTTTCATTAGCGATCCCTGTTCCTTCATAGTGGACGACTGAATTATTTAAATACCATAACTTGTTGGACGCCGGGTATTTGCTTACCTTCACTTTGGTCTCGGGATTAACTGTAAAACCGTGTCTAGCAAAAAAGCTGCTCAAATCCTGACCTAATACTTCTGACGAGAATTCTACTAAATATTGTTGTCTGGAGCTTTCCCCATTAGGAAGGGATACTTTACGATCTCGATATAGACTATTTAACTCCGCCCAGTACCCTGGATGGGCCAATTCTAATTGCCAGAATGCGCCGAGTCTCGCAAAAAGACCCTGCTGTTCCATCGCTACTTTATTTTCTTGAATAACATATTTATAAATATCCGATTCAAATGGGATGCGTGTATCTATGGAATTACGCTCTACTGACATCAACATAGGTAACATGTTATTGCTGACCTCACCATACTCCCGTTCACCTACAGCCATGCGGTGCCCGATCTCATGCGATAAACCCCAACCTGGATATACCTTGCTGAAATCTTGTAGCATCAAAGGTACGGTTTCAGCCTGAATTCCAGTATGGTCACCTGCTGCATACATCGCACCATACGGCTGCATTAATCTAATATTCTCTCGAATAAGCTTAGGATCATGGTTCTCACTGCGGCCATCTAGACCAAAGTAATCAAATAATCTATTAATCCATACATCATAACCCGTTAAGGTAGCCACAGGATTTTGACTCTTCGTAATAAACTCATTGTAGGCTTGTGTAGCCGTACCTGTAAAAATAATACGATCACTCACCATTTCAACTACGTCGATCATTTCACGGTCTTTAATGTTCGGATGGGCTGCTTTATCTGCATCTAATCTTTGTTTATAATCGTTCAAGAAAGCTACAAATTCGGCCGGATCAGAGTCCTGCGTCATCATCGGGAACCGTTCTACACCTTCAAAACGAATACGAGGCGCTTGACCTTGTTCTTCAGACGTATAAGGATTAACGATGTAGATAGGTCCACCTTTTGTTATATCATGGGCGTAAGCACTGGTTGTAGGGTTTTCAGGTACCACGATCGTATTTTTTCCAAGACGCAATTGCACTCCTTTTGCCCAGCTATTCCAAGCACCTTCTTGCTGCGAAAAGATTAATGAAGGCACTTTATCAGTAGAATCGACATCCACATATACGTTAATCGTATCGCCCGGCATAGCTACAAGTCCGGTAGGCTGGTTATTGGTGCCCATGCTAAATCTTAAGTTTTGCTGCGCATGCTTCTTCATATCGCCATGTTGTTCAGCTGTAATGATCATTCCTGCGGTTTGCAGTTCACCGCTCACGATCTTTTGGGCTACATCAAGCTGAGCTTTAAACTGTGAATATAAAGGATGGGACTTTGCCTCATTTTCCAAAGCAGTTATTTTCTCTACTGTGTTAAACTCCCCGCTAACCTGACTATATGTATTATCCGTAAACAGTTTGTTCATCTTATCCGACAGAGCATCTTCTTTATAAAAAGCAAACTCAGCCGCACTCGCCCAATCTTGATTTGCCTTCTTGAAGACAAACTTGATTCGCTTAAATGCTGTTGGCGCAAATTTCATTTCAACTACGTCACCTGTGGAGCCTTTATACTCCCCCGTGGATACTAACGTGAAATCATCGCCTGCATCCGTCATTGAACTGTAAATCTCAAACTCTTGAGCGAATCCTTTCCCTTTAGCTCCAGTTTGTCTAGCTGCGTACACGATTCTATTTAATGTAGTCGATTCATCCAAAAGAAGTACGACCTCATTTGTAAATGTTGAAGAATTGGGTTTACCTGTTTCCCAGTGTGTATTTATATCTCCATCAATCCCCTTATTTATGGTGGAACTTGAGTAGTTCCCCCCATTATTAGTGATTGACTTAATATGAGTAGTGTTCATTTTAAAGACATCATTATAAGCATTTAAAATGTCTTTTCCGTATAAATCAAACAGTTTAACGGATGCCACAGTGGGTACAATAGTGCCACGATCCCCTGCTTGGTTTGTCACAGTAGCATTAGAAACACTGGATAGTTGACTTCCTGCAGCATACCCTGCTTCACTTGACAGGCCAACGAGTAGTGCTGCAGATGTAGCGATTGCAATCATTTTTTTCATAATTGTTTCCTCCTGATGAATGATAGTTATGACAACTGACCTAAAATAGCGCAAAAAAAACTACCCATAAGAGTAGTTTTATTGCACGCAAAGCTATTAAAAGATGAAGACTTCACCTTTTATAAACTTCTAAGAACAAAAAGCATCATATACTCTTTGGCAACTGGCTGACATTGTCATAAAACTTGAAACTTTAGTCCCTGTAGCTTTGCGTCCCTACGTTTCCATAGGTTTGCCTATTCAGTTGTAAGTACATTTAGACATATTATCACAGCAATACATCAATCACATGGTTAATTAGTATGATATAGGACTAGGTAATTTAAATTATTTTTTAATGATTCTTGGCAGCTAATCACGTTGATTAGCTGCCTTCTTGATTTTATTGATCTATCGTTACTCGTTAGTGCAAAGTTTTTTAAACGCAAACCCACTTACAATTAAACACGCTTTTGAAGCTTGACATCACATTCTGACATATTCCCAGTGACGTATTCGATATAATTCACAGAGCCATTAAAGTTCAAATATGCTTCATAACGCATGCGGATGGCGGGTAATGTAATCCAATCCAGAACATTTTCCTTTGGAACCCAACTACATTCGCTCGTTTCATCAGAAGTCGCTAACTCTACACCTACAGCTTTGCACACGAAATCAAACATAACCTTTGTGGGAACATCCGTCACACCGTCATACCACTTATGTATCGCTGTATTCGAAACAACATTAATTAAATGGTTAACCTCCGCGTCAATTCCACTTTCCTCTTTTATTTCACGAATCACACCATCAATCAGATTTTCTCCAACTTCAGTTATACCACCAGGATACACCCAACCATCATCATGGGCTTTTACTAATGGGATATTTCCATTTCCATCTTCTACAATTCCACCTGATGAGACAATATGTGTCGGAAACGTCATTTCACAACCTCCAATTTCAGTAAATTTGTATATTTATTCCACAGACTCCCTGAATTGTCCTCCTTTTGTGAACATACTTGAAAGTGGCTTAAACTCAGCTTAAGCTTATTTCCCGAACAAGATCAATGTATGGAGATCGAAACTTTAGTTTTTGATATTCTAGGGACCTTAGTCGACGAGGATGGCACCATAAATCGTGAGGTATAGGCAAAATGAGCTGAACCTACACGAAATTGCAGTAAGCAAAAAGTCATTTGTATCTAAATCTGAAATTTGATTAAAATCATTAAAATTCAAAAAGGGATCTGAGATAATTTGTTTAATGTCCGAATCTTAATCTCTGGACCATCCTCCACAGTCCGCTCAATTCATTAAGTTCGTGCACGCTGTACGCGCTTAATTCCTGTGCGCAGTGAAAGCCCAAAGCAAAGAATCAGGATGATTCCGGCAACCACATAAGGGTAGTTAACATTGATATCAAACATAAGTCCAGCTACTACCGGCCCGATGATATTGCCAAGGCTGGTAAAAGCGGAGTTAAGTCCAGCCAAATATCCTTGATGTTCTTTTGCGACCATGGACATTTGAGTGCTGATGGCCGGACGCAAAATATCGATGGACAAGAAGACAACAAAGGTGACGGCGAAGATCAGCCAGTATTGGTGTACGAACAACGTCAACAGAACAAATACCCCGGCAAGGATCAAGCAGACTGTAATGACTGTTTTCTCACCATAACGGCTTATAATCCAACCGAAAATGGTTAACTGAATCAACGCGCCCCCAATAGAGCCGAATGTGAAAATGAAGGCAATATCCTTTGGTGTGAAGCCAAACTTATGGTCAACGAACAGACCGTATACCGCTTCATAGTTGGCAAGTCCAAAGGACATGACGAACACAATAATTAAACTGATAAAATAAGGCTCGCGGTATGTAAACCGCAACTGTTGAATTAGACTTCTTTTGGGTTCCAGATTAGGCATTGCTTTGTCGCTATTCCCATTACCCTTTACAAGGGATGAAAGAGATTCCGGCAGGACAATCATAGTAAGGATCGCAGCGATTAGACCAGCAACCCCCGCAGCATAGAACGGAACACGAATGCCGAATTCGGCAATATAGCCCCCGATGCCGGGGCCAATGATGTAGCCTGTCGAGATCGAGGCATTAATGAATCCCATTCCCTTCGCACGATCTTCCTCGGAGGTTACATCCGCCACATAAGCCATAACCGTTGGCATGATGAGTGCTCCACTAACGCCACCCATCATCCGGGATACAAAAAGCAGCAGAGCTGAGTCAGCTAACCCAAATATCACCTCGGCACAGGCGAAAACTAGCATTCCGGCGACAATCATTCGCTTGCGTCCTAAGGAATCGGATAATCGTCCCGCCAGTGGTGAGAAAATCAACTGTGTAAATGCAAAGGAAGCAGTAAGCATCCCAGCAATCGTACCGTTAATATCTAAAATAGTAATATATTGCGGTATCACTGGTATGACCAGACCGATACCAGCAAAAACTAAAAATAGGTTAAACATCAGAAGCAGCAGAGCGCCCCGATTTTTGAATAATAAAGCCATCTAAATTGTCCTCCCTAAATCAAATATTGAATATGTATGCTAAATATGTAACTTCCGCAGACGCTGATCTAACCCATTGTGAAGTGAAGAATAACCAACATATGATACCTATTTTCATTCAAATATACTTTTTAAATATAAATGTTTAAAAAGTATGGAGTTAAATGTAATACACATTTTTTCCGCTGTCAATATATACTTTCTTAAATTTAATGTGTTGATCGGTGAGTGAGCCGATTCCCTCGATCGGACGTATTGGACTGACAGTCTGTAATTATTCAATGTACAGTTCAGGCTGAAAACCCCGGTCTGACCACTCATGACTATATAGACAGCAACCGGTACGTCGTCCCAAATATGAGCAAACAGACGAAAAAAAAAGCCGCTAAAATTAGCGACTTTTAATGTGATAATTTTTATGTCCCTCTGACATCAACTGTCTTTTTGGAACAGCTCCATTTCGAGTTCAATGGTATTCAAAATAGAAATGATTCAACTAAAATATAATTCCGATAATTATAGCGGATAAAACGCTTACAAGTGTTGCGCCATATAACAGCTTCAATCCAAAGCGAGCAACAATATTCCCCTGTTTTTCATTCAGCCCTTTTACTGCACCCACGATAGTACCAATGGACCCAAAGTTAGCAAATGAGATTAGAAAAACGGAAACAATAGCTGTAGTACGGCCACTTAAACCGTCTTGAATCTTAACAAAGTCTAGCATGGCAACAAATTCATTCGCAACCAGCTTCGTTGCCATGATACTCCCCGCATGAACCGCTTCATGCCATGGCACACCGATCATAAAGGCAATTGGTGCAAAGACATACCCTAGAACTCCCTGAAATGATATTCCAAATATGCCACTAAAGACCCCGTTAATTAAAGCAATGATTCCAACAAAACCAACTAACATTACCCCAACTACGATGGCTACTTTAAATCCATCCATAATATATTCGCCCAGCATTTCAAAAAACGTTTGTTTGCCCTCTTCCTTAACTTCAACGATATCTTCTTCTGCTGTAACTTCATACGGATTAATGATGGATGTAATGATAAAGCCGCCAAATAGGTTTAAAATTAATGCAGCTACTACATATTTAGGTTCCAGCATCGTCATATATGAACCAACAATGGACATCGATACCGTCGACATTGCAGATGCACATAATGTATACAAGCGATGTTTTGGCAATAATCCAAGCTGATTTTTCACAGAAATAAATACTTCATTCTGTCCTACAATTGCGGCTGCAACTGCATTATAAGATTCCAATTTTCCCATGCCATTTACTTTACTTAGCACCAGACCAATATACTTGATAATGAACGGCAGTATTTTGTAATGTTGCAGGATTCCTATTAATGCTGACATAAAAACAATTGGCATCAACACAAACAGGAAAAAGGTATGAGCTCCTTCATTGGCAATCCCACCAAAAACAAAGTTCGTTCCTTCGTTGGCATATCCAAGTAATTTCGAAAAACTATCGGCAAACCCTTTAATTAAGAATTCGCCTATACTCGTTTTTAGTATAATTAATCCCAAACCTAACTGAATAACAATCATTATGATGATTGGACGATATTTGATTTTCCGTTTATTATTACTCGCAAGCCAGGCTAGTAATAGAACAATAACCAGACCAACAACAGAAATTAGATAATGCATAATTAACCCTCCAAATTATCGATACTTTTTTTGGAATCCTCATATCGATTTGCATCTTTCCACATTAACCCTTGTTCCAAAATAATCGCCAATAGACTTCCGCAAATTAACCCATTATTCAAAATGGCTATTACAATCGGAGATAAATGGCTCGTAGCGGATGTAGGAATAAACATTAAACCCACACCAACTAAAAGAGAAACTCCGCTAACAACAAATGTTCGTTCTTCATGCAGAACCTTCTTCAATTCCTTCAGCGATAATCCAACCATCTTCACAAAGATAACGAATGTAACGGCATAGCCTATAGGCGCTGGAATACCGGATATTACGTTCATTATTGGCGGAAACAAGGATACAGAGATGACTAAGATGCATCCAATTAAAAACGATTTCCGTTCCCTCATCCCTGTTTGTTCAACATATCCCGCCGCTCCCGAAATAGGCACTGAGCCAATCGCTCCGAAACTGCCACCAATAAAATGGGTAACGCCAGAAGTAAATCCGGCACGCAAATAACGCTTATGATCCAATTTCTTTTGTTTCATAACGGTCTCCATTAACCGAATAGACGCAAGCGCATTGGTTATTAACAATAGTGTTAATAGAAAGGCAGTTGTGACTGTCCCGCTATCAAATCTTGGACTTCCAAAAGGAAATAGTTTTGGCAGTTTAAATAGTGTATCCGCCGGTGAAATCACCGGCATCTTGTCGCATATGATAAACAATAAGCAGCCTATCGATATACTGATTATTACTGAAAATTGGCGCAGCAAAACAAAGCGACTGTTCCCTAACCCAAAGGTAATGCAAATCACAATCACACTCAGCACGAACACTTTAACATCTAACAAGGTGTGGCTGGACGTGATCCCCATCATACCTTTCATAAAAGAACCGCTTAATTGAAAGATCAATAAGAGCAAATATATAAAAGTGACCGTTGGCGTAAATAGACGAGCGATTTTATCCATCAGCTTTAATGCTGAGATTAGGATAAATAAAACCCCACTACAGATCATTCCCCCACTTAAAGCTTGCAGGGCAGCAATATTCGAAGAATACAATACCCCCACTAAACTTGCGTAAATAGTGAAAATGCTCCACCATAACCCTGCTGGACCTTCATGAATAGGGAATTTATGGCCGATGACGCCTTGTAAAAATCCAGCTATTCCTAAAGTAATTAGTGTGCTCTGGATAAGTCCAGAAGCCTCCATGGGTGTTAGGTTATATAAATCTGCGATAGCAATTGGCGCAGCAATTGCACCTGCGATCATAAAAATCATCCACTGCAATCCAGACAGTACTACCTTCATTTCTTTCTCACTCTCTTTTCTTACTACACTACTCTTATCGGTAGATTAGCTCTCAATGGCTGTGTTAAGAGCGATTTCGACCATTTCATAAAATGATTGTTCACTTTCTTGATGAGTTAAGTGCTCCTGTGTTAACAATTGACTACCTACTGTCAAAATAGATAGCGCTTTCACGCCATATTTAGCGGCTAACGTATATAGGGCTGTGCTTTCCATTTCAACTCCTAATACACCAAAATCCATAAACTTGTGAAGTCGATCTAAGCTCTCACGGTAGAATTCATCGGAGTTATAGATGTTGCCGACAAAGACATTTACGTGTTTAGCTTGTGCTTGTTGATACGCTTTCATTAACAATGAGAAATCTGCTGTAGGTGCATAATTACAGCCATGGAAGATCTTATCCGTCATATTACTATCTGAAGACACGGATTGGGCTATTACAATATCGCGGATATTAATTTCTTTCTGCATCGCGCCACATGTACCAATACGAATCAATTTCTTCACTTCATAATCGACAATCAATTCCGTTGCATAGATGCTCATCGATGGATTTCCCATCCCTGTCCCCTGAACTGATACCCGTATCCCCTTGTATAATCCAGTGTACCCATACATGCCTCTTACTTCGTTATAACAATTGGCCTCATCTAAAAAGTGTTCTGCTACAAATTTTGCACGTAAAGGATCTCCTGGAAGCAAAACGATGTCCGCTATTTCTCCTTTTTTCGCGCCTAAATGCCTACTCATATTTCTGCCTCCTACTCTCAATGTTGAACTCAGGCTTACCGAAATCTCTTCCGCTTGCCTTCAAGAAAATCTGTTCGGAAAGTACATTGAGCATAAGATTTTTCAGCATAACAAACTAGACCAAAATCTTACGGAGGATACGGGAAATAATTGATCAAATTATAAAAGTAATTCTTTACGAATATTGTCCAGATCTCTTTTAGACGGGATCGTAGAGATAATAACAACAGGCACGGTCTGCAATGCAACAGGGATATTACTAATGACAAAATCAATCTGATGTTGCTGCATCATTTCGTCGGAGAGCCCTTTCATTATGGAAGTAATGATGATCAGCTGATCCCCAATTTCCTTCTTGATCAAATCCGCTATGTAATGACGAATTGAAAATTCTTCTCCAATCACCAAGAAGGCCCTTTTCCTTTTATAACGTAAATTGGAACGAACAATTAAGGTTAGCTTGGTTAAATGAAAATTATTGTACAAGACGGCTGGATAAGCTTTACTCCACGTTTGCATGCAGGTTTGCAGTTCTTGATAAAGCTGTTGGCATTCCTTTTGAACATAAGCCGTTAAATTACTTTGTGAAATCATCATCCATTCAGGAATTGCATTATCGATTAATAACTTGTCAAAGAATGCGTATATCTCCAATAGAAATCGTTCTTCCATTTCCAAGTTAGGGTATACTTTGGCTAGTAGCCTTAGAAGCAGATTACCCATTTGATATTCTTCTTTGTCCTTATGCAATTCAACTTCTTTCATCGGCGTTATTTCTGATCCTTCATAATAATGATATTGGCTGAGACTGACCAGGGATTGCATAAAGTAAATTTCACTATGGGGAAAATCAATGGTAAGCTTCTCTCCAAGACTCTTGGCGAGGGTCTTCACAGGCATATAAAACATCCCCTTTTCCCAAGGGTAAGCACTTTCGTCGATTTTTACGTATTTCCCTTTAGCGACTCTTTCCACAACAATGGCCAACAAAAAAGATAATCTCCGTTTGGAATTGATAAAATACACAATATTTTTCTCATTCTCTGTATTTGTGATTAACTGATTGATATATGCAAAATCGACATTCGCAAAGGGCCATCCTGTGAACTCATACGCATCACAATATAACTTCCAATAGAAATATCGGATATTCATTTCATTCCCTTTGATCATCGGGGTTGAATATGTAATGCGTAACTTATACGCTTTTAGATCATTATTATTTAATTGCACGATCAGTTTCTTCAACGACGAGGTACTCATAAACATGACTCCGGCAAGCTCCTCCACGGACAGTCGATCCACATTCGTGAACAAAACATTCATCAGTCGATAAAAGATGGTTTGTCTGAACATTGAAGAAATCACTTCACTCATCGTCTCACTTCGCCCATCGCGCCGAAGAACGATTCCCTTTCCTCTAGAAACTTCTATGGTTACCGTAGGGGGTAATTGCTTGCTGATTTCCTCAACCATCTTACGTATGGTTTTATCGGAGATACCTAAACTTTTTTCAACTTCAGCTAAAGTAAACCATCTTTGTTCCGTATCAAGCAGCGTTAATAGTTGATTAGCTAATGTAAATCCTTTATCCATGTTTCCACCCTATTTCAATGTGATTTGAATGTCACCGTGTTTTTGGCTAATGAAACGTCAATTCCCTCATAAGAAAAGAATCGGCTCTTTAATGTATTTAAATACGATCTATGATAAACCAGTGTGAATAAGCTTAAACTATCCAATGCGTTAGTTCAATCCATATACAAGTCGACCCTTTCGGCCACACCATGGATATAATTTTCCTTTTTTATCCATAAAAAAATCCCCTCCGCTAGACAAGATTAAGTCCATCTTAACAGATGTCTTTTTTTTCTTGTCTACGAAAAGGGGATAAAAGCAATTTATATCTATAGATCTTATACTTTAATATTCAATTTGTGTTGTCTTCATAAAGATTAAGATTTCTTTCAAATTGTTCTTCTAAATGCTCTGCGTAACTGACAACTCGTGGGGATTCCAATAACCTACCTACTACACAATATAATCCAATCAAAATACATACAGATATAATGATTTCAACAATGAATGGCATCATTCTTCCATATTCTCTCCTTACCAGGTAACGTCTAAGTCGGCCCACGTTAGATTTGATTATTTGCTTGGTTATCCACTACCATTCGACTTGGTCGAAACGCATGTTTTTGTAGTAATACTCTCTGTCATGATCGGTGATTTCACGAAGGACCCTGCAGGGATTACCCACAGCGATAACATTACTAGGAATATCCTTGGTTACCACGCTTCCTGCACCGATCAACTACCCGCACCAATAGTAACTCCTGGCACAATCACAGCGCAGCTACCGATCCATGCGCCATCCTCGATGACTACCGGTAGGGCGAACATTCCACCTTCTTTGCACTTTTCTGGGTGTACTGGATGACTGGTTACAGCAATCGTGACATTTGGACCAAACATGACATCGTTTCCAATCGTGACTTTATAGTCATCGACAACAGTTAAATTAAAGTTGATATAGACATTGTTGCCTACTGTAGTGTTTGATCCATACGACATCCGAATAGGAGGTTCCATCCAAACATTTTCACCAATACTACCGAAAAGTTGTTCCATCAGAGTCTTACGCATTTCAATATCATCGGGATGTAAGCGATTGATCTCATAACATAGTGCCTTTCCTCGTTGACGCGCCCGAGCCAGATCAGAAGCTTCCTGTGGATAATTCGCATCGTGATCCGTAAACAGTTGTCGGCTTGCCATTCGTTCTGTAATATTCATGCCTTAGTCTCCTCTGAATTTAATCTAATCTATTTATTTTAGTTGACCTTACATTCTTTGACCGTCTATTTCTTAACCTACTGGTGAAAAAGTCCTTGTAATATTATTTAGCCATTTGAATTGGCGATAACGGTAAAATGCCAATGGCAACTTAATGATCTCATCCAAACTAATGACGATATATAATACCAGGGGTGATACGTGCCAGACAAAAGCACAGAGATAACCAAGCGGTAAAATAATACCCCACATTACAATCGAATCACACCAAAAGCCAAATTTAGAGTCACCACCTGCAGTAAATATTCCTGAGATATTAGTGGCATTAATGGATTTAGCAATACAATAAAATGCACTGATATATAACATTCCATCCAAGTAGTTTTGAGAAATGACATTTAGATTTACTACGGAGAAAACAAGCGGTTTTATCAGGATAATTGTACATCCTGCTATTATGCCAAATAGTAAAGCATAAAGATTCATTCTGCTTCCCACCTGTTTTGCTTTGTCGATCTCCCCTTTACCTAGATATTTCCCAACCAATATAGATCCCCCACTAGCAATACCTCCACACAGCACAATGGTTAAATTCTTAACCACGGATGCAACAGAATTCGCTGCAACCATATCAGCACTTACATGTCCAATAATTGCGGCAGTCGCAGTTAGTGCCCCTCCCCAAACAATATAATTGCCTTGCACAGGCATGGTGTATTTCAGGAAATCCTTTAGGAGATTGCGCTGAATTCCATCCCATTTGGGAAAACGAAAACGAATTGATCCTCTCGTCACTGAATATATAACACAGCAGCCCAACTCAATAAACCGAGCTAAAACTGTAGCAAGAGCTACCGCCATGATTGCCATTTCAGGTCTGTCTGGGAAAAGGACAAAGATGCATAACGCATTAAACAAAATGTTTAACATTAAACATAGTGAACTAATCCAAGCGCTTAGTTTTGCATTTTCCATACTTCTAATCACGCTAAGATACATTTGTGAAATGCCCATTGCAAGATAAGAAAACGAATTCATCTTTAGAAATATTGAACCAAATCGAATTAATTCACTATCATTTGTAAAAAAACGCATTAACGTTTCAGGATATAAAAAAGATACTAAAAAAAACAAAATAGAGATACTAAATGAGAACAAGCAGGCAGTGCTGAGAATACGCTGTATGGTTTGTACATCCTTCTTCCCCCAATATTGTGCAGTCAAAACCCCTGCTCCCGTAGCCATTCCCATGTAAAACAATGTTAATGCGAAGGTGATTTGTCCCGCTAGCGATACGGCCGACATTGTAGATTGGCTAATCATTCCCAACATAACTACATCAGCTGAAATAACTGTGGCTGAGATTAGATTTTGTAATGCAATGGGAATGACAAGCGTGATTAATTCCTTATTAAAATCTCGCGTCATAGGAGTAGTTAACTGTATGCGCTTTTTCTTTTTAACGTACATCCACTCCTCTCTGTTGGTATCCATATTATCAAGATAGGATAAATTCATTGTCCTTTCCATAAATATTGGCTATACTTTTGTCAAAATCGTATATTTATTGGAGGCACTTTGTTGGATGAAAAATTTAGAGGTATTTTCTGATTTATCGGAAAGATTGAATTATAATCTACCTGACCTACCCTTGTATGTCCGGAGAGGAAGCTTGAATGAATTTGATAATTTTGCAGCTGCCGCTCATTGGCATTCGGATGTTGAGTTCATTTACATTCTGGAAGGCTCCATGGAGTATTCTGTTAACGGACAGACCATTAAATTAGAGCAAGGAAATGGGATTTTTGTGAATAGCCATCGTTTGCATTTTGGTTTTTCTCACAGTCATTGTAATTGTTCATTTATCGTTATAGTGATCCATTCCTCTCTTATCGGGGAAGGTTCGTTCATACGAGCTTACTGGGAAGAGAAGTTTGGGCCAAACATGGATGATTTTGTATTACTAGCAGAACAGATCTCCTGGCAGCACGAGATATTGTTATCCATTCAAGCGATCTATGCTGAAATGCATAATAGCTTTGCTCCAAATCCGTTCCGCTTAACTTCTCAGGCTTTATCTTTATGTGCTGGTATTGGAGATCACTTGCAACCGAAGGTGGGAGATAGCCACGATGTGCAATTATGGACAAATATTCAGCAAATGACTCGATTCATTCATCAAAACTACGAGCAAAAAATAACTCTTGAAGACATTGCGTCCTCAGGAGCCGTTTGTCGAAGCCGCTGCTGTACTTTATTTAATAAATACGTGGGTCAAACTCCCAACAACTATCTAACTCGATACCGCCTTCATAAAAGTTGTGAGATGTTGAGGGAAACTAAAAGATCTGTGAGTGAAATCGCACTTGCCTGCGGCTTTCAAAGTGTGAGCTACTTCTCATCCCTTTTTCGCAAGCACATAGGATTAGTTCCGCTAGCATATCGAAAAAGCGACAAAAATGGCTTAAGTAAAACGGAGAATTAAACCTATAAATTACTTACAGTGGACCTTTTAACAACACGATTTAAAGTTCAGTTCTGTCCCGCCAAGCAAACCAGTATCTAAAAAAAGATTTTCCAGTGTTAGCGATCTTCCCTCGCGTGGGAAAAGAACTTGTAGCAATAAAACAAAAAAGCCGCTGAATTAGCGACCATCTTTATCTTTTTTTCATTTTCATCGTATCTGTTCTCGGGTTAACGCGACCCTCCTTAGATTCCTTTCATGGGCGTTGCCTTTGGAGTTCTTGGTGTTCTCCCTCTTATGAGCCAGATACTTCTTCCGTTTTTAACTCACTCTTTGCGATATCGATGAAGGCAGCCATTGATGGAGAAATCCATTTCTCACGATGCCAGAGCATCTGTGCGGAAAAGGATACATCCGATAAATCCCATGGTAAAGCAACTAGTCTCCCCTCTCTTAATTCTTCCTTTAAAGCCATCTCAGGTAACAGGGCGATTCCAAGACCAGCCACAGCGCATTGTTTAATTGCTTCTACACTATGAAACTCCAGTTCTGTCAATGCATCGGCTCCTTTTTTCAATAAGGACTGGTTAAAAGGAGTGCGATAAGAACAGTTTTTTTCAGTCAACAAAAAATGCTGTTTGTGAAAGTCATCAATGTTCAATGAGGAGTGCGTTGCTAACATATGATCTGGAGAAACCACCATTTTAAAATACTCATCTTTCAAAAATTCTGAATGAAGATCTTTGGCTGCAACGAATTCATCCAATACAAATATCACATCTGTAAGTCCTTCTCTTAGGCTGTTTCTAAGCTCTTGTCCGGACAAGGGACGAAACAAAAGACGAACGTCTGGGTAGTTCTCCCGGAAGCGTTTGAACAAAGCAGGAAGAAAGTATGCACAAAGAACTTCGTCTGCCCCGATAGTAACCGTTCCTGTCGTTTCCCCGTGCTGACTTGATACACACTTGGCCTCTTCTACATCGTTCAGGATTTTAGTAGCATAAGGCAAGAATTGTTGGCCGGCATCCGTTAACATGACATTTTTGCCTAGTCGATCCAGCAATTTTACGCCCAACTCTTCTTCCAAGGATTTGATCTGCATGGTTATGGTAGATGGTACATAGCTCAATAGTTCAGCAGTCCGACTAAAGCTGCGTGTAGAAGCCAGAGTCCAAAAGGTTTTTAGTTGACGTATTTCCATAATCGAACACCTTCTTTGTTCAAAAAAATTGAATGTTACCTTCAAAAACGTTTCGTTGAATTGATGATAAGCGTATTGTAGAGTGAAAATCAAGTTATTACTAATTTGGTTATGAAGGAGCATCCATCAATGAAAGATTATGAAACGTATCCCCTTGGAGATCTATTGCTTCAATCTGGTCAGCAACTCCCTCAAGCATTTATTGCTTATAAGACCTACGGTACCTTAAATGCCGCAAAAAACAATGTTATTGTGTATCCGACTTGGTTTGCTGGTCTTCACACCGATAATGAATGGTTAATTGGAGAGAACAAGGCACTAGATCCTAATCGATATTTTATCATTGTGCCCAATATGTTGGGTAACGGATTATCGTCCTCTCCCAGTAATACTCCCGCTCCTTTTGATAAATCCAATTTCCCTCTCATCTCTATGTATGACAATGTACGTGCTCAACATCAACTCATGACTGAAAAATTCGGTATCAGCAAAATCAAGCTAGTTGTGGGTTGGTCTCTAGGAGCAATGCAAGTTTTTCAATGGGGAACAAGTTATCCTGAAATGGTCGAACGTATTGCACCATTTGGCGGAACGGCGAAAACGAGGCCGCTAGCACAACTGGTATTCCAGAGTATGATCGCAGCACTACAAGCGGATTCAAAATGGGAAAGAGGACTTTACAAGCAACCACCTGTTGACGGTCTCGCAGCGATGGGGAGAGTTTATGCCCCTTGGGGATTTTCAAATTCATACTATTTGGAGAGATTGTATCAATCCGAGGGATACAGCTCATTGAAACATTATGCAGAAGAATACTGGGACCAAGTATTTTTGTCCTTTGATGCGAATGACTTGATTGCCATGTTACGTACAGGAATAAGTGGAGACATTAGCGATAATCCCGTCGACCAGTACAACTTCGAACAGGCATTACGTAAAATCTCCTCTCCTGCACTCGTTATGCCGGGATCAAGTGATTTGTTTTTCACTCCAGAGGATAGTAGGTATGACGTTCAACATATGTCGAATGCTGTTTTTCAACCCATAGAATCCAATTGGGGACACTGCTTTGGAATCGGTGCAAACGAAGCGGATTCACTCGTTATAGATAGTCATCTAAAGCGATTTTTGGAATTAGGCTAATTAAATAGGGACTTTCAGTGGGACTAAAACCTTTTAATCAGCCATCATTTCATAGGGAAGTGTCTTCTTTATATAGTCTCATTGATTTTGATCAACAATTTCTTTAATACTTGCTTCTCTTCGTCGGTAAGGACTTGAATGATTTCTTCCTCCACCTTTTGGAAAGAGTCTTGAAAATCTTCAATCAGTTCAATCGCTTTTGGCAATACGTATATGTTTTTTTGCCGTTCATTATTGGCCGGGATTTTACGCTCGATTAACCCTTTTTGCTCTAGAGCTTGAAGCATACTTGTAATGCTGGCCCGACTTAGATGAAACCGATCTGCAAGATCCATTTGAATAATATGACTATTTTGGTTTTCGTAAATATAATCGATTACTTTTCCTTGTTGAGCGTTTAAGCCCAGCTCTTTTATACTCTCGTCCGCTCTTTTCTTTAACTTAAGACCGATAATCTGAAATAAATCCAGATAAGGTGTTTCCTTTCGGGATTTCATAATCTTCCCTCCTGTAATTGTTAGGAATCTAATTGTAAGTAAATAAACTATACAGCTATCCTATTGACTTGTCAAAAAAAACATTAGCTCATTGACAGTTAGTAGACTAACAGTTATGATTCGAATTGTTCGATAAACAAACACTTGGGAGGAATTCAAATGGAGAAGGTAACTCAAAATGCTGCGTTAGAACAAGTTACAGTGATTACAAATGTACGTATCTTTGATGGGGAGCAAATCATTGCGCCTAGACATGTTGTCATTAAAGGGAAGTCTATTGTTTCAGTCGGTGGAGACCTTCCGGCGGATGCAACAATTATCGATGGAGAAAATGCGACTCTAATGCCTGGTCTGATTGATGCACATGTCCACACTTCCATCGGCGGATTACGAGATGCGCTAAAATTCGGCGTTACCACTGAACTCGAAATGAACGGTGATTTTACTAAACGAGGGCGCGAAATTCAGTTGAAAAATGTGAATGACATCGCAGATGTCCGTTCTGCTGGCACAGCAATCACCGCTCCGGGTGGCCATCCGGATGAATTATTGCCGGATGGAGATGAAATACCTGAATTCGTATTAAAGGAACTAGAGAAGTTATCGGAGGCAGATCGGGAAGCAATGTTAGCCGCATACGCTCACGATCACGATGAAATTCCGCAAGTGACAACCGTCGAAGAAGCGATTAAACATGTGCATACCCAAGTCGAGAATGGGGCCGACTATATTAAGATCATGATTGAAGAAGGTACGGTCATGGGTGCACCTGGACTGCCTGTATTAAGTGACGAGATTCTAAAAACAGCCGTGACAGAAGCCCACAAGTCCGGTAAGCTGGTCATCGCCCACGTCTTGACGGCTCTTTCATCGCAACAAGCCATCGATTTTGGAGTCGACGGTTTGGGCCACTTGTTTATCGACAGACCCGAGTACACCTCCGAGTTAGTGAAATCCATAGCAGCTTCAGGCGCTTTTGTTACACCGTGCTTGGTGTTGAATTCGTCGATTATCGGTAATCCGGCATCCGAATTGGCCAATGATCCGCGTGTTCATTCCAAATTAAATTCTGATTGGATTGATATTTTGAACTCAAGCTTCAATACGTTCCCACAAGGCAATATGGAGAACAGCTTTAAACATTTGATGGACCTTCACCGAGCCGGAGTTGATATTCTGGTAGGGACGGATGTCGCGCCGGTTCCCGTTCCAAACCTCGGTGGCCTTGCTCATGGGGCAAGTGTCCACCACGAAATGCAACTGCTGGTGAAGGCTGGGTTCACTCCGATGGAAGCTCTTCAGTCAGCCACTTCGAAACCGGCTCGTTGCTTTGGTCTCCATGATCGCGGCCGTATTACTGAAGGTGCGCGCGCAGATCTTATTCTCGTGGACGGTGATCCAACAACTAATATTTCGGATACCTTGTCGATCAAATCCGTGTGGTTTAATGGTTCGCAGCAACTAGGTTAATCCCATTCGATCTGCCCGTATATTGGAAAACTCCGTGCTTTGGCACGGAGTTTTAAGCATTTTCCTCTTTGAAAACCGTATCCTTGCCCTGAAATGCGTATTCACTCTAGGGCTCTTCAGGATCTACAGTTATAGGTAAAAGGATACGGGTTACCGTCCTATTCACATCCATTTCACTTGTCTGGATACGGATCAATCATGCGAATCGTGCCATCCGGATTGTACGTTAACTCAGCAAACTTTACGCAGCGCTTGTAATCGACGCCGCCAGAAAGGGAACAATCGTGATAGAACAAATACCACTTTTCCCGAAATTGTACAATCGAATGATGCGTTGTCCAGCCCATGACTGGCGGCAAAATGGTACCTTGGAATGTAAACGGACCCATCGGATTGTCGCCAATGGCGTACACCAGCTTGTGCGTTGTTCCTGTGGAGTAGGACAAATAATATTTCCCGTTATATTTGTGCATCCAAGGGCCTTCAAAATATCTGCGATCCTCATCCCCAGCGGTCAGCAGCTTTCCATCCTGATCCACGATGGATAACTCCAGCGGCTCCGACACCATCGAGAGCATATCTTCACTCAGCTTTACAACTTTTGGGCCGATCGCCGGAGCATCTGGAGCAGGGCCTTCCGCATGTTCCACGTAGCTTCCTGTCTGCCATTTCTCCAACTGTCCCCCCCACAACCCGCCAAAGAACATATAAGCCTGCTCATCATCGTCTACAAACACAGCGGGGTCAATGCTGAAGCTGCCCTGAATATATTGCTCCTCCGGTTTGAACGGCCCTGTCGGTGAAGACGATGTAGCCACGCCGATGCGGAAAATGCCATCATGGTCCCGAGCCGGGAAAAACAAATAATAGGTGCCTTTTCTGTATGCGGCATCCGGAGCCCACATTTGACTGGACGCCCAAGGGACATCCTTCACATGCAGAGCTTCGCCATGGTCCGTCACGGCTGAATTCATGTCCGCCATAGAGAGTACATGATAATCCTCCATCTTGTACTGATCTCCATTGTCATTCACCGGACCGTCGTGATCCAGATCATGGGAAGGATAAATATAAATACGATCCTCGAATACATGCGCTGACGGATCAGCAGTAAATATATGGGTAACTATAGGTTGATGCGGTTTAGGTAATTCAGACATACAAATGGCTCCTTCCAATAGATATGTACTCCCAAGTATCTCTTCGAGATGCTGTGGGTTAAACGAATCGATATTGATCCGTTTCATGTCACTTGGGTACAATGATTCGCGCAACACGCTGATACGCTTCCTTTGGACGATGCAACTCATCGAACAGGAATGGCCAGTTTTTCCGCCCTCGAACAGGGAAATTGTCAAGCCAGGTGTAGTCGTCGGCAGCCCCCCAGAATGTCACAGCGCTAATATGCTCCTTATATTCGTGGAGCAGGCGGAAGATGGATTCGTATTGCTCGGCTTGCAATTCCAGCATCTCTTGCGATGGCTGAACGAGATCTGTACGTCTGTCTTCAAAGCGAAATACCGATACATCCAGTTCGGTGAGCTGAAGCTGCAGTCCAAGCTGCGCATACCGCTCAATTGCTGCGCGCATATCATCCAAGGACGGATCATACAGATTCCAGTGCGCCTGCAGACCAACGCCATGAATTGGCACGCCTTGATCGAGTAATGAACGGACCAGCCGATAGATGCGTTCCCGCTTATGTGGATCAGATTCGTTATAATCGTTGTAGAACAACAACGCTTGCGGATCTGCTTCATGCGCGAATTCAAACGCTTTGGCAATAAAATCCTCTCCGGCGATATCCAGCCATTTGGATGGGCGCAGGAATGCATTTGCATCATCCGCTTCATCGGAAATAACCTCGTTTACAACGTCCCAAGCATAGATAACGTCCTTATATCTGCCAACAACGGTCTCAATGTGCGCCTTCAATCGCTCCAGCAATACATCGCGCTCCACCAGTTCGCCAGTTTCATTCTCGAACAGCCAATCCGGAGTCTGGTTGTGCCAGACCAGCGTGTGACCTCGCAGCGCCATGCCCTGCTCTCTGGCAAAGGAAGCGATGACATCCGCATCCTCAAACGTATACCGTTCCTGCTGCGGATGCACACTGGAGAATTTCATTTCATTTTCTGCCGTCAGACTGTTGAAGTGATAGGCGAGCAATGAACGCTGGCTGTCAATCGTCTTCGGACTCACTGCTGCTCCAATGTGGAACGCATCCTTGTACAATTCCTTCAGTGAAGCCTCTTCTCGAAACGAACCCATAATTTCCCTCCTCTAAATTTCCTTCTTCGCATTGATTTATTAGCAACTGAATCAGACCGAGTACTCGAACCAATCAAAATGGGCAGGTGTGCTGCTTGCCTTACCATTGCCGGTAGCATATAGTCCAACCACCGCTCCAGTAAAGCACATTTTGTGCACAAAGTCCTCCGGTGATATGGCACGTGCCGAGCCTGAACCCAAGGCTGTCCAGTTCTGTCCGTCCTCGGAACAAGTCAACCTATATTCCTTATCTGTCGATTCGATTCGGAGCGACAGCCGCTCCGTTACAGTCTCGCTCTCGTGAACCAAGTTCGACTCTCCACGCACCGTCAAGCGAGCAAAGAGAATGTTTCGTCCGTTCAACCGTCTTATGCCAATCTCATAGTGTGCATCCTCATCCCGGCGAACACACAATCCCGCTTCTTCTCCATCGGCAACTGGCATGAAAGTCAGGCAGGTCGTAAAGCTGGCATGAATATGCTGCTGCCTGCGGCCAACAAACGTGATCTGACCCACGTCTTCAAGACTTCCATCTTGCCCATACAACGTCAGGTAACCTGGTTTTTCTGTAAGCGAGCATGCTCCTTCTGTAGGGTTGCGCACAAACATCCATTGCGACCCGAGTTCTCCGTCGAATTCGTCCCGGCCGACAACGATGGCAGTATGGCTCCCGGGCAAAGAAGGTAATGTCATTGGCAATCGCTGGACCTTCATGTCCAGACTCACTATTCCTTCATTGTTGTCAATGTGGGGCCACCCCTCGTTCCAAACGACCGGGGCGAGGAGGGTTTCACGTCCAAGCACACTATATCCTTCCTCTGTCAAACGCACGCCAAGGAAAACGGCCCACCAGTCTCCGTGGTGATCCTCCACCAGATCGGCATGACCCAAATACTGGATCGGATGGTCCAGATGGCGATGGGTCAGGATCGGCTCAGGATAGCGTTCAAACGGACCATAAGGTCGATCGCTTCGGCCGATGATCTCACGATGATCCTTGGCCGTCCCACCAGAAGCAGACATCATGTAATACAATCCATTGATTTTGTACAGATGTGGCCCTTCGGTCCATGGCCCTCCATCTCCGTGCCAGACAACTTGTGGTTCAGAGAGAGCCTCACCTGTAGCGATGTCGATCTCATACTGGATGGCATGAGAATCGTAATCGGCACCTTGTTGTGCGGTCACGTACACTTTGCCATCGTCGTCAAAAAACAGCGATGGGTCAATTCCACCGTATGGAATACGAATTGGATCAGACCAGGGGCCAGCAGGGTCGGTTGCCGTCACGTAGAAATTGCCGATGCCTCTCACATCTGTCGTAATCATGTAAAATGTACCTTCATGGTAACGCAGTGCCGGAGCATAAATGCCGTCTGAGCTTTTCCGTCCGGTCAAATCAAGCTGGCTGACCCGATCCAACACATTGCCGATTTGCTCCCAGTGAATGAGATCCCGGCTCCGAAACATCGGCACTCCGGGAAAATACTCAAATGAACTGCAAATGAGGTAAAAAAATTCTTCAGCCTTCACAATGCTGGGGTCCGGATAGAATCCAGGAAGGATCGGGTTGGAATAACAGATCGTATTAGCTTGAAGCTGCTTCATCTATTCCTTCACACTCCCTACATTTAGTCCAACGACAAAGTATTTTTGCATAAACGGATACACCAGCAAGATCGGAACAGAAGCGACAATTGTAACTGCAGCACGAATGGAAATTGGAGTTACCTGTGTTGAATGCTCCACCCCCACGCCGTTGGCAACGGAAGGATTACTGTTGGCATTCATACTGGAAGACAACAGCTTCATCAGTTCGTATTGCAGTGTGCTGAGCTCCTGACGTGATGACGTGTACAGAAAAGCATCGAACCAGGAATTCCACGCGCCGACTGCGACAAAGAGCGCAATGGTCGCCAGCACAGGCTTGCACAGTGGAAAAATAATTCTCCAGAAAATTCTGAAATCTCCTGCTCCGTCAATTTTGGCAGATTCAATCAAGCTTTCGGGGATCGTGTATATATAAGTACGAATGACGATCAGGTTAAACGCACTAATCAGCGATGGTAAAACATATACCCAGAATGAATTGATTAAGTGCAGGTCCTTCATCAGGAAGTATCCCGGAATAAGCCCTGCGTTGAAATACATGGTGAGTACAAAAATAGTCGTAATCAGCTTGCGGAAAATATAATCGCGCCGACTCAGCGTATAAGCGAGCATGGTGGTCAAGAAAATGTTCAGAACGGTGGATAGTACTGTACGTGCAACGGAAATCAAAAATGCGTTATAAATTGTGCCTGATGCAAATACGGCTTTGTAATTCTGCATGGTGAAATCGCGGGGCCACAAATATAAGCCTCCTCGAATGGTGTCATTCCCTGCATTAAACGAAACCACAATTGTGTTCAAAAATGGATACAACGTCACAATCACCAGCAGAACCATGAAGATGGTGTTAAAGGTGTTGAACAGAAACGGTTCCATGCCTCTGCCACCTGGGCGGCGTACGGAAAGCGCCGCTGTATTTCCTAAACCAGACAATGGTGTTTTTTTCGTCATTATAACAGCCTCTCTTCCCCAAGCCGCTTGGCGGTCCAATTCGCTACAAGTAACATCGTAATGCTGACCACGGTCTTGAATATTCCGCCTGCAGTTGCGAGCGAATAGTTGCCCTGTGCAATCCCGTATTTGAGCACAAAGATATCAATCGTTTCCGACCAGTCCACAACGAGTCCGTTGCCCAGCAAATACTGAACCTCAAAGCCGGCTTCCAGAATATGTCCAATCGACATAATCAGCAGGATGACAATGGTAGGCTTGATTCCTGGCAAGGTGACATTCCACATTTTTTGATATCGATTGGCTCCATCAATATCGGCTGCTTCATACTGTGCCGGGTCAATAGAGGCCATGGCCGCCAAATAAATAATGGTGCTCCATCCGACTTCTTTCCAAATATGAGAACTTGCAACAACGCCCCAGAAATATTTCCCTTCCGTCAGCCACAAGATCGGCTCGTTGATTAAGTGCAGTTTCATGAGGATATCGTTGACAATGCCGTCAGAAGCAAGCGATGTCGCTACGATGCCGGTAACGATAATCCATGATAAGAAGTGAGGAAGATAAGAGATGGTTTGTACCGTCCGCTTCCACATGATCTTCTTGATTTCATTGAGTAACAATGCCAAAACAATAGCGGTAACGAAACCCAAAATCATGTTGATGATACTCATGGCAAGCGTATTACGAAGCACGCGCAAGAAATTGTCATCCGTGAACAAAAATTGAAAATGCTTGAACCCTACCCACGTTTGCTGCGAGAAACTTCTGGCTGGTTTGTAATCCTGAAAAGCCATCGTCCAGCCCCAGACAGGCACATAAGCAAAGATAATAATGTACGCAAGCAGAGGAACAGACATCCATATGAGCTGTCTCTGTGCTTTGATATTTTGCCAAGTAATCCGCCTAATTTTCGGTTTTTTCTTCGGTCGGAGCGGCTTGGTACCCACTACAATTTCCTCCATAATATCAGGCTCCTATCCATCTTTATATTGAAAGGAATAACGTCCAGCGATATGTTCTTTAAAAAAATCAGGAAGGAAGGTAGCCCTCCTTCCTGACAGCATTTTCTTATTTCACTGACCAGTTATCGATTCTCCACTGCAATACTTCATTGATGCGGCCTTCGAAAGCCTTGATATCCAGCTTTTGAATTTCGGAAACGTATTCGCTCCATACACTGCTGAATTCGGATGTGTTAGCCAAAATCGCTTTCGGTAAATATTTGGTTGATAATTCGTTCAGCTTCGTATTGGCAATTTTGGCTGGAGATCCCTCAACCAGATCGACGGACCAAGCCGGGTAAGTAACCGGATTCTCTGGTGGAGCACTGAAGAAATCCACATAGCTGTTGAAACCGTAGGCGTCCAAAACTTCCTTATCAAACGGTCTCAAGCTGGCTTGATATTCTTCCGGCTGATTGCTTGCTGAAGTAGCGTTGCCATCGCTAAAGTAACCTTCCATCTTCGGTGCGGTTCCATAGAAAGCATCTGCTTTATTGGCCAGTTTCCAGGCCGCATCTGCGGCATTGTCGCGCTGCTCTTGGGTTTTCATGAAACGGCCTTCGTCATTCACGTAATAGTCTTCATCCTGAATGCCCCAAGTGAGTGTCTTTTGCCAATCTTCTTCCATAAGCTTGTCGAGCGCTTTAATAATTTTCACAGGGTCCTTGGCACTTACAGTAATGCCGTAACCATTGTTCAGGTTGAGCGCCGCGCGGTCGCGATAGTAGTCCTTCGTGCTGCTGTCGTATACCAGCGGGAAGCCGACGTACGTGCGTTCAATTTTGTCCTGAGTTATGAGCGAATCTTCCGCGCTGAGAAAATTCCAGTGTTGGTCGAACATGCCGAGTACTGCCCCACTGGACAATTTGGCCATATATTGGTCGTAGTTTTGTGCAAAAGCCTCCTTGTCGAGCAAGCCTTGGCCGTTAATTTCATTAAGTTTCTCATAGTAGGTTTTGGCATAATCTTTGTCTGCAAAGATCTCTGCTTTGCCGTCGTTTACAACGACTCCCCCGTCATTCGGATGACCAATCAAATGCTGTGGCGGGTTCAACAACCCCCAGTTTTTCCAGTCATAGTTCAATACTTCAAAGCCAATGGTCGGCTTGCCGTCGATCGTGGGATACTTCTCCTTGTATTTGGCGATCAAGTCAAAGTACTCGTCCAATGTTTTTGGCGTAGGATAACCAAACTCTTTCAACACGGCTTTCTGAATCCAGAAGGCAGGTCCGCTGTAGTAGGTGTCCGACACCTCACCGTTGTATGCACCATAGTTGGGCAAGTAATAGATATGTCCATCGTTAGGGTCCTTCATCTGGTTCCAGTACTTCTCATAATGCTTCTTCAGATTAGGCGCATGCTCCTCGATCAGGTCTTCCAACGGAATGACCGAACCGGCTGCTGTCAGTTTGGTGTCCGCAGAGATCAGATCCGGATAATCTCCTCCGGCAATCATAACGCCAAGCTTTTGGTTTTTGTCGCCAGCCAAAAATTCAAATTTGAATGTAACGCCAAGCTCATCCTTGATTTTTTTGTAGATTTTGTTGTCAGCGGTTGGCTGTTGTCCGGCCTCGTTCAGGAATACCGAGATTTCTAACGGATTGTCAGCCCCCACCTCACTACCTTTACTACTCTCTTCTCCACTGCCTGAATTGCCGCCTGAGCAACCTGCTAGCACAACACTCAACGACAATAACAGTGTTGCCCCCATACGGAAGAATGATTTTTTACTGTCCCCCATAAAGCACCTCCAAAGTTTGATCTCACTATATGAAAGCCCTTTCATTTGAATAATTTAATTATAAATTTACATCTCTATGGAAACTATATTCGAATTATAGCTCTTTCCGAGAAAAGCTCAGGTTTTCTTGTACTCGTTAGGAGACATGCCCATACGTTTCTCAAATTGCTTTAAAAAATGATGGTAATTGGCGTATCCAATCTTTTCCGAGATCTCGCTATTTTTGTACTGATTCATCTGTAGCAACCGACATGCCTCCTCAACCCTCAGGTTATGAAGCAGTTCATTGAAGCCGATTCCATTTTTGCGTATCAATAGTTGTCCCAAGTAGGCCGGATGCAGGAAGAAACGTTCCGATAGCAACTTAATAGTCAATCCCTCCTGGTAATGCGTATGAATATAATCGTTGATTTCCTGTACAATACCTTGCGCTTCGAAGACGCTCTCTTTAAGCAAAAACTCAAAGCAGACTCTTCCACACGAATGCAGCATGCCGATCAAATCATCAAGGGTTAACAGTGCTTCATCCAGTTCCGGAATTTCGAACATACGGTAATTCTCTGAATCTTCTGCCATTTGCGCCCTCATGTAAGCACGAATTTCATGAAGAAGGTAAATCACAAATTTTCGGGCTTCATCCGGGTGGACCCGCATCTGTCGAAAGGATTGCTCAATAAACTCCACAGCGGACTGGTAGTTGGCGTAATCAATGAGCTGAAGTGCTCCCAGTACTCGCTCGATCAGTTCAACCTGTTGGTTATGCCTTTGAAAATCGTGGTTCTGGATATCGGCATAATCCATTATGCTGTTCTCTTCCGCTTCATAAAAAGCGTGCAGCAACGCCTTCTCTGCTGTTATGCGGGAGTTGCTGATGTGATGAAGAGAGGATTCGGTTGAGCCAATCGCCATATATGTACGAAAGCCCGCCAGACGGCGAGCCAGTGTTTCTAATTGTTTTCTAAAATTTCCGCTCGTTCTCTGAGGTCCGGGGGAAACATCGCCAAACACAATGGATACAAGAGCATTTCGCATACGAATGATATAGAGGACATCCCGTCCGTTCAGAATCTCTGAAGCAAGACTGCTCCACCGGCCAAACTCTTTCTCCGATACCTGAACCAGGCATACAATCCAGGATTCAGCTGACTGGGAAAGGGACTGCATCAATTGAGTACCCTCAGCAGACAGCACTTTGCCTAATAAAGCCTGCTTCATCGTCAACATTTCCTGCTCTCTCAATGCAATCTGCCCAATATAAAGCTGCTCTTGCTCCTTCATCAGTTCCATGCCCATCATGCGAATCTCGGACTCCGCCTGTTCCTCATCCAATGGTTTTAACAGATAACCGGAAACTTTGAATTTAAGCGCTTTTCGCGCAAACTCGAAATCGCTGTACCCCGTAAGAATAATGAACTTGGTCGACCAGTTTCCTCTACGTCGCCATTCTTCAATCATCTCTAGCCCATTCATAATTGGCATTTGAATATCAACCATGACAAGATCCGGCTGTAACTCTTCCATTCGTTCCAACCCTTCCGCACCGTTGCCACACATAGCGCATACCTCAAAGCCAAGACTTTCCCATGGAATCCACAGCTGCAAGCCCTCTAGCGCCCATGGCTCGTCATCAATCAGCAGCGCTCTAAATGCCATTGTCCTTACCTCCTTCTTCACCCTGATGATCTAACAGTTGCAATGGAATTTCGAAGGAGACCTCTGTCCCTTCTCCTATTCTGCTCACCAAGTTAAAATCCACTTTATCGTCATAATACAATTCAAGACGGCGATATACGTTACGTATGCCAATGTTACTCCCTCCGCTCTCCTCCTTGCTCCGCATATGATACAGAACCTCTTGCAGCCGTTCCTTATCCATGCCCTTACCATTATCGGATACAACGACGCGCAGGCGTTCGCTCACAACTTCCGCTTTAATCTTCACATACCCTAACCCCTCAATAGCCTGAATTCCATGTTTGCAAGCATTCTCGGCCAACTGCTGGATACTCATTTTTGGAATTCTATACTGCCTCGCCTCTTCGCTAATATCAATGTAATATTCAAACTTGTCTCGAAAACGGAACTTCTCGATCCCCAGATACATGACCGTAAAACTCATTTCCTCTTCCAGCGTGACCACATCGTCCTTCCAATTCAACAAGCGGCGAAGCAACTTGGATAGGTCCTTGATAATGTCTTTGACATCCGCATAATTGTTTTTGGTGCTAACCACCAGTAGCGCATTGAGCGTATTAAATAAAAAATGAGGATTCATCTGGCTTTGCAGCAAATTCAGTTCAGCGCGAATGCGCTCAGCCTCCTGGCTCCGTTGCTGAATTTCAAGCTTGTACACATTATTGATCAAGGAATGGATCTGAGCGGTCATCATATTGAAATTACGAATCAGATGACCTATCTCATCCTGTCCCCCATCAATGTTGATCAGATCAAATTTCTCGTTCCCCACCTTTTGCATATGTCTGGACAGACGTTTCACTCGATAATTGTATGAGCGCAGCATGACATAGATGAAGATGGAGGTAACCAAAGTAATGATACCAGCGAGCATGCCGAAATAAAGCTTCATGGAGAGCATCGCTTGTTTGACACGTGTTTCCTGAGGTACGCCAATGAGCTTCCAACCTTTCACATAGCTGGCCTTGCCAATCGGTACGATATGTAGGTCCTTGTCCGCCGCCTTGCTCGTATCAAATAACGCATAATCACTATCTACCTCACCCTGATACTTGTCATCTGTGGACACGATAATCTGATTCTTCGCGTTGACCAGATACAGGTCCAGCGAGCTTTTCTCTCTCGCAATAACGTCATAGAATCGATTAAGGTAAAAATCAATGCGCACTAACTTCTCGTAAGAGTTGTCTGCGTTATAATAGTCCATTTTTTCAATCACGCTAAAATACGACGAGGTCGCCGCGCGATCATTCGCTGCCTGATCGCGATAAGCGAGTACACTTAGTGATTCCCCTGCTGCTTCCCATTGTCTGAACCAGGCACTGGCGTTCATTGAGCTGTCCAGATAATAATAATCCCCTCCAGACACAATCGTTGGATTATCTGTGTAGATGCCGATCCGCTGGATTTGATTGTTCACGGGAATATAGGAAGTCACTCGATGGCGAAGCTGTTCATCGAATGTATTGTAGAAATCCAATTGGTCTTTGTATACACGATCCATGGATTCGGACAACAGCTTGTCCGTGATTAAGGCGTGACTGACAGCGATCCCCCCGTCAATCATGGTGTGAATGTCCTTTCTCGCCCGCTCCAGCGATATTTGCAGATTCTGCTCTTCCCGCTCCTTAATTAGCCCCGACATACGATCCATGAACAAATAATTGCTTGCTATGATCGGAAGCAAAATACCGATAACATAGATCAGCATAAACTTGTAGTTCAAAGGAATATCGTTCACGATGCCGCGAAATCGAAATTTCTTAAACATGTCTTCCATCGCCATCCTTCATTCATTACTTGTCGAGTCCCAATCTATGGTTGTTTTCGATACGCGGAGGGAGCCATCCCAGTCATTCGCTTGAACTGACTTACAAAATAGTCGGCATTAGGATATCCTGAATGGACCGCAACTTCGGCTATGCTACAACAGCTCTGACGTAACAGTCTCTTCGCCTCCTCGATCCGTTTATCATTCAGATATTCCCGAAAAGACTTGCCAGTCTGCTGTCTGAAGGCTTGCCCCAGATAGTTGGCATTCATATGAAATTTCTGTGCAATCTCCTGGAGCTGCAGCTTCTCCCGAAACTCATGGTTAACATATTGCACTACACGAAAAATCGTGCTGCATTCTTTTTCTTTCCGCTGCTCCTGTAGAGCTCTCAAAGCGTTGAGACTTAATATAAGTGCATATTCCCTAAATGCAGGAAAGGAATCAATGTCAGATAAATCGCCCAACATATGTTGTAACTGCAACACAAACCTGTCTACATTCCCATCCAGCTCCTTCATTTGCTTGAGAACTCCCATTTCAAGAGCAAGCAATTGTACCCGAACATATTCTATATCCGACACAGACAGCCCTGAATCTGGACTCGCAAGCAACTCGTGTACCTCTCTCTCCAACCCATTCTCTTCACCCGTTAAAATGGTTTTAAACAGGTTACTCAACGCTTTTTGATTTACAACCGCCATGTTACTATGCCGTGGCAAATCTTGATCTCGAATAATGCCGCTTTCTTTTTGATAACGCTTCCATTTCAAAGCAGATAACGCTTTTTCAAATGCTGACCGCATAGCGACTACTCCACCTGAGTGATATCCAAATGCCACAATAATTGATCCATGACCGGAGTAAATCTCAAACAAAGTTCTCCCTAGCCTCTCAAGCCAACTCAGAGAATCTTCAATTACAGCAGCAAACACACCCATTCTTCCTTCAGCATCCATAAAAAATTCGTAGTGATGAGCGCTAGCAAAACGCTGTACCTGTGACTTTATGTCTTCATTGCAAATATCCGTTTCAATTAAAAGACAGGCCATATTCTCATGACCCTCCATTTGCAATATACTTTCCACTTCGGCTTGCAGTTCGCTGCTATCCTCCCCCTGAAACAGACGGTTGAACAAGCAATTTACATATAAAGTACGCTCGTGTTGATGCAATTTCTCTGCGACAAGCTCGTTCTGAATTTTACGACTCATCTGTTCTAATACGTTTTCAATCTCAACCTCATCAATGGGTTTGAGTAAATAATCCTCCACACGCTGTTCCAGCGCTGTTTTCGCATAATCAAAGCTATCGTATCCGCTTAATATGACAAATCGCGGCGGTTTGGCTAGTTTTTGTATCGAGCGGTCAATCAGTTCAAGTCCGCTCACTGAAGGCATATGAATATCTGTAAACACCAGGTCTGGCCGAAGGTTCTCAATAATGGACCAAGCAGCGTTCCCGTTCTCAGCCTCTCCACAAATTTGAAAACCGTATTTGTTCCAATCTACCATTGTCCGCAGACCTTCCAGTACCCATGGCTCATCATCCACTAACAAAACATTCATCATTCTTGTTTCCCCCCGTTAATAGTGATGAATAATCTGCGTTTACCTTGGACAAAACATGGATCATTGTACTTTGGAAAATGTTTACCTATAGCTTTATGTACCACATTCGACGGTTATTCTGGTTCAATTCTGTCATTGTTCACCTTGAATTTGCGACTTTTATATAATCATAACATCCGAGCAAAGAATGCCAATACTTCAAACCAATATACAATAATTTTTAAAGAAAGTACTTTAATTTGAACAGTAACTCTGCTTGTATACACTCCCTGACAACTGATTTAATGTCTATGAGCAAGGATATTGATCAACTTACCAAATGGATCACGGACATAGAATCGACGAACTCCCCAAGGCTCATCCGTAAGTTCATATTCTATTGTATAACCCGCGCTTTTCATGCGTTCGTACACTACATCGACATCATCAACTTCAATCGAAAGGTCAGGTGTAGGTGTATTGGAGCCACCTTGTGTGGCGATACTTATTTGAACGTTCTCCTCTCCAAGTAATCCGTATGTTTCAATCCAACCATGATTCATCAATAAATCAAGTTCAAGCACATCCTGGTAAAAGCTTTTTGCTGCTGGAACGTTTTGTGTATTAATATTGGTGACAATTCGTTTCACCCTCATTTTCAGAACCTCGATTCAATTAGTATATTCCCCCAACGAGGAATCCTCGCCCTTATTTTACATTATCATCTAGTACCACGTTATTCAATCGACAAAAAGACCAACCAAGGGATTCTGGCTAGCCTGATAATACAAAAGTGGGATGCATCCCTTATGAAATTATAAATTTGGTTAATAATAAGAAATTATTCAGGTGAAAACCTATGGGAGTGATTCGATGCTGGGGAATGTCATTTTTGGTATGGTTATCCCCATCTTAATCGGTGGATGGATTCTACGTAGAAACGTCAACATCCTCTTAGCTTATTATCCGCTGGGAGTAGCCACCTCTTCTTGTTTAAACAGTGCGGGCTTCAATTTTTTCTGGAATATCCTTCCCAATACCCGTAACCAATCATATGCGGGGCTCCCTTTCGACTTAGGTATATACCCTATTGCTGGATGCCTCATGATATACATGATTCTTGAAAAAAATACGAAGTCGTGGCTAGCAATCTTAATAACCTCTTTTACATTAACGCTGATCGAATGGTTGGCTAAAGAAATGGGTAGAGTTCTTTATTTTAATGGCTGGAATATCTATTGGACTTTCTTTTCTTATTTTCTTCCTTTAGTCGTGGTGTACGGATATAGTAAAGTATTCACTCTGATGTACAACGTTTCTGATAAGAGGAGAACATAAAGTTTGGTTCTTTCCAACATAACAATTATTGCGATGAAAGAATATATCGATTCCATTTCTGTTGCCAGGGGATATCGTCCCAGAAAGGATGATGCGGCGCACAGTTAGAGCATAGAGTCATTCCCCAGAAGCCAAGAGCCATTCCTTTACGCAGCGCGTACTCTGCAATGAATTTCCCAACAGGCCCCTCTTCGAATCCCGCTAACAGCGGCGTATAACCAACATATCCTTCCCCAATAACGACCGGCAAGCCAGAATGAGCCGCCCATTCGTGAGCTTCCTCGAAGCGCATATCTGCCTTTTGCAGCATAGCCAGCTTATGTTTACTATAATTGTCGTATAAAAAAAGATCCCATTTATCCGGCTCCACCCAGTCATGCAGATAGAGCAGCCTTAACCCTACCGGATTACCTTCCATTCTCCATTCTTGGTCGCGCGGTAGCGTATACTCTTCAAATGGAGGCGCATCCTCCCGCAGGAGCGATTGGACAAATGAGCCGGGAAAAGGCGCCTGCTCATCATCAATTCCAGCCGCTTCGGTTAATTCATTCAATACCCCTTTGATATAGAGATGGAAATGTGCAACCTGTAAATTTCCCGCTACATAGGATTTGGGATAGGCTTCATTTAGTGTATAGCTTGCTGTCATCAAAATATCCGGGTGGACACTTCTAAGATAACCTACGGCCTCTTCAATATAAGGCTGCATGGCTTCCACCAGTGCTGGTACATTGGACGGGGCAATGCCTCGAGCGGTTCCAATCTCGGTCAGTTGCCCGAACTCCACCTCATTATGCAGCTCCGCGTAGACGATCTGCTTGTCGTATCCTTCCGCTTTTATATACCGGATAAGCTGATCCATGGATCTCGCAATAGCCATAAACCGCTCCTCCGGAGCTATGGCAGCCAGTTCATCGCGCAACCCGGGAAATGCCAGGAAGCTGGGGCTCTGCTGATATTCCCAAGAAGACAGGATGATATAACAGCCATGGGCCTTGGCCTGTCTGAACAACTCCAGTAAATGCGCATGTCCATCCAGCTCGGCGCCGCCCCGGCAGTTATACCAGCGTGTCCGCTGCCCGATCTCTCCAAGGCTACCGAAGTGTAACGGACCCGGCCGCTTGCCTTCCGCCGTGAACAATAAAAAGGGCATCGCACAGATTCGGATCGTATTGTAGCCCCTCTCCACTGCTTCCTTAAATCTCGCCTCAAGGTCGCTATAGGGTTCTCCCGGTAAGGTCATGGTGTACCAGGAAAAATCCCACATCGTGATGGTCAGTTTGCGCGGCAACTCCCTACGCCCTACATCCATTATCATTACACCTTCCTTTTTGTTTGTAGCAATACAGGTTTATTCTCTATAATACAGCCAATGGACAATATCTCTACATCTCTTTGATGATGGAGCATTAAGGTTGAAATCCTTCGCCCAGTCGTTGGGAATACCGTCTATGAACCATTGCCCCTTGATGATTAGGCTCCATTTCCAGAGCCAACTCAAGTTCGGTTCCGGCCTCTTTGTCACGGCCAAGCCCCAGAAGTCCCAATCCCCTCATGTACCGGCAATGGATTACATTTCGCCGGTTCAGATCATCCTCAAATACTAGGAAATCCGGCAAGGATACCGCAAAATAATCCATTTTGATATCGTCAAAAATATGCTTTTCAGCATAATCAATCAGTTTATTAAAACGGCGCTTAGCTTCCTTCCCGTTACGGAGCTTTAACCAGGCCAACCCTTGGTAAAAAATCATTTCTGGCGGCTGATCGTTGTAGAACAACGCACTTGTCGGCTCGGCTAGACCCTGTGAAGCTATGGTATAACTAGCGATAGCTTCTGTTTCCCGCTGCAGACCTTCGTAAGCCATGCCTAGATAATAATAAATATTATTCTCCTGAGTTCCTTCCAACTTACCTTCTCCCAGATTCAACGGATAGACTAATGCTTGTTGTAAATGCTGAACTGCTGCTTCATAATGACCGTTTTGCAGCGCTTGTTTACCAAGCTCGGTATGAGCCAACTTATATTGCCCAGTCACTTTCCCTTCTCCACCTTCCCACGGATGGAAATTGCGCAGAGACAAGGCAGCGATTGCCTCTTGATAACGTTCAAGATTGTTTAGCAGGGATACGTATTCCACATACAGATCATCTCGCTTCTCGACCAGATCTCGCCGCTCTTCAAGGAACTGGAGGCGTTTGTCTGTTGACCACGCAAGCTTCTTACGCAGCTGATCCAGTTCAAAGAAAATACGACCATCATCCGGTGCATAAGCAAAGGCCTGTTCAAGCGAAGCTAGGGCCGCTTGCGGATTGTTCTGTTTGTTGTAATAGGCCAGCCCCAAGTTGCGGTGTACCGTCGGAAAATCATCCCGCAGTTCGCGGGATTTCTCCCAGCTCGCAATCGCCTCGATAGGTCGTTTTTTGTCATAATAAAAGTTTCCGAGGTAGTAATGAGCCTTGTCGTCCTTCGGGTTAGCATGAACTGCACTTACCAGCAGCTCAAGTTCAAACAACGTGTTCGGGAAACAATAGGTTGGATTGGCCAATTGTCCCTTACGACGTGCTTCTTGAGCATGTTCATGTTGTCCGATACGTTTATATAATTCAGCCAGTGCATAATGCAGCATCGGATAGACTGAATTTTCCGGGTCCACTATTCTTTTCCCTACTGCAATGGCTTCTTCATAGAAACCGCTGTCCATATAATCTGCGATGACATTCAGATAGTTGTGGGCGTCATCTCTCATCAATTGCTGTAATTCAGTCAGAATACCTTGTGCAGCATCCTTGTCTCCCATAGCTGTATGAGCCAAAGCCAACTCATTATAAGCTCCAAAATCCGCAACATCCAATTCAAGGGTTTCAAGCGCATAGGCCTTTGCATTATCAATCAGACCAAGCTTGCGCAGCAGTGCGGCTTTCAGATTACGTGCTTTGTAGTTTCGTGAATTGCGGATGAGTGAACGTTCGATCTGCTCCAGTGCCTCGGTGTACTGGCCTTTCAGGCTGGAAATCTGAGCAAGAGAGAAGTACCCAGCATCCTGCCACGCTGCCGACCAGACCGATTTGTGGAAAGCAGTAAACGCTTCATCCAAACGGCCTTGGCCACGAAGTGCTCTTCCCAGCTGGTAGTAGGCCTCGCTCTCATATGGGTTCGGATTACGCCAGGTCAACCGCTCAATAGATTTACGGAAATACTGCTCGCTGTCTATGTATAATCCACGACGAAGTAGTAACGTTCCATAAGCTACATTTAACCGGATATCTCCGTTATCCCGCTTCAATCCTTCCAGATAGTACGCTTCAGGCTCAAACGTAGTATGCCGATATTGCTCCAGATGCTTGCCTGCCAGATACAGTTCTTCGGTCGAACGCAGTTCTTCTGGTGCTGCCAGTGGTTTAGCAGCTTCAGGAATCTGTTCAATATCTGGACGTTTCGGTTGATAGGAAATCAGCACTCTGCCTTCCCTATTTCGAACCAAAAGCTTCAGATCATGCTCCTGCTCCCCGCTCTCCAGCGGAATAACCTTCTGATATACATCTACAGGGGACAATTCAACCGTTTCCTGCAAATACCGGGTTGCCGCCCCACTCAACTCCACAACGGCATGTTCGAGTTTAGATGTTGCATATACCTTGATCACTGCCTCTCCGGCTTCAGCATCAACTTCCAGATTGATGGCTGCTTCGATGGAGGCATTTTTTACGACACCGATGTTTTTGTAAGGCATGAAATACTGGGTAAAGGTCTTCTCCTCGTAGGGCTGTAGCCAAGTGAAGTCGGGCTGATTGTCTGTGTACACTCCAGTCATAAGTTCAATGTATGGGCCATCTTCATCCGTCAATTGACGGTCCCACGCCTGACCGAACTCCCCATTCCCCCAAGTCCATTGTTTCTTGCCGGGAGAAATATGATGATTCGCCACATGCAGCAATCCGGCCTCTACGCCGTGATCATATGCGCCGACGAAATTATAATCGGATTTATAAGCCATGTACGAAGTCGGAACCGGGATGTTCTTATACCGGGAAATATCAACGCCTTCCGAGTAATCCTGTTTGTAATAAGTTCCGGTAGCAATAGGAAAACGGGAGACATCCCTTTTGCCATGATCGAATACAGCCGTTACGTCTGGTGGAAACACGGATTGTGTATATTCATTAACTGCTACGGCCGGATTTGCCCACCACAGAAAGGTCTGTGGCTCAGGTGTCCGGTTGTATAATTGAGCCTGGATCTCCAAATAGGCTTTATCCGGATAGAGTTTGAAGGCTGCAGTGACTTTTGTACCGTACATCCGGTCAATCTCACTAACCCATACTGTAGCACTGCCATCGCCAGTTACTTCGTATTTGTATTCAACCGGACCAAATGTATTAGGACGGTGATGCTGCGGCCAGTTAAATTCAATTCCTCCGGAGATCCAAGGACCAGCAAGGCCCACCAGTGCAGGCTTAATGACGCGGTTATAATAAACAAAATCATAATTGTTCGTTTTATCAAGCGCACGATAGATTCTACCGCCGATTTCCGGCATGATCTCCATACGGATATATTGATTCTCCAGAATAACCAATTTGTAATTTTTATCATGCTTCACATCCGAGATACTCTCGATCACTGGATGCGGATACACACGACCGGTGCTTCCCTGATAGACTCTTTTCTCCAGAAACATCGGATTTGGGTCAGCTTCACCCGCCTCATATGTAGGTATCAACACGCTTGTCTCCCACACTTGTACCTGACTGGATCCGGTTGGATCCGCCTCCAGCTTGTGATCCACAGCCTCATGCTTCATGTTAGAACTGCCTCCCTTGTCTTGATAGTTATACTGTATATTCTGGCAAGGAAGGTTCCAATTGACGAAATGCGGGAAGTGATGGATTATATTCTTATTCGGATTATGAATTACGGGGGTAACTGGAATGAGTCCTGACCACATACGCAAGCGTGAAGGATTTGCAGAGGAGAAGCTATATGTACTTCCTGAATACTGGATGAAAGAACTGGAACAAGAAGAACTAACCTCTACCTTATTTATTACGGACATCGGCTATTTCCCCAACGCTCACTATCATTTCAGGGAGCGTCTGGAGGGCAGCCCCTCGCATATTTTCATCTTTTGCGAAGCGGGAGAAGGATGGGTTGAGTTGAATCAAGGAGAGCGATTAATCATGCAGCAAGGAGATATGATGATAATCCCACCCGAAACTGCACATCGTTACGGGGCAATGCAGGAGAATCCATGGAGTATCTACTGGTTTCATTTCAAAGGCAGCCATTCGAATCGATTGGTGAAGATGTTTGGTTTATCTAACGCCACACTCGCTTTATCCCCAAGCGGCAAGGCCCGTTTAATGGAATGGTTCCTACCTACCTATGAAATGCTGGCCGAGCGGACATATGCCCTGACTACCCATGTACATGTGGCCCAAACTACTAGACAGTTGCTCTCCGGGATTGGCTTAAATGCCGTCAAATCGGCACAAGAGAAGAAACGTGAAACTTATCTGGAACAGGCCATTCAATACATGAATGTACATATGAGTGGCTCTATTTCTCTTACGGAGTTGGCTAATCATGTCGGGGTGTCGAAACAGCATCTGATCTTTCTGTTTAAATCTGAAACGGGCGTCGCTCCGATCGAATATTTTCTACAGCTCAAAATTCAGCGGGCAGGTCATCTTCTGGATCTTACCGAATTGAGTATTAAGGAAGTCAGCTATGCAGTGGGCATTAGTGATCCCTATTATTTCTCCAGGCTCTTCAAGAAGATATCGGGATTCTCCCCTTCCAGCTACCGGAAGATCCCGAAAGGCTAGCCTTTCAAAAGTTCTTTGCCGTCTTTCCTTCATTACCATAATAAAAAACCGTTGAGTCTTTAAATTAAAGATCAACGGTTTTTTATATCTAATAGGATCAATCCCTCATATTCTCAATTAAAAGTTAGCATCAGACTGAGCATGCTGAGGTGTGTGATGCGATATTTTTTTAACGAGTAGGAAATACGTAAGAATCGCAACGAGACTGGTCATTAATAAAGTGAGTCCAAGTGGGACGGCAGTGTCTTCACCTGCGATACCAACCAGAGGAGCAACCAGCGCGCCTAAAAGGAAAGGAACAACTCCGAGTAGCGCTGCTGCACTTCCAGCCATCTTGGCTTGGCTCTCCATAGCAAGCGGAAATGCTGCAGTAGACGTAATACCTATGGAGCAAACAAAGAAGAACAATGGAATGACCAATGCGAACAGCGGGCCATGAACTATGGTTACCACCAAAGCTGCAACGCTTGCCGCTAGAGCAAGCCACAGTCCAGATAATAGAAGAGTCTGCTCAGGTATACGTTGTGCTAACCGACCCACAATTTGGGAACCGATGATCAAGCTGATCCCGTTCGAAGCAAACAATATAGCAAATACAGTTGGTGTGACTCCATAAATATTTTGGTAAATAAATGGTGTTCCTGCTACATATGCAAATACCCCAGCCGTCATGATTCCCTGTGCAAGCATATAGCCGACAAACTTGCGGTCACGTAGTAGCGTTCTGTAATTGCCCAACTGTTGTTTGAAGTTGGGAGCCATACGTCGTTCAGGTGGGTTAGACTCCTTCAAGCCCCACTTTGTCATTATTAATAAGAAAACGCCCAAAAATGAGAGTGAGATAAACACTCCAATCCATGTCGTGAATGAAAGAATGCCACTTCCAGCGATCGGTGCTGCCAAAGGCCCTAAATTCCCTACAAGCAACAGCAAAGAGAAGAATTTAGTGAGTTCATGTCCACTGTACAGGTCTCTAGCTATCGCGCGAGAAATAACAATTCCTGCTGAAGCCGCAAACCCTTGAGTGAACCGAAACAAAATCAATAGTCCGATATTAGGAGCAAAAGCGCACGCCAAGGAGCAAATAATATAGGCTGCCATGGAGATTAACAACGGTTTACGTCTACCGTGAGCATCACTCAAAGGACCCATAACGAGCTGCCCCACACCTAGACCTAATAAACAAGCAGTAAGACTAAACTGAACAAGTGATGCACTTGTATTGAAATTCTTTGCAATCTCAGGAAAAGCCGGTAAATACATATCAATAGTAAATGGGCCTAATGTTGAAAACAAACCCAGCAACAATGCCAGGCCAAATACATTCCAATTATTACTCTTTATCATTGTTGATTAAATCTCCAATTCATTACGTAATTTAGTTTATTTGAATCGTCATTACAATCCATTTAGCGTTACCTATCCCCCGTTCACACCCCACGTCTTATTGATCCTAACAAATTGTAACTGCCCTACTCCAGAAAAGCCACTTATTTTTCTTTCCTATTCGGAGTATAGGACATAGAGTTAACTGTAAGTCAATAGTTCGTTTAAAAGCAATCATAAAACCCCCTACTAGAGCAAATTATAGTTTTGCTCTAGTAAGGGGTTTTTAGACTATTAATGTAACTCGTGTTCCGCATTAGTATATCAATGCATCAGCCTTGCAGTTTCCTAAGGATTTAGTGCACAATGAGCACTGGGCATTTCGATAACTGTGAAACCTTGTGGCTGACACTTCCAAGCATCATTTCTTTTATGCCACTTAGCCCCCGGCTACCAATAATAATAAGTTGCTGCTCAGTATCCTTAGCATATTTTAATATTTCATGTGCAGGATCTCCCTTAAGATGAACTGTTTCTGAGTTAATCCCCGCAGATTTTAATTTGGATTTGGCGCGTTGCAACTGTTCCAGACTCGCTTTCTTCATTTCGTTCAATATTTCTTCCAAGAAATTCTCTGGTAAATAGGTCATACCACTCGATACATATTCCTGGCTAACATTAACCAAGGTAACTTGGCTTTGTTTGTCTCGGGCTATTTCAACGGTTGCATTGAGAAGTTTGTTCGTTATTCCAGCTTGATCAATTGCCACAATAATTTTGTCAAACATAGTTATCGTCCTTTCCGTGGCAGCTCGTAACGACTTCCGCTACCTACAAAACGGTTTCTTGCTGCTCCCATTCCGGCTAACAAAAGTAAGACCGAAGCGCCCAGCAGAATGAAAAGTGGCATATCCCAACTATTTGTCGCATCATGCAGATATCCAATAAGTGCAGGACCAATTGCGGCAAGAAGATATCCGATCGATTGCGCCATGCCAGACAATTCCGCTGCTTGATGCGCATTTTCAGTGCGTAACCCAAAAAACATCATGGATAAACTAAAGGCGAAACCTACACCAATTCCCAGTATTATGATCCACAATAATATAATATTGGAGCTTCCGTAAAGAAGCCCGAGTGTTCCCGTCAAAAGCAAAATGGTTGTGATAACCACTAACAAACGTTGGCTAGACATGCGCCCAGCAATAACAGGAACAATAAATGTAAATGGAAGCAGTGCTAACTGCATTATCGAGAGGTACCAACCTGATTGGGTTGAATCAATTCCTTGCTGCTTTAAAATTTCAGGTAACCATGCGATCAACACATAGAAAACCATGGACTGTATACCCATAAATAAGGTTACCTGCCATGCAAGAGGGGACCGCCAAACATTCAAATCGTTGCTGGCCCTCTGCTGACTGGTCGTGACTGTTTGCTTCGATTGATTTCTTAATTGGGGTAACCAACAGAGAATGGCTACAAAACTTAGAACCCCCCATATTCCTAATGCTCCCTGCCATTTTAGACCTGCGTTCACAGCTAGCGGTACACTGATTCCTGATGCAATGGCTCCACATAAACACATTGAAACGGAGTAAAGACCTGTCATAGAGCCAATTTTATTGGGGAAATCCCTTTTGATTATACTTGGCAATAATACATTACATATGGCAATTGCAAATCCTAGAATTACTGTTCCAATATACAGATTAGCTGCACCAGATAAAGAACGTATTACAATGCCAATTGTCAAAAAGATTAGGGCAAGCAAAATGATACGTTCAACCCCATACTTTCGGCCTAATTTCGGTACTAGAGGCGATAATAAAGCAAAGGCTAGCAAGGGTAAAGTCGTTATCAAGCCCGCTAATGTATTTGAAATATGAACGTCATCCCTTATTAGACTCACTAAAGGACCGACTGATGTTAAGGGAGTACGTAAATTAGCAGCAATAAAAATAATGCCGAGAATGATAAACCCTATAGAGGAAGGTAGGGCTTTTGTATTTTGATTGTTCAGCATTCTTCAATTCTCCTTCTGAAATCACAGGTATTATTTGTTCCCTGTTGATTGTAAAAATGGTGCAATAATTATCCGCGCGGACAACAAAAGTATATTATAGTATATCATTATTTACAATAAGTATTTTATAATATAATTAAATTGTCTAAAAAAACAAAAATACAACTCTGAATTCCGGTGATGGAATTCGGAGTTGTATTCATAAGTGGAATTTGCGACTTTTAGAAACCATACTTCAAGGCTATATGCAGCACGGTTTCACTATTCGTATGATTAGTATAAGAGTGAGGAGAATCAGCACGAAAACTAATCGTATCGTATTGATTCAAGATGTGAATCTCTCCATTGACTTGAATTTCAATGGATCCCGTCATTACGGTCGCAATTTCAGTTGTATTCACATGATGTCCTTCAGGATGGTAGGAGCTATTGGGCTGTAAGTAAGCCCGACACATTTCAATATCGCTGCTAGCGTTTTTAAAGACGGGTTCAATAACCCAATTTTTTTGTTCATTAGAAAACCGCAGTCCTTCGCCTGCTCGATACAAACTTACAGGGTCTTCTGATTTGAACAAAGCCAAGAGTGGTAAAGATATGCCTTTTGAGATTTTCCATATGATCGCCAAAGTTGGATTTGTCTCGCCACGTTCGATATTTCCCAGAGTAAGTTTGCTTACGCCTGTCAATTCCGCTAAGTCATCTAAGCTCATGTTGTTTTCTTTTCTGTACCTTTTCAAGGCAGCGCCAATTTGTAATACAAGTTGTTTGGATTCGTCGACTTCTTCCATTAGATATTCACCTCAACAAAAAAGCAGTTATAAGCTAGTATATCGTTTATCTAGATTCTTTTCCATACGATTAGAGTTCAGAAGAAGAAGGCGAGATTTCGGCCAATCATTTATTTGTGGATGCTAGCTGCGGAACACGGGTGCCGTCATCTATAAGAATCATATAGTCGAATTTCAAACACTTCTGCCCGATCGCCACCGTGCGTTTCCTTGATGATGACCCTAATCCGTTTTGATTGGATCGGATTCTCAAGGCGATGAATCTTTTTGCGAGTAAGGTTATGGCTATCAACAGCAAAACGTTCCCATTCCCCATTAATATATGCCTGCACCTCGTAGCTCTTAACCAACTCGGGAATGATCAGAAACGGTGTCTCGTGATGATGCAAATTGATCAAATCCTCATTAACATCGTCATTAAAGGTAAGGTGGATTTCCTGAATATCCACTGGTTCTGGAAGGTTGACTTCAATCCATTCTTCACGGCCATTAGCGATGGGTTCCGATACCCACAGCTGTGGACCGCCAAACGGGCGGACATAGCCGTTGATGACTTTATCAGGTGAATAAGCGCCAGTCTCAACTGCAAAACAGAATGGCTTTCGGACAAGTCGCTTCATCGACCATTCGATAATGGGCTGATTCGGCTGATGATCCTCCAGATCAGAGCTGACTATTGGCTTAACTCCCCGCTCAAACGCGAGGACACCGCTGATCGGGACAGCTGATGTATAGAGACTGACTGCTTCATTCGCACGAACAATGATAAATACATTACAAGGATCGCCTCCAAACATTGCACTGTCTGCAAGCACATCCAACCATTGATTTTCACCTGCATCGACCTGGATATGCAAAGCTTGCTTGAAGTTTGCCGGTACATAATTCTCATGGCGACCGGTATCCCATAGTTCTATAGTGAGACTTGTAGCCTCACGGGCAGAGACCAACAGCCTAAATCCTTCAATTCCCCCATCGGTCGGGAACAGCCATCCAACGTCAGCGAGCAGCAGGTACTCTTCGGAAGGTTCGTTGATCAAAATTCGGGTCATCGTGCTTGAAGCCGTGATGATCCCCTTTCTCGCAATGTCAGCAGAATCCATATTTCTCAGTCCTATAATTGAGGCATCGGTCCGTAACATCGTTTGCTGCAATTCGGTTAAATGCTCCTCACGCAGCTCACGAGGCGTGATGCCTTTGATTACCGATAAGGCAGCGCCTACACCTGCCGCTTCTCCCATTACCGCACAAGTTGCCATGACGCGGGTTGTTCCGAATGCAACATGCGATGCACTGATATTACGTCCCGCAAACAGCAGATTGCTGACATTGCGGGAGTACAGACATCCAAACGGAATATGATAAATGCCATCCGCATGCAGATGTTTGGAGCCGCTCTCGCTTGCATACATCCCTTGTGGGGGATGCAGGTCGATGGACCAACCACCAAAGGCGACCCGGTCTTCGAATGGGCGTTGAGAGATAACATCGTTTTGCGTCAGAATCGTATCACCAAGGAAGCGGCGGTATTCGCGTTTGCCTGGAATCGATCCTACCCATTCCAGCGTCATCTCCTCGGCCTGAAACTTGCCGGAGTTCTTAATATAATCCCAGATGCCATAAATAACAGACCATAACTCATCCCGAATCTGCTCATTCTCATGTACTGTATCCAGCTCGCCGCCCCATTCAATCCACCAGTAATGACAGCCAGAATCTCCACTGCGGATCACACGCTTTAGCGGAATTGGGGTTGTCGTAATGTCTTTAGCAAACGATGGAGCTACAAACCGTACCGGTTTTCCGGTATCTTTCGTATAGAACAACAGTGTGCTGCCAAGCGTAATATCATCAGCAACTTCCGGTGCCCATTCTTCCCCGAACTCATGACGGGCTTCACGGCCAATCCGGTATGCTGCTCCAGCGAGAAATCCGACGAGTCCGTCACCTGTACAGTCAAGAAAGATCTTACTTTCAAACGTAATCTCACGCTCGGAGCCCATCATCCAGCCTTTCACGTTACGAATTATCCTTGCATCCTTCTCACCGTCTGCTTCTACTTCTCTAACATCCGTATTCATAAATAGAGTCAGATTAGGTTCGGCTCTTACCGCCTCCAGCAAAGTAACGTCCCACAAATAGGGGTTGCCTTCCGGATTCCGTTGTTGATTTTGAATGAATAATTCACCCATAATGCCGGTCTCCCGGGCGTAACGGTTCACGCCATGCCCCGTTGCACCGCATACCCATACACGTACCTCGGAGCTGGAATTGCCGCCAAGTACAGGACGATTATGCACGAGGGCAACCTTTTGACCTAATCTTGCCGCTGCAATAGCGGCACAAATCCCGGAAAGTCCTCCGCCAATGACCGTAACATCGAATAATAGTTTCTCGCGTCTCATTAATTATATAAGCCTCCTTTGAATTAGCCTTTTACAGCTGAACTGGATACACCTTGAATAATATATTTCTGACCAAGCAGAAAGATTAAAATCATAGGGATAATCGCTGCGGAAGAAGCTGCCATCATTCCGTTATAATCAACGTTGTTTTCCAAAACGAAATTTTGTAGACCAAGCGGAATCGTATAAAGCTTTGGACTCTGCAGGAAAACCAGAGCATTCTCATAATCATTCCACTGCCAGGAAAAATCGATAATCGCAAACGTTGCAAGCGCTGGTTTGGCTAACGGTAACACAAGCTTGAAGAAAATTCGAAAATGACCCGCACCATCGAGTAATGCAGATTCTGTAATCTCGTTCGGTATACTGAGAAAGAATTGACGGAGCATAAATACGCCAAATATCGAGAACATGGCTGGCAGAATTAATGCCCAATGCGTGTTATAAATATGAAGCCAGTTAAACAGGATAAACTTCGGAACAAAAACGACTTGAGGAGGAATCATCATCATGGATAGATACACGATGAAGAGGGTATTACGTCCTTTAAATTCCGTACGGGCGAAGCCATAAGCAGCAAAGGCCGACAAAAAAACGGCACCTGCTGTACCAATCACGGCAATCTTAATTGAGTTCAAATAATAAGGGAGAAAGTTATAGTTTCCCGTCCAGATTCGCTTATGGCTGGTCCAGTCCAGCTTCGAAGGAAGCCATTGGCGGAATACCTCACTAGGGGTCTGGAAGGAAGTACTGAGCATCCATAAAAAAGGGACAATCATAAACAACCCTGCAATCAGCATAAGGATCGTGACAGAAAGCTTAACCGAGCGTGTCTTCGTTATTCTAAACATAGAGCCAGCTCCTCTCTAGTAATGGACCCAGCGTTTTTGGCCGACCCATTGGATAATGGTAATGACAAGAATAACCGCAAACAGGAACCAGGAAATGGTTGACGCATAGCCCATCTCATAATAGCTAAATGCCGTTTTGTAGACGAACAGCGACAGAATCGTAGTGCTTCCGCTTGGGCCGCCGCCCGTAATCGCTTGGATGAGAGAGAAGGATTTGACCGTCATAATCAGCCCCGTAATCAATAGCATAAATGTCGTTGGACTAACAAGCGGCCATACAATCCTCCATGTAATAGTTGCTTTCCCTGCACCGTCAATACGTGCCGCTTCAAGTTGCTCAGTCGAAATCTCCTGCAGGGCTGCCAAATAGATAATCATGTTGTAACCTAACATAAACCAGATTTGCACGACGTCAATGGCATACATCGCCGAACTTGAATCGGCGAACCAACCCGGAGGCGATACAATGCCGATAAAGCGAAGTACTTCATTAATTGGCCCCTGGGACGGCTGGAACAGCAGCATCCATACAAAAGCAACAGCAACACCGCTTGAGATATATGGCAGGAAGAACATGCCTCTAAGCAATCCTTTCAAATACACGCTCCGGTTAAGCACAAGAGCAACGAGAAATGCAATTGCTAATGAGACCGGAACGGACATCAGGAATATGATCGTATATTTGATTGAAGCATAGAACTGATCATCACCAAAAAGGCGTTGGATATTATCTAATCCGGTGAACGTCCAATTGGGATTGGCGAATTGATAGTCCGTGAACATCATAAAGAAGGAGTACAAGGCAGGCAGAATAAAAAATGCCAGGATACCGAGCATATTAGGCAAAATAAAAACGTAGCCTACCCAGCCTTGTTTCCGAATCCAGCTGTTCCTTTTCACAGAAAACGCCGCCTTTCTTCTCGTATGAAACTTTTTAAATACAGCAAAGAGAGAAGACGGAAGCGAAGAATCCTTCTTCTCTCTTAAGGATATTGTCAATATTCGATTATTTGATTATTTGATATATTCCTGATGGCGTTTGGCCATATTCTTAAGCGTTGTATCGATATCCTGCTCATTCAGGAAGTATTTCTCATATTCTTCCTTGCGGGCATCCAGCGCTTGCTGCGGTACATTCAGCTGGAATGATGGGAACTCACCGAACACAACGCTATTCATCGACTCTGTATCGTATTTGTCTTCAACACCTTTGAGCAGCAGGTCCATCGCCTGCTTGTTATCAACGCTCTTCGAGGATGGAAGGCGCCCTCCACTTGCCATCGGCAACATTCCGCCGTCCGCATACCACTTTGCGAACTTCCATGCCGCATCCTGATGTTTGGATTTTGCGTTAACGGAGAGCATATCACCTAAACCACCAGCATACTTATAATCCTTCTGATCGGCAGATACTTTCGGAATTGTAGCGAATGCGATTTTGAAGTCATGTGGAAAATCCTTCAGGTTATTGGCGTTGCGGAAAATAAATTCTCCTGCGGCTAACATAGCTGCTTCCCCTTTGAGGAACATTGTGTCTACCGGCATCTTGCTTGTTACTTGTTCTCCATATTCGGGCGTCGATTTGTCCACAAACATCATGTCATGCACGATTTGAAGCTGCTTTTTCCAAAGATCATTATTAAAGTTAGATGTTCCTTCCGGCGTGGTTACCCCAAGACCCGCTATGGTACCGTCAATTGCGGCGGTAAAGGCAGCATCATGCTGCATAAGACCGTACACATTTGATTTTGTTAGCGCTTTCGCATATTCTCTCAAGTCATCCCATGTCCAATCAACGGGAGGAATCGGAAGACCGGCTTCATCCAGCATGCTTTTGTTAAGCCAGATGAATAACATGTTTTTCTTTGTCGGAATGCCATAATACTTATCCCCGATTTTCCATTGAGCGGCGTCTACCCCCATTTGCTCGTCGATGTTGTAATCTGTTCGGCTGCTCAGATCCAAAGCGACTCCTGCATCAACACGTTTCTGTAAACGGTTAAGCGTGTAGTTGACGAACAAGTCTGCGTCCTGACCCGTCATGAGCGCCGTATCCAGCTTTAGGTTACCGGGGTCATCATTTACATAACGGAAGTACTCGACCTGAATGTCGGGATTTTCTTTGTTCCAGCTGTCAATCACTTCTTGAGGTCCAGCCTCGGCAGGAACAGCTCCCCAAAGCGTGAGGTTGATGGTCTCACCGGCATTTTGATTTGCCGATCCTGCACTCGCTCCCTCGTTGTTAGCCCCTCCGCACGCGCTGAGCATCGAAGCTGTCAAAGTCGTAATCAAAGCTGCCTTTAACCAATTTCTATATTTCATTTACAGTCCCCCTTATCGAGTTGATAAGCTGCATGCTACGTCTTTAACTTTATCACCAGCCTGACATTGGGGGTATGAACGGTGTTTGGATATTCATAGAACGATTTTTTGTTCTTTCCGGTATTCGTTCGGGGTCAACCCACACCACCGCTTGAATATTTTAATGAAATAATTGTCGTTCTCGAAGCCTACCAACCTGCCAACTTCACTCACCGTTTTCTCCGTCTCTGTCAGCAGCATTTTCGCTGCTTGAACGCGGCGGTTCTGAATAAAATGCGTCATCGTGATCCCCATCTTTTTCTTAAATAAGTCACTGACATAACTGGCATCCATGCGAACATATTCAGCCAATCTCTTTAATGTCACATCCTCGGCGAAATGCTCCTCAATGTAGGTAATCATGCGGTTCAGCTCTGGATGATCTGTTGGTTCTTGGGTAGTCTTATCCGGGAACCATTTATCTGCCAAGCGAAGCTTATCCATTCTTGTCAGCTCTCCGGCTACTTTGTCCATGGTTTGCTTCAGTTCCTTCAAATCCAGAGAAAGTTTCATCAAATAACCTGAAGCCCCGTATTCCAATGCTTGTCTGGCATACTCGAATTCACTTACTGCCGTCAACATAACGAATCGGCATTCATGTCCTTCCTTTCTCGTGAGCTGGAGTAAACGGATGCCATCCATTAGCGGCATGAAAATGTCGGAAATGACAACATCAGGCTGCAGTTCCCGAATCAACTGCAAACCTTCCTCGCCATTTACCGCCTCACCGATAATTTCAAACGGAATATTCGCCTTTGTAAACAATTTGCGCAAGCTTGCTCTTGCGTACTGTTCATCTTCAACGATCAATGTGCGCCACAATGGTGCTCCCCTCCTTCAAATAGGGTTTGGATAACAATAATGGGAAATGCATGATGACCTGCGTCCCTTCGTCCGTCGACTCTATCCGAAGTCCTGTTGGCTGGTTCTTAAACATAAGCTCCAAACTCTCGCGAAGGTTCTGTACACCAATGCTTTTTCGTTTCCGGTAGGACTGATTCGCCTGGGATTTTTTCATTCCTATGCCATTATCCGCGACCTCCAAAATAAGCAGAGAGTGGTGGCTTGATGCACGAATGTCGATCTGCCCCTCAAGCTGTGTTTGTCCAAACCCGTGAATCAATGAATTTTCTACCAGCGGCTGTAGACAAAATTTCGGAATCAACGCATACTCCAGATCTCTGGAAACTTCATAGTGGAGCTCGATGCCATGTCCAAACCGTTTCCGTTGGATATCCATATAGGATTCAATTAGCACAATTTCCTCCTTCAGAAGAATAAGATCAACCTCCAAATTCAGCGTAGTTTCTAATATTTTTCCTAGCGATACACAAATCTCGTAAATCTCATCTTCATCCTTATCCAGTGCAATGCTCTTGATTGTATTCAGCGTATTCAGCAAAAAATGAGGGTTCATCTGACCAAGCAACACCTGAAATCGGACAAACTGCTTTTGCCGCTCCTCAAGCTTTAACTGTTCCAATAGATTATTGATGTCTGCGATCATGAAATTGAAGCTTCGGGTTAGGGCCAGCAATTCACCTTTACCTTGTTCCGGCAGCTTTGTCTTCAAATTCAATTTTACGGTTGTCTCCATCTTTCGTTGAAGATGCTTTAAAGGACCGGTAACGGTTGAGGAAATGAAGTAAGTCAGCAACACAAACAGCAGCAGGATGGCCCCATATACGGTATAGAACCTCAGCTTCTGTTTGTTCACTTCTTCAAATAACAAGGACAAGGGAATCTTTTTCACAAGATAACCGTCAAGCTCTTGAATTTTGTTATAGGTATACATCATATGATTGTTCACAATGGATTGGGAGGAGGTATCCTGTCCCTGGCTTTGACTTGCTGCTGTTATGGCAGATGACACGGTAGAGGGTATGTTCTGCCCCGACTTGGATTGGAGCATAATATTACCATATCCATCCATTAGAAAATAGGCTCCTTCGCTATCGCTGCCGAATGTATTTCCCTCCGTTTTTTCCTGAAACCATGCTTCATAATCGATACTAAAACGTCCATAAGCAAATGGTTTTAGTCCGTCGTCACGCAGCACTTCGTAAAGGCTCAGCATCCGATTTCCTTTTCTCTCACGAACGCCAGTCGTCAAATCATTGGATTTCCATACGTACCGTTGTCCCTCAGTCCTCTTCAGCTCCTGTACCCAAGGCTCGGAACTGATGTGGGCATAATTCAGAGAATTCTCTGGCGTATACGAAGTGTAAGCGTTTCCTTTTAAATCGATCAATGTGTAGAATACGGTAGCTCCTGTAAGGAAAAAGCTGTTTTCAATACTAGCGAATTTATTTTCCACAATCCGCTTTCGATGGATAGCATCATATAATTCCGGCTTCTGCATCACTTCCCGGAGGACAGAATCCTGATCCAGCAGCATCCCAGTCTTCATCACAAGACTCATCAAATCAATAAGATCGGCTTTGATGCCTTCGAGTTGCTTGACGTTAATGTCCGAAGCATCCCGCTGGAGCATAACTTCCGTTTCTCGGAAGTTGTAGAGAACTAATATGGCTATAGGCGTCAGGAGGAATAACAGAAACGAAAATAGTATTCGGTGTTTAAACGTGCCTGGCGTTATTCGTCGCAGCCATCTGGTCAACATGATTATTGCTCAGCCCTCCCCTCGGTGTATACCTCCCAATTTACTGAACATTATGGCTGATCGCAACAGTAAATTGTAAGCGCTCATATGAGAAGTTGGGAGTCTCCTCTTTCTTATGGATAAAAAAACGACAGCCAAATAATTGACTGTCGTTAAGTTGATGCTATTTCCGAATCGACTTGAAGGACTCCGTATGCTGTGTAATACCTTTCTCTGCCGCAAAGCGCTCGATGCTGGATGCGCCGAAGAATCCATCGATGCCCTTTGTTCTCTCAATGACATAGGCCGCATCCTCCGGCTCTGCAATGGGTCCACCGTGGCAAATAATCATGATCTCCGGGTTCACAGCCCGCCCTGCTTCAATAATAGCTTCAATTCGTTGTACACAGTCGTCCAGGGTCAGTGCTGTTTTTGCACCAATGGAGCCCTTGGTCGTCAACCCCATGTGCGCAACCAAAATGTCAGCCCCCGCCTCCGCCATAGCTTTTGCCTGAGCAGGATCAAAAACATACGGCGTAGTCAGCAAATCCAATTCATGGGCGATACGGATCATTTCAACCTCCAGGTCGTACCCCATACCGGTTTCCTCCAGGTTTTGTCTGAACACCCCATCAATCAAACCAACGGTTGGGAAGTTTTGAACTCCGCTGAAGCCCTGCTCCTTCAACTGCTTCAGGTATACCTCCATTATTCGGAAGGGGTCGGTGCCGCACACCCCTGCCAGAACAGGCGTATGTTTGACGACGGGCAGCACCTCGGCTCCCATCTCAACGACGATTTGATTGGCATCTCCATAGGAGAGCAGGCCCGCCAGCGAGCCGCGGCCCGCCATTCTGTACCGACCGGAATTGTATACGATTAACATATCTGCTCCGCCCGTTTCACTACTCTTGGCCGTAATGCCTGTGCCTGCTCCGACACCTAGTAGGATTTTACCCTGCTCTACCTCTCCCCTAAATTTGTCCATAATTTCTGATCTGTTCAGCTTATTCATTTCGTTATCCTCCTTATTGGATTCATTAGGAATTTGATGTCATGAGAGCGATCAGCTTTTGTGCTGCGACTTCTGCAAAGGCTGGATCGTTGATGGCGCAATCCATTTCAATCACTTCAACAATTGAGCGATCGACATGCTGGCGCAGGGTATCAAACAACATCCGGTCCTCCTCCGGTCCGTAGAAAGGCTCCCCCTCCACATCAATTGCGGATACGCCTCTAAGCGGTAGCATTAGCACGGTGCGTTCCTTTGCCATGTTCAGCTTCTCCGCAAGCTTCCTGCCGATCTGCTCATTCTCTTCCACTGTGGTTCTCATCAGGGTTACCGTCGGATTATGCTGATAAAACGTATGATCCTTGAATTTCTCCGGTACAGTATCGCTCGGCCCAAAATTGCACATATCCAAGGCGCCCACCGAGACTACCTGCGGAATGCGATTGTGGCCTGCAGCCTCTAAACGATTAGGCCCCGCATTTAAAACACCGCCGATGATTTCATCCGCCCACTCCGTCGTGGTCAAGTCCAATACCCCTTCAATGAAGCCTGCTTCAATCAACGCCTCCATCGACTGCCCTCCGATGCCCGTAGCGTGGAACACAAGCACCTCATAGCCCCGCTCCTCCAAATATTTTCTTGCCGCTGTCACACATGGTGTTGTCACTCCGAACATCGTAGCTGCAACCAGCGGCTTCTTATCCGGTTTGTGCGTATGCTCAAACTTGAGCATGCCCGCCATCGCAAATAATGCATTTGTAAATATTTTCGTAGAAATGGAGTTCAATCCGGCTACATCCACCACAGACGGAATCATGACAATATCACTCGTGCCTACGTATGGAGCTGTGTTTCCAGAAGCAACGGTTGATACCATCACCTTAGGGACTCCAATCGGCAGAGCTCTCATGGCAGGTGTGACCAGTGAGGTCCCACCAGTGCCACCAAAGGAAATGATTCCGTCAAATTTACCTTGTTTGTACAACTGTGGCACCAGCTTCTTCAATCCTATGGACAAAACCTCTGTAGCCAAAGCCCGATCCTTCTTTGCCGCAAGTTCTTCTATGGCCATGCCTGCGGCGTGGGCGACTTCATAATTGGACACATCCGGAACAAAGGACGGTTCAAATACACCTGTATGAATCATCAAAGTCCCCAACCCAAGCTCCTCTGCAATGCTCTTGATGTAAAGGTATTCATCACCCTTTGTGTCAAATGTTCCAATGATTGCGACGGTCTTCATTCCACGGCCTCCTCGTATGACTCTTTAGAAACCAAGCTCGATCGCAGGTAGCATGCTGATTTTTTCGCTAACAGAAAAACCAGTACGATCGCTATAACTTCATCATACTGGTCCTGTTTATTTACGAAAACGCTTTTATGTTCTGTGTTTTTGTGTTTAGGTTAGATCTGTACTTTTTGGGAGAGCAGCCCTTGAGCTTTTTAAACATTTTGCTAAATTGTGCGTAATTGGGATACCCAACCATCCCAGCCACTTCGGATAATTGAAGCTGCGGCGCATGAAGAAGCGTGACGGCTTTATTGATGCGGAAGCTCACCAAATAGGTCTGAAAGCTGCAGCCAACCTCCTTTTTAAACAAACTGCTCAAATAGCTGCGGGAAACATGAGCAACTTTGGCCAGATCCGAAAAAACAATTTCACTATTATAGTTTTGCGCCACATACTCTTTGACAAACTCAACGTAATCATAATGCTGGGTAATGCCTTTCAGCATTTTGACCATAAAATCGTCCTCATCCAGTTTACCCAGGCGTTTAAAATCGCGAGTAACTGCCGTAATCGACTTCTCGGAAGGAATTCGTTCAAAAGCAGACCCGCCAATATACCCCATAATGTCTGTGTTGTCGCTATACATGTACTGGACATCGACCGGCGTCTTTACCGGACCGCCATAAATCATCTTGATCAAATCCGGCTTAAGCTGATTGCAGGTATCAAAAATACGCAGTGCCTTTGATTTGGCGGCCTCCAAGGATACAACCTTCCGTGCACCCAATAACCCGCCTTCGGTCAGGCCAAGATGAGCACAGATTACATCTGCCCCCGCTTCAATCATCTGGGCAGCCTGAAACTCATCAAATACGAACGCCACCGTAAACAAATCCTGTCGATGGGCCAGGCGTATGGCCTCAACCTCGACGTCATAACGAATCCCGTCTTCCTCCAGAGCCTCTCTGAATAATCCGTCTATCAAGCCGACCGTAGGATAGTTGTTGACTCCTGAAAACCCTCTCCTCTTGATTTCCTCTATATAATCAGCCATTTCTATGGTTGGATCATTCGCATTCAGTCCAAAGAGTACGGGAGAATGCCTCACCAGTGGCACAATTTCTTTTGACGCAAAATCCATCACCATATCATTACTGTTGCAAAATGGAAGAAAGCCGGCTAGAGAGCTCCTCCCCATCTGGCGAAACTTGCCGGAGTTCAGCATTAATATAAAATCCGCTCCACTCTGAGCTGCATACTTGGCTGTAATCCCCGTGCCTGTCGAGACACCGATGATGTGATTTCCCTCGTACAGCTGTGATTGAAGACGCTCCAGTATGACTGTTCTGTTCAAACTCCATCCGCTCCTCATCACAATTTAGCAATTGTAGCTTTTGTTCCTCAATATTATTATTGTACATCATTCCATATAGCTCATTCCCTCCTTCCTCGATCCGTTTGGTTAAAAGGCATCAAAAAAAAGCCGATTTCCCAGTTGGGAAATCGACCTTAGACATGCTCTTGATATTATTGTGTGACAATGATCGGACCATTTTTAGTAAGGATAATCGTATGTTCCACTTGAGCTACATAGCTTTTTTCTGTAGCAAAGGTCCATTCGTCTTCTTTTTGATACACTTGTTCTTCTAAAGTTGAGATAAATGGTTCGAATGCAATAACCATGCCTTCTTTTAATAACTCATCATCCGATGTATCGTTATAATTATAAATATGGTCAGGTGCTTCGTGTATGTTACGTCCAACACCATGTCCTGTAAGGTTTTTTATAACGGTTAATCCATGCTGTTTTGCTGTTAGGAATACGGCTTTTCCGATGCCGCTTTTTTTGGAACCAGGTTTTGCTTTTTTAAGACCTGCTTCAAATGCTAGTTTAGCAACGTCGCATATTTTCGTTAACACTTCTTCTCCTTCGCCTACTACAAACGAGATTCCTGTATCAGCGAAATAACTGTTCTTCGAGCCAGAGACATCTATATTGACTAGATCTCCTTCTTGAATAACCCGTTGCCCCGGAATACCATGTGCTACTTCTTCATTGACACTAATGCAAGTATAGCCAGGAAAATTATATGCACTTTTTGGAGCTGAGACTGCGCCTTCTTTCTCAAAAAGCTCTCCAGCTATATCATCAAGTTCCTTTGTCGTTATGCCAGGAACTGTTCTTTGCACCAATTCATCTCTGATAAAGGCAACAATTCTGCCAATTTCCTTCAAACCATTAAAGTCTTCCTCTGTTTTTGCAATCATTGTTTTCTGACCTCACTATCTTTTATCATCAATTAAATGTATAAGCTGAAACAACCAATTAGATAATCATATCCAAATGGTCAAAGCTTCGCAACTTTTTTTATCAATAACACCTTGACACTAAAAAAAGAAAAGCCCCTTCCGTCTTCAAAGGGGCTGAATATTGCATTATACCTCTTGTTCTTCGGCCTGACTAGGCGGAGCCATCAGACCTTTGACGGCACCCATAAACGGATGGATGGATTTGATCATGCCGTAGCCCATTTTCATGACCGGCATGAATTGCTGGATCATGCCGAATATCCGCATTCCGCCGCCAAGCATACCGCCAGCCGAAGCCGCACCGCCAAGCCCGCCAAACAGCGAACCCATCATCGGTAGAAAGGACGAAACCTGCGCACGCGACACTGTGCTCGAACGGGTAGACGGCTTGCGCGTATCATTCACCCGTTTCCGGTTCTGAGAACGACCGCTCTTGCTGGGTGCAAACTTTTGCTTGGAACGCTGGGAACTGTCCCCTGTGGTCGCCGTCCGCGATATTTTTCCTCCCCCGGTAAGCACCACGCCTCCGCTATTCACGTCAGAAATGTAACCGATATACGTTTCACCACTATGAAGAGTCACGCAGACGGGCCGGGCCTTATACCGCTTTGCCTTTAGGCGTATTTCGTTGGTTTTAGCCATTGAATTTCACCTCGCTCTACTGAATCTACTTCAGTTTACGCGATAAGTGGACTGCTTGCCTGTGCGAATGGGACATCTGTGCGGTATTCGCTATAGGTCAATTCATCAATTTAAGTGATACGACTGGAAATATAAATGCAAGATCATTGAGCGCAACCCGTCTAAATCTTCGCCTTCTCCTCTTCCGCCATCGACCGGATGTAGAAAGCACCCAGCACGGAGCAGAGCAGGAATGAGAAGAAAGCAATCGCTGCGGCTTGTTCACGCTCCTGGAAAACGCTGAATACCTGCTGCATGGAGACACCAAGCATCTGCGGAGAGTTGGCTCCGATCAGATAGGGTGCAGTGAACGAGCCGATGACCCCCATGAAGACAAAGGTCAGGGCAACAAGAAATGTCTTGTACGACAGCGGGAAAATAAACCGGGTAAATAGCGTCAGTCTGCCTACACCCACGTCCTTTGCACTCTCAATGATCGATGAAGGAATGCCCGACAGCGCGGAACTGAGCAGCATCGTCGTAAATGGAATGTTGAACCACAGGTTGGCGATGATGATTCCTTTCTCGTCAAAGATGATGCGTGGCAGCGTAATCCCGACCACCTCAAGCATACGGGCGAGCCAGCCATGATTGCCAAGCAAATTGATCAGACCGTAAGTTGCAATAACACCAGGGATAAACAGCGGAATCATGTACGTTTTACGAATCAGATTGACGATCGGCCCCTGGTTGAAGCGCATATAGATCGCCAGGGTGTAGCTGATCAAGATTACGGCAACACACGTAATGGCAGTGACCCGAAGTGTAAATACGATATTGCTGCGCATCCCCTTATCTGTGAACAGATAGGTATAGCGGCTCAGATCGTATCCACCCGAGCCGTTGCTCAGGCTCATGATGAAGGATTGAACAATCGGGATAATGACAACGATCAACAGGATGGCGAAGGAGGGGAGCACCATCGCCAGGCCTGTGATCGACTGTCTGGCTTCCTTACTCATTTCGCGGCAACGTCGCTCTGCCAGCGTTTGTTAATTTCCGTGCCCAGATCCCCGATGTTGAACGTACGGAAGCCTTCGGCCACACCGTCGAACTTATTCTGCATTTCCTGTGACATATTGGAGAGCTCAATGCCCGGGAAGCCATTCATTTTGTCAACGATCACTTCCTGCGCTTCAGGGGACAGAACAAAGTTCAGGAATTCATTGATCGCTTGCTTCTTGTCCGACTCCTGGTTGACCATCAGGTACGTTGGTCCGCCGTTGAAGCCTGGCGTGATCTGCTGCATCTTAATTGTATCCGGCAACAAACCTTCGTTCATCTGCTGCAACACCATGTCGGACCAGGCCGGAATTAAGGACACTTCGCCATTCATCAACAGATCCAGCGTGCCCTGGTTTTTCTTCGGATAGATGCCCTGCCCATAGACATACGGTCCGATTTCTTTGAGCGTGTCAAAACCGCCATCCCACTTCTCCATGATCGCCGGATCGGAGTTGTGGATGTCCTCTTCCGGCAGGTCCTTGTAGACAATCGTCTGCACGAACGAGCTGCCGGAACCACCCGTTGACGGGTCATTGTAGGCGAACTGCTCGGGATTGGCTTTGATCCACTGCAACAGCTCGTCCAGCGTAGTTGGTGGATTGGAGATTTTGCTGCTGTCATAGGCTAGAACCACGGCGGACGAACGATACGGAACAGCGAAGTTGTCCACATCCTTCATCGTGTCTGTGTTGACTTTGCTCAGGTTAGGAATGTCCTTCTCGTTCAGTTGCTCCCAAATACCATCCTTTGTGCCCTGAGCAACGGAGGTGATTCCGTCCTCGTAGAGGTCAATGTCTCCTGAGCCCTTACCGGCTTTCTTGGCGGCCACGATCCGGTCGTAGGTCGGCTCAGCACCAGTACCGGACGGGATATAGACTAGATTCACGTCGATATCCGGATGCTGTTTCTCAAACATTGGCTCCAGCGAATCCCACAGATCCTTGACGTTCTGAGAGCCCGTAAAGTAGAAGTTAAATTTCACCTGATCGCTCGATGCAGCAGCGCTCCCCCCGGTGGTGGTGATACTTTTTATCTCACTTCCGTTTCCACACCCGGCCAGCAATGACACTGATAATCCCACAACAGTCAACAATGATAAAAATGGCTTTTTCATACGCATATCATTCATCCTCCTCAGTTCGATTCATCGACCGGGAATCCGGTCATTTTCGAGATCGAGACGCCGACGTCTTTTCCTACCTGCAGCTGCTCAACGAATTCCTTGTTCAGAAAAGCACGTATAATGCCGAATTCCACCAGTTCCACGGTAACTTCGGCGTAATGTCCAAGAATCATGACCTGCTTGACCTTACCCGCCAAAGTACCTTCACCCATCATAGTACTGCTCACCTGTACGTTTTCTGGTCGGACCGCAGCTGTCACCTGTCCACTTAACCCCTTCTCGTTCGGCAGGCGAAGATGTGCAATCCGGATGCTCTCCCCTTCCGCCACCCCCTTAAGGAAATTCATTTTGCCGATAAAACCGGCGACGTATAATGAAGCGGGCTCATCGTAAATCTGCTGCGGATGAGCAATTTGCTCGATGCGCCCGTGATTCATGACGATAATGCGGTCGGACAACGACAGTGCTTCTTCCTGATCATGCGTGACAAAGACCATTGTCAGCCCGGTCTTCATTTGGATCTCACGCAGCTCCTCACGCATTTCGTGCCGCAGCTTGGCGTCCAGCGCCGAGAAAGGCTCGTCCAACAGCAGTACCGCCGGATTCAGCAGCAGAGACCGAGCCAGCGCAACCCGCTGCTGCTGTCCTCCCGAAAGCTCGGCCGGATATTTCTTCTCAAAACCCCACAGTCGGACCAGCTTGAGCGCATCTTCGACCGCTGTGCGGATCTCTTCCTTCGGCATTTTGCGGATCTTCAGGCCGAAGGCCAGATTGTCGTATACCGACATATGCGACCACAAGTTATAGCTCTGGAACACCATCGAGGTCGGCCGTTTCTCCGGTGGCAGTTGAATGACACTCTTGCCCTCGATCAAAATATCACCGGAGTCCGGTTCGAGAAACCCGCCGATGCTCCGTAATACGGTAGTTTTCCCGCATCCGGAGGGACCAAGAAGGGTGACCAGCTCGCCTTTTTCAATATCGATGTTGATGCCGCTGACCCCGTCACCCGTTTTGTAACGTTTGGCTAACTCTCGTACAGACAACTGCATACTTCTGCCTCCCCTTGCTTCGGTATATAGACCGAAATATTTTATTTCATTTGAAAACCACTCGCCAGCACGTCCGCGCTCACCAGCCGCTGAGCTGCCACTAGCAAAATAATAGTAGGCAGCGTCAGGATGATCGAGAATACGGCTCCGGCGCTGCTCGGAAAGTCGGAAATAATGGAGTACATGACGATTGGCATTGTTTTGTAATCGGGAATACCAACCAGGAACGTGCCCTGCGCTTCGTCGAGCGAATTGAGGAACGTGAAGATCGAAGCGACCATGATGCCGGGCATCGCCATTGGCAGGGTGATGCTGCGGAACACTTTGAACGGGCTTGCCCCAACGTCCCGCGCCGATTCTTCCTGCGCCCGGTGCACGTTGCGAAAGGCGGAGGTCGGAATCCAGGTCATGAACATCAACACATTAATCATATGGATCAGCACAACGCCGAGCAGCGTGTTCATGAGTCCAATCCGGTAGAAAAGAACCGCGATGGAGACGTACAACCCCATTTTCGGAAAAGCATGCGTCAGCAGGAACGAGAACAAGAACATCCGCTTCAGCGGAAACTGGAGTCTTGCGAAGGCATACGCTGCTGGGATGCAGACGACGATGGACAGCAGGGTCACCAGAGTAGCAATGAGGAACGACAGTGAGATCGACGAGACAATATCGTCCTTTGCCAGTACGAACTCCCACCATTTGAAGCCCCATACCTGGGGCAGAATATCCGGATAATTCCACTTTTCACTAAAGGCAAGCACTAGCAGGTTGACCAGCGGACCTGTGAAAAAAATGGCGAACACGGTCAGCAACACAAATTCGATTATTCTTCTCGGACCTACGTGTTTCCAGTACCAAGACATGTTCCGTCCTCCCCTCCATTTGTCGATTGACGAACAATCACTTCGCTTTCGTATTCAATCAGGCGCGGCACGCTCCCCTCGCCGCTAATCAGGCGATCCAGAATCGATATCGCGTCTCGGCCAATACCAGATGCATCCACGCTGACGGTAGTCAGTGATGGGTGGTACATTCCGGCCACTTCGGTATTGTCGTAGCCCATAACGGATACTTCCTCCGGAACGCGGACTCCGCGCTCCAGAAGCACCTTCATCGCACCCAGTGCAAGCATGTCATTTGTACTGAACAGAGCGCTGTATCGTCCATCCCGGAATGCCACATAATGCTCCTCCATCAACTTCCGACCGGAATCGAAGCTCGATTCCGATGACTCGACAACGGTAAATCCGTCCTGTTCAGAACTAACGCCGAGGGACTCCAGCCGTTTTCGGAAGCCCTCCAATCGCAGCGAGTGGCTCCGATGCTCGCCCGGTCCAGCGATGATAAAGAATTTGCGGTGTCCGCAGTCATATAAATGCTGTGCCGCCCGTTCTCCACCGGCTTCATCGTTGCTCACGAGATGCACGACGTCCGGATCTTCCGTCGATCCGTTGACCATCAGATAAGGGATATTGAAGTTTTTGACGTAATCGATGACGTTCTTCTGCAGCCGGCTGACCAGGATGAGTCCATCCACCCGCTGTTCCAGCATATAATCGGTGGAGCGCAGCGACATTTCCCTATCGGTCTTCAGGAAAATCGAGTAGCCCATCTCTTCAGCGGACATCAGTATCTCGTCAATGATTCTGCCATAAAGCGTGTGGGACACGATCGGCAGCCTGTCACGGAAAACGATGACTCCGATGTTGTACGTGCGCTTGGCGACCATCGCCCGGGCGACGGCGCTCGGCTTGTAGCGAAGCTGCTCGACCGCCTTGAGAACGCGATCCCGGACTTCAGGACTCGCATATCCGTTTCCGGAGATAACCCGAGAAGCAGTCGATTTCGATACACCAGCCAGTTGGGCCAGCTCCCGCAAACTATGATTCAGCTTATTGTCCAATCCCTATTCTCCTTTGCAAAATCCGTCTCTTCCCGGACGGCAATTAGCTTCGCCGGATCACGGGTTGTTATCGAGTCGACGCCCAACTGTGCAAGTCGCCGCATATCGTCCGCCTCTGAAACCGTCCAGACGTAGATAGCCAGACCGCTCCGCTGCACAGCTTCCATAAGTTCTGGCTGAACGACCTGATACGGCACGTTTATCCCAAAGCAGCCGGCTTCGCGAGCATCTGCACACGCCTGGAACACTGCCTCGTCGTAGCTCAGACTGCCGAAGCTTTGCTTGTTCACATTAAGAAGCCTGCGTATGCTTGGAGCGTAACGACTAGCTTTAACCGCTGACCCGTAATCGCAGCCACTGAGAAACACCATCTCCACCATACCCATCCGATTCACCAGAGCTGAGACCGGCTCCAGAGCGCTGTCTGTTTTGATATCAAGGTTCATCATTTTACCGGCTGCGCGTATCTGCTCAAGCACATCCTGAAGCGTTGGAATAGGCGATAGTCTAGCGGTGTTCAACTCCTTCAGTGTCATTTCTGCAAGACTGCCGCAGCTTCCATCTGCCAAAGTGATATTGTCATCGTGGGCAAGCACCGGCACATTGTCCCGAGTCGAACGGATATCGTCTTCGTAAATATCTACGCCAAGTGTTAGGGCTGCCTGAAGTGACTCGAAAGAATGATCGGGATGGCCCATACAGCCAGTATGGGCTGTGATCAGCGGGAATTTGTTCATCGCGGGTATCCTCCTTCTTCGAAATAGATCGCGTTGGTAAAGGCGATCAGTACATGGACTCCTCGCACGGTTCCCCACAGCTCAGCGCGAATCCACCTGCGGGGGATATCTGGAGTGGAATCCCTCAGTTGGGCTTCAAATTGCATCATCTGTTCGTCCGATGAAGACGGAACTTCAAGATTAAGCTCCTCGCCCAGATTGGAACATAGCTTCAATCTACAGACCTGCTTCTGTAGCGACCAGAGTCCGGTGCGTACCGAGAAGTCCAGCGTCAAGTTCGCCCGGACCGGATCCTCTGCAGCTTCCCGTCTCTCGACTACCGTTGGAACGGTAGAGCCGATTGCATACAATGCATCTCCAGCTTCCAGCGTCAAGGTCAGCAGAGGACCTATCGTTACCGACGCGCGCCCTTCCCGCAGCGCTTGGATAAGCGTTTCTTCATGGAGCGAAAGGGCTGTCGAGCCTCCGTTCCCCGCCACTGCGTCGTCCTCAATCCCGAGGTAAGTCACCGAGAGCGGATCGTCTGTCTCGCCCTGCGAATGCCAGTCCCTGCCTGAAGTGGCTGCAATTCGATATCCTTCATTCAGCTTGTGAGTCCACAGATCAAAAGCTCGCCGATTGTTCGTCTGAATGGAAGGGAACGTGCCGGACCAGACTTCGATATAATCGACAGCGGACCAGTTCCCAATCTCGTATTCCCAGAAGCAACCGGTACAGGCAGGACTGCCGATTCGGAAGGGATGAGCAAGCCCGGCGATTCCACCGAGGCGATGTACGTTCTCAATTCCCACATCGATTCCATCCCGATTCGCTTGACGCCAGTCGGCAAAAGCGCTAAGTCCTATCGTCACCATATGACCGTAAAAAGTTGTCCACTCCATACCGGGAATGATTCGTAGTCCGTATTTCTGTTCGATTTCCTCTTTGCCGCTCAAGCCGGACATCGTGTTATGATCGGTCAGCGCGATGGCGTCGAAGCCCAGATTGGCTGCTCCCGCTGTCAGTTCTCCCAGTGTCTGACTGCCATCGCTGTGCAGCGTATGTGTATGCAGTTCACAGGCGAACCACTTCATATCGAGTCCTCCTCTGTCGTCCAGACTTCCAGCCGATAAGTGCACGTATCGGTCACGATGCAGTGCAGGCTCAATGTGACGCTCCAGGGCCCCGGAACCAGCTCGCCCGCCAAAAGGCCGGGAGAAGCTTCTCTCTCCGATACATATAGATCCTGCACCTCGTCTTGGCGGTGGCACGCCCCTCGGTATCCGCGAGCATCGTCCAGCGAGAGTGTGATCAGATTTTTCAGAGGGAGATGCCGATCAGCATTGGCAATCGCGTATTCCCGATGTTCCGGCAAAATGTATAGATCGTAACTTTCCTTGAGCAGCCGTAGCGCATTCTCCCGATTCTCGAGCGTCTTCGGCGTATATTGTAATCGCAGGTTCAGCTTCACGTAGCCCTCTTCCAACTCAAAAGGAATGCGGATATGTGTTTTGGAATCCTCCGGAGATGCGTATCCTTGTAAATCCAGCAGCTTCATTGCGGCGCACCACCTTTCATTAATCCGTTATCTTCATGACTTACGTTATGCACGTTTTGCTGAATGTGGGACCGTTCCCACATCTAATACTTATGTTACGGGATAAAAATCAGGTCCATATCTGCATCGTGTTAATATTCTGTAAATGCAAAAAAGACCAGACTTCTATTAAAAGAAGACTGGTCTTTTTATCTTTTTATCGCTAGATTGTTTTCGCACTGCATACAAGTGGCAGCACATAAATTTTCTCCTGAATGGATTCTTAAAATCGATTGATTGAAAATGGAGAAATGTTATGTTCCGTTTTCCCTGATATAATCAAATCACTTAAAATCTGTCCAACTACACTACTAAATTTAAAGCCATGTCCTGAGAAACCTGATGCAATGGCAACGTTAGGATAGTTAGGATGTGTATCGATAATGAAATCTTCATCAGGAGTCATTGTATACATACACGTTTTACCGAACTTCAATTCTTGTGCAGAGGGCATATAATGTTGCAAAAATTGTTTTAAATCTGTCGTGTCTTCCTCTAGTTCACCAAATCCCAGGATGGCTTCATCTGGATCGATTGTATCTCCTCCATCATGTCGGCCTAATTTTAATCCGGAACCATCGATGCTTGGGAAACCATAATAATGTCCGTGAGATGTTTCAAACGAAAAGGCTGGGAACTCCTTATGATTATATAAATCATCTTTAGTATCAAACCAGGCAAATGTTTTTCTTATAGGATTAAGAGGAAGATTTAGATCCAACATGGAAAGGAGATTTCCTGACCAGGCCCCTGCTGAAACTACTAACGCATTAGCACTAAAAGTATGATCTTCGGTCTTGATGGTAACTCTTTTATCATGAACCATAATTTCTTTTACTTTACTATTGGTTATGATGGTAGCTCCGTTTTGCTCTGCGAGTTCTCGATATGCTTCAATGCATTCCTCACATTTCAACACTCCTGAGGTTGGTTCGTAGCAACCAATGTAATTGTTCGGTAAATTGATGCCTGGCCAGCGCTTATTTACTTCATTGGAATCTAAAATCTCAAGTGGTAATGAATAGGTTTTTGAGCTTGAAATGATATTTTGGATAAAATCTGTTTTCTCGTAACCCACGTTTATAACCCCAGTAGGGAGAAATAATTGTTTTCCCGACACTTTCTTTAAGTCATTCCATAATTCTTGAGCCTTGAGTGCCAACGGAACATAATTTTCACCTTCACCATACGCGTGCCGAATGATTCTTGTCTCTCCGTGATGACTGCCTTTGTTATGGGGCGGGTTAAAGGAATCTATTAATAGTGTACTTTTCCCACTCTTGGATAAAAAATAACCCGCCGCCATCCCCATTGAACCTGCTCCTATTACAATTACGTCATAATGCATTGCAAGTTGCCTCCTTGTAAGAAATCCCCATGTAACTTAAGTATTAAGTATGGCTAGTATTCTTCTATATTACTAATGATATTAACACTTAACAATTGCGCTATCCTGGACATGATACCCAAGTCATAATAAAAAAACCGCATAACAATGCGGTTTTCTTAGATTCGTAAATTTACTATTACTGAGCCGTTAAAATCAGCGGTCCATCCGAGGTGATTGCGATCGTATGCTCATATTGTGCCGACAACTTGCCGTCGGCCGTTCTCGCCGTCCACTGATCGTCGTCGATCGTGATACGGAACGTTCCTTCGTTGATCATCGGTTCAATCGTAAACACCATGCCTTCTTTTAATCGAATGCCTTTGCCGGCTACGCCGATATGCTCATAGGTCGGTTCCTCATGCAGGCTCCGCCCAATCCCGTGTGCCAACAGATCACGTACCACCGAGTACCCATGCGCTTCCGCATGCTTTTGAATCGCCGACGTTATGTCGCCGAGCCGGCCTCCGGGTATAGCCCGAGCAATTCCCAGATCCAAGCATTCCTTTGTCACCTTCATTAACTTTTGCACTTCCGGCCGAATATTGCCTACCGCATAGCTCACACACGAATCGCCGAACCATCCCCCGTATTCCACGACGATGTCGAGTTTTAGCAAGTCTCCATCCATGATTACCCGTTTCGAAGGAATGCCGTGGGCCACCACATCGTTGATCGAAATGCAGGTTTCGGCGGGGAAACCATTATAGCCTTTCGTAAACTGCTTGCCACCCAGCTTGGTGATGTGCCTGGCAACAAAATCATTGATTTCTAGTGTGGTGATGCCAGGCTCGATGAGTTTGGTCACCTCGCGGTAACAGTCCGCAACGATTTGGCTCGCCGGCTTCATTTCTTCAATTTCCCTAGGTGATTTTATAATGATCATCTTTTGTATATTCACTCCTTAGGCATCCTATAATTTTAAAAACCCGACGATATCCCCTGCCTCCTCGTGCAGCTTTTCGCGACGCAGCGAAAGCGAGGCGCACCCAACCAAGGCAGCCATCAGCATTTCCGCGCGCTGTAGCCGATACGGCTGCTCCGCCGCGTTTCCGCCGGAAGCAGCATCCTCGTCCGCCGCACGCCCGGTGTCCACCAGCGCAGCAAACGGCGAGAGCACCTCATCTTGAAAAGCAGCCATGAGCTTGGTCGAGCGTGCTTCAGGTAGCGAGGCAAACCCCTCAAGAGCCAGCTTATACAGCAGGTATATGGCGTGGTCCTCCGCCCAAAGCTGCAGCAACTGGACGCTGGCTGCCGCGACGGGGCCAAGTTCTGCGGAAGCGGTCGTTTCGTAGTTTCCGCTTTGGGAATCCGCGACAGCAAAGTTTCCGGTATTCGCCGCAGAAGCAAAGGCGAGGGGCCCATTCGCTGGCTCATCCCCCGAATTCGAAGCGTGTGGGGCTGCTGGTGCTCCCCCGGCCCGCTCCAACGCATCCCACAGCAGATCGTGGAGCAAATCGCCTTTATTACTGTAATAATGGTATACCGTGCCATATCCGAGTCCCGCCTCATTGGCCACATCTCGGATTTCGAGTAAAGACCCTTTATTCAAAAACACATCGGCAGCGGCTTTACGAATTTGCGCCAGGCGCCGCAGCCGGATCTCTTCGTTTTGTTCTTTTGTGCGTGGAGTCATCTCGTCCGCTCACCTCTTTTATTTTTGACCTACTCTTATGTCAATATAAAACATTAGCTTGCAAATAACAAGAATTAGCTGGAGGATTACGGAAAAACAGACATACTAAGCGGGTGCCCCGGCTTAATATGTCTGTTACTTAACGAGTATATAGCTTTACCACAACATATAATGACAAAGCGTTTTAACACTTCGTTCTTGTCCTTCCAAATTAACTCGCGCCATTTTACCCCTTTGATTAGCTGTTGAATGTTACTCTGACCAAAATACATTTGGATACCATTGCTTTGCAGATGGGATTACCAGGCGTACACGCCTTGCTCATTCAAGAATTCGCCGTTATGATGTTTGCCATCTGTCGCATAACCCACGATAATCGCAGCAGCTGCCTCTTTTGATTTACCGCCTTCAGCATTTCCGTTGAGGTCTGTTGATGTGAATCCAGGCGTTACCGCAAATACTTGAGCCCTGCTGCTTTTAAGTTCATAAGCCATCGAAACTGTCATAGCATTGTTGGCCGTTTTGGATGAGTTATAATCGAATGCGTTTAAAGCAAATCCAGCATTTTGCATATGATCCAGAGAAGCCATGTCGGTCGATACATTAACGATTGTGCCTTCGTTATCTTTGATTAACGGGAACAAACGCTGGTTCAGACGAAAGGTTCCGAAAAAGTTGACTTCAAAAGCGCTCCTCAGATTCTCTTCTTTGGTATCCGTAAAAGAACGGGCGAAAGCACCCGGCATACCCGCATTATTGATCAAAAGTGTTAAGTACGGATAATCCTTGGCAATCATATCGGCTGCCCTTTCGATAGTTTCCAAGTCACTCATGTCAATTTGCACAAATTCTATGTCTAACCCCTCAGAAGTTAACTCGGTAACAGCTGCTTCGCCCCGTTCAACGCTGCGTGCACCAAGGACGACTTTCCAGCCGGCTTGTCCTAACTGCTTAACGATTTCGAATCCGATTCCTTTATTTGCTCCAGTTACAAAAGCGGTCTTCTTCATGTGAATCCTCATTTCTCTAATTTGATTTCATTAACAATACATAAGTTACTATGCTACACTTAGTGTAGGTCAACTATAAATTTTGATAAAAAAGAGGGTTAACATGTTAACGATTGGAGAAGTAGCGAAGAAAGTCGATATCGCTATCGGGGCGATACGCTTTTACGAAAGAAAGGGCCTGTTGAAGCCTGCTGCGCGAAGTGAGCAGAATAACCGTCTTTACACGGAAGATGATCTGAACTGGCTGGTTTTTATCAAATGTCTTCGCGAAACCGGGATGAGTGTGGAGGATATCAAAACGTATTATGACAAAGTAAATGAAGGAACCTCGACTCTGCCGGAAAGAACCAAACTGATTCAAGATCAAAGGCAAAAGTTGCTGGAAGATATCGAGGAGAAAAAAGCGCAGCTCGTTCATTTGGATCACAAACTGGAGCGCTATTATCGCGGAGAAAATTATTAAGATAAGTCTTTTCCTAAAGACAAAACTTTTGAATTTCATGTAATTAGAACGTTGAACCCAAAAAAGGCAGACGATCACGTTTGATCGTCTGCCTTCTTCATTTTATTTAGCTATAGTTCGCATAAGCTAAAGTTTCAACATCGATGAAACTATTGTTTAAATAGGTTGACAATGAGAATTGTTATCAATAATGTGGAGTGAGTTACTATCGAAATGAGGTACACAACGTGAAAATAGATGTGAATCAGTTAGCAGAACATTTTGCACACATTCCTTTTCAAGTAGAGGGAATATATAGATATGCTACGAATCCAGGAGTGAATCACGCTGACTATACCGACTCTTTTCCTGGATTTGTGTTTCCCCTTACAGGAAAGATACAATTTCAATTTAATGGAACACCTTATATTCTTTCGCCAGGAAAAGTGGTGCATGGTGGTGCAAAAATGAAATTGAATGAAAAAACGTTTGATAACTCCAACTGGGAATATATCCTTGTTTTATACCGTATATGTAGCTCAGAACTAGAAGAGTCAAGCTTTTCCCATCAGCATTTTGAATTATCAACGGGACAATCCCCACGTCTTATCGAATTAATTATGCAGCTTTGGCATGTGTATAATCAGCGTGGAGGCATTTCAAAATTTCAGACTGAAATGCTGTTTCGCGATGTGCTGAACGAAGCCTTAATAAGTGTGTCGAATAGGCAAATGAGTAGTGAATCACATACTTTATTCGAACGGGTATCTAATTATATTCATGAATACTACTATCATGGCCTTACCATAACATCGCTCGCAGAACAATATAACGTTAATCGAAATCGACTTTCTTACGTATTCAAAAAACATGCAGGGATGGGCCCGGCAGAATATCTATTAAAATACCGTATAAACATGGCACAAAAAATGCTATTTACAAGTGATGTGCCAGTACAGCAAATTGCACAAGCGGTTGGAATTGCTGACCCTTTTTATTTTAGTAAAGTGTTCAAGAAACAATTTGGTTTTTCTCCTACTGAATATCGACGGAAGTTCATCAATAATCCATCCTAACTTCAACAGGCATCCATTTTAAAGCGAAAATTAAATCAGTATACTTATGGCAGACCAAGAAAAACATCATCATGTCTTGAGTTGCGTATGCAGCATTATATCGAAGGTGAAAAAATAAGGAGGGCTTACTATCCATTATCAAGCGATTAAACTAAGCGAGGAACTATCTAAAATAAAAGATAATTGGTCACCCCAATTAATTGGTGAAATGAATGACTATCAATTTAAAATTGTTAAGATTGCTGGCGATTATGAATGGCATGTTCATCCCGAAACCGATAAGTTATTTTTCGTGATTGAAGGCAAGATGATCATTGATTTTCGTGATGGTCAGGTGAGGATTTCCAAGGATGAGATGTTTATTGTCCCGAGGGGACTTGAGATCAAACCCTCCGCCGAAAAGGAATGTCATATCATGTTGATGGAACCTAAAAGTGAAGGAAACACTGGCGGGACTGAGTCCGCATAAATACCCTACTACGTTTAATCGAACGGTAATTGTACTAAACGAATCTAAGCCCCTTCAGCAATGAAGGGGCTTTTGCTTTTTAAGATAACACATGTCACTGAACAGTTGAATGGTTTTATTAACAAACCGATTTTAAATAAATAGATTATGATTTGCATGAGCTGCCTGCCCCAGATAGTAACCCACTCCACCGTTGTTAACCGAATCCATTAATTCTTCACGCTGAATCCCCATTAAATCCATGGACATCTGGCAAGCGACAAACTCAACTCCCTGCGCAGTTGCGGTCTGCATCAGTTCTTCCAGAGAAGCAACATTATTATTCCTCATAATGCCGCGGATAATCTTTGGGCCAACTCCAAGCATATTCATTTTGGACATGCCTAGCTTGTGGCTGCCGCGCGGTAACATCATGTCAAACATGCGGCCAATCATTGTTTTGGATACAGGCTGTGGCTGATGCTTACGGATAATATTCAATCCCCAGAAAGTGAAGAACATGGTTACTTTACGTCCACTTGCTGCTGCCCCATTTGCAATAATAAGAGAAGCAATCGCTTTATCTAGATCACCACTGAAGACAACCAGCGTGCTCGCAGGCTCCCCTTTAGGAGTTTCCATAGCTGACGATGCGGTCTGCGCAGTATTCTTGGCAATTACAGCTTCAATAGTACCGCTTTGGGATCGTTCCAAGTGTAGAAGTGAGGAACCAGACATCGTTGCCCATGCTTTCACATCTTCATAAAATCCTGGATCGGAAGCTTTCACCCGTAGGGTCTCTCCATTCGATAGTTGATCCATTTTCTGCTTAAGTTGTATCAGCGGACCGGGACAACTTAAACCGCACACGTTCAACTCGTTATCAATACGCTGTGGCTCTGTAAAGATTGGATTGGAGAGCTCTGCTTCCTTTACAGCATGTTTCGGATTGTTGTTCTGACCCTGTCCATCATTATTATCATGGTTTCCGGTAGAAATTGGAGCAGGCCGAAATTGTGCTTGGCGGTATGTTTTATAACCTCCACTCAGATTTTTCACATTAAAGCCATGCTGACGCAAAATCTGCGAAGCTGTATATCCACGCAGACCAACCTGGCAGTATACCCAAATATCTTTGGTTGAGTCTAATTCATCTAATCGCTGACGAAGCTCATCCACTGAAATATTTATGGAGTCGGGAATATTCCCATTGCGATGTTCCAGCTCACTGCGTACATCCAGCAATATCGACTGCTCCGGCTGGCGTTCAGTTAGCTGATCATAGGTGAACGTTTCAACACGTCCAGCCGTAATATTTTCAGCTGCATAACCAGCCATATTAACTGGATCTTTCGCAGAGGAATACGGTGGCGCGTAACTCAACTCAAGCTCTGTTAAATCACTGATGTGACCCCCAAAATGAATGGCTACAGCTATGTCATCAATCCGTTTATCCACACCGTCATAACCAATTGCTTGTGCACCTAAAATTTTACCTACCGGAGTAAACAGCAGTTTAAGAGTAATCGCGCTGGAACCCGGATAATACGATGCATGAGATGCAGGATGCACAATTACAGTTCGATAATCGATGCCGAGACGTTTTAGTGTTTTTTCATTACTACCTGTAGTTGCTCCGGTCATTCCAAACACTTTAATAATTACCGTTCCTTGTGTTCCTTTGTAGATGGAACTTAGTCCGGCGATTCGATCTGCAACAATTCGTCCCTGTTTGTTGGCAGGTCCAGCAAGCGGAATAGCTGTCTTTGTGCCATGAATGGTTTCAGTTACTTCGATGGCATCGCCAACAGCATAGATATGTGGCACACTGCTTTCGAGTGCTTCGTTGACCATAATATGTCCACGTGTTCCTAGGGAAACTCCGCTATTTCTCAGAAAAGCTGTATCTGGAGTTACTCCTATCGCAAGAATAACCAGGTCAGCTGTCAGAACACGACCATCTGCAAGCTCAACACCAATTCCCTGCTCAAGTGCCTGAAAGCTCTGAACCCGCTGGGAAAACAACAACTTCACCCCATTTTGCTCCATTTCCTGTGCCAATGCTGCTGCCAACTCAGCATCAAATGGGGTGAGCAGCTGACCATTACCCTCTACCAACGTCACATCCAATCCAGCTTCCTTCAAATTTTCTGCCATTTCAACACCAATAAATCCCCCGCCTATAACAATCGATGATAGGTTGTTAGAAGAACTTATTTGTTCCTTGATGCGATCAATATCTGGAATGCTGCGCACTGTATAAATCAGTGGATTATCCGTACCCGGCAGATCGGGAATAATTGGCTTGGCACCTGGTGACAAAATCAATTCGTCATAGCTTTCTTCATATTGACCGCGCTCCTGGCTTTGTACCTGAACTGTACGAGTATGCGGATCAATAGCGACGACCTCACTTCGTGTACGCACATCAATATTAAATCGATCGACCATACCTTTGGGAGTTTGTACTAGCAAACGCTCTCGATCCTCGATCGAGCCACCAATATAATAAGGTAAGCCGCAATTGGCAAACGATATATAGGGTCCTTTTTCAAATATGATAATTTCGGCATGTTCATCCAGACGGCGCAGACGGGCAGCTGCTGATGCACCACCCGCTACTCCGCCCACAATCAGTACTTTTTTACTCATGATTCACAATCTCCTCTCCAAACAAAATAGGTATCATCTGTTCAATCCGTTGGTCGGCAAGCACGTAATTTACTTCAAGGCCATTGCGCTCAGTCGTTACAATACCTGCACTGCGTAGCTTCTGCAAATGCTGGGACACTGTTGATTGGGGAAGGTCTAGACACTCCTGCATATATGAAACATTACATTTCTTTTTTCGCATCAACCCGCGCACAATGCACAGACGAATTGGATGAGATAAAGCTTTCAGTAAATTAGCAGGTCCATCGAACTGTTTTAAATTAGTGCTATCAAAAGCTTCTGTATTCAAAAATACCCCTCCTGAATCGTTATATCGTAATATTACGATATTTGAATTGGGATGTCAAAATATTTTCATTCCCTGTTTAACTACCACTTAGACTCTGTAGAATTTCGCATCAAATCATATTAGATCCAGTAATACCAAGACCTTTACAAAAAGCCGATAAACACACAGAAGCTGTTGTGTTTATCGGCTTTTTTAAGTGCCCTTATATCATGAATGAATAATTCCCGATCTTCGGAATCAATATAAAATTAAAGACCTGATAAGAAAGAACGTACACAAAACACCCAGCAATAAAAACATCATTGCTGACTGACGTTCATTCTTCCACAATCGAATTGTATTAGCAATATTTAAAATTACCAATGCAAGCATATTAATTCTAGTATTCATTTCAATAAAATTAATACACAGTAGAATAAATACCACTATCCCTACAAAAAGAAACCATATCGGTATATTCTTAGTAAGCCGTTTAATCATTTCATTCCCCTTCTAAAATTAATATTCTATCTCTAATAGGGTATTCTTCAACTTTATTGAAATACCTTTATAATTTTAAAAAAGTAGGAATCGTAGACGTCCACGCTAGTCACGGAAATGCGGGCTTTAATCCCCACTCGTAGCCGTTAACTCATACTCCTGCTCAATGTGGGAATAGCCGATTATTGCGGTGTTTCCAGTTCCAAGGTTGAATTTTTATACGAAACGTCGGATTCCGAGCCCATGCATTATGAGGTGCCTTTTCCACATATGACACGGTGTCATTTTTATTGTTGACTTGTGACACAAGTGTCATATATAATTCATTAATCAGCAATTGTGACACGGTGTCACTTATTAGGATTGGAGGATCATATTTGCCCAAAAAAACATTTTTTCACTTATCGAAAGATAAACAGGACACGTTAATTCAATGTGCTAAAAGGGAATTTTCTCGAGTTCCATTACACGAAGCATCTATTGCCAATATCATCAAAGACGCGGGGATCTCTAGAGGAAGTTTTTATCAATACTTTGAGGAAAAAGAGGATCTGTATTATTACCTGTTGAACCAGTCCTCACAAAAAAATAGTGACCGATTTATCGCAGCTTTAAAGGAGAACAACGGAGATATATTCGAAGCTTTTATCGATTCATTTCAATTTATGATTCAGAATCACACCAATCAAGAACACAAAAACTTTTTTAGAAATGCCTTTTTAAATATGAATTATAAAACGGAAAAAACATTTACGAAGAACATTTATGAAGAAAATCGGGATAGCCATCTTTTACCTATCATTGGGTTAATGAATACGGAAACTTTAAATATACAAGGGGACCGAGAATTGCAGCATATTTTAAAAATCATTATAGCTGTAACCTTTGATAACCTTATTCAAATATTCGTAAAAGATTTAACCTATGATGAAGCTTTAAAAAATTATGGTGAGCAGATGGAACTGCTGAAAAAAGGATTTAAAAAAATCTAAATAAATAGATGTTTATACACAAATATTTAAACGACTAAGGGATTAAATGAAGTGTAAAAAAAGGAGAAAAGACATATATGGATTCAGCTTTACAAGAAAAAAAACCACCCTATTTAATGATTGCGATTCTTTTTATTGGTGCATTTGTTTCATTTCTAAATAACTCGCTCTTAAATGTAGCGCTGCCATCCATCATGGTGGATTTGAACATTAAAGATTATTCCACGATCCAGTGGCTTTCCACTGGCTATATGCTGGTCAGTGGTATATTGATTCCGGCGTCAGCATTTTTATTAACACGTTTCTCCAATAGAAGTTTGTTTATTACTTCCATGACCATCTTCACTTTAGGTACGGCCATAGCAGCCGTTGCACCAAACTTTGGTATATTGCTTACAGGAAGAATGGTTCAAGCAGCAGGCTCTTCAGTAATGGGACCACTGTTAATGAATATTATGCTGGTAAGTTTCCCACGCGAAAAACGCGGAACAGCAATGGGTATTTTCGGATTAGTTATGATTACAGCCCCTGCAATCGGGCCAACATTATCAGGTTTCATTGTAGAATATTATGACTGGCGTTTACTTTTCGAAATGATTTTACCGTTAGCCGTCATTAGTTTACTGTTAGGGATTTGGAAATCCAAAAATATAATGCAGCAAAACAAAAATGCAACACTGGACTATTTCTCGATCATATTATCTTCCATCGGTTTTGGTGGTTTGTTATATGGGTTTAGTTCTGCAAGTTCAGATGGCTGGACAGATCAAGTTGTCTTAATCACTTTAATCGTTGGAGCTATTGCTCTGATCTCCTTCGTTGTCCGTCAATTGAAAATGGAGACGCCATTATTGGATTTACGGGTTTACAAGTATCCGATGTTTGCCCTTGGCTCTGTTATTGCGATTGTAAACGCAGTGGCGATGTTCTCCGGAATGATTTTAACACCGGCATACGTACAAAACGTAAGAGGTATTACACCACTTGATTCAGGTTTAATGATGTTGCCTGGTGCGATAATCATGGGGATTATGTCACCTATTACAGGTAGACTATTTGATAAATACGGCCCACGTGTTCTTGGCGTAATCGGACTTACGATTACAGCGATCTCAACGTACATGTTGGCAAACCTACAAATCGACTCGACTCACACTTATATTATCCTTGTGTACACTCTGCGTATGTTTGGTATGGCAATGGTGATGATGCCTATTATGACAAACGGCCTAAATCAATTGCCAACACGCTTAAATCCACATGGTACAGCTGTCAACAATACAGCTCAGCAAGTGTCCGGTTCGATTGGTACGGCTATTCTGATTACGATTATGAACTCGGTGACAAAAACAAAAGCTGAAGATTTAATGACTGGTGTTGATCCAACAACTTTGACAGCAGCCAATAAAGCTTTATTAACCCAAGAAGCGTTACTAGCCGGAATTCAATATTCATTCTATATCGCACTTGGCATTAACATTGTTGCATTAATATTAGTTTTCTTCATTAAACGTGCGGAAGTAAGTGATGAACCTGTCGAGGCTTTAAAAAATCAGCAGGGTAACACTAAAACTAAAACCGCAGTAAATTAATTAAAAGCATTTGATCAAAAAAAATACAGACAATATCAAAGAAATATAATAACTAGGGGCCTACTATCTTAAGGATAGCAGGCTCCATTTTCTTTTCTCTAAACTTACATGTTATGTATGTTTTCAATCCAATCGACCGGGTATATATTCATCAATGATTTGTTCATTGGGGAGGTTAGATAAATATGTTTATGGAATTAACCATCAAACTAGTGATTAGCTTTTTTGGGCTACGGGCCATCACTTTTATTACAGGTAGAAAAACCGAACGATCATTAGAAATATGACATAAAAACTTACTTTCCCCTCCTCTACCTAAAGAGCTTCATCAAGTCCATGCTTGTCCTATTAGTATTATGGAGAACCACATCATTTAACCACTAAACGATAAGAAACCTTTAGCCGTTTAATAGGCTACAGGTTTCTTAAACTTAAAAAATGTTTGGATTACTTCTTAAGAAAGTATAATTCCTTGTAGAGAGTTTTTCTTGGGTTTCAATACTTAACCTTAATCATCAAGTCTGCTCCCTTGCCTAAAACCTGTACCTCTTTCACTATTTCTTGGCCGTTTGGAACAATAACTGGACTCAATAGTTCATATCCAGCCTTCTTGATTAAAGGAATATCAAACTCAAGCAGCACTTGACCTTGTACGACACGATCTCCGGTTTGTACATGAGCAGTAAATCCTTCACCTTTTAAAGATACCGTGTTCATGCCGACATGAATTAGAATTTGAACACCAGAATCGTGCTCAAGAATGAGTGCATGCTTGCTCTTCTCCATGAAATGGGCAATCTTACCCGAAAATGGCGCTGTCACTTTTCCTTCGGAAGGTTCAACTGCAAATCCGTCGCCCAACGCTCTGCTGGAAAAAGCTTCGTCTTCTACCTCATCCAAAGAACGAGTTGTACCTTGAATTGGGGAAAAAATCTCCAGTGTATGTTCTTGTTTTCTTTTAAATCCAAACATGTTGTTTCCTCTTTTCCTTAGCAGAAGTCTGCCTCTAATCCCATTACTGTCTTCAATCTTCTAAATGCTCACCGTTACTTTTGATACAATTCTGATACCAATAAAATGAATCCTTTTTATACCGTTTATTCGTACCCTGTCCACGGTCATCCCGGTCAACGTAGATTACACCGTAACGCTTCCTCATTTCGATCGTACCACAGGAAACAATATCAATAATCCCCCACATCGTGTAGCCGATTAATTCAACTCCATCAATAATAGCCTCTTTCATTTGTTTGAAATGTTCCTTGAGATAGTCAATTCGGTAAGAATCATGAATTTCGCCTTCATTCAATTCATCAAGGGCACCTATTCCATTTTCCGCAATGAAGATGGGCAGTTGATAACGATCGTACATTTGGTTTAAAGAAACCCTCAGACCAATCGGGTCAATTTGCCAGCCCCAATCACTTGCTTTTAGATACGGATTTTTGTTTCCTGTCACTAGGTTCCCGCCGGTTCGATCCCAGTTTTTATCGGTTGTCGCTACCATGGACATATAGTAAGAAAAACTCAGGAAATCAACAGTGTATTCCCGCAAAATATTATCGTCATCCGCTTCTTTATGGATATTGATGTCGTTGTCATTAAAGTAACGTTCCATATAAGCGGGATACTTGCCTCGCGCCATAATATCCGTATAAAAATAGTTGGCATATTGTTCATCTAAAATAGACTGCATTACGTCTTCCGGCTTACAGGTCGCAGGATAAGTCGTGAAACGGGCAATCATGCCGCCTACCTTAGAACCCGGGATGATCTCGTGTGCCAGCTTAACAGTTAGGGCATTCGCTATGAATTGGTGATGTAGACATTGGTAAATTGCATTTTCATAGTCTTCTTCCTGATCTTTTATCAAGCACACACCGTTATAGGGGTTAAACTTGCCGGCATTGATCTCATTGAATGGCAGCCAATAATCCACCCGATCTCCCAGTCTTTCGAACAGCACTCTGGCATATCGCAAGTAAAATTCGATGGTTTGCCGGTTTTTCCAGCCGCCGTATTTCGTAACCAAGTTAACCGGAATATTGTAATGCAGGATTGTGGCAAAGACTTTCATTCCTCTTTTGCGACATTCATCAAACAAATCAATGTAAAACTGTATCCCTGTCTCATTGGGCTCTGCATCATCACCGTTAGGGAAGATCCGAGCCCAGTTAATGGATGTCCGGAAGATTTTCAATCCTAATTCTTCCATCAATCTTAAATCCTCTTTATAGTTGCTGTAAAAATCAATTCCCCAGCGAAATGGGTAATGAGTCATATCTTTGTCCAATAATGCTTGCTTGAACCGCTCACCAGTCATGTTGATGTTACGATGATGGTCACGCTCCTCTTTGGTCCAGTTGCTGTCAAAATAACGCAAGTCTTGGGTTTCCAAACCTTTTCCGCCCACGTCATAGGCACCGTCCGCTTGGGATGCTGAAATTGCCCCGCCCCATAAGAAATCTTCCGAAAATCCTGTTCTCATATTCATATCCTCCAATCAATATTTACATTTTTCTATTTTTGAATGGGGTTTAATCAGAACCCTCATCCTTATCATATAAAGACTTAAGGTGATGGAACAATGTCAAAAGATCAAATAAAAATAACAAAAAGTAAGATTGTAATTCTAATGTTTAGATTTTTTCAACAGTACGGTTGTTAAGAAGTAGGACAGGATAAAACTGATGATAGCGCCGATAATTGCATACACAAGATTCATCGCATGATTTGGATCTGCAAAAATGGGTAAAGTCAGTAATCCAGTCGGAGCAAGCGCCAGTCTCTTAACTCCCATAAGGCCAACAAACAATCCACTAATTCCTCCGGCAACCAGTACGGCATAAAATGGTTTTTTCAGCTTGAGATTCACCCCGTAAATGGCAGGCTCTGTTACGCCGAGAAGAGCGGTAAAAGCCGCGGAGTTAGCCAATACTTTAAAATCCGGATCATTCTTGACGTGTCTGGCCACCGCAAATGCAGCTGCACCTTGTGCAACGTTAGCTACCAGAAATCCGGCGCCAATCATATCGAACCCATAGGTTGTAATGGATTGAATGACAATGGGTATGGTAACAGCGTAATGCATACCCAGCATGATAAATACCGGCCCGAAAATACCAAAAATGAAAGGTAAAATCCACACGAGATGGTTATTCAAAAAATTAATTCCCACCGCAACATATGTTCCGACGATGTTACCTAGTGGAGCTATAAAAATTAGGGCAACCGGTGCCATTACAAGTAAAGTGATTAACGGTTTCATAAAGAAACGAACTGATTTTGGGGTTACCCGATCCGCAAACCGTTCAACATAAGAAGCAGCCCAAATCACCAAAATAATCGGGATAACGGATGAACCATAGCTTACCAAGGATACGGGTATCCCCAAAAAGTAAACAGGGTCTTTGGCTTCTACCATAGCCACAAAACTCGGGTGTAATAGAACGCCGCCTAAGGACACAGCCATCATTGGATTCATCTTAAATTTGTTTGCTGCCGAGAATGCCAGCATAACCGGCAGGAAATAAAAAGCCGCATCTGTAACAAAGTTAAGAATGGCATAGGTTTGTGTTTCTTTGGACATAAGATGAGTCATCGTTACAATGATGAGAAGCGTTTTGAGCATTGCAGCCCCAGTGATAGCAGGCAGTATGGGCGTGAAAATCCCAGAAATCGTACCCAACAAACGCGAAATGACAGACTCTTTTCTTGCAGAGACGTTTGAATCTTCGGTTTTGATCTCTTCCTGGTCAGAAGTGTTATCGCTTAACAATGGAACGATCTCATTGTATATTCGCGCCACCTCTTGTCCTACGATAACCTGGAACTGTCCACCACTGTTAACCACACCAAGGACACCAGGAATCGCCTTCATCTTCTCTTGATCTGCCTTAGCAGAATCTTGGAGTGTAAAACGTAATCTTGTAGCGCAATGCGTTAACTGGTTGACATTCTCTCTGCCCCCGATTTCTTTTATGATGTTACTTCCTGTACGCTTGTAGTCCATATCTTCTTCCCCCTATTCCCTGACTTAATATCACTTTTCAATTTGCGGAAAATGTATGACCAGTGATACACTTAAATTGTAAAAGGCTTTGGAAGCGGTAACAATATCATAAAGAAAGCTATACTATATCAAAAGGTAAGGTTGAGTGAAATGGACTATAACCAATTGGATTTTTTTCTAAAATCATACACCGATAGTGAAAAAAAGTATTTGGCTAATCCGGATGCGGTAAGCCCGATCTACCAAGATATGATTCAGGTAGATGTCCGGGGGCATATGGTCTATCGCTTTAAACCTCTAAATGTCATTGAAACCGGAATCGCCATTAGTAAGGACTCTCGCTTTACTAGCGTTCCTCTTTACGTTCATACCAATGTCAATATGAACTATATATACTCAGGAGAATGCACGTATGTGGTGGATGATAAAACGATAACGTTAAAGGAGGGTGATGTTTGTGTCTTTGATAAAGACGTTATTCGTATGAAGAACAAGATCGGGGAAAACGATCTTGTCATCAATATCAGTATGAGTGACCAATTTTTATCAAGTAATTTCCTCAGCCGATTAGCTAAACAAAGCATTGTATCCAACCTAATCCTTTCAGCCATATCCAACAGTCAAAATCATGATAACTTTCTGATCTTCCGTACTAAAGGAAACCATAAAATTAAACGTTTGTTTGCCGATTTGCTTTGTGAGTATTATGACTTGCGTATGTACTCAAGTGAGATTATAAACTCGTATCTGGTGATTATTTTTACAGAACTGCTGCGTATATATCAGGATGATTCTGAAAATCAGAAAATTCAGTTATCAAACGATTCTTCAGGCAATATAGTGGATATTCTGCGTTATATTGAAAAGGAATATTTGAATTGCACCTTATCGTCATTATCCAAACAGTTTGGATATCATCCGAAATACCTTTCTTATCTTATCAAGGAAAAATCGGGAAAGAATTTCAAAGAACTTCAGGTTTCTTTGAAATTGAAGTTAGCTTGTTATTACTTGGCTAATACTTCAATATCGATTCAAGAAATTGCAGAGAAAGTTCAAATCAGCAACCTGAATTCGTTTTATCAAAAATTCGGAGTGACTTACAATATGACGCCAAAAGCTTATCGCCAGGCTCATAGTTAACCGATTTGGAGAGGATCGTATAAGACCAGATCATTAGCTATCATCTATGCATCCTATTCTTCCCCATGAATTTAAAATGTAATAAAAAAGCCGCTGATCTGTTCAGACCAGCGGTGGTACCCTTTGCTTTTTGCGTTATGTTTAACAGCAGTTTGAACCCCCATTAATGACTCGCGTTAATCTCTTGCCACCACATCATTCTCTCGACTTCAGTCCACTTCTTTAAACTGTCATAACTAACGGCTTCTTTGGGTTCCCACGGTATAATCACGGTGTGGTTATTCGAAGCTTTCTAAATCTTCTCAATCCATTCCTGCTCAGCCATTGCTCCCTCTAAGTATTGGATCCATTGTGTTAAGTTGCAGGAAAACTTTGTTTGTGTTATTTGCCTGTTTCAGCGAACGTCTTCATGCGCTCTCCAATCTGGTCACGAACCCTTTGGAATACAGCCCATCTCTCTTCTTCTGTACCTTGTGCTTTCGCGGGATCATCGAATCCCCAGTGTTCTCGCTTCACTTGTAGAGGGGTCATTGGACATTTATCTGCCGCATCCCCGCATAATGTGACGACGAAATCTGCACTGTTCAGTAGCTCGGAGTCAATGATGTCCGAAGTTTGGCTCGAAATATCAATACCTACTTCGTTCATCGCTTCCACAGCTTTTGGATTCAAACCGTGTGCTTCGATTCCTGCGCTATAAATGTTCCAGTCCTCACTCAGGTATTTCTTAGCCCAACCTTCAGCCATTTGGCTCCGACACGAGTTGCCTGTGCATAGGAAATAAAGTGTTTTTTTGCTCATGTTCATCATCATTACTTGCAATTTGCAAATAAATTTCGAGTTATCGACTAGAATGATGCAAAGCGCTTCTCTGTTTTTTCTAATGCTTTCGTTCTAACTTCTAGTGTACGACCATCCATACCAGCATAGTTATACCATTTCAACTTGTGAAACCCCATTTTCCGAAATGTACCACGAAATAGTATTTTAGTTATGGGATTACCAAATATCCATCTATAGAAGAACCCTGGAGTGGCCATTACTGTTAATAGCGATACTCCCTTAAGCTTTTTTAACTGGCTAACAAAGGGCCTACCTTTTTTAGGTTCCTCATAAATGATTCCTTTGGCAAACACTTTATCCAAAAAGCCTTTCGTTGATGCAGGCATCGCTTCCCACCATATTGGGAAAATAAAGATTATATGATCCGCTGCAAGCAATCTTTTTTAATAATCTTTTACCAGAGGATCAAGGGTTTTCTTTTGTCTCCACGCCGAGAGTTCTGCCCCTGACATCACAGGATTAAATCCATCTGCGTGCAAGTCAATGAGATCTACATTGTGTCCACTGGATTGAAGCCCTCTAGTAACCGAAGCCAATAATGCTGCTGAATAGCTTCTATGATGAGGAACATTCTCAGAAGAATTAGCTGTGTAAGGATGGTCAAATATAATAAGCACTTTCATAGGACTCTTTTCCCTCCTGTTATTCACAAATAATAGCGTCTTTGATGTTGCTAAAGAACATCTGTTCCCAGAGACCTTCCTGCTGATGTACCTCTTGCTTCCCATTCTCATTGACGGTCAACTTAACTGTCCCTATACTACGAACGTATGTTGGATTTATTTTCAAGACTTTTACAGCCACACGCATCGGTAAAGAAAGCTTCATGCCCTCCAATAGAGAACTTGCAACGATATCCGCTTCCCGATGATACTCAATTTGATAAGAAGTGTTATTGCCAGAGGACTGAATAAATTTCAATTGGTTATCCATGAATTTCTTTGTAAAGGGATGCTTAATCGTATCCGTTCGTTCTATCCTCGTGTTCTCCTCACGATCTTCCAGAATCACACCGTCTTTAGCAATCATGATGATAGGCATGCGTGTATAACCATACTTTTTCTCCGCAATGATATCGCAAGATATCACGGTATACGGTCCAATATTAGCACGGCACCAGTACCAATGGTTGATGAGCTTGTTCATTTCTGCGTTTCCCCAATTATGATCGTGATATCCGTTACCAACTAATTCACGGCGTTGTCCATTTACAGTAAGTACGGCCTCCAGATCGGCAGAAGGCTGGGCAACGAACCATGCAAAGAAGTCCTTTTGTTTTTCTCCAAAAAATATATGTCCTGTTTTAGGTCTCCACATGGGCACGATAGATTTCATGGTACAGCGATATTCAATGTCATCGTCAACGAAATGGATTATATAATCCCCATTGGAGTATTGGATACTACTTCTATCAATTTTCACATCACATGTTTCTTTGGAAGCGCGGATTGTACTACCTTTCTCTTCGGATATTTTTTTCGAAATGTTTCTACCATCCGGCATCGTCAGATCAAACCTTATTGTTGGGCATGCCTCACCTTTGAGGTCGAACTCATACTTCGTGTAGAACACGACTACAATCTTAGTACCATCTGTAAATTCGGCGTCAAAATACCACCACTCATAACTACCTGCTTGTCCATCTGTTCTCATACCATCTTCCCAATTGGCAGGTTCTTTCGTAATCCCTAATCTTTTGTAATCTTCATTGGTATGTGCTAAAGTCACTACCTTGTTCATCCTAAATTCCTCCGCATCCCATTAGTGTCACACTTGTGTAACTTGTTGGGTTCGATTATAATTGGATGTCTATAAAGCAGTCAATACGTGTGACAGAGGTTACACATTAGAGGTGATTTGTGACATGTCTACTCGCGTTAATCCTATTGCTCAACGATCAAAGAAATGGTTATGTGATGCTTTAATTGAACTTTTACAGGAAAAACCCTATAGCGCAATCACGATAACAGAGATGTGTGATAAAGCCGGTCTAGTAAGAAAAACCTTTTACCGCAACTTCACATCCAAGGAATCTGTACTCGTCGAAATCATTGATTTAATGTTTCAGGATTTTTTTGAATATATTAGTGATCAAAACTTAGGGCCTCATGAAATGCCCCTTGCCTATTTCACATTTTGGGAGAAACATAACGTTTTTCTGCACATTTTAATCGAAAATCAATTATTTGGACTTCTTAACGACCAATACGTTCTTTACTTGGAAGCGATGGAGCATATTATAGGTACTAAGCATGAGTACCATAGCGAAATAGAAAAAGATTATATGAGAACGATGGTGGCTGCGGGATTGTGGAGCATATTAAAAAAGTGGATAATACGCGGTTGTACGGAGTCAAAAGAAGAAATGGCCAAAATGACACTTGATTTTTTTGATATAGAGTGAAACTTATATTTAGGTTAGACCATACTCTAACTAAGAACTAAACATAGATTATAGAAAGAGATATCAACAAAATGTCAATTTATCTTCATACTATTACGACAATCCTTTGACTTGTCTGTGACAATAGTCACGTTCTTATGATAATTCTGATATATTAGTACATGAGTGAGATGAATGATCTTGATCGTAATGTTATGAGTAGATAACTACCATCATTACTGTATGGATATTAGGAGGAATAAGATTGTGTTATTAGCGATATTAAGTATAGTTATGGTCGTACTGTTTACAGCATTCATTGTTCTTAAAACGTATAAGCGAAAAGAAAAACTTACAGGTATGCCTGGCATGATGATCGCTATGACCATTGGCATGATGTCCAGCCTTGTACTTGGTGTACAATTAGGCATTGTGTTTCCTCGTGATTTAACAGTCCCATCCATTGCCGCCATATTGTTTGGCTTGGGAGCCGGATACTTCACAGGCAAACCTATCAGCATATTGGCAACTTTGGATGGTATGTTGGCAGGAATCATGGGTGGCATGATGGGCGCAATGCTCGGGGTAATGATTGGTCCGTCCTATATCATGATGATATTTGTTGACATACTATTCATTTTTATTTTGAGCGTTGCTCTTCAATTGTCGAATCAAGAAACGGATAATAGCGCTAAAACAAATAAAAGTGGAATTGGTGTGCCGTTTATTGGAGGTATACTCACTGTAGCTTTTGGAATTGTAGCTGTGGGTGCAACGTTATTTTACCAATTTCAACCGAATGATACATCGGCAATTAAATCACAAGAATCACAGAGTGAGAAAGCTAATTCTGTTCAAGAAAATTCAGGATATCAGATTGTTTCCGTCGACGTAAAATCAGATGGTTTTAGTCAAGAAAATATTAAAGTAAAAGCTGGCGTTCCGACGAAAATAAATTTTATAAAACATTCAGGTTATACATGTATAAGAAGCGTTCAGTCTAAAGATTTAGGAATAGATGTGTATCTTGAAAAAGGTGACAACTTCATTACCTTAAAAGATCTGAAACCTGGAACGTACAACTTTAATTGTGGCATGTACATGTATTATGGAACGATCACCGTAGTATAAGCGAGAAATGTAGGATCATGTTAGGGAACATTATGTCAGTTAATCATGACATAACGTTCCCTATTTAAATTGCTTTTGTTGACCTTTACATAACAAAAAAACCGCCAGCGAAAGCCAGCGGAAATTCTAAGCTTAATATTAAACTAAGAATGCTTTGGAGATGATAACCAACAGAATAAACAATACCAGAATTGCACCAACGGACGTGAAGCCACCGTATCCTCCACCAAGTCCGCCTACATTTCCATATCCAACTTCGCTCATGTTTCTTCCCCCTCTTTTGTGGTATGTGTTAGATTATTCAGGATTTGTTAATTTGACAAGGCTAAAAACAAAAAAGGCTACTGCTCCCTCTTCCCTTTCAACCGTAAGATTTTTGTAAGAATGAATTAATAAAAAATCAGGATTCACACTCTAGAATGAAGATAAATCAGTTGATATCATTCATATCTATGAGGAGGACAATAATGAGTTTAACGAGAGAATTAGGCAGCTTCAAGAAGTACATAGTAGGGTTCATGGCATTATGGATTGTGTTAGCATGCGCTACAGGTACCGGTTATGCAAGCATTGAACCTGCGACAAGGCAGACGTTAGCGCTTGAGCATGCGACGATTGTAGATGTAAGGTCCGGAAAGTTAGCCAGCGATCAGACCATTATCATTAAGGATAACAAGATCAGTTACATTGGAAGTAGCAGTCAAACGGCCATTCCCGATTACGCGCAAGTACGGAATGCTAAGGCCCAATACATCATTCCCGGTCTGTGGGACATGCATGTCCATCTGGAAGATAACTATAAAGACGCTTTTCCTCTCTTTCTGGCTAATGGTGTAACCGGAGTAAGGGAGATGGGCGCGGCGCTGACAAACGTCGATATATGGAAAACGAGTATTCAAGCCGGGATGCCTGCACCACGTCTTTTCTATGCAGGTTCGACTCTAAATGGAGGTCCTGCTGACGAAGCCCCACACATGTTCTACCTGAGCACAGAGGAACAAGCGCGAGAAGCTGTACGTCTCAATGTGGCAAAAGGCGCGGATCATATCAAAGTGTACTCTTGGTTGCCGCGTCCTCTGTTTCTAGCAGTCATGGATGAAGCCCAAAAATACGGTTTGCCAGTTGTCGGTCATTTGCCGGTAGAGGTTCGAGCCAGCGAAGCCGTTCAGCTAGGATTTAAGAGCATAGAGCACCTACACGGGTTGTTTATTGCCACTTCGAGCATCGAGGATGAACTTTTCAAACATTCCGATATGAGTGATTTGCTTGGTTATTCGCTCGCAGAGGTCGAGGCTTCCCAATCTTATGATTCAGTAAAGGCTAACAAGCTGTTCCGCAAATTCAAAGAAAAAGGTGTCTGGCCTGTACCGACCATGGTTACCTATTTGAATATGGCCAAAACCGAAATCGATCCGCGGTCCAAATACGTACCGACGGCCGTGCAGAAGCAATGGGCCGAAGTGATTCGCGCAACCCCTCCCGAACAAACGGAATTAATGGAGGCCATCAATTCCCTAACGCCGGGCATGGTCAAAAAGTTAAATGATGCTGGCGTGCCTATGCTTGCAGGCACCGATTCCAGTTACGAAATGACTAACTTTATATACGGCATTTCCTTGCACGATGAACTTGAATTGCTAGTTAAAAGCGGCCTCACCCCACTCCAGGCCTTGCAGTCAGCAACGTTGAATCCGGCACGATATTTGGAAAGAGAGCAGGAACTGGGCACCGTAGAAAAAGGGAAACTTGCTGATCTCGTACTTCTTGATAAGAATCCGTTAGAGGATATCCGAAATACGACAAGCATCTCCGCCGTTGTCTTGGATGGAAAACTGATGGAAAAACAAACTTTGGACCATGCAGTTCAAACCTATCCCGTGATAAAAGTCGCCGATATGAAAAATGAAACGCAATAATCAGGGTCATCTGCCAATAAAAATATCCTTCATTAATCATTAATGCGGACAAGCCCTTCTCTTCCCGAATAAGAAGAGGAAGGGCCTTATCCTGTTTCGATACTTTGATCATATTAAAATGAAAACGACAGCCCAGTAAATTACTGTTCTGCCGTTAAAATAAACATGATATTTATCGGATCATGGTAATCAAGCAAGCGCATGTGCCCTTACAAGTTCAGATCATCTGCAAGTGCTTCAACTCCTGTGAAGATAGAATCGCCGTAACCCCAGAAGTTGTTGAAATCGATAACGTAAATTTTCTTGTTTTTAATCGCGTTAATACTTTGCAATTGCTTGTTGGCTAGCAGCTTTTCAATCGTTTGTTCTGGATCAATACCGCCGGCATATTTCGAAATAATCATGGCATCTGGATTGATCTCGATTAGCTTCTCCAAACTGAGGGTGCCTTCTTCGTTAATCAGCATATTATGCATATTGATTAATGACATTGCACTTTCAATAAATGTGTCTCCATTTCCGTTGTACACTCCAATGGTTCCATCACCATTATCAAAGAAAGATGCATAATTGATCGTTTCAGCGCTTGCTCGAGCCGATAACGCTTTCTCACGTGCTTTGAGCTGATCGATATATGCCGCTGCATTCGCTTGTACGTTAAATATTTTACCTAGCTCAGTGATATCCTGATATAGATTATCTAATTTTGCGTCAGTAACACTGGTACTTTGTACAAATGTTTTGATATTCATCTCATTCAGACTGTTTACAGTGCCAACGCCCCAATCAGCATCTTCAAACAATCCCCCACGCCCCATAACCAGATCAGGTGAAGCACCTATGGTCACTTCTTTACCTACATAACCTTCAGATAACACAGGAATTTTTTTGAAATCTTCAGCAATATCATCAGGTACATTGCCAAACAACGCCGCTACGCCAACAATCTTGTCAGTCAAACCAAGACGAATCAATAACTCTGCTGCACCTTGTGTATTGGCAACTACTCGTTCAGGTGCCTTATCAAAGGTTTGTTCCTTTGCCACCCAGGTGCCGTTTTCAGTTGTATAGTTTGACACAACAAATGGGTACGTTGTTTGAGCTGCGCCTGTAGCATCCGCATCCGTTTTTTGCTCATCTGTTGAAGCATTCGTAGCGGTATCCGTCACTGCTCCCTGTGAGCTAGTGTTTGCATCTTTGCTGCTGCCATTACTACTGGAGCAAGCTGCAAGCACAAAAACAAGTGCAGTAATTAAACAAAGGATTGCTCCTTTTTTCACTCGTAAAAACATTCAAAATCTCTCCCTTTTCCTTTTTCTTTTTGGCCATTATGTATCATAGTCATTGTCAGTATACAGCAAATGTCGAACCGCGTAAATGAGAATGATAACTATTATCATATAAAGAAGTTGCGATTTATAGAGCCCCACATTCCATTGGTGAAATAAATTTCCACGACAGATTAACTATCCATGCCCTCGAGATCTTCCGTTTCTAGTAACAAATCCCGATAAAACAAAAAAAGCCGCTACAATAGCGACTTTCAATGGAGCCCTAACCGATTGTGCCAGTCGGAACGTGCCGTCTTCGAACCTTCTACTCATCCGTTCGTTACATTGCCGCTGATATTAAACATTAATTGTATTGACGAATATCAGGCGGTACATAAGTACTTATAAAAGTGTTAATTTCGTCTAAAGAATCTGTAACAAGTATCTTTTGTCTATCTGTTTTCGTTAAGAAACCTTCTTCGACCATTTTGTCATAGAATTGGCCAATCAGATCATAATATCCGTTCACATTGTAAAAGATGCATGGATTGACATGCTGCCCAATTCTCCCCCACGAAATGACCTCTGTAATTTCTTCAAGTGTCCCTGGTCCACCTGGAATTGCAATATAGCAATCTGCAAGTTCAATCATTTTAGCTTTTCTCTCATGCATATTAGATACAATAATGATTTTGTTAAGCTGCTCATGGGCCAGTTCTCTCGCTTGCAAAAAGGTAGGTATAACCCCAGTAACAATTCCACTACGTTGAATCACAGTATCAGCGAGTACTCCCATTAATCCTGCTTTTCCGCCACCATAGACTAGTTCATGTTCCTGGTCAACAATCCAGTTACCTATCTGAACGGCAGCTTTCTCGTAAATGGCATTGTTACCTTTACTTGCACCACAATATACCGCAATCCGTTTCAATTCAATTCCCCCGTCCATAGTAAATTAGCCGCGCCAACTGCTTACATCACATTGACCATATTCATTATCCCCCACAGCCACCACCGTGCCGTCTGATTTAATGCCAATAGTATGAGCACAACCCGCAGCTACCGCCACCATATCACACCAGCCCCCTACATTGCACTGTTCATGCTTATTCAACCCCACAGCCACAACCGTACCGTCCGATTTAAGGCCAAGGGTATGATTACTTCCTACCGCTATCGCCGTAATATTACCCCAGTCGCTTGTATCGCATTGGCCATGTTTATTCCTACCCACGGCAACCGCCTTACCGTCCGATGTAAGCCCCACGGTATGAAGATACCCTGCCGCTACTTCGACAATGTCGCTCCAACCGCTTACTTCACATTGGCCATACTGATTATTGCCCACAATCGTCACCGTTCCGTCTGATTTAAGTCCGACGGTATGCCAGTCACCCGCCGCTACCGCCACCATATCACGCCAGCTGCTTACATCGCATTCGCCTTCATTATTTCGTCCCACTGCAATCACTGTGCCGTCCGATTTAAGACCAACGGTACGACGCCACCCCGCAGCAATTGCTACAATATCGTGCCAGTCGTTGACTTCGCATTGATCGTGTATATTCCACCCCACAGCCACTACAGTGCCCCGAGACGTTAGGCCGATGGTATGCGCATTACCCGTGTTCGTTGCCATGTGAACATTACCAGCAGCTACCGCCACCATATCGCGCCAACCGTTTACATCACATTGTCCAACTTTATGATCACCCACTGCCGTCACCGTTCCGTCCGATCTAAGACCAATGGTATGACGTCGCCCCGCCGCTATGGCGGTATATTTAGGGCGCTTCACCTTTAATGCCGCTTCAATCGACGAAGTGTAATCCATCTTTTACCTCCTTAAAATAAATTACCAGAACCCCGTTGCAGTATGAATATTATTTTTTTACATCTTACTCTACAATAAATAGTAAATACAACGATTAGAAAGGACAAAAAAACCGTTAACTCTTTTCAGAATTAACGGTTTGGAAATCGTACCCTATTTCAATTTAGCTGGCGGAATACTTTGCGGGTTATTAAACACATTTTTCGGATCATATTTCGCTTTTACTTTTCTCAATCTGGCATAGTTCTTGCCATAATAGGTCGGCCCTGGATTTTTAATACCTTGGTCTGGTACGTTAATGTACGACCCAACAATATAAGGTTGCAATTTCTTTCTTGTGTTCCGAGTCAAAGCAATATTTTTAGCTGCACGCGATGGCTTCACCCATGAGCTGTTCCATTCTACATAAAATTCAGCTTTTCGCCAATAAAACGCAGTGGCTTGAGGAGCGACTCGACTTACAGCACCGCCCCAGTTAAGGAAATAGAAACCGGCTGGTGTACCTTCCTCTGCATTTTCCAGAAACTCACGCATGACTTTGAAGGCTTTATCCGGGAATGGCTGTCTACCAAAGCCACTGGAAAACTGGTTGCTGTACCTTTGAGTGAGCACAGGATCTGGGGCTAGCAAAAACTTCGTGGCTGCCCTGTATGGCAGGTACAGAATGCTTTTTTTGGTAGGCGTTCCTACGCTAAGAATGGGTTCCAACTGACGGAGGGCTTCACTCTTCGAACCGAGGTATACCCCTATCATGCTAACATTTCCGCCTTTTTTGGGACCAACACTTAATTCACTTCCCAGCTTGGTACTGGCATTAGGCGCCCATACTTGCCATTTCTTCACGACTTTTTCGAACTGATTCCATGGCCATGTGATACTAAATACAGTAGCTTTGGCTGGAGAGCGCCGCACCTTGAATTTATATTTAGTATATACACCGAAGTTACCGCCTCCGCCGCCACGTGTAGCCCACAGAAGATCGGAATTTTTCTTTTTGTTCGCCCGAATAATCCGCCCTTTAGCGTCAACCATTTCGAGCTCGATTAGATTATCACAGATGAGACCCGTTGTCCTTTGCAGTGGACCAATTCCACCACCAGGTGTTATTCCACCAATTCCAACCGTTGGACTGTCACCAAATGGGGCCATATATCCTTGTCGAGCCAACGTATCCACGATTCTTCCTACACGATTACCTGTCTCCACGACGGCCGTTCCGCTTTTTTTGTTTAATTTGATTCTCTTCATTTCGCTAACGTCGATGACAATACCACCATTGACCTGTGATAGGTTGGGCTCTAAAGCGTGCCTCCCACTTCTCGGACGAATAGGGACCTTATTTTGACGCGCCCATCTTATGGCATTGGCTACATCCTGTGTTTTTTGAGCAAATACAAAAACTTTAGGGAATCTGTCCGTATGCGGATCCCAGTTCTTCCGAGCCACTTCATATCCAGGGTCACCTTTAAACACCACTCGCCCTGTAAGCTTAACTTTTGAAATCACGTATCTATCCAACTCCTTAGTTATGAAAACACATAATTTTCATTAACAAATTAGGCTGATTCCATATAACCTATGAAGGAGAATCATGTTGTGTTTGGGCGTATAAAAAAAGAAAAATATCGGATCACGAGCAACCTACGCTCAGAATCCGATATTTTCGAATGAAATCATTTTTCCTTATGCAATCACTTTAGTTGAATCTTGAAGACATCTCCCGCTTCACCACCAAAGACGATAAAACCACCTTTAGGAAGCAGCGTTGATTGTTGATTCGTTGCTTTTGAAAATTGAAGCACTTCACCTTTATCGTTATATACCGCATAACCTCCGCTCTCCGGAGAATCCACCGTTAGCGTTTTATTCGCTGAGCGGGAATCGATGGCATACCACCGAGCTTGACCGTTTGAAGGGATGGTGGTGATGCCTTTTTTCCCACCGAAGATTGGTGTAATGGCTTCCTCCGCAATATACTCCTGTCCATCCTGAGTTAAGTACTCCGCTTCGTTCTTCGTGCGGAAATGCAGATCGAAAGCATCTCTTCCGTTCATCACAGGAATCTGGGCAACATTCTCTGCATTATCCGGATCTACAATTTGTGTGCCATTCGCATAACCGTTCTCCACATCTACGGTCAGGTTTTTGATCAGCATCGATGGCACCAGATAGAAGATCGACGTTATCTTTTCATCCAGCGCGTAATATTTCGAGCCGTTTCTAGCCTTCCATTTCTCTTTCGATGCTGTATCCAGTAAATTATTTTCCAATTTTTGATAATCATATGTGTTCATGACCGTTTGGCCTAATCCAGGCAGGGTGATATTCGCTTGAACTTTAAAATATACCTTGTCGTTGCTTTCTTTCTCGAAGCTGACCTTCACACTTCCATCGTTACTCGTAAATTTCCCTTCACCCGTGTACATGTAATTCTGCTCCGGGATAAGTCCTCCTTGCATAGCCGGAAGTGCGAGTTCTCCATTTTTAACCTCTATATCAAGGGTTGAACCTACCGTACCATAGAGGCCGGAATACGCCTTTAATTCCGATGGCATCGTTGTTTTGACAGGTGGTGAGAATGTTTGTTCAGGCTCTATTTCGTCGATGATGCCCTGATCCTGAAGAACCTCCAACAGAACTTTAGTGGCAAACATCTGATTATAGATAGAAGACCCGCCCGAAGATAGGACCGCTATTGATATATCATGTTCCGGTATAGTGATTAATGAGGCATGATACATCATGGTGTCTCCACCTTTGGCAAGTGCAGTAATGCCATAATCGCTGAACGGTGCTAGTGCTACAGCATCCCATCCGAGACCATAGTTGAAAGTATTTCTCTCTTCGGACACCCATATTCCCCGACGATATTCATGATTTTGCATGGACTCTGCTGCTGATTTGGACAGAATATCCGGTTTGTTTCCTATCAGCACTTCAGCGAACTTGTTTAATTCTTCTGCAGTCGAGTAGACTCCACCTGCACCGATGATATTGGCATTTTCGACAGGCAGTTTCGTTTCAAACGAAGGCCAATAGGTTTCGGATAATTGTTTTCTATCAAAAGAATCAAGCGGTGTCTTGGTTGCTTGCAGCTGTAACGGCTCACTAATGAACTTGGCAATAAATTCGCTGTAGCTCAATCCACTCACACGTTCAACCAATATCTCAAGCAATTGAAAGCCATCATTGCTATAGACGGAATAGGCTCCCGGGGTTGATTTCAATTTCTCTGACTTTAGTTTGAGTAGTAATTCATCATGATTGCGGGTATCGGTATCGTCAAATAACATACTGTTTCCATAATGGGTACCATAAAGCCCGGAGGAATGGTTCATGAGCATTCGTGGGGTTATTTGGGTATACCGGGCATCTGCCATTTCAAAATCTTTAATATAGGAAGTGAGGGACTGATCCAGATCCACTTTACCGGAATCCACCAGCATCATGGTGGCAGCCGTGACAACCATTTTGCTAACGGAGCCTATTCCAAACATGGTATCCTTGTCGACTGGTGTCTTGGATGCTTTGTCCTGAAATCCAACACTGTCGGACAAAATGATCTTCCCTTCATCCATGATCGCATATTGTAAACCTGTAACACCATAATTCTTCACCATCTCTGTGGCGAGTCGCCCAGCCTGATCTTCAATCGCTCCCATCTTGTTCGTCTCTGCACTGACATCTGTCATCGGAATGACTACAAGTACAGCCGTACATAGCATACTGATTAGTTTCTTCATGATAATAACTTCCTCCCTTATGATACTGCTCATATAATTACATTCATCATATCGGGGAAGAAGCATATAGAATGATAACGAACCCTGAATGGAAAAAAACAATCCCCGAACGGTATGTTCAGAGACTGTTCATGTCAAAAGGAAGAACGACCATGTTATTAAATGTCCGATGATGATTCTCGATACTCATATGTCCGCCATACTTGTCGCACATTCTCGATATATTGGTTAAGCCGATCCCATGGAACTCGGGATTGGGCTTCTCACTCTTGAGGTGAGTCAATTTTTGCTCCACATGATTCAGAATCTGGATTACGAGTGCAGACGCCGTGGAGTGAATTGCAACCAGGATATACCTGTCTTCGGCATGTCTAACTTTCTTGGAAGCTTCGATGGCATTATCCAACATATTGCCGAGCACAACGCACAGATCATAACGATCGATATGGAGATGTTGTGAATGGAGTTGAATACGGGTGTCGACTTTGATCCCATTTGCCTTCCCCACGGCGATGGTATTCGTAACAAGGGCATCGATAACAAGATTGCCGGAGTTCACCCGCTGGTACGCTCCTTCAATCTTATTCAATGTGAGTTTAATATGCTCACCTGCGGCATCAAGCTTGTTTTGCTTGATACACTCTTCAATGTACAGGAACTGCTGATTGGTATCATGGATGATGCTTTTCACGTTTTTGAAACTGTGCACTGTCTTTTCATAGTTGGCATCCTGATAGTCCATCTGACGCTGTAGTTGAACATTTTCATGTGCGAGCTGAACCTTTTCCACCATATTATCGAATACATAAACAATGAACACATTGAGAAAAAGAGAGCCCAGCACGGAAACGACGTAATATATATTTTTTTCACTATAAGTCGAGGCCACATTGATCTGATAGATCGTAATGGTAGGTACGATCAGAAACAAGAAATAATAACGATAATGCACAGCGAAACTTCTCCGTTTGGCAATCAAACGCACAATCTGGATAACAATGAACATGATACTGCAACCAAGCAACATCACTTTGGAGAACACCCAGTGATAATCCACGTTGAAATGATCCCATATGCTGTAATCCGTGGAATCGATCGCACTCATAATATATACGGCAATGTAATTTACCGTTGTGAGCAGTACTGCATAGAGGATGGTAAAAGCAAGTTTTATGATGAATTCCACCTCATAGGATTGTGCCAGGCTGAAGATGAATAACAATGCAAAAACGGACGAAACGACAGGTGAAAATGAAGATACCAAATAGAAATACCCTAGTACGATAAATACAATGAAATAGATTGCTCTATATGGCTTTCGTCTGGACTTGCCCAGCACGGAATTGAAATAAAAATTCACCTGAAATGCCATAAGTAAAGGAACGACGAAGACGGACAAGATTACATACATATCCATATCACTGAATCCTCATGATCATATATTTAGTATAAGCATCCTTGACTTCCTTTACTTTGGAGCGGCCTATAGGCAATTCCGTACCATTTAACATGACGACTTGGGTACCCGCAAACTTCTGAACATGCATCAGGTTGATGATAATCGAGCGATGAATCTGCAAGAAACCATGATCTTTCAAAGCGGTAGCGTAACCGGATAAGATGCCTTTGCTCTCATGCGAATTTTCCTGAGTCACAAATTTTAATTTGTTCTTGATCGTCAAACTCTTCATGACCTCAATCCAGAGAATATCATCGTATTTCAATAGAAGCTCTTCATAGTCTGATTTAATCAGTACATACTTTTTGTCCAGCGCTATAAAATATTGGCACAGCTTAATCATTTTCTCCTCGAAGATATCCGGCAGGATTGGTTTGATCAGATATTGAAAAGTAACCACATCAAAACTCTCCACCATATACTCGGGGTAGCTGGTCAGAAACATGATTTGCACATCCAGATACTTCATATTCCTGATTTCTTTGGCTGTCTGGATTCCGTTCATTCCGCTCATCTCCACATCCATGATGAGGATATGAAACGTGTCTCCAACGTTTTTATAATGTGAGACGAGCTGCTCACCGGATGCAAATAATGTAATTTGAAAATCAATATTCGTTTTTAGAGATAAGGAGATAAGCATCGTTTTTACAAGTTCTCTTTGGTTCTCCTCGTCATCACAGATTGCAACATTGAACATGTTTGAACATCCGCCTTTCATCGACATCGATGCTGAATTTCACTCTCAAATATACTATTTTATCACAGGTTTAAGAGCGAGATTCGGATGAAACGCATGATTCAGACCCTAAAGCGCAACAAAGCCGATCAATTTTCTCATTGATCGGCTTTTCTTGATATCTATTCCTACCCCATTCAAGCTCAATGCTCATATACAGTGTTGTGTAAAATCATAACAATACTTTAAAATTAATGTTCTATTTAAGCTTACCAACCGCGGTTGGACATGCGCTCTTCTGGAGCCAATTTAGAAATTTCAATGCCTTTCATAGGGGCACCCAAGTTTTTGGATACTTCAGCAATCAGTTTGTAATCCGTGTAATGTGTTGTAGCTTCAACGATTGCACGAGCGAATTTCTCAGGGTTATCTGATTTGAAAATACCTGATCCTACAAACACACCGTCTGCTCCCAGATGCATCATTAGTGCTGCGTCTGCCGGAGTGGCTACACCGCCTGCTGCAAAGTTAACGACTGGAAGTTTTCCATTTTCATGAACATCGCGCAGTAATTCATAAGCTACGCCCAGATTCTTGGCTTCAGCGTACAACTCATCCTTGGACATGTTTTTCACTTTGCGGATCTGGCTGTTAATCAGACGCATATGACGAACTGCCTCAACAATGTTGCCCGTTCCAGGCTCACCTTTTGTACGAATCATCGAAGCACCTTCGCCAATACGACGCAGAGCTTCTCCCAAATCTTTGGCTCCACATACAAAAGGTACAGTGAATTCATGTTTATCGATATGGAATACTTCGTCTGCAGGCGTAAGAACTTCACTTTCATCGAGATAGTCCACACCTAGGGATTCAAGTACTTTGGCTTCTATGTAATGACCGATACGAGCCTTGGCCATAACCGGAATAGACACAACCTTCATAACCTCTTCCACGATGGTTGGGTCTGCCATGCGAGCTACACCACCGGCTGCGCGAATATCGGAGGGTACCCGTTCAAGAGCCATAACAGCTGTTGCCCCTGCTGCTTCAGCAATTTTAGCTTGTTCTGCATTCATAACGTCCATGATGACGCCGCCCTTTTGCATCTCAGCCATTCCTCTTTTTACACGATCTGTACCTGTTTGCATGATTGTATTCCTCCTAATTTAATTTATTGTTTCACTTCAACCTATGATTTAGTATAAAATGAGAATGGACAACTAAAAAGATCCAATATTTTCGGTTTTTATTGTACCACTTCTAAATTAACCTCTGGAGGGCATATGCAATTTCATGTAGCTTACAGTTCATATTTGAACCGAAAATATACCAAGATGAAGGCTCTCTATCATGCAATTCGTGATGCTATTCATGATGGTAATCTGGTGCATGGCGAGAAGTTACCATCTACGAGAGAGTTAGCTGCGACGTATCACATTTCCCGAGGCACAGTGAATCAGGTATACGATACGTTGACTGCTCAAGGTTACATTCATTCAGAGCATGGAAGAGGAACCTTTGTTGCTTATCAGTTGGATTTAAGCAATGATGCGTCCACCGTGAAAGCTTGCGCTCATCACTTATCAGCCTGGGGGAATCGTATTCAGCAGTTTGAACAGCATACAACTCAAAGGAATTCACAAACCAATGCACAAACAAGTAATTCCAGAATAGAAAGCGACGAAGTTATTGATTTTAGCAAATACCAGCCTGATTTCTCCAAATTCCCTTACGATGAATGGAACAATCGATTGTATGCTGAGATACGAAATCGAGAGCATCACATAGAAACAACCTCTGCTCTTGTTAGTTCAACAGGAGAGCCGAAATTGCGAGAAGCCATTGCTGCCTACCTTCGGCGGATGCGGGGGATTCAAGTCGATGCGGATCATATTGCAGTGACTGCAGGCTCTATGCAAGCTATAGCTCTACTCACTCAATTACTTGCAGATCCCGGAGATCATGTAGTGACGGAGAGTCCTTGTTATATCGGGATTTCTCAAGCCATTTTGGCTGCAGGTGCAACGTTGATTGAAGCCAATCTCGATGGTCAAGGCGTTGTTCCCCAAAACTGGGAAGCACGTATGTTGTTTGTCACGCCGTCCCGACAATTCCCTACTGGCGAAATGCTCAGCCTTGAACGCAGACAAACATTGCTGGACTGGGCACATCGTCATGATGCCATGATTGTCGAAGATGATTATGATAGTGAATTCCGATATCGCGGAATGCATGTTGAACCGCTGAAAACATTGGATAAAGCGGGGCGCGTAATCTACCTGGGTAGCTTCACGAAAACCTTGCCTTTGGAAGTACGGCTTGGTTATGTGGTTCTCCCCCCTACTTTGGCAGACACCTTTAGAAAAGCACAGGCATTATACGAGCCAAGACCCGTCAATCTGATCGAGCAGCGGGCATTAGCCGCATTTATGACAAGCGGCCAATATGAGCGCCATCTGCGTAGGATGAATCGTTTATACAGTCGCAAATTTCATCTGTTACTCAAACTTTTGAACCAGCAACTCTCTACATGGTTTGATTGGGTGGAAAATGAAGCAGGTCTGCACGTGTTTGGCTGGTGGCGAGGTGATGCGTCCACTTATGAAGTCTTTCGTTCGTCGGCTAGATCAGAAGGGGTTGTATACGCAGAAGTTAGCAGTTCAACGTCTGACGGTACGAAGTATGGTATCTATTTATCATTCGCACATTTGTCAGATGTTCAATTACAGGAAGGCGTATCCAAATTAAAAAATGCCGTCACAGCTCCATTGTGAGGTACTCTCTCTCGTCTCAATCTCGACTTTCAAAACGGAACAACAAAAATCCCCTCTTTTGTACAGGAAGATTCCACAATCATGGAATCTCTATTGACCTGTCCATCCTGAGGGGATTTTTGGCTAATGCGAAGGCTATGGTTGATGCATCGCACTTTTTATTTAATTATTTGTTGAACGTAACCTTCTCCGAACCACCTTCAAGAATGATCGACGTGTCACGAGGTTTTGTTTCCGCGATTTTACGGCCACCTCTATACGAGTACAGTACACCAGCCTGTTTGCGAACAGCCTCGTATTCATTCTCTGCTTCAAGAACGATGAAGTTGGCAGGTTTTCCTACTTCAATGCCGTATACATCCTCGATATGCAACGTTCTTGCGCTGTTTTTCGTAATGAGATCGACCGAATTTACGATTTGATCATAACCCAGTAACTGCGAAGCATGAATACCCATATGCAGTACTTGGAGCATGTTGCCCGTTCCTAGCGGATACCATGGATCGAAAATGTCATCATGACCGAAGCACACGTTAAGACCAGCTTCCTGCAGTTCTTTGACGCGAGTCAGACCTCTTCTTTTTGGATACGTGTCGAAGCGCCCTTGCAGGTGAATGTTGACCAACGGATTGGAGACGAAATTGAGGTCAGCCATCTTCAGCAATCTGAACAATTTGTACGTATATGCGTCATTATAAGACCCCATCGCTGTCGTGTGGCTTGCTGTTGTACGAGAGCCCAGTCCGCGTTCGTAGGCTTCCTTGGCAACGACTTCCACGAAGCGGGATTGCTCATCATCGATCTCGTCGCAATGGATGTCGATCAAACGGTCGTATTTTTCAGCAAGGTCAAAAGCAACCTTCATCGAATCGACGCCGTATTCTCTCGTGAATTCGAAGTGCGGAATGCCGCCGACCACGTCAACGCCCATTTTCAGTGACTCTTCCAGCAGTTCTGCACCGTTCGGATAGGAATGAATACCTTCCTGTGGGAAAGCCACAAGCTGAATGTCGATGTATGGTGCCATCTCTTCTTTTACTTCAAGCATCGCTTTAACCGCAGTCAAGGTTGGGTCTGTAACGTCTACATGTGTCCGCACATGTTGGATTCCTTGCGCCATTTGCCATTTCAATGCTGTTTTGGAGCGAGTTTTAACATCTTCATGTGTCAAGAATGCTTTACGTTCCGACCAACGCTGGATGCCTTCAAACAGCGTCCCACTCAAATTCCACTCCGGCTCGCCAGCCGTTAACGTTGTATCCAGATGGATGTGAGGCTCAATGAACGGTGGCAATACAAGTGAACCGTTGACGTCAAGTACTTCCTCATTTGCAGTGGCTTGTAGCTCCTGCGTAATTTGTTCGAACTTCCCGTCTTTTACAACGATATTCCATAGACCTTCTTTACCCCGCAATTTTGCGTTCTGTATAATCATTTAATTTCCCCTTTTCTTTAATGGATTCTTTGTTAGGAACGATCAGCATCAATACGATGTAGGCCACTGCCGTACCGATCAGTGCATTCAGTGGTGTTACTCCTGGAGCCAACTGAGCAAACGCAACGCCGATGGCCCAAGCCACCATTGCTACCCAGTTTACAGTTTTGAAACTCATCTCAGCAAACGGTTTATAGTTTCTGCGCTTCACGAAGAAGTAGTCTGCGATGATGATGGCCCCAATGGACGGTACTGCCGCGCCCAGCACATTCAGGAAGCTGACGAAATTGTTGTACATCCACATGGCAAATACTGTACCCACAATGCCGTTTACGATGACGAAGAACTTTTTCGAAATTTTAGTGATGTTGGCAAAACCCAATCCGGAGGCGTACAAGGCGTTATCGTTGGTTGTCCAGATATTGAGTCCAAGAACGATAATCGCAGGAATGAGTAAGCCTTGCAGGAACATGACCTCTGAGATATCAGCCAGGTTATATGCCATTGCACCAACTGCCCCGAACAGGAACATAAGCGAGTTCCCAAGGAAGAAGGCAATAACCGTTGCGGTAACCGCCTGCTTGGACGTCCGGGAAAACCGAGCAAAATCGGGCGTCAACGTTCCGCCACTAATGAATGAACCGATACAAATGGTCAATGCTGCTGCCGCGGTGAGTGTCTCTGTCGGCGTGTAATCGAGCAATCCTTGCAGACCTCCCAGCGAGCCTGCACCTTCGAACATGGAGTAACCGCCGAGAATGGCAATTGCCGGTACCGCGATATAACCCAAGATGACGAGCGATTTCATACCGAAGATGGCTGATGCCGTCATAGCAAGACCAAACAGGATAATCAGCAGGTACACGTTCCAATCCATTGCTTTGGCAACCGGAATCGCGAACATGGCCACGCCTACCCCGAACCATCCGACCTGTGTGAAGCCGAGCAGGAACGATGGCAGGTACGATCCTTTCGCACCGAACGCATATTTAGCAAGTAAATGTGTGGAAAGGCCTGTCTTGGCAGCGATATGCGCCAGTGCTCCTGTATAGATACCGAGCACCAGATTGCCCGCAAGCACGATGCCAATGAATTCCATGAACGTCAAACTGACTCCAAGCGTACCCCCTGCCAACATACTCGCCGAGAAGAAGGTGAAACCCAACATTACGGATAACGTCTTCCAAAAATGATTTCTCTGCGTTTTTGGCACCTCTTGCCATGAAAACTCTTGATCTTGTTTGCTCATCAGAATACCTCCAGCTTAAAGTGTATCTGATACCAAAAAAAAGCAGAAAAAAGAGGCTACTCGTCAAGTTACACACTGACAAGTAGCCTCTTTTTACATCATAATCCGCGCGAAGACGCAGAGCATCCCTGTGGGGATATGCCCTGATTCACGCGTGATTATAAAATCCGCTGCCCTTGCCAGCCTCTCTGGACTGAATTAAAGGTACCAGTATTCAATTACATTTATTATTTTAGAAAACGCCACAGATGTCAATGTCATTATTATCCAAAGGTTATAAAACCCTTCTACAGTAAGCTTTTTTATACTTCTTTATCTTTTAAATGAACTAGGATTTATTAATAAAATCAAAGACCACGTAGTTTCCTTCAGAAGGGTTAACGTGGTCTTTTATCATTATCTATACTTAGCTATACTGCAGTCTGTCCTTGTACCAGACGTCGGGAATCATATCACGTTCCAGTTCCAACAATTCATGAATGATCTTGTCCGCGTCACTGATGGAACTCACGAGTGGATCGGTGAGCATCGCCCTTCTCAGCTTCTCGTAGCTCTGCTCCAGAACAGCTTCGACCGTCAGCTCATGTGTATCCAGTACAAGTTCTTGCATTCCTCTTACTCCACGCGGCATCTCGCCTACATGAACTGGCTTAACTCCGTCCATTCCCACATCGCACAGCACTTCCAGGAACGAATCGGCATTCATATTGGTTACCGCGCCTTGATTAAGCGTATTGATGAAAAACTTCTTCCCCAAATTCCCTACCATGTTCTCAATGATATCAGTCGCATGGTCTGGCCCAAAGGTGCTCATGTAATCGGCAATCGGGATGTTCCCCGCAAGAAAGTCATCCACCTGACGCCACATTTCGTCGTGACGCTGATACCTGTCCTCTGTCTCCCAGATGGATAATGGCGGAATTGCGTCTGTAGTCTTACCCAGACCTTGCCAATACCGAACGTATTCCTTCGTATGAGCCGTGCAAGTGGGGATGATTCCGAAAATATCATACAGTTCGTAGGTAATCGCATCGTTAAAAATAGCTTTTGCTCCGCGATCACCGCCGTTGTTCTCATCACCTGCCATTTTGCGCATGGCTTCCGCGATTAGGTGCATCACATTTTTCCCTTCGAATTCCGCTTTAAGCAGCCAAGTGAAATGATTGACGCCAGCGATGCGGAAATCGAATTTCTGATCGATCTCATTGGTGAACTCGTCTGTCTTTTCGATGATTCCAGCGCTTACAGCGTAATAGGCTTTCTTATGCGGCATATGATGACTATCGCACAGGGCAAACGATTTCAGCTTCGGCGCATAGCGATGTAATGCGATGCCATGAACGGTAGACGGGTTAATATAATTAATTACCCAGGCATCAGGACATAGCTCTTCAATGTCTCTGGCGCATTCCATAATAACCGGAAGCTCTCTCATTGCCCTAAAAATTCCGCCGGGGCCAATCGTATCGCCGGAACACATACGAATGCCATACTTTAGAGAGACTTGGCAGTCAATTCCTCGATATTTGACTGATTGCTCTGCAAAGCTAAGCACAACGAAGTCAGCTCCCGGAAGCACTTGTCTTCGGTCCACCGAGCCCTCAATCTTTAAGGATACATTGTTTTCCCGGGCGACCCTCTCTGCAAGTGTTACCATTTTCGAGAGCCGCTCCTCGTCCGTATCCACTAAAGCTAAAGTTCCCTGGTTCAAGTATGGTGAGTGAACCATCTGCCAGATGGACTGACGACCAAAAAACAGGCTGCCCGCCCCAATAACAACTACCTTTGGATGCTGTGTGTTTGTACCATTCATTACGAACCCCTCCTCTTAACGATATAAGTTCATTATAGGCGAGTCGTCTGAGATCGGAATGTGTGATAGTTTTCAAAACATGTCATATGGTACGATGATTAACAAGAGATAAAACCTTGGTTATATTAGTGATAAATCAAAGGATGTCATAAAGTGGAGGGGTGATGAGTTGGATCAGACGCATGCAGGGATAGTAAATATGAGTATAATGGACGAACTTTCGGAGTATATCACACTTCGTATGAGCTCTTATTTGGAACAAACTCACGATAGCAATTGGATGGAGCACAAGTCACATTCCGATTATGATCTGTGGTTTATTACAGCAGGCTCCGTCCAGATCACCATCGATGGAATCGCGTATACAGCGAACCCGGATGACGTCGTGTTTTTTTATCCAGATATGCCCTATATTGCTTCTACGACTGGAGAGCTGTGCCGATTCATATACATGCACTTTGATTTCAGCATTGCCGAGCAAAAGCGAATTCTAGGCGAGTTTCAACTGCCGGGCATCGTACCTGGCAACCTGGTTCGGGAGGAATCAACACTGTTCACCTCGTCCTATCGAAGGTTCAAGCAGGACAGCGGCGCTTCCGGAAGTCCACTCTATTTGAAGGCTTCCCTGCTTCTCGTCATTGCAAAAATTTTGGAGCTTCACGGGCAAGGTCTGTATAACGGTGAATTTCTAAAAGACCAAAAACCGAGGAAAACGGAAGGAAGTCTGGAGGTTCTACAGAACGTATTTCCATACGTGGATGCGAATCTGCACCGTGTCATCCGAGTTAGCGAACTTGCGGCCATTGCCGGTGTCTCTGAGAAATATTTCATTTCTTTGTTCAAGAAAATTCTGGGCATTACACCAGGACAGTACATCAATCAAATCAAGATGAACCGGGCACGTGACTATCTGTATGAGAAAAAATATACGGTCCAGCAAATTGCCGGATTTCTGGGCTATCCCGATCCCTTCACCTTTTCCAAAGCATTTAAAAAATTTTACAACGTGCCTCCTTCCAAATTCGAATAGAGTGCCATAGCTAAACGAAGAGGCAACCGGTCTATGCCGGCTGCCTCTTTGTTTAGTCACTGGTTATTCATGCTTCAGGTGTATGTCACTTCAGCGGTCCTCATAACGTAAAGGGTGCTTCACTCGAATACATGTCATGGAAAAATCCCCTGTACGGTATATCCTCTTCCAGACATTTAATGAGATACAACACTTCTTCGTTATCCTCCGGTTCTTCGCCCGTATGCTGCATTTCCTCCAATTGACCTAGGATATTCTCCAAAAGGGTAACTTGAATAAATAAAGGCAGCTTCTCCAACATCGAATCTTCGATCTTGGTTTCGGAAGTATAACCAGCGAGGGCGGTTTCAAAATAATCATGCATGAACGCTTTGCGTTTACCAGCGTCAGGTTCGAATTGTATCCAGCCCACACCGTGTGTCCATAGATCTGCTAGATCATACATATACCAACCGAAGCATGAATTATCGAAATCATACACCGTGATCTGACCGGTATCAAAATCGATCGAGTAATTCCCATCGTTATAATCGAAATGGATCATTCCGAATGTTTCCTGGTTTGTATCCAAACCTTTTAAAGTATTCAGCAGTTCGAACATCTTCTCCTTAAGCAGCGAGAATGATTCAGGTATCAAGTTGTTGATATATTCACCTTTGTAATTATCAAAAAAATGATGCCGGCGATGGACGGGTACATAGCTTTTGGATAGCTGATGCATTTTGCCCAGAACTTTGCCGCTATTATAATAGTATTCGGTAAGTGGAACACCTTCTCGGTACTGATAATTATTTTCTACCAGCAACTTTCCCTTGGCCTTGTTAAACAGGCTGACAAAAAACGTATGATGATCATAAGTGATCTCTTCTAACAGACTGCCCTTCTTGGAACTCACTACATTCGAAACGCTGGCTCCATGATCAAACAGATACTGGACATATTCCAGCTCGGCAATGTAATCTTCCCGCTTTCTGTCAGGCAAAAAAGACACTCGGAGAATTAGCGATTCACGCCTATCTTGCTCACAGGTATAAACGACATTCCGCCCACCCTCATGAGGTGGAATAAGCTGGATGTTGTAACCCTCCAGATCGAACAACTCCGATACCAATGCCAGTACATGCGTATTGCTGATGTTAACAGCTTCGTTAAAGTTAATAATAATCTCCTCCAGTAAACATTGATGGGACGGTTTCCCGCACTGCAATGTCCACAAAAGGAATCCCCATGCCGCAAATATCCTTCTGTGAACCTAAAGCACAATCACCTTGTTAGTCATTGAAATTCGCTCCTTTTTGTTCAGATGTATATATCTTAATCCAAAATTCCAGATTATTCTATTTGTTTTTGTTAATAATGCTGCCATGTAATAATATCGAATCAAAATATCTGGGTCGTCGTCATTGGACCTTGAGTAAAAAAAGATTTGGTGAAAAGTAAAAAAAGTGCACAACCCACTTTTATCATTTCTCCGCTTTAACCCAAAAGTAAAAAAACATGTGGATTCTCGTCAATAACCTTTATATCCCGTTCTCCCTTTCTCGTTTAGACTATTTTCAAGAAAACGTATTCAAATATGACGCTTAAGGGGGAAAGGAAATGAACAAGAAAACCAAAACTTTGATGTTGTCTTTATGCCTGTCGACCTTATTGGTCGCCGCCTGTACAAATGGAAGCAGCACCGAGAAAAGTACATCCAATACCGATTCGGATGCCAACGAGGGCGGAATAACAACCATCCACACCGTAACGTCAGAATATACTTCTGCCAAATATCCAAAGGGAGATGATATCACAAACAATGTGTGGATTAAGCGATACAAAGAGCAGTTTAATATCGATGTCAAAACAGACTGGGTCAGCGATGAGTATGATACCAAATTGAATTTGGCTATAGCATCGAATGATCTCCCCGACGTGTTTAGGGTTAATCCATCACAATTAAGGCAGCTAGTCGAAGCAGATATGGTAATGGACCTTACCGATGTCTTTGAACAACACGCTTCAGAACGTCTCAAAGGCTATATGGAAACGGATGCGGATAGCTATGAGTCTGGTAAAAAGGACGGCAAACTGTACGGGATACCGCAGATGCACTGGGGATTAATTGAACAACCCGATTTCATCTGGATTCGGAACGATTGGAAAGAAGAACTGGGTCTCCAAGATCCGAAATCGGTGGAAGACATCAAGAACATTGCACTGAAATTTATGGAAAAGCACGGCGGATATGGCATAGCAGTAGATCAATCACTCGATTACCTCAACCTGCTCGCCATTGCATGGAATGCGCATCCAGATATGTGGATGGAGGATAACAGTGGGAAATTAGTGTATGGCTCAGTCCAGCCTGAGATGAAGAATGCACTGGCTGAGTGGTCGGAATGGTACAAGCAAGGTATCATTGATCCGGAATTTGCAATCAAAGACTTTAATGCGATGAACGCGGATATCGTAGCCGGCAAAGTGGGCGTACAGCCTTATTACCAGTGGTGGGGTTATAATCCTGGCGTTGATACAGTAGCCAATCTGGGTAAAGACGCGATCTTTTATCCGTATATCATCCCTACCATTGATGGTAAGGAAGCGAAACAATCCATCTTCTTCGCCAACAACAATTATATTGTCATGAAAAAGGGATTTAAGAGCCCTCAAGAAGTGATTAAGATTTTGAATGACTATGCTTATATCGTTGATGAAGGCAATGGTAAGGAATCCAAAGAAACACTATCCGCTTTGCTCGACAATGATATTGCCCATGTGGTCGGGGCGTTCCGTGTACTTAATCCGAATTCAGATTACGAGCAGTTCGAGGCTGTATCAGCAGCCCTTCAATCCGAGGATACCAGTGGGCTCACAACTTCGGGAATGTGGCAGAAATATAACAACAGCGTTGAGTTTATGAAGAATGCAACACCGGGAGCAGTTGGTGATTATCTGCAACAGGGTGCTCCAAAGAATGCGTATGGTCTGGCTAAGAAAGTACTCGATAGCGAGAACTACACAAAGACGGCGCTATGGGGTGTTTCACCGGAGGTGCTATCAAGTTACGGTACAACGCTGGATGATATTCTGACAGAAGGCTTCACCAAGATCATCATGGGTAGTGAACGTATCGATTATTTCGATGTTGTCGTCCAGAATTGGCGAGCGGCCGGAGGCGATGAAGCAACCCAGGCAGTTAATGATGCCTACGGAAAATAATAATGCGGTTGCCAAGAACGGAGGAATATGAATGCTGAGAAAATGGAAGCAGCAGAGTCCCTACCATCTCATGTTGATCCCAAGCCTAGTCTTGGTCTTCATCTTTAGCTACATCCCTTTTTATGGGCTTATTATTGCATTTCAAAAATACAATCCGGGTCTCGGCTTTAACTCTCCATGGGTTGGATGGGACAATTTTTCCCATGTATTTAGTCAGCCAAACTTCGTAAGAACCATCTGGAATACACTGTATATGTCCGTCTTTAAGATTATCGGGGGCATTATCGTGCCTGTTATTTTCGCATTACTGCTTAACGAAGTGCTGAACAGTGGTGTCAAACGTACATTTCAAACCCTGGTTTATATTCCGAACTTTCTGTCTTGGGTCATTATGGCTGGCATCATGCTGGATATACTTAGCTCCGATGGCATCATCAACACATTTCTAGGCGTATTCGGGATTGCACCGATTTCTTTTCTGGGCACACCGTCCATATTCCCATGGACGATGATCGTGAGTGATATCTGGAAAGGCTTCGGATTCGGCACAGTTGTATATCTAGCAGCTCTGACCAGTATTGACCCTGGTCTATATGAGGCTGCGGTAATTGATGGAGCCAAAAGATGGAAGCAGACCATCTACATCACATTGCCCCTCCTCATGCCAACGATTGTCTTAATGACTGTGTTGTCACTTGGTAACGTCCTCAATGCCGGATTCGATCAAATCTATAACCTGTATTCCCCTGTCGTGTATCAGACTGGAGATATTATTGATACCTATGTATACCGTCTAGGAATTCAGCAGGCACAGTATTCGATTGGTACGGCTGTCGGATTATTTAAATCCATCATTTCCAGTGTTCTCGTTGCCGTATCGTATTTCCTGGCTTACAGGGTAGCCGGCTATCGTATCTTCTAAGGAGGAACGTTCATTATGATCTATGATAAAAGTATGAGCAGGCGTTTGTTCCATATCCTAAACTACATGATATTGCTTCTAATCTCCCTACTCTGTATCCTTCCATTTATCAACCTGTTGGCTGTTTCATTCAGTAGCAGTTCGGCTGTATCCGCGGGCAGTGTTACGTTCTGGCCAGTTGAATTCACAACTAAGGCTTATGAATTTGCATTATCTGGAGGGTCATTTTTCTCCTCTCTCTGGGTGGCGATCCAACGAACCGTTCTCGGAACGTTTGTAAATCTGGTTCTGATCGTGCTCACCGCCTATCCACTATCCAAATCCAAACAAAAATTGATGGGCCGTAATATCTATATGGGATTTTTCATTGTGACCATGTTATTTAGCGGAGGATTAATTCCTACCTATCTGGTGGTCGTCAAAATGGGCTTGATTGATTCGATTTGGTCTCTGATCCTGCCCGGAGCTCTGCCCGTATTTAGTATGATTATTCTTATGAATTTCATTAGAGGTTTGCCGGAGGAGATAGAAGAATCAGCGATCATCGACGGTGCAGGGCCTGTGCAGGTATTGCTTCGTATTCTACTGCCGCTCCTCAAGCCCGCTCTCGCTACGGTCGGTTTGTTCAGTATCGTCGGCCATTGGAATTCATGGTTCGATGGCATTATCTATATGAACAATCCAGCCAATTATCCATTACAAAGCTACCTACAGACCCTGCTGCAGAGCTTTGAGCAAATCATGCTGAAATCCGGCTCCGATTACACTCAACTGTTATCGATGATGAACGCCAGAACTGGACGCGCTGCTCAAATGTTCTTGGGTGCCATTCCGATTTTGCTCGTTTATCCGTTCTTGCAGAAATACTTTACCAAGGGTTTGGTACTCGGTAGTGTCAAAGGATAACCAAAAGAGCTTGCAGTTAATCCTGCAAGCTCTTTGCGTGTGTTTAACCTACGAAATATACTTGGAATCGTTCTAACATTGTAAACGTGTGCATGATAATTTCTATGACTACAGTGTTTCTTTGATGGCAGGTAGCAGAATGGTAAAAGTCGTACCTTCTCCAATCTGACTAGCCACCTGTATTCCATAAGGCTTGCCAAAATGAAGTTGAATACGCCGCTGCACATTATGCAGGCCGATGCCTGTTCCTTTGTCTGCTTCGAGCTTATCTTCCATAAAGTTCTGGATCGTATGTTGATCCATACCAATGCCATTATCGCAGACTTCAATCACAATATCTCTGCCCCGTGATTGAATCCGAATGGTAATGACTCCGTCTTCTTCAAGTTCGGCCAGACCGTGAAAGATTGCATTCTCCACAATGGGCTGCAGAATCATTTTGGGCATACGATAATCGAGCAGTCTATCCTCAATCTCATATTTCATTTGAATACAGTCGTAGTACCTGACATTCTGGATCGTCACGTAATTCGCTATATTATCTATTTCTTCACGAATCGTTACGAGGGTTCCATCGGATCTAGTTGCATAACGAAGCATCGAGATTAATGCATCGGTCATTTCCACGATTTTGTCAGCCTGCTGCATGGAGGCGATCCATTTCACTGAACCCAGAGTATTATACAGAAAATGAGGCTTGATCTGGTCGTGAAGCGCACGCATCTCGGCCTTTGCCTTCTCTATTTCTTCCTGTTGCATCCGCTCAACCATACGCTTCAATTCATGTGACATCTTGTTAAATCGAACTGATAAGTGCCCAATCTCATCGCGAGAACGAATATGTTCAACTTGTTCAAACTGCCCCTTCTCGACCAACGAGATATTGCGCAGCAGCTTCTTGATGGGGGTGGTGATGACATGAGATAGAAAAATCGAAATAATGGCAGCAAAAAGAACCAGGACAATGGACAGTGTAACCAGATTATGCCCTAATATTTTGCCGTCGGCAGTCAGCTCATCCAAAGGCATGTATAAGTAAGTAGTCCATTTCTGCTGACTAAGTGGACTGGTCACCACAACATTTAATGATTCGGGAGGACGAACGTTGTCCCGGAACAATGTACCGATTAAGCGGTCATCTACGTTATAAACAATTTTGTCATTCTCATCGACAATCATGAACCTGGAACGTAGCCCTTCCTGCAAGTTACGATTAACGATTTCGATGAACTTTATATCAATGCTGACGACAATCACGCCAAGCAGTTCCCCGCTAGCCACATCATGAATTTTACGAGCGTGTGACACTGCCAGAATTTTATTCTCCAATTGCTCATCGATTCGGGTTGTCAACGTGATGGTTCGATCATTATCATGCATGAACTTTTTAAACCACAATTCGTTCGCCACTTTGAAGTCCGGGTCAATAGGCTGGTTAGGACTGACGAAGAGATCTTGTCCCCCGTTCAAATTATAGAGGTAGATGGAAAATACGCGATCCTTCATCATGATATAATTCATCAAAATATTGTATGCGGCAATCTCATTTTGTTCATCACCCTCTCGCAGGAAATCCTGGATCGGAAAGCTTCCTTCATGGGTTGCAGATAAATTATCGCTAAGTCCATTACTGGCAAGCAGTGTGATCTTCTCAATCTCCTTTAGGAACTCGTCAATGCGAATATTCGTCTGCTTGGCCAGATCGTTGAGCAGATTTGTATAATTCTGTGCCAGTAATCGCTCAGAAGAGTAATACGAACTAATCGTCATCACAAGTACTGGGAGAATGATGACAGTTATACATATCACCATGATTTTGTACTTGATTGGTAAGAGCCGGGCATGCTTCATATGCTGCACCTCTATTCACGGATTACATGAGTCCCTGCTGTCGATCTCGATATTCCTCAGGAGTGAATCCTACCGATTTTTTGAAAATCTTACTGAAGTACGTGTAATTATGGTAGCCCACCTTGTCAGCGATTTCATATACTCTCAGTTCCCTGCTCAATAGGTAAGTCTTGGCATGTTCAATCCGAACTCGTGTCAGGTATGCGATGAAGTTCTCTCCTTTTTCCTGCTTAAACAATCGGCTAAGATACGAAGGATTGACACTGATCTGGCTAGCAATACTATGCAACGAAATATCCTCAGCATAATACTTGTCCATTAACTCAATGGCGAGGTCTGTGTAGGAACGTTCCTGCATGATCTGGGAATCGGTTTTAAAGTAATACGCGATATGAGCCAGCATATCTTGGTGAATATCCTCCCAATACTCTCCTCTCAAAACGATTTCGTAAGGCGATCTCTCGGTAAATGAAAGCTTGCCTCTTTCAGTAACTCGTGAGAGATGGGAGTGTATGGTTTCCATCACCATGATATATTGCTTGCGAATACTGCTCTCATCTGCTCGTTGCACCTCCAGATCAGAGCGAATTTCTTCAAGGAATTCCTCCGCCTTTTTGTTATCTTTACTCACCCATAATTTGAGGAAATCTCGTTCTTGCTCCGGACTGAGCATTCCATTCACTTCTCTCCGAGCTGGAGCTTGAATCACGTCCGCGTAGTACAGTATCTGGTTGCTGCCTTTAAAGAAACTTTGCCTTAGGGCGAATTCCGCTTCTCGACATGCCTGTCTTATGCCATGGAAATCGGAAACGATTGTACTTACACCCGCTGAGAGTGACAGATTCATAAAATCTTTGATTGAAGACAGAAGCTTATTACATAGTTTGTTTAGATCAGCTTGTACAGACTCACTCCCAGGAAGAACATTGACAATAACCCAATATTCAGAGGAGCTTTCCACGAAAATCTCTTTCTCCCATTTGGATGGAATGATCTCTTCCATAATATTCAGAATAGAGAATCGAAGTAGTTTTTCCCCCTTCTCGACATATTTCCTCTTCGCTTCCTCGTAATAGTCCACAATAAACTGGATGACGACCAACTTGTCTGATCGTATACGGAAATGCATTTCTTCAGCTTTGGGAACCATATCCTTTTCATTTATGAATCCGCTTACAACATCTTGGAAAAAGCTATCCTTTAGATGTCTCAGGCTCTTGAAATAGTCGTGTGTCATAAATGGTACGTTGGTCTTAGTGTCACGTTCACTTTTTAATTTCTCTTCAATGGTGATAAGAAGATCAACTAGAGAGGTTTCTGTAATCTCACTTTTAATCAAGTAGTCTACAGCCCCAAGCTTCAGTGCCTCTTTTACATAATGGAATTCGTCAAAATTGCTCAGGATGACATATTTACAGGTTTTCAATAAACAAGATGCCTCTTGTATGAGCTCTAACCCATCCATGATCGGCATCTTGATATCGGTAATAATTAGATCAGGGGTCACTTCTAGCGCGAGTTCCAACGCTTCCTTCCCGTTCCCCGCTTCTCCCGCAACATAGAAATTGTAGTCTTCCCAGTTTAGCATGGAACGAATTCCAACCCGCATGAGCAGTTCATCCTCTACGATCATCAGTTTATACATGAGCATCCTCCAACATGAACCATTTTCACTATTTTACCATTAAACCGTTTATTGCAAAGATGTCTAGCCGCCCTATTAATTGTGATTTCTAATCAACTGGATGTCCCTTTCGTTCTTGTTCTCAACAGATGTATCCTATGATAAACTTGGATTGCTTAATGATGTAAATGAAAAAAGATAATTCAGAGGAGATGTCACTTGGGATTGAATGCAGAACAATTTGATTATATTTCAGAGACAGAACGGTTAGTAATAAGACCTTTAAAGAAAGACGACTATGAAAATTGGTTAAATGCATTTGAAAACCGTTTTCCCTCCCAACACCGCCACGATAAAGGGAAAATGGATATGACTGAATGTACACCGGATTGGTTTCATCATCTTGTAGATCGACATCAAGAGTTAGCGCGTACAGATGCCGTTTATGTATTTGGTGTATTTAGAAAGGAAGATGGTACACATCTGGGTATGATTGATATTGCGACTTTAGCAAGAGCGGATTTTCAATGGGCAAGCTTCGGATATACCATCCATAATCAGTATTGGAGAAAAGGCTACGGCAAAGAAGCCGTGAATGAAGCTCTTCTTATTGCATTTGAACAACTGAAATTCCACCGTATAGAAGCCCATATTAATATGGATAATATACCTTCTATGAAACTTGCGGAAAGTGTAGGCATGGAATTTGAATGTGTTCGCAAAGGTTTCATACACGAAAACGATGAGTGGACAGATCATTTGGTTTATTATAAGAATTTCAATAAATCAATTCCAACCGTTGATTAAGAAGAGCGAACAAAGCACTGGTGTGCCCTGTTCGCTCTTCTCCTTGTCTTCATATTACTGTCTTCGTCTTATTCGGCCCAATGTTTTTTCGTATCTGACCAATTGGCTGGTTGCTTACCTTCCACCGCTTCCTTATGAACACTTGACTGTTATCTCAGTATCTAAGATAATTACAGTTTGACTAAAAAATTCCTACAAGAGGATCTTTCATTTGGAAGGGGGGCGCTCGTTATGAACTGGTTAAATGATCTCTATAAGATAAATAAACGGGAATCAAAAAAGGAAATCGAACGATCTTTGGTTAACGCCATCTTCCGAATCTATGATCGGTTCCCTCGAATTGGTCTTAGAGAGCGAATCGGGCAGCAAGAAATGTCTCTCGATATAGCCGATGCTTATATCTACGGGCATAACGCCATGATTGAAGCTGGTGTTGGAATCGGTAAGTCTTTTGGCTACCTGATACCGAGCCTGCTCATGAATCAAATGTCCCAGAAACCGGTCATTATAGCTACATCCTCCATTCAGCTTTCGGAACAGATACATAAAGATTTAAGAGTCATTGGTAGCAGGTTGGGCTTCACAACAGTTCGCTCTGTCGTTGGGAAAGGTATGGGGCAGTATGCGTGCCGAAGTAGGGCCGCGGAATGGAGCAGGTCTGATGATCCGAGCTCCTCACTGTCTACCCTTGCCCAGCGCATTTTAGATTTTGAAATTGATGAAAGAGCTGATATTAAAGCTGGAATTAGTGATGCCGAATGGTCCAACTTTTCCGTAAATGATTGCAAATTTGAACGTTGCCATCATAAAAATGCGTGCTTGTTTTACGATATGAGAGCTAAATTAAATGCAAAGGCTCATGAGATTGATTTTATTATTGTGAACCAGGACCTGCTCATACGGGATTTGATGAAGAAAAAAGAAGGAACCAAGAGTATCATCTCAGAACAGCCGGCTCTGATCGTCATTGATGAAGCGCATAATCTGGAAGCAAAAGTTCGAGATGCCCGAACGCTCGAGTTCACTTATCGGGGAATCAGCCGCATTCTGGATAATACTGTACAGCTTCTAACAAAGCAGTCCGGGGATAAAAGTCTCTTCTCACAATCCAAGTTTATAAAAAAATGTATTGAACGAATCTTCCAACAGATAAACGCGGATCTGCTCCACCATGCCAAGCAGGATAGCGACCGTATAAAAGTGTCGGAGATCAAAGGTATACCGTTATATCAAGTCTCAAACGATTTGAAAGATCTCAGTCTTCGCCTTTCCATTTTGACCTCCCGCCACGAGCGGGAGATTGATGACGCTTTCGAAGCCATAAACGGGCTTATTACCCTCATCCATGTTTTGGCTGAAATAGAGGATAACTATCTCATATGGGCAAGCAGTCCCTTGGGAGTAGCCACGATCAGCATCTGTCCCAAAGATATAAGCCAATTTCTGAAGTATGCTTTATTTAATGGCAAAGCGCCTGTTATCCTAACGTCGGCAACGCTGTGCCAAGGCGGGGATACGCTGGAGGAACAATACTCTTATTTGACGCAGTCCCTCGGTTATAAGGGTGATTTTATGGATCGAAAATCCTCCCCTTTTGATTACACCAACCATACCATGATGTACATCTCGAACGTAGTCCCATATTACCACCATGACCAGCGCGAAGACTATCTTGAAGCAGCCTACAAGGAATTGGTTCAACTCTGTGATTTAACACAAGGAAGAACGATCGTCCTTTTTTCAGCAAAGGAAGACATGAAATACATTCATAAGAAGCTGATTTCAAGGCCTGATGAATATACATGGGCAGTTCATATTCAGAAAGAAGGATCTTCCCAGGACAGTGTTATCACTGAATTCAGGAAAAACAAAGGTGTGCTCCTGGGTACAGGTGTATTCTGGGAAGGCGTGAATATCGAGGGTTCTGACCTGTCACAGGTCATTATTTTCCGGCTGCCCTTCCCTGTTCCTTCGGACCCTATTTATGAATATAAGGCATCTGTAACGAAGAATTCGTTCATGGAGGTGTTTGTACCGGATATGCTTCTCCGGTTAAGGCAAGGAACGGGACGCTTGATTCGCAGTGAAACGGATCTTGGCATACTCAGCATACTAGACTCCCGTCTCAGCGCAGCGGCAAAAAAGAATTACCGGGAACAGGTGCTGGACACGCTACCATTCAAAGAAGTGACTGAGGATTTTTCGATTTTGGAGAAATTTGTTCAACAAAAAGGGATACGACGTACGGATTGAATGTGGAACAGCCCAACCATAAAACTGTGCAAATCACATGAAATCGGCCCTTCCGCCCATAAAGCGGAGGGGCCAATTTCAATGCTGGAAGTAAGATATATGCTACAATATATTCCAGAGCTATGAATCCCAAAGGAGGCATTTACATGGTTGAAAGACCTACTACAGCGGAATATGCAGCTTTTTATGAAGGTTACATCCGGCTTATTCCTGAAGGAAATATCATCGAAAGGTTAGAGCAGCAGGCCAACATCGTACAAACTTTGCTTTCTTCATTAACAGAGGAGCAAGCAAATTATCGTTACGCCGAAGGCAAATGGAGCGTGAAGGAGGTCATCGGCCACCTTTTGGATAACGAACGCATCATGAGCAGTCGATTGCTTCGCATCGCCAGAGGTGACAAAGCGAATCATCCTGGCTACGATCAGGACGTGCTTATGCAGAGCCAACCCTTCAATGCGTATACCGCAGCCGATCTGAACGAAGAATATGCCGTCACACGCCGCTCAACCATTCTTATGCTCCGTCGCCTCACACCAGAAGCTTGGCTCTGTAGAGGGATCGTCAGTGATAATCCTGCTTCAGCTCGATCGATCGCATTTGTTATGGCTGGACATGAGCTCCACCATTTGTCAGTACTTCGCGATCGCTATTCGCTGGATGTGAAATTATAATCACTACTAAATGATTGCTCTGGCTTCTTCTACCATTTGATTAATGATATCGCTTGCAGATTGGTTATCTGTTAACATTCTCGTTCCCTGACCTGCCCAAAGGGCCATATACTCGGGATTATTTTGCTTAGCAGAAGCATTCCTGATCTCGCGAGTTAATGTATTTTGGGTAGGAAAGGTTAGCGGCTTAATACTGGATGCTTCCCAATGCTGTATAAAGTCGTTCTTGATGCCACGCGCTGGCCGTCCAGAAAAGGCATTTGTAATTACAGTGCTTTCCTCTGTGCTATCAAGCAACGCACGTTTATATACCTCATGTGCACCAGACTCAACTGATGTCAAGAAACGAGTCCCCATTTGCACCCCTTGTGCTCCCAAAGCAAGTGAAGCCACCAGCCCTCTACCATCCATAATTCCGCCTGCCGCAAGGACTGGAATATGGACATGATCTACAATTTGTGGGACAAGTGCCATGGTTCCGATATTTGCTCCACTGAGCTGAGATGATACATCAAAAGTTCCTCGATGCCCTCCTGCTTCACTACCTTGAGCAACAATGACATCACATCCGCGCATCTCCGCTTGAATAGCTTCCTCTACCGTGGTGACCTTACTCATAATTTTGATGCCTAACGATTTTGCCTTCTGCATATGATGCTCGGAAAGTAATCCAAACGTTGTACTAATAATCGGAACTTTTTCGTCCAACAAGATGTCAAACTGTTCTTCAAAATGATTGGGTGTACGTATTTCATCTTGAGCACGCTGCTTCACACCCAAGAATTCTCGAATCGGGGTCAACTCTTCGTTTACCGCATCAAAATTCGTATAATGATCCGGTCCAACATGAGCAAAAATATTTACGGCAAACGGTGCTTGCGTCCGTTTTTTAATCTCGTGTATGGCGCCTCTTAGTTCCTCAGGACTCATATACGCAGCGCCTAACGTCCCTAACCCACCTGCATTAGAAACCGCAGCGACTAGGGGTGCCATGTTTGCAATACCGGCCATCCCCGCAAGAACGATTGGATAACGAATATTGAAGCTTTCACAGAGCTTATTGTTTAATTGAATAGACATCGAGGTTTCCTCCCCATCAATTCAGATTCCATTCTTTATAGTTTACATCGAGTTTATCCATCTTGTATAATCCGTAAATCAGATGTTACATATCATGATTTCAGATAGATTGTTTTCTAAAGGAGGGTCAACTTGGATATTCACTTACTGGAAATTTTCATTCAAACCGTTCAAGAAGGAAGTATTTCCAAAACAGCGAAAAAACTAAATTATGCTCAGTCCAATGTTACAAACAAAATTCAACAGTTAGAGGCGGATCTTCAGACCGCATTATTTTACCGTCACAAAAAGGGAGTTACACTTACTCCTTCAGGACAAATTTTAGTCGGTTACGCCGAAAAGATTCTACATACCATTAACGAAGCCAAAGCCGCAGTAGGAAGCAGCTCCATTCCTTCAGGTCCTCTGGTTATCGGTTCTATGGAAACAACTGCAGCGGTCCGGCTGCCTTCCGTGTTCGCGCAATATCATTTGAAATATCCGAATGTTGATTTCTCTTTAGTTACAGGGCCAACAGAAAAGCTGCTTCATGGAGTTCTGCATTATGAACTGCATGGAGCTTTTGTTTCCGGTCCGATAGAACACGCAGATCTCACGCAGGACAAAGTCATCAATGAGAAACTTGTTCTTGTCACTTCACCCAAACATCCCTTGATACAATCGATCCATGATTTACAAAATCATACGATGCTGGTTTTTCCCAAAGGATGTTCATACCGAGCCAAACTTAACACTCTCCTGCAAGAAGAAGGATTATTGCCTGTGAAATTAATGGAATTTGGAACCCTCGAAACGATAATTGCTTGTGTTAGTGCTGGTATGGGTATTACTTTACTGCCTTATTCCATCATTGCGGATTATGAAGTCCGTGACAAGGTAACCTGCCACTCCTTACCGGAGAAGTATTCTTCAGTAACGACCATGTTTATTAAACGAAAAGACACCCTCATTACACCGGCGCTATCTGCTTTTTTAGATGAAACCAAGAAAGAGATTCTCCAAAGCTAGTTGCACAGATAAAACAAAAAAAGCCGCTAATACAGCGACTTTCAATGGGGCTATGCTCAGCTTCTTCCACATGCACTTTTGCCCACTTCAATACTCTCTCTTGATTACAAAAAATGAGCCCCGAATGGTTCCAGCTAACTTAGATTTCTGTCTGGCAAACTTAAACTTGCCTTCTAACTCCGCTGGAACTTCCATCCCCTCAGAAAGCTTAAAACCCACGGCCCGCTTCTTAGAGTCATCCACCGTATACATGACATTGAGTCCAAGACCATCTTCATAAAAGACGTAGGAGAATCGAATGTTTTCCACTTGAAAAGCTGATGTTTCCAAGGGCTTGGCTGCAAACTCAATATCACGTTCTTCCTTCAAAATTCGTGTTACATAGTCAAGGGTGTCCTGACTTTCGCTAGCAGGAACAACCGTAAATTCATGCTTATATTTGTTCATAAAATAACGGGCTTCATTTGCACGCAAACCTGCAAGCGCTGCTGCTACTGGTGAGGACTCTAGACCGACTGTAGACACATTTTTAAAATCAACGATATATGACATTCCGATCTCTCCTTTACCTTATTTCCTAACAACAGGAATCCATATTTCACCAAATAACAAGCCGTTTTGTTGTCCCATCTCAACCGTAGTATTTGGCCCACCAACATATGCATAATTCGTTTCCGCTGGTAGAACTTGTCCGAATGCAACGCCAGTAAGGTTATTACTCAACTCATCAGATGTTGTCCCTTCCCCTTTAACGACCAGGTATTCTCCCTTGGGGAATTGGATTACTCTGGTTGCTTCTGGCAGTGTTTCTTCTGTCATGACGCCCGCATAATGCATCATCTTGTTATTCACCGCTTCGTTCACGGCAAAAATATAGTCATTTGTCGCTATAGCTTTTAAAGCATCCAGGCTTCCATCTTCTTTCACAGCCGACCAAAAATCCACCTTTTCTTTGTTAATACCAGCAAAGTCGGTGTAGTGGCTCTTAAGCTCAGTTCCTATACCTAAAACGATAAAGCTGTCTTTTTCCTCAATATTGTAATTACTCATTCCTAACACCGTCCTCTTTAAATTTATCAATGGATTTGTCTTTTCACTTGATGGGTTTATAATAACCTTAAATCATGTCAAATTATGATACTGTTTAGGGGGACCCATGAAAAAAGTTGAACGGATCAATATCATCATGAGGTATATCAATAACCGCGCCCACTTTACCATTTCCGAAATCATGCGGGAATTTAACATCTCTCGTTCGACCGCTATTCGAGATATCCGAGAAATTGAAGCTATGGGTATGCCGCTTGTCGCTGAAGTTGGGAGGGATGGGGGTTATTTTGTCATGAACAACTCTGTCCTGCCTACGGTCCGCTTTACGGATAATGAAATCAAAGCTCTTTTTCTCGCCTTTATGGCAACCCGAAATCAACAACTTCCTTATCTGAAGAGTCGTCAAACTTTAACCGAAAAGTTACTGGGCCTCATCTCCGAAAATCAGCAAGATGACCTTGTTCTTTTAAATCAAATATTGCTTTTTGAAGGAACCAACCCCCATAATCCCGACTTGCTTGATCTGTCAGACCTGCCCCACCCTATGTTGGAAAAACTCATACAGCTTCTTCTTATAGAGAACTATCTGTTGGTTACCGTCCAAGAAGAGATGGAAATAAAGTCTTATCCCATTTATCTTTTGCACCTTTATCGTGAAAAAAGCCTATGGCTCATTGAAGGCTTTGACTTAGAGGAAGAAAAGAGACGGATTTTATCTGTCGATAATCTCACCCATATAGAATTATTCCCTGTGAAAAAAAAGTTAAGTAAGAAAAAGATTTTAGAACAACTAAGTAAGCAGGAGGAAATGATTAACCTTGTCCTTGAACTGGGTCCAAAAGCGATTGGCCAATTCAAAAAATACCATCCTTTAAAGCTTTCACTTTCTTATACGAACCCTTACCAAACCACAGCCGTTATAAAGACCTTCATCAATGTTCATCATGCAGAAGAATTAACCGAAATAACCAATTGGTTGCTTTTCTTAGGTGGAGATATCAAGATCAAGGAGATGCCAGAAGAAATCTTAGCAGGTGTACAAGAGAGATTAAGCTTATATTGCCCCTAAGTAGTGGATAGTTAAAACCAAATAACTTTGAACTTAAATCATGCTTTTATTATCTGCTGTTTCTACTGAGATCTACTATGGGACATTATCCCAATTCCCCTAAGCTTTAAGGTAACATTTAGCGATAAAAAAACGCATTGAGGAATTATCTCCTCAACACGTTTTCTGGCGATCTATAACTCACTCACATCATCTGTTATTGTTAAGCTCTTCAAAGAACTTAATATTAATCTCGAAATTAGGCACAGTTTGAGATTCTTCAGCTTGTTTGACTAATCTTACAACCATATCATTATAAGGTGTTGAGATTTGTTTGCCTGAAGCTGAGCGCGGAACTACTCCATTGATATAATCAATTTCGGTCTTCCGTTGCTTTTCGAGATCCTGTAGCATGCTTGCTTTTAACAGTCTGGACGACTCCATGAGAACCCGAAATGTTTTAATTCGTTCCGGGATATCCTCTTCACTTTGTATTTCCAAAGATTCAATATCAAAGCCACTCATCGTGGCAAATTTCACACCATTTGCGTGTCCAACTTTGATCGTTTCATCGGCAATACGGACGGCACTCACAATACTAATATCATGGTCAAGCACGACACCATATTCCACATTTAGTGCTGCAGATAGGCCGCTAAAAGCATTGTTAATAAGCAATTTAGACCACTTCGTGCCCACCAGATTATCGGAAATATGTGTTCCACCCACAAGGTCTAGTATAGATTTGATCTGTTGAATTCTTTCGGTTGTTTCACCATTTAATTCACCAATTTGAAAAGCATACTGCTTGAAGCGGCTAAACTCTGTTGTAAGTCTTGATACTCCTGGTTCAATAAACGTAGCACCAAATTCAACAGATCCGGCAATTACCCGTTCTCGGCCAACAATGGAAGCCACCTTCTCTTCAGGGATACCGTTCTGCAAGGAAAGCACAACACTTTGGTCGTTTAAAAACGGCAACAGATCTTGCAGGACAGACTCGTTATATAGCTGTTTAGTTAAAAGCAAGATTAAATCATATGTTCCTGACATATCCTCAGGAGTAATGGCAGTCACCTTTGCCTGGAAATCCGTAGTGCCAGTAATTTGGGCCCCTGTCTGGTTTAATGCATCAACATGTGCTTGATAGACATCGATCAACTCAACATTTTGTCCGCCGGCAGCAATATATGCACCAGCGATGGTTCCTAAGGATCCTGCTCCTAAAATTGCAATTCTCATATGGAATTCCCCTACCTTTTATGTTTGATTGCTTTTAATGACGTTTATTTTTCATCAGCTAAATAATCATATATAACTTTTGGAGAAGGCAGCGAAAGCTCTGTTATGATATGGGAAGCTGAAACAACCTCAAGTACAGGCAAATCTGCCATTGGCGCAAGAGCATGAGCGAATAGCTCCAGTCTTGCAGGACCTGACCAGGCGCCCTGAATTTTAATATCCGTAATTTGGCTCCGTACCAGTTCACAGATTCTTGGATATCCGTCATAATCAGGCATCTTTTTCAGCATATAATTTGGTTTAACAATCTCTTGTAGCGCCTCCGAATGATCAAGTGGAAAATGCTTATATCCCATGGTCGCGGTAGCCACTCTTAAAGAGCCATAATCCATAAGTCCAACCAATGTGTCGGAATCTACATACAAACTGGGTTTGCCCATTTTTTTAGGATAGGCACCTATTTCCCTGCCTGATGCGATTGCAGGAAAACTGTCTACGTACATTGCGTGGAGATAATCTCCTTCCTCCCCTTCAAAGTTAACAGGTATCACCTGTCCACACTCTGTATAGGAACCAAGGCCTGTTACATCCGGCATTTTCATGATCTCAAACCTTACAAGCGGAGAGGTAACTTCCAATGGCTCCGGAACGATTTTTCTTAAGCTCTCCAGATCAGTTCTATATAAAATGTTCAAGTATTCGCGATTATAGAAACGATATGGTCCCAAAGGAAATGCCCCTGCATCCAGCGGAGTTGTAAATTGCCTAACCACTTCTTCCTTTCTCATCTGAACGACACCTTCCGATCTCTAATTTCTTCATTCTGTTGTCTGATTTCTCTACCGAAATGATGATTACATAATCAATCTTACATCTCAATTTACATTTAATCTAATACATGATAATATATAAACTCATTTATTATAATAAATATAAGAGGTGCACTATAGTGGAGCTGCTTCAGTTGAAATACTTTCAGACCGTCGCTTATACAGAACATATATCTAAGGCTGCCGAACAATTAAATATTGCTCAGCCTTCTTTAAGCCTAACGATAAAGAGACTTGAGGATGAGTTGGGTACAACCTTATTTGACCGGAAAGGAAGAAATATTCAATTGAATGTATCCGGAAAAATCCTCTTGAAACATGTCAACAGGATTTTCACCGAAATTGAAAATGCAAGAATGGAAATACAAACGCAGGATAACGAAATGGCCCATACCATCAAAATATCGATTTCAAATCCCAGATTCCTATCAGGACTGATCACCAGGTATATTACCCAGTGTCCGGATACCAATATACAACAGGGACTTGGAGCTAGAAATGACATCCTTGCAAGCTTAAAAAAAGGGGATATTGATTTGGGGATCGCAGGTCCACCTATAGCGGACGATGAGATTGAGAGTTGTGTCCTTATTAATGAAGATATCGTGCTGGTTTTACCTTCCACACACAAGTTTGCGACAAAATCTGAAATTTCGTTAAGCAAATTGGCCGAAGAATCTTTTATTTCCCTTGCTAATAATGAGGAATATAGCTTTTTTACAACCGAGCTTTGCAAAAAAGCAGGATTCACTCCCAAGAATATATTCGAGGTGGACTCTCATTTACTCGCGGAGATTATTAAGGTCAATCAGGGTATCTCGTTAATCCCTATCTCGGTCTGTAGAAAGTTGGATTTGAATTACGTCAGAATCGCAGATATTAATCCCACCTATCCAGTGGGGCTATCTTGGGTGAAGGATAGACATTTATCCTCCTCCACCAGAAATTTCCGGGACTTTATTATTGCATATTTTAATGATCATTATGCATTGTACAAAGTTTAAAAAACTACATATTCGGAGCATTCTGTGACTTTTTGCGACTTGAAATTAGTCATTGGTTTTCATCTAAAATGCAGTAAAATATCGTTCACTGATTGTTCAACGGACTGCTCCGAACTATCCAGCCAAAATCCGATTTGAGGCGTTTCCTTCAAAAAGTCTGAATACAAATTCTCTACCGTGAAGCCAGTGTACCCCACTTTTCCTCTTGTTTTTTCACGCTCTTTTACCACTTCTACCTTCGGACACAGCACAATTAACTGAACCGGGTAATCCTTTAACTGCTCCATCATATAGACTAATTCCGCGCCGTAGTAATTATCCTGCAAAACAACAGAAAAACCATTCTCATAATAGGTTTTTGCGGCATTTGCGGCTAACTGATAACGCAAATATAATTGACGGAATGCTTCTTCCGACGGTTCAGCGGACATGTCTTCGCGGCCGGATACAATCATGCGACGGAATATATCACCACGCAAATGCACGGCTTTTCCCAGCTTGGAAGCCAGCAGCTCGGACACTGTTGACTTACCAGAAGCCATTACGCCTGTAATTAAGTAGATCGCTTTTTCCATAACTAAATACCTCCTTCTTATCATAAAAAGAGACCGGCCTATACAAAGAAGAAACATTCAACAGAATTAAGATATGGGTTCTTAGACATATTTATTTATCATGGCATTTAGAAACTCTCGAAATTCTTCAACATATGCTTTAGGTTCTATGATTTCCAAATCCGTTCCAAAGCTAGCTAAAAACCGGAATCCAAAGTGGTTTTGCGGCATATCTATTTCGGCTATAAGCAGTTCGGAATTGTGAGCCTCAATCCTTTTTTGACCGTATCTTTCAATAAATTGATCTTTTATTCGATGTGAGATCAATACTTTAATTGTAATTAGATTCGGTTGATAATATTGCTCTGTTTTCTGTTCAGTCATATAATCTCTAGCAATAAATGTTTTAATATCGATATTCAGATTATCCGTTCTGGACAGTTTAAACGTTCGATACTCCATTCGATCTAAACAAAACCCCTTCAAATACCAACTCATTTCACTAAAATGAAGTTGGTATGGCTCGACCCGTCTCTGTGACTTGACCCCACTTTGATCTATATAATCGAATGTAAGTAACCTTCCTTGCTCTATTGCTTCCTGACAGGTCTTTAAGATTTGGACAATTTCAGGACGACCATCCCAATTATAAAAAGACAGTTGAATTGTACCTCCCGAAATCGTTGAACCTATCATCGATTCAATCTTTTTAAGCGTTGATTCTACTTCGTCACTAAAGAGAATTTTCCCTAATCCGCCCAGTGCAGTTAGTATATTTTCTAAATCATTGCTACTTAGAAGTCGTTTGTCTATTTTGTATTCATCCATAATCCCGTATCCACCGTTCACTCCATTTATAGAATAAATGGGAATGTTAGATAATCCAAGTGTTTCCATATCACGTAGAATCGTTCTTTTGGACACATTGAATAATTTTGCAAATTCGGTAGCTGATACGACATTCTTTTGCAGCAAGATCATTATGATCGATATTAATCTTTCAATTTTGTTCATGATAGTCCTCTTTAGGTAAATAAATTTCGAACATAGCTATAATAGGTGACAATCTAGCTGTCACCTATTATAGCTTACACTTCATGTATTACAAGAAGGAGGTTTTATCATGTCAGTTATTGCATATTTAAATTTTGAAGGGAACACAGAACAGGTCATCGCGTTTTACTCAGAAGCTTTAAACGCAAGTAAGGTGAAAAAAGTGAAATTCAAGGATTTTTCACAAGATCCAAACTATCCATTGCCAGAAAATGAGTTGAATATGATTATGGAGTCATCGTTAGAATTCGCTGGTGGGAAAATAATGATGTCGGATGTTCTTCCTTCGATGAAGAATGTAACGGGTGAGCTGGTTAAAGGTAACAATGTAATCATTAGTATCATTATTCATGATAAACGTGCAATGAAAAACTACTTTACTAATTTGTCTGAAGGCGGCTATGTGATCATGCCATTATCAGAGATGCCTTGGTCTTCCTGCTTCGGAATGTTGGTTGATAAATTTGGTATCGTTTGGAAGTTTAATAGCGACGCTGACACATTCCTAGATAGCGTAATTTCTAATGCTACTTAATGAACTGCTTCCAGCAAAGTCTAAAAGCGAATTGAGATTTTGGTTTCAAGAACATTGCCTGACTGAAAATTCTTGCTGGGTCGTGGTGAGTATGAAATCAACACCAGGTACGCTGCTGTATCTGGATGCTGTTGAAGAAGCCTTGTGTTTTGGATGGATTGATGGACAAAAAAAGAAAATTTCCGAGACTCAATTAGCTCAAAGACTATCTCCGAGAAGCAAAAAAAGTTCGTGGACTGAATTGAATAAAGAACGAGCCCGTCGCCTTGAATCGTTGGGATTAATGACAGATGAAGGTCGAAAGGCTCTCCCTGATCTCAGTTACGAATCATTTAAAATTGACCCTATTATTGAGCAGAGGTTGAAAGAGGACACGGATGTATATCAGAATTTTGCGGCATTCCCAGATCTTTATAAAAGAATTCGAATCGACACCATCCAAAGCTATAAAACTCAACCTGCGTTATTTAACAAAAGATTAGATAAGTTTATAGCAAACACCAAACAAAATAAAATGTATGGCAATTGGAATGACAATGGGCGCCTATACAACCAAAACACCTCACCTTGAATATTCAAGGTGAGGTGTTTAACCTGTTAAATGCCTGTCTTTTTCTTCTCAGATTCGGGATAGCGGTCACCCACAATTTGGATCTTGCTAATCTCATCATTAATTGTCATCAATTCCTGCTCGGTGAAGACAATATCAGATGCTGCAACATTTTCTGAGATTCTACTGACATTTGTTGTGCCTGGGATAGGTACAATAGAGGGTTTCTGAGCAAGAATCCATGCTAGTGCAATTTGCGCTGTGGTTACATTTTTCTTCTCAGCAAGCTTGTTCAGATACTGAACAACCACCTGATTTGCTTCCATCGCTTCCTTTGTAAACCGCGGAAGCTCGCCCCTGTTGTCGTTCTCCGTGAATGAAGCATTCTTGTCTAATTTCCCGGTAAGAAATCCACGACCCAAGGGACTATAGGCTACCAAACCGATCCCCAATTCATCGAGTACGGGAAAAATGTCTCTTTCCAGCTCTCGCCACCACATCGAGTATTCACTTTCCACTGCCGTCAGTGGTTCAACGTTATGCGCACGACGAATCGTTGTAGCGCTCGCCTCTGACAAACCCCAGTGGAGAATCTTACCTTCTTTTTTCAGCTTTTGCATCATCAACGCCACATCTTCAATTGGAACCTTTGGATCAACACGGTGGATGTAGTATAAATCGATATAATCTGTTTTTAATCTTTTTAATGATCCTTCAACCGAACGAATAATGGATTCTGGACGGCTGTCCAGTTCATTTGTTGTGCTAGCAATTTTATGGCCTCCTTTCGTTGCAATCTGTACCTTATGCCGACGCCCTGTGAGCGCCTCACCAACAAGCTCCTCATTGGTGTAAGGCCCATAAACCTCCGCTGTATCAAACATCGTGATGCCAGCATCAATAGCTGAGTGTACAACGGATATCATTTCACCCCGGTCTTTTGCCGGTCCCCGATGGTAGTTCAGCCCCATACATCCAAATCCAACTTCAGAGGTTTCCAAACCGTTGACTCCCAAAATTCTTTTCTTCATCATCGTTTCCTTTCTTAACCGTATTTTTTATCAGGCTTATAAATTTGTGTAAGAGTATCTACTCCTATGGTAATTTCCAAAGTGAAAGATTTCTAATACCTATGATGAATGTTTTATCATGCCTAATATGTATCGTATAATAATCTGTAAGTTATCCATTAGTGGACTTATGGAAGGATGATTAGAATGGATATTCGTGTTTTGAAGTATTTTTTAACTGTGGCTAACGTAGGCAATATAACAAAAGCAGCAGAAATCCTTCACATTACACAACCAACACTAAGCCGACAGCTTATGGATCTTGAAGAAGAGCTGGGTACTCGTTTGTTTATACGGGGCAAGAGGCAAATTACGCTGACCGATAGCGGGCTACTTTTTCAACAACGGGTAAAAGAAATTATTTCCCTTCTAGATAAGACAGAAAGAGATCTGGCAGAACAAAAAGATTTGATTGGTGGCGTTGTTTCTATTGGATGTGTTGAGTCCACCGTTTCTAGAGCGTTGCCAGAATTATTAGAGGAATTCTCCAATCGGCACCCTAGGGTACAATATGAATTGTACAGCGCAGATGGAGATGACATTAGAGAGAAACTTGATCGAGGGAATATCGATATCGGTATATTTTTGGAACCAATTGAAGCTGCAAAGTATGAATATATTCGATTACCTTATGAGGAAAAGTGGGGGATTCTGATGAGACGTGATGATCCTCTTGCTCAGAAAAAATTTATTGGTATTGAAGATATTCTTGCTTTACCCTTAATTCCGCCCCGACGTACAATTGTACAAAATGAGATTGCAAGCTGGCTTGGAGTTGAGAATGATAGCCTGTCAATTTTTGCATCACATAATTTACTGACGAATGCTATGCTGTTGGTAGAACGGAAACTTGGATATGCCATTTGTGTGAGTGGATCTTATACGATCCGGGAAAGTAGTCGTACTTGTTTTGTTCCATTTGAACCTGAACGAACCACTAGTCATGTACTCGCTTGGAAAAAGAATAAAATATTCAGTTCAGCTACTGCACACTTTATTCAGTTTATAAAAGATACCTATCAAACTTAATCTCCATGATTATTAAAATAACCCAAAGCCCACGTTCTGCTCCAACTTGAGCAATACGTGGGCTTTTACGATCTTAATTTTATCTGAACAGTTAGGTGACCTTCTCCGGTATTTTTGGATTCAGCATCAAGTCATCTCCCTAATCCTAAATGTTCATCAATCGCTGGCTTCGCCTTACTCGCCCAGGCTGTTCCAGAACGCTTGGAAGGCACCTTTCTCGATTTCGAAGAATACCGGTACATTGCCGTAACGCACCAGACCTTCCCCAAACAGGACTAATTGGACCTGTGTCTTATCTTCGAGCGTCAGGTAGATGATCTTGCGGTCTTCTTGCCCGTAAAGGCGCTCCTCCAATTCAGGGCTTGTTGCTACCGGTTTGGCAGCGTATAGCGCTGAGATAAAGCTGTTAAGCGATTTGTCCGCTGCGAGCGGCTGCAGCTGCTGCAAGCCGTTGTTCCAGCTGGCGAAGGTCTCCAACTGCGCAGAAGTGACGTTGCCTTCGAGGTGAAGCTTGCCGATCAGGTCTTCGCCGCTGCTGATAGTGATGCCGTTGCTCTGGTCAAACAGTTGGGCATATACCTGACCATCGATCTCGGTGTAAGACATGATACGGAAATTCGTGTCGTAGCCGTTGACCGCATAGATGTCCGCTTCTCCAATGTTGGAGGCCAGCTCCGTGTACTCACCCTTGTCGCTCAGCTCATGAATGCCCCCTGTTGTAGTACCGAGCTTCTCGCCTCGCAGGGCAAGCGCATCCGTACCGTCAAGCGATGTAGCAGACTGTGTATAGACGTTGCCCTGATAAACCACCAGTTGAAGCATATCGGCCTTCACGCCGTTCTTTGAACCCGGCAGCTCTGTCTTCGGAATCACCACAGGGTCGAATGATGCGCCCGGAGTGACCTGTGCCACCTGCGTCGCTGGCGCGGCCGGTCCGCTCACTTGCTGCCATATGCTTGGCGCCGCGAGTCCAACACTGGCAGCAATGACGACGCTCGCTGCAATATATAGAGGTTTTCGCTGGCGCTTTTGTTCATGGCGTTGTGTGTTCAAGGTTTGCTCTATCCGTTTTTTCATTTGGTCATTTGTTTTCATATGGTCCACCGCTTTCTTATAATTTCGTTTGAATTGTTCCTCGTTCATTGGGGTTCTTCTCCTTCCAGCTCCAGTTTTAACAGCTGTCTTCCCCGCTTCAATCGCATCTTCACTGCAGACTCGCTGATCTGCAGAATCTCGCCGATTTCCCGGATCGGATAATCTTCGTAATAGTACAAATGAACCACCGATCTATACTTGACGGGCAGTGACAACACGAGTTCGATCAGTGCCTGATCTTCGGGGTCGTCTGTCGTAAGGGGATCTGCTCCCTCCAACTTGACCTCCCGTTTGCGCCAGCCTCTGCCTAATAAGGATTTACAATGATTGGTGATGACCCGGATCAACCATGCTTTCTGATGCTCTGCATCGTTGAATATAGGGGCTTTTTCCATTAACTTGATGAAGGTATCCTGAGTGGCTTCCTCCGCGTCCTCTCTCCTGCCGAGGTGCACCATGGCAATCCGGAACAGCGTATCCGCGTAAGTCTCATAGACTTTCATCATATGATCTCCCCGTTGGGGCATTGATCGCTGCATGGTTGTTCTGCCCTCCTTTATATCTCTAACACTCTCAAGGACGGCATTTGGTCACATTTTGTTGTAAATTTAATATTTAGATATTTTTCAAACGAGTGACCAGATCAACCTCTTGTTCTCAAGGACGGATATAGATTTATAAGATAAAACAATAAAAAGCCGCTAAAATAGCGACTTTGAAGATTAAAATCCAATTGGGATTCATCATATAGCGAGCCTTTTGGCCACAATTAAACTTACGGAAATTTAGACAGACAAAAAGCCGTCATTATGACGGCTTACACGATTTAACGCATCTATGGTAGTTACAGCAATAACAGAAAGCGTGTTAAATACTTCTATGGATTACACTTTTGGTCTCTGCTGCCTCAAAAATGGTCTCAATCAGTACAAGTACTCTGTGAACTTCATCATTCTTAATTGCAATTTCAGATTTCCCTTCGAGTACAGAGACGAAATTTTCATAGAAGCTTTGCTCCTCCAAATCCGGCTTTTCAATCGCAAACTTTAGTGTGGACTGTTCGGACGGCGGTGCCATCGTTTTGGTCAATCCCTGCCCCGCTTTGATAGGTTTCGGCTCTATATGAGCAACATCCGGATTTCGAGTGATAATCTCTCCACTTAAATCCCAGTCCCTAATCACTGCTGTACCTTCCGTTCCTTTGAGATACCATCTCGGTAACTTCACATAATTGGTCGTTCCCACTTCAATAAGTGCCGTAAGGCCATCTTTAAATGTTATATAACTCGTAAAGCCATCATCCACTTCGGTTCCCAAAATATAACTTAAATTAGCCGCTACACTTTCGATTTGGCTATCTGTAATCCGTAGCAGTTGGTCCAGCAAATGCACGCCCCAATCCAGCAGCATACCTCCACCGTAATCCTTCAGCTGGCGCCAGTCGCCAGGAATGCCATTGGCTCCTTGAACCCGAGATTCCAAATGGAACAGCTCGCCCAATGTCTTTTTATCGATGATGTCCTTGGCAGTCCGGAAATCTTCATCCCAGCGACGATTTTGATGAACCGTGAATACACGTTTCTCCTCGTTCGCTACCTTGACAATATCATTAAAATCCTTGCTGGTTATTGTAACCGGTTTTTCGCAAATTACATGTTTACCAGCCTGCAGAGCTTGAATTGCTATATCTTTGTGAACATCATTAGGTGTAGCAATCAAAACGATATCCACCAGCTCATCTGTCAGAACAGCATCCAGACTTGCGTATGTTTTATAGCCGGCTTCCTTTCCCAATTCCATCCGATATTCAACAGTATCGTATACCCCGATTACGGAAATCTGTGATACAGGCTCAATTAACTGGCAATGATAGCTGCCCATCCCCCCAAAGCCAACAATTGCTATATTATAAATTCGGTTATTCATCTTCATCGTCCTTTCCCTTTTTGAATATGCCTACATGTTAGATTTCTCACAGCAAACTTTATGTAAAAAAGATGAGTGGCTGCGACCTTGATTTATGCAAGATGTATAGCAACTCAACTTGTTTAATACCCTTATCATACAAGTCTCATAAAAGACTATCTTCCTATTTTCTTGCTGTTTTATTCCCGGATATTGTCATGCGATACTTTAAAGGCGATGTCCCCGTCGCTTCCTTGAAGAAGTGATGAAATGTCTTAACGCTATTGAATCCGGCTTGCTCTGCTATTTCGGTAATCGAATAGTTTTCATTCAGCAAAATCCATTTCGCTTTATTAAGTCGATATTCATTTAGAAAAGTTACAAAGGTCATTCCTGTATTTTTCTTAAAAAACTTAGTGAAATAATAAGGGCTGAACCCTATATAGTCGGCAACGTCTTTTAGTATAATTGATTCCTGGTAATTGCTTTCTACATATTCAAAAATCCGTTCCAGCTTTAAAAGCATTTCTTTGGTCGGAGTCAGGATATTTTCCGAGATTTGGGGTCGATGTTTCTCACTCCCCCTTGGTACTTCTCTTAGAATAAAAGTGAACATTTCATAAAGTTTGGCCTTGATCATATATGCATAGCCCTCTTTGCGCTCGTAATCTTCTGTGCTTATGTTTTGAAGAAGAGGAAGAAGCTTGGTTGCCGTTTCATGAGGCCAGTTTCTGCTGGATTGCTCTATTTGAGTAAAAATGTCACGAAGCGACCGATCATCGTAAATTAGTGTGGATACGTCTTGGAACAGGCTCAGATCAAATTGAATAACAATTCGCTCACTATCAGGGGATGACAAAAAAAAGTGGACGTCACCGCCATTAATGAATTGGACTTCCCCCTGCTTCAGACGGATTACCTTGTCATTCAACCCCAAATCCAGACTTCCCTGGGTAACATAAATAATTTCAATTTCCTTATGCCAGTGAGGATAACAGAGCACATCTCCTTTATGAATAAAGCTTCGAAATGGGAGTCTTTTGTCGAGTTCCGGGATTTCTAGATATAAACTCATGTACGCTAGCAGTCCTCCTTATATGTGTTGCATTCAATAATATATCTTGTAATCGTTTTCATAAAAACTTCCTGTGCAAATTCCTTCTGTTCATTCTCTGTAGATCCTAATAATAATTCAAAAGGATATGTTTATAAATGTTTTTCTCATAAGAATTGTTGCTGAGTAGCCCTGCGTCATCAAGTCGATTTTGAAGGTAACGGTGCAATATAAGATTAACAATAAGCCTTATCAAAAACCGCACATCCGATATCCTGATGTACGGTTTTTTTGCATTCTAATTTTCTTGTTCCTTTATCACCTGCTCAATTCCCGACAAAATCAACTTCAAGCCGAACTCAAACGCTCCGTCGCTCCCCATCATCTCAAACAACCCGCCCTTGTGCATTCGCCGGAACAGTCCTGCTTCCGTCTCGCTCATGGAGTCCAGTAGCTGGATCATCTCCCCGCCCGGAAGCTCTCCCTGGTTCTTAATCATTACGGAGACCGTGCGCTGGTGCTCATAATTATCCAGAACAAAGAAGAAAACATAGTTCACAAGCGTAAGAACGGCTTGCAATTTCTGCTCTTGCTCAAGTGGCGTAGATTCCATACAGAGCAGCATACGGTTGGTGAAGCGAATCATGTCCGGCTCATGGGGCAGCGTCTGCATCATAAGCTGCGTGGAGCAGGGATACCGGCGGAGTACACTCCGTATCGATATCGCAAGGCCCTCCATTTGCACCTTCCAGTCCCCGTCGGATTGGAATTCATTCAGGATCATTTTCGATATCTGGTTGGCCAGATGCTGGTAGAGATGCTGCTTGCTCTTAAAGTACCAGTACAGAGAAGGAGCCTGAATACCCAGCCGATCGGCCAATCGCCTCATACTGAATTTCTCAATGCCTTCATCCCCAAGAAGCTCCCAAGAAGCTCCCAAAATCTTATCCTCCGAAATCTGAGGCTGTTGTTTTTTCATCCATATCCGCCCTTTTATCTAACAGTGTAAGATTATGCTTTACAGGTTCATAAGTTCATGATAACATCTAACACTGTAAGGCACAAACTAACACTGTTAGATTGAAAATTGGAATATCGTTCGAATTTCAAATCATTTCAAAAAATAAATGAAGAAAGTAGTGACTCACACATGGATGCAGAAAACCTCCATTATTTTGAAAAAGCACCGATCGCAAAAGCCGTAGCTCACTTCGCTGTACCGATGATGTTAGGTACGTCGATGAGTGTCATCTATTCTATCCTGAACGCCTATTTCCTTGGTACATTAGGCAATACTGCCATGTTAACTGCACTCGCTCTAACCTTACCGTTATTCGCGGTGATTATGGCCCTCGGCAACTTGATTGGTATGGGTAGCGGTACATTCATCTCCCGTTTGTTAGGAGAAAAAAGATATGATGACCTAAAACATGTTTCCTCATTCGCCTTTTACAGCAGTTTAGTTCTTGGTCTTATCGTAATAGCCATCGGCCTCCCGCTGATCGATCCAATCGTTCATAGCTTGGGAGCAACGGCTGAATCCTTCGGATTTACAAAAGACTATGTCACGATTATGCTTATCGGTTCACCATTCGTCATATTATTCTTCACGCTGGAGAACATCGTGCGCTCGGAGGGTGCAGCAATCACATCCATGATCGGTATGATTCTTAGCGTGGTTGTAAATATTATTCTTGATGCGATTGTCATCTTCATCTTCCATTGGGGTGTAATCGGCGTTGCTTCTGCAACGGTCATTTCTAACTTGGTTGCCAGTGTTTTTTACGCATACCATATGGGATATAAAAGCCAATTTTTGACTGTCTCCGTAAAATGGTTTAAGGCTTCCAAGGAAATTATGAGTAATGTGTTCAAAATCGGAGTTCCCGTCTTTATCATGAGTATCTTCTTGGGTGCAATGTCGCTCATTTTGAACCATTTTCTTGTCGAATATGGAGATCAGGCCATAGCGGGGTACGGAATTTCATCACGTTTGTTGCAATTTCCTGAGTTTATTCTGATGGGCTTATGCGAGGGAGTTGTGCCGTTGATTGCCTTCTCTTTTACAGCAAATAAATTACGCATGAAGCATACCATTGGATTTACGATCAAAACGATTGTTGCGTTAGCTGTTGTGTTCGGCGTTGTCGTCTATTTGATTTCCGATCACTTAATTGGTTTATTTACGAATGACCCGCAATTAATTGAAATGGGTAGCTACATTCTACATGTGACGTTCCTATCCTTGTTCATTACAGGAATGACCTCGTTGTTTGTGGGGATCTTCCAAGCAACAGCGCAAGGAACCGCCGCGTTTGTTATGTCAGTCATTCAAGGAATTACTTTGATTCCTGTACTCTATATCGCCAACCGATTGAATGGCTTCCATGGGGTTGTATGGTCACTCGTCATTGCGGATCTCGTCGCGTTCCTTGTTGGAGCTATCATGCTGTATATTCTGCGCAACAAATTGCAGCCAGATTTAGAGAATCTAGTACATTAGAAAACAGTTAATAAGCTTTCCACCTAATCAACGAAATACTAATCAAAATAAGAAAACCGTTCCTCTTGTCTAGGAACGGTTTTCTTTTTTATGTGTTTTATTCAATTACGCTGCAATCAGCCAGAACTTCCGGTTTATAACGCATGCTGTCCGATTCTGTGATGGGACGAATGACTCTGCAGGGTACACCCGCTGCAAAAGAGCCTTCAGGGATATCTTGGGTTACTACACTTCCAGCACCAATGACGCATCCGTCGCCAATGGTAACACCGCCGCATACGGTGACGTTAGCCGAAATCCAAACATCATTTCCGATGGTGACAGGTTTAGCATAACAGAGCGACTTAGGTTCCCCGTTTTGGTCCAGCATTTGTCGACGTTCTGAAGCAATGAATGGGTGAACCGGTGTAACAATAGTCACATTAGGTCCAAAGCTGACGTGATCACCAATGGTAACCTTAGCATCATCCTGGACGGTCAGATTGTAGTTCGCAAAAAAATGGTTACCGATTTCTGTGTGAACGCCATAATGAAAGAAAATGGGGCCTTGTATAAAACAACGCTCTCCTTTTCGACCCAGAATCTGCATGAGTAATGCTTCACGTTCCTCCGTTTGATCCTCAAAAGTACGACTGTATTGACTACTTAGATTGTGAGAGCGAAGCTTAATAGCCTTAAGGTCTGGATGGCCGGGACTAAATAAGATCCCATTAAAAATTCGTTCTTCTTCAGTCATGTTATCAACTCCTGTTATAAATACTTCGATACATGAATCAACCTAACACTTTATACAATACCTTTATAATGAATATTTATAAAGTGTATAAAAAGCATCCTACGAAATCAACTACAAAACAAGTGTATTTATCCACACCATTTCTGTCAATGAATACTCGGAGGCTTTTCGTTCTTCCCAAAAAGTTTATTTTCCCTACAAACTGATTCCCTTTTCATTTCGTACTTTGTCCGGTGTTACATCATTTCCATCTGCATCAAGTATGGTAAGCACTGAAAAAGTGTTTAGAACTTGCCCACGAATTTCCCGTAAATAGTCTTCTCGTAATACTTGTTGTTCAACTCGTTCCGCATTGGTCAAACCTTCTTCACGCTCTTTTTTCGCCAATTCATTAATGCGACCTAAATGTTTAATCATCCTTTTCCTCTCCTTCTTTACAATTAATCTTACTGGTAGTCTAGCACCGAAATGCATACATTGCACCTATTTATTAGATAACGCCGGGAAGTATGGAACCACTTCCTCCCCTAATTCTTGAATCACCTCGTCAACCGGACGTGTTCCATATTTCAAGTTGAATGCAAGATGATTCACACCGATTCCTTTTAAAGCATTGAGGTATTCAATTAAAAATTTATATCCGCTCCTAAACCCTAAGTGAATAGGAGTTGGATCTTCATCTGGATTTTCTGATAAATCGATATATAAAGACTGATTAAAAGGCTTAAATTCATCCGTTAATGTACGCCATTGTTGAATAAGTGATGCTTGATCAATGATATTTCGTGGGTAATACAGCCAGCCATCACTGTGTTTTGCTATCCATTCCGGTGTCTGTGAAGAATGGCCTGTTACTAAAATAGGAATATCCTTTAATTCCGGTTTGGGTAACAAATCGCCACCCTGAAGGTTAAGGCTTGGTGAATGAATTACCGGGAATTCCTCATTCCAGACTTCTCTCATGACATGCAAAGATTCTTGAAATAATTCACCACGTTTTTCTCGGTCCACTGAAAACGCTGAAAACTCACTAGGTCGATCCCCTGTAGCAATGCCCAGCACAAGTCGTTTTCCGGAAATTCGATCAACAGAAGCTGCTGCTTTTGCTACATGCAACGGATGGCGTAGTGTGGTGATCATACTTCCGGTACCCAATGAAATCTTTTTCGTATGAGCAGCTAAGAATCCAAGAAAAACCCATGGATCATATATTTGTCCCACATCCCCAAAGCTTGGAACATTTAAAGGAACATCTCTAACGAATAAGGAAGCAAAGCGCGCTTCTTCTGCCTTTTTCGCCAATTGCATTTGTTGCTCTAACTGCATCTCTGGGATACTACCCTTATAAGACTCTATTGGAAAATATATCCCGAGCGTAAGTTGGTCTTCTTTAAACATGTTTGTATAGCCCAGATGTGATTCAAATTTATTCATTTCCTGACCTCCGCATAAATATCCAATATTCATTTGCAAAGGCAATGATAAACCATATAACCTTCAGAAAATAGTACGCACAATTTTGTTCTATAGGATAAAATTTGTGATATTGTATACTTTTTTATACCAAACGGAAACTGTCACGTTCGACAGTCCCCGTCTCCTATTTACTGCTTGCCTTGAAGCTCCTCATGCCATTCCTGTTTGAGCTCACTCCAATGTGCTCGTTTTTCCAGTGCAGCCTGGAAATCACTCCAAGCCTGTTCAAATTGTGAGTCATCCTTAGCCATAATCAGCTTGGCTTTATACTCTTTTCGCACATTATCAAGTTCAGGTAAATATTTCTCCCATAAGCCACCGGGTTTGGCCTTCACCATATCGTAGTTTTCAGCAACCCGGGTCCCACCCATTTTGCCAATCTTTTCGGTGAATTCGATCGTTTTGAATCTTCCTTTCGGATCAGTAACCCCATAATTCCACCATGGGTACCAGTCATTACTATAGGAAGATGCCGCATAAAGCTCTGGCGTCGTGCTTGCCTTCTTCGCTTGATCTCCAGAGTCATGCAACGCTTTATATTTCTCGTCCGTGTACACCCATTTTCCTAATGGTTTATCCACCCAATCCCAGAACACTCCTGGCGGACCTTCGTTCACAACCTGCTGCTGTTCGGGCTTGGACTGTAGTGTGTAATCGAAGAAATCAAGAATGGAATCGAGATTTTTAGTATTTTTATTGATAAATACGTCATTGGCAGGATAAGGATTGATAATCTGATTAGCGCCAATCTCACTCACGCCATCCACTTTCGGATAGGGAATGACATCATAGTACCATGCGGGATCGGTTGGTCCATCGAGAACCTCCCATAACTGGGCGTCCATATTAAAGAACCCACCTGCATTCATGGCTACACGTCCAGATTTGTTTTTCTCTTTGTAACGCTCCTTCTTGTCTGTAATCGCTTCGTGATCCAGAAGCCCTTCCCTGAACATGTGGTTCATCCATTGGTAAGCCGCTTTATAATGTGGATTGTCATAGATAAACTGAAAGTCATTACCTTGCTTCTCTACTGGAATGACGCCACCCGCTGTGCTGACCGTAACGCCAAATGTACTTAGGATGACATTTTCATCGCTTGCGTCAGAGAGAAAACTAAGGGGAATCAACGGTTTCCCGTTTTCATCTTTCTGTTTAGCCGACAATCTCAAATACTTCTCTATACCGTCCAACGATTTCAGATCATCCATCGTCATGCCGGTTTTCTCCAGTACATCTGTACGGACAAACCAGCCGTAGGAAGCCCAACCGGGCCAAGGATCATCGGGATTTTGATCAAACCATGTCGGAATGGAATAGATATGTCCGTCCGAAGCTTTCATCTGATCCAGATAGATTTTCGGAATGGAGGCCAATCCAGGATATTTATCCGGCATATCGAAGTATTGCTCCAGCGGAAGAACGCTGCCCGAACGCGTCATCGCAGTGGTCACGACATCACTACGTGAGAACAGAGCTGCATCATCAAAACCACCAGTATTCAATTTCAGGTTCAGCTCTGTCATTACATCGCCCTGCGTAGCCTCCAGCCGAACGTCTATGCCCGGCTCCTTTTCTTTCCAATACATTTGGACCATACTTTGGTTATTAATTGTTGCATTCCATCCCAGCCATAGCTTAAAGGAATTTGCAGAACTGCTGCCACTCTCCGTACTACTGCTTGAGCATGCCGTTATCCCAAACATCAGTAGAGCCAAGGATAATAGCGCCAGCTTTCTTCCCTTTTGTTGACGTAAACTCATCACATGCGTCCCCCTTGGTTATTTTGAAATTGTATAGGATTAGAAAACCCATTCTGTTGCTTCATTTTTCATTGGGTTATCCTTTTACTGAGCCGATAAGCACACCTTTTACAAAATACTTTTGCAGGAATGGGTACACACACAAGATCGGAAGCGCGCTTACCATGACTGTCGCCATTTTGATGGACATGAGTGTAACGTTAGAGAGCATGGTGCCCCGGGCAAGCGCTTCCTGATTATTGTTGGATCCGAGGACAGTCGAGATATCCTGGGCAGACAGCAGTTGTTGCAAAAACGTTTGAACCGGAATCAGATTCTGATCTGAAACATAAAATGCGCCAGAAAACCAGTCATTCCATTGCCCCACTGCAGTAAAAAGGCCAATGGCTGCAAGCATGGGTTTCGAAAGCGGCATAATAATAACGAAGAGAATGCGGACAGGATTGGCGCCATCAATCTCAGCCGATTCGATCAGTGCTTCCGGAATCCCCTGGATGAATTTCATCATCACAAACATATTCCACGCCGAGAATGCGGACGGAATGATATACACCCAGAATGAGTTTAATAATGACAAGTGATTAAGCTGGATATACAAAGGGATTAATCCGCCACTAAACAGCATCGTAATCAGCACGTATCCCAGGAGGGATTTCCTGAAAGGAAGCTGCCGATAGGACAAGCCATAAGCCGCCAGTAGTGTGATGAGTAAGCCGACAAAAGTGCCTACGATCGTTCGGGATATCGTAATTAAGTAAGCATGTTGAATAACCGAATTCCCAAGCACAACCTCATAATTGTACAAAGTAAACTCCCTAGGCCACAGATAGACACCGCCTTTTGCCGCATCGCTGCCAACGTTTAAGGAAACGGCAAGCATATACGTGAATGGATAGATTACCGAGATACAGAGAAGTGCCAATAGAAACACAATAATTGTCTGACCCACCCGTTCCCTCATAGAAGTTCTCATATTACCAAAGCCCCTCTCCGTTGAACTTTCGCGCCATCTGATTGGTGCATAGTACCAACACCAGACTGATGACCGAAGAAAGGAGACCCACTGCAGTGGCCATTCCAAAATAACCTTGCTGCAAGCCATTTCGTAAAATATATGTGTCTAGCACATCTGCGACTGGCTGATTGGCCGGATTCATCAGAGGATAGATTTGATCCATGCCTACTGCTATCAGTCCAGGCATACTGAGAATCAACACGATAGAGATGGTCGGCATTATACCCGGCAGGGTAATGTTGCGAATTTGTGCGAGCCGTCCTGCTCCTTCCACCCTAGCTGCTTCATAGAGCTGCGGGTCAATCGTTGTAATTGCCGCCAGATACAAGATCGTATTCCAGCCTACCTCCTTCCATAGACCGCTCACTACGATCATGGGCCGGAACCACTCCGTGGATCCCAAGAAAAAGACTGAATCTCCCCCGAGCTTCTCTATCAACTGATTGACCAATCCGCCGTCCAACGTCAGCAGGGATTGCAGAATGTAAGCCACCACGATCCACGAAAAGAAATGCGGAAGATAACTTACGGATTGGACAAACCGCTTGTATTTGTTGTTTTTCACCTCATTGATGAGCAATGCCAAAATAATAGGAGCTGGAAATCCGAACACAAACTTGAGAATCGCGATGTAAATTGTATTCTTCACCACAATCCAGAACTGTTCATCTTGCAAGAATGAGAAGTTTTCCAAACCAACCCATGCACTACTCCACATCGTGCTGCCGATGTGAAAATCCTTGAATGCCACCTGGATGCCCACCATCGGAATGTAGCTGAAGAGAAGCAGTAGGATTGCACCAGGTAGAATCATTACATATTGCCAACGGTATTTTGCCAGTCGTTCAATCATTTAACCACCTCTGCCATCAGTATAGAGATCAATTGAAAGCGGTAACATATAATAACGATCGGATATCTATCGATTGGATTGGCAATATCAGAAAAGGCGAAGTAACAACTTACAAATCAAATACACTGCGTACGATTAGCTGTGATTGCAGTTCTTCAAGGGATGCCGGTTTGTTGAGATCATCTTTCTTCAGAGAAATGGTCTTTCTTTCACCAGCTGACAAGTCAAAATAATTGTTACTGAAAATACCGTCTATTTCACTGAAATCCAGCTCCACAAACCGTGCAAAAGCTTTCGAATCAACCGTTATAACAAAATGATCCTCTTCTTCTGTCATCGTGGTCTCAATCGCAGGATCAATAAAACCAAAATGCTTTGGCTTCACAAATAACACTGTACCTTCGCTGACAACTTCACCATCCACCACAAAGGAAAACTGTAAATACGTATTCCGTTTCTTAGCAGTTGTATCGAGCATCTCAGTGAAATCAAGCTGTTCGAATAATGAGGTTGATAACGCTTTCAAATCAATTACTTTTGAAGAAGCTACGATTTCATTGGATTGCGAATCCATGAGCCTCCATTTCAATTCTCCTTTTACAGCACTCCTACTCTCATTCGACACGTGAATTTCTACCTTCGAACCATCTTCCCGAGCCGATACAAGAACAGGCGCGAAAAAGCGTTTGGCTGCATAATGCAGTGCTTTCCAGCGACCAAAGTAATCGATACTGGACCAGGAAGCAACAGGCCAGCAATCATTCAACTGCCAGTACAGTGCTCCCATACAGCGTCCACGATGTCTGCGCCAGTGCTCAACCCCACATGAGATTCCTTCAGCCTGAATGAGCTGTGAAGCGTATAACAGGGAATTGAAATCTTGTGGCAAGCGATACGTCTCCCCGATGTAATACAGAATTTTCTCATTGCCCGTACCATTCTTCTGATGAGATTCCATGACCGGTGAGAAGATATTGCGGTCTTCGGGCAACGTAAATGTCTCTATGGTCTTGTGATTCGGAAAGGATTGCAATCCGAATTCGGACATGTAGCGCGGGAACAATGTGCGGAATTCGGTAAAAGGTTTCTTGCCATGCCACACATCCCAGTAATGCATGTCTCCGTAATTTTCATCGTTTGGATTGTCAAAGCTGCCTTTGGATGAAGGTGAAGCTAACCAGTAGAACGTGTTCGGATCATATTCCTTCGCAATAGCTGGGAGTAATACCTCGTATTGCTTAATGTAGTCTGCTTGTAACTGTAAGGATGTTTTCTTCGCCCAGTCCCATTCGACCCAAGCCATCTCCTGCTCATTGTTTCCACACCAGATTCCTAATGAGGCATGATGACGCAAGCGTTTCATGTTATCGATGGTCTCTTTTGTAATCGATTGCTTGAATTCCTCAGTCAGTTCATATACCCCGCAGGCATACATCAAGTCCTGCCATACAATCAAGCCGTATTCGTCGCACAAATCATAGAAGTAATTCTCCGGATAATGTCCGCCACCCCAGACACGAATTGTATTGAAATGGGCTTGCGCACAGCTCTTGATCAATCGTTCTGTCCGATCCGGGTTACAGCGCGGCAAGATGTTATCTTCCGGAATATAGTCAGCACCCATCGAGAAAAAAGATACACCGTTCACTTCGAATTCGAAGGACTCACCCCACTGATCCTGCTCTTGCTTCACAGTTAATGTTCTCAGTCCAATGCGCTTATCATCACGATCCAGCTCCACGCCTTGTTCTATAAGCGCAACGCTCAGCTGATACAATGGCTGTTTGCCCAGACCATTCGGCCACCATAACTCGGGATGGTCCACTTCAATCCAGATATGATGATCCCCAGCATTCACGACAGACGTGCATCCTTTCAATGTCTCCCCGGAAGGTGTATCTAATGTGACCATGATCTCCCGCTCTGCTTGGACCCAACCAGATGCCCTTACGCGAACATCTAAGGTTACCTTACCTTCGCTATGCATCTGTGTAATGTAGACATCTTCCAAACGGGCATGATCATAGCCTTGAATGGAGATATTCCGCCAGATTCCCAAATCAGGTAATTGTGGACCCCAATCCCAACCGAACATGGAGTGTGCTTTACGCAAATGGGAGATTCCTTCTACTGCATCACTGCAGTTAATCAACGGGCGCTCGGCTTGTTTACGCAGTACATACTCCACAGGGGAACGAAGAATAATGTGTATGGTATTTTCACCTTGTTTAATAAAGGATGTAATATCGATTTCATAAGTACAGTGCATATTACTTACATTCGCGATATTCATTCTATTCAGAAACAATTCGCCAATCGTATCCAACCCTTCACATAACAGGATGATCCGGTCATGCTTGAGATCCGCTACGCTTACTTCAAAAGAGTGTTTGTATTCATAATCATAATTGCACAGTTCAAGTGCCACCTGCTCTTGCTCGCGGTAGTAAGGGTCTTCCATTTGTCCAGCTTGTAGCAAATCATTAAAGACCGAACCTGGGACCGTCGCCGGAAGCCATTCGGCATGATCCACTCTCTTCATTTGCCACCTGCCATTGAGATCGATAAGCAACATTTGTGATACCTCCTGATGTCTTTGTAATCTATTTCATTCTATCAAGAGGCCTCCATTCTTTCTTATGTTGTGTTCACGGAATTCGTGTGCTATTTTGATATTAACAATAATTGGAGAGGTTAGAGCCATGATCAAATACACAGCATCTACTCACATCCATCCCGACCTGCTCGTAGATCCGTTCTGGGTCGATTCCTTATCGAAAGTATCACCCGAGCATACCCATGACTTTTACGAGTTCTTCATTCTAAGTGAAGGGCAGTGCCAACATATCGTCAATGGAACAACCCAGCATTTAAGGCCGGGCTGCCTTGTCTTTATTCGACCGCATGATATTCACCGTTATGAGCCGGAAGGCACTCAGGACTGCCGTTTTCTGAATAGCCCGTGTCGATCCGCAGTAATAGAAGAAGCTTTGGCCTACTTGAATGAACAGAAGTATGCGCAAGGACTCTTGCAGGCTCCCGTTCCCCAGATTGCCATGTTATCTCAGTTAGAAATGACAGAGATGGTTCGAAGCTTTGAACGGATTATGATGCTCTCCACAGTGGATAAGAAGAAGGCTCGCGTATACGCAAAAGGGCTGATTATTCAGATTTTTACGCAGCATTTCTTTGAGTTGGATACCATTGAACAACCCATTCTCCCGCTATGGCTTGAGCATGCTATCTCCAAAATGCAGCTGAAAGAAAACATGATTCGTGGTCTTCATGCGCTCTATGAATTGTCAGGTCGAAGCGTTGGTCATGTGAACCGTGCCTTTCGTCAATATCTGAATCAGACACCAACAGAGTATATTAATCAGCTTCGGCTGAATGTAGCCAAAAACTTGCTGCTCACGACTGAGCTTCGCGTGCTTGAGATTGCACTAGAAGCGGGATTTGAGAACGTCAGCCACTTCTACCATCAGTTCAAAAAATACTATAATCAAGCTCCGCTAGATTTCCGTAAAAACGCGACAATGAATAAGGAATCGCTGCTGACATAAGGATCCAAAGCATCCATATGGTGATATCTGCAGCATGCCATCATATCCGTACCCAAAACACAAAAAAGCTCTCCCTATATGCAGGGAGAGCAGAGTAAACACAAAGCAAATTAAGCGGAGTATTTATATTGGTGATTGGCGACACGAACCCCTTCGAGCATCTCCTCTATTTCTCTTTGAGGTTTGGTGCAGCTAGAAGGATATAGTTGTCGTCTTTTTCTTTCAGACACGCTGGGCCGCAGGGAAGCCGAACGAAATTACAGCTCCTCCCTCCTTATGGTTGGTGGCCTGAATCAGCCCGCCGCAGCGTTCCACAATGGCCCGGGCAATCGCCAGACCCAGTCCGGACTCACCGTCTTTTCCTTTGACAAAACGGTGGAATAAGGTGGGCAGCAGCTCCTGCGGAAAGCCGGGACCGTCATCCGAAACGGATAGCGCGATCTTCCCTTTTTCCAAGTTCGCAGTGATGTGAATTTCTTCTTTGGCGTATCTTGCGGCATTCGTCACGACGTTGAGCAGTGCCTGCAGCAGTTTATCCTGATCAGCCATGACGAACAGCTCTTTATTCTCTGGGCAGGCGATATGGAGTGTAAGTCCTTTCTTTACAAGCAGCGGATTGACACGTTCGGATGTTTCCGTCAACAATTCGTTCAGACTGACCTTGGAAGGTTTGAAGATATCCTCTTCACTATCCAGCTTCGCAAGCAGCGTCATTTCGGTCACAATCTTGCCTAATCTACCGCTCTCCCCCAGGATCACGTCCAGTCCTTTACGAACGTTCTCACCTTCAAAGATTCCATCTCGAATGCCCTCCGCATAGCCTGCAATGGACATCAGAGGGGTCTTCAGCTCATGAGAAGCATTCTGGAAAAACTGCTTCTGCACCTCATTGAACCTGTTCAGTTCGCCAGCCATCTCGTATACCGTCTGTGCCACAGCTCCAATCTCACCGCCAGCCTTGACCAGCTGCACATCCGTGAAATGACGTTGTTTGACCTTCTTAAGTTCCTGCTTCAGATTCATCAATGGCTGAATCAGCCTTTTCGTAATAAACAAACTGAGCAGGAACATAATGGCTCCAACGATACAGATCACCAGGATGAGACGACCCAGAAGCGCCTGTTCAATTGCTTTGATCTTGCTCATGGGCGTCAAAAGAGTCAGGGTTCCTTGGGGGATGGGACTGACATCCATCACATAACGCCCATCCGTTCCCTTCCACAGATCCTTGATGCTGGACGAAGTGACCGCTGTGTATTTCGACAAGTTTGCTGGTACGGCTTCAGTCAATGTGTTACTGCTCGCCATTCCGGTTGTACCACTCACAGACAAAGTCCCTGACAGCACATTTCCGTTAAAATCAGTGACAAAGGCTTCAACATCCGCAGGAATGAGTGTTGAAGGAGCACTCGTAACTTCTCCCGTTACCAACTGGACGGACTGCATACCCGTTATATTCGAATTAGACATCGTGACCGCAGCTCCAGTAGAAAGTACAGGACTCATTGTGATATCCCCTGCTTTCGTTATAGAAGCGGACATCGCTGCACTTAACGTCTTGAGATCATTCTTCTCTGTTCCAATGAAATGATCCAGCAGCACATAATGAAGTAAGACGGCCGTGACGGAGAGGATCAGAACCAGTGACAATCCGAACGCAAGGTTAATTTGATGAACAAGTTTCATATTAAACTTCACTCCGATCTGTACGCATACGATACCCGTGTCCCCACACCGACTCGACGGGAAGTTCCTCAATTTTTTTGCGAATCCGCTTAATTAAATGATCCACGGCACGGTCACTGCCAAAATAATCTTCTCCCCAGACAAAACTGAGCAGCTCGTCCCTCGTAAACGCACGATTCGGATGTTCAGCCAGTACCTTGAGCATGGTGAACTCTTTGCTGGTCAGGTCCACTTCTTCCCCTCTCCATATGGCCCGCCTCTCTTCCAACATTAATTGAAGATCACCGGTATCGATTCTTGGCGTCGCAGCTTCGCTTACAACAGCTCTTTCTTCCGCACCGGTAAGTCTAATCCAACGTTCCAGCTGCCGCTTGATGCGGGCTACCAGCTCACGGGGGCTGAAAGGCTTCACTAGATAATCGTCACTGCCTAGCTCAAGGCCAAGTATTTTGTCCACCTCATTATCCTTCGCCGAGATCATAATAATGGGTACCTCTCCTTCATTACGGATGCGTTTGCACAATTCATAGCCATCCATTCCGGGCAGCATAATATCCATCACCCACATGCTCGGCGGACTTATTCTATATAAAGACCAGGCATCCTCGGCATTAGCAAGGCCTATCGTTCGATAGTTCTCTTTGTGCAAATAAGCTTGAATCAGTGTGCGTATATTCTCGTCATCATCTACAACCGCGATGAGGTAATCGTTATTCATGAACGGGGCCTCCTGTACTTTTCTCTATAGTGAGTATACCAAAGGTATATATATGGGAAGAGCTTTGCCATTGTTTTTCCACAATTACACCAATATTGTGCCACACTCCTTCGGTAAATTGATAACTGTAAGACAAACCAAACCATAAGGAGTGTTACGAAATGAACTACAGTTTTAAATTCAGAAATGTTGCCCTGTCCGCCCTGCTGCTCACTGCGATCTCCGCACCGATTGTCGCGAATGCCGACAGCGCCGCTAACGCAAATGCTGTTACAAATGGAACTGCTACCTTGAAAGAAGCTAAATCCGCCATTGCGACCTTTACATTGGCTAATCCGGTGGAGCAGGCCAAAAAGTACGCGCCAGAAACAGTAAGCGAATGGGAAAAAACGCTAGCCCGTTACAATAAACTGCTTTCACAAAACTATACATCCCAAGTAATGGCCACTTTGGTTGCTGTTGACGTAGACTCTGACGAATGGAAGAAAGTTTCCGAGAACGCCAAACCAGGTGAGATCAAAGAAATGCAGGCCTTAAAGGTTGAGGAAGGCAAACTTACCCCAGTTGAGAGTGTAAAAGCCGAAAAATTACCTAATTCCGAAAATAAGAACACCTTGTCTTTCTCCATTACCACAAGCAGTTCGGATCTGAAAGGATTAGTTGAGAATGCAGAATCTGGAGTGGCAATTGCCGTCAGCCCTCTGAATCTTGACGAAAAATCAACCGGAACAACAAGCGCGGTTATAGCAAATGCTGAAAGTCTTCAATTTAGCGGTACTACAGCTGCCAGTGCATTCTTCTTAGCACAAAGTAATTTGAATAATGCTGTAACAGCTAAGGACGAAGCGGCAATCAAGACTTCCCTTGCCGACCTTCTGAAGCAATACAAAGCGCAAATCACTGAGCTAGAGGCAGCTCAAGAGTAGGTTTAAATACATTTCAGCTTTAACTACATCATTAAGCAAAAACGCCAAATCTTACACGAACTAAAAGACCGAACGCCAACAACCAGCAAGCCTCCACATGGAAGCCTGCTGGTTGTTGTTTTGTTGGCTATAAGCTATATCTGCTACGTGTTATCTACTGCCTGCCCTGATCTTAAATGAGTCAGGGCTTTTGCTCTTCGGTTTATTTTTCGTTAACCCGGGTAACTACAAATGGCTCGTTCAACGCCTGCAGAGCTGCGGCCATATCTTCAGCTGAAAGTCTGCTGCCAGCCGAAATATGATATTGAAACTCATAGAAGCCGCCCAAGGTCGCTTTGAAATTCGTTTCCCAATAATTTGTCATCAGCCAGGCATAGGCTTCCGGTTGAGCGTCAGGTGCTTGCTGGGTGTGGACCTTTCTGGTCCCGTAATCCAGCGTTCCCCATTGTACGAGAGGTGTGTCCGGGACAGCAAGCAGCAGACTGCGGTCATGATCCCGCCAGGCAATGCCCGACTGTACAGCGGAATAATCCAGGCAAGTTCCCGGAATCTGATCCTTCCAGGGGCGAACGAGGCCTCCTGGCTTGTCGGCAAACAGGGTAACCGGCCCAGTGCCTCCCGGGTTGAACGGCAGGGCCAGATAAACGTTCTCCGGATTCCAGATGCTCTCTTTATGGAACCGCGCCGAAATATCCATCCGGTTTTGACGGGTATAGATCCGCAAGTGTAGTGAAAAATAGGCGATACCCTTGAGCTGATAACCAAGCTCAACGGTAGCATACAGCGGTCCATTATCCACCGCTCGCACGGAGATAAGCTGACCAACCGAACGCTCCACGTTCAAGCCTTTACGGTTGCGTCCCATTTTGGAACGGACGCTCCATACCTGAGATGCATCCGCAGGGTTCGCCGGATTGGTCACCTCATAGATGGGTGTAAATGCCCCATACAGATCATCCGCTTTCAACAGTTCGCGTCCTGTCTCCTTATCGATCCACGACACAATGCCGCGCTCTTTCGACCAAGTCAAGCGTACAAAAGGGGACTCCAGCCCAGTTTGGCAAACGGAGATCGGCGCTTGCTGTCCGCCTGTCGTTAAGGAATACATATCCTCCATATCGTACACCTGGTCAGCGCCGATCAGCTTTGAATTGGAGGTTGACGTTAAGGAAGAATGACTCTTCTGCGCTGCCAGGAGTGGGCGCAGAATCAGTATGCAGCTCTCCATGCCTTGGAGTTTGAGCTCCGCAATAATCGTCTGCGGGTGGCTTGACTGCTGGATCAGCACCTGTCCCGTGTCCTCACGGATTACTTCTACTCCGTTCAATAGCTCATCCGGTTCCCATCCTTCAAGCTTCAACTGAACCAACTCGGTTACCTCCCGCTCCGAGAGATTCGTTACCTTGAAGCGATAAGGACGCCCCGGGTACAAGGTGGCGGCATTATCGGCAAGCAGCACCTGATCTAGCGCGCGGTAAGCAAGCTTGCTTGCCTCTGCAGCGTTAGCTGTCTTGCGAACCTCAAGCATCTGCACATTTTTGTGCCACGGTTCATAAACAGAGGAGTGATACCCCCAAGTGTGTTCGGCATAAAGAGTAAGCGCCTGCTCTACAGCCTCGATTTCCTGGAGACTAACACTTTTCTGTTCAGGGTCGAGCTTTTCCACCTTGCGAAGTGTCCGCTGTGCGTCACGGTAAATCTGAGTGTGCATCGGTGTGGAGCTTACACCGTCCGACCACCAGTCAGGCCAATCCCCTTTATGCACAGGCAGACCATCCGTCCCTTCCTCCTTCAAGCGGGCAAAAAAGCCACTCAACGTACTCATCTCCACGGAAATCCCCTCGCCGTTTTGACGGTTCCATGCATCGATCCATTCCATGATTGCGCTATTGGGCGATCCGTTGTCTGTGGGCAATCCGGACAGCATCATCGGCACGAAATCGTATGGATACTGCTCCGCCTCAAGCTGGGCCAAGTACCGGTGGATGCGAATATTGGCGATTTGATTATGAATGTTCGCTGTTTCCACAAGTCTGTGGCCGAATTCATCACGAATCATGTATTTGCCAAGCGCACCAGGACAGAAACCAAGCTCGTTGCCAAGCATGTAGTGGTCTCCATTCCAGACCAGCAGGCGTTCCCCACTTGGAGCTTCCCACCAGAAAGGGGACTGCTTGCGGCCCAGCGCATACATGCCGTGATGAGTATGTATACAGCTGAATAAATGTCCGATTCCGTTATTTAGCAGGCTATCGGCATATCCCCAGCTGTAGCCATTGATATCCGCCGTCATCGCACTGTCTATTGGGTGACCGATAGATTTGGCATATGTCTGAGCTTTGCTGTGTATTTTGTTCAACAACTGTAGGTCGGGCAGCTCGGTCATATTCAAATACGTGCCGGAGAGCTCGATATCGCCGCGCCGCACGGCATCAGCAAATGCAACTTTTTCCTCGTCTCGAGCCTGCTTCAGGAATTGCTCCACAGCCCAGAAGGTCTCACAGGTCCAACGGAACCCTTTCCACTCGGGGTTTACACCGTTATGGGCATCATTAACAATACGCAGCGCCTGACGGATAAAATCGATATGATATTGTTCAATCTTCTCCTGCCGGTCAGTATAACCAATGTCAGTATGGGAATGGTGAATGACATATATTTTCCATTTCCGTTTAAGCGTCGGGATGGCGGCCTGTTTGATTTGTTGTTCGAGTGTCATCTTTTTTTCTCCTTTATTGGTGGATTAGGTACCTTTTACGAGTTGGAAAATCCCGTGGAACACATGCTCTTGCATTTGTTTCTCATTATGCTGAGAAATCTTCTCGGGCAAGAGCGCTTCCGAAAGCGCGCCGCCAAATAGATCATGGGTTTCGGCAATTTGTCCGCCCAGGATCAGACGAGCGGGGCGAAACTCTGCCACGTACGGACGCAACATTTCCCCAAGCCGCTGGCCGTAAAGCTGCCATACACGGATGGCGGAGGAATTTCCCTGTCTGGCCGCTATGGCCAGATGGTACACGTCCTCTCCCTGCCTTCGAGCATCATGGCTATCTGCCAAGGCCAAAATCCCTCGGCTTCCGAACAGATCATCCACGGTTCCTCCGTTGTATTGCTCGGCATACAACATGCCTGAGTCGGGAATTCCCCATTTTCCACTGACAATGGACCGGTTCTCAACGAAAGCGGAGCCAAGACCCGTTCCCAATGTAAGGCAAAGCAATCTGTCCTGTGGAAAAAGCCTGCTGACCCCCAGAGCGAACAGGGCAGCATCATTGCCAAAACGAATATCTGCGGCGGCAAGCTGGGTCATCCATGTAGGAGCAGTGGGCTCCGCTGCAAGCGCCGTTAATTCACACCGCAGCAGTGTTTTTAGATTGAATTCATAAAGCTGCTCGTATTTATTCAATCCCTGGATACGGGAAACGCCTGTGTCGTATTCAAAAGGGCCGGGGAAAGCAAAACCGATGTGAAAATTGGCAAAAGTGCCCCGGGTCCCTTTATCTGTACTTAGCCTCTCCATGTAGGCGACGTATGCTGCGGCAAGCTCCTGGATCACGCCAGCCAGATTTGAGGCGATTTCATACGCGCTACTGTCGGAGTGCGATGACCTTTTGACATAAAGTTGTGGTAGAAGATTCCCGTCACTCAATACAACGGCACCCTTCAAAAAGGTCCCCCCGGCATCAATGGCAATCGTTACGTCAGGGTTCATAAAGGTTCACCAGATTTCCAGTGATGCGGAAGCAGAGGCGTGTTCCAGTCTGGGGAAACCTGTGCCCGGATCAGAGTGCACGATCGGTCACCCAGAGACTCCAGACGGAAACCTCCGACGGAGGCAGGAACGATATACGCTTCCGCGTACCCCCACTCCACAGCCGCTGCCTCATCATCCAGCGGAGTCAGCCGCACACGATCGCCTTCTACGAGGTTGAACATAACAAACTCTCCAGCCGTGTCGTCGATCCACTCTCCGTCCAGTTTTAATCTTTTGATCTGAAAAAGCAGATCCTCCCGTTCGCCCAGCAGCTCTTCCTTGCTGTCTCCCTGTACCCGGCTTTCCTTTGGAACCGCTATCAACTGCTTCTGAACGTATTCCGTGTCAAACTGTTCCTGCATGTTGGCTCTGGCATGATCGCCGTTGATCGGACGCGGCCGCCCGTCTCTGTCTAGCCGCAAATGGTCGTATATTTTGAAGGTAAACCACCAGGTTGTCGAAGAGATCTCCAGCACCAGATTGTTTTTGCCCGAAAAATGTACGGCTCCCGGCGGGATCAGAAACAGGTCACCCTTATTCGCATCCCAAATATTCACATATTCTGGGATCTTCAGCGGTTGTCCCAAGGTGTGGGCCGATTCAACCGCCTGAAGCAGCTCCTCCCCGGTTGTACCCTCTCTGAAACCCAGTCCCACAAAAGGTTTGGTGCCTTCCTTCTGTTCCATAATGTAATAGGATTCCTGCTGCGTCATCGTTTCGTTGAAGGTCTGCTCGATGTATGCCTGCTGGGGGTGGACCTGCAAAGACAGATGATCCCCGTCGATCGTATCGAGATAATCAAACCGGATCGGAAAATAGTCGCCAAACAGTTGCACATTGCGCTCGCCCATAATTGCTTCTGGATGAGCCGACAGTAGCAGCGGGAAAGGAAGCTCCACTATAAAATCCCGATAACCGATTAATATCGTGTTTTCCGGTGCGATAGGTTCAAACCCCCATGCGCAGTTATTCCAATCCTTAGGTAGGTCGCATAGTTCTTTTAAATACTGTCCGCCCCAAATCCCCGGTGCAAAATACGGCTTTACTCGAAAAGGCTGCTGGGCTGTTGAAGCCAAAAGTCGGCGCAGCATAGGAACGGTGACCAAAATGGGTCGTTCCCGGTTGTTCGTATCCACGTAGTAGTCAAAGTCATACAAGTGGCGTTTGCGATATTCCTCCCAGACGGGCCACTCCAGAAACAAGGCCTGTTTATAGGTTTCGACCGTATCCAGGCAAGGACCTAACCCCAGAGACCCCATCCCCTGCTGATGCAGTTTCTGCTGTGCTTCTCTCGATAAGTCGCAAAATAGAGAAACGTTCGTTAAACCTGATGCTGTAGAAAGGAAACCAGAGCCTGGCCCAAAGGTCACAACGATGGGGGCTAACTGATCTACGTTTGGCGACTGGACCTCTGCATGTTCAGCGGAGTGATAAAGCCGAAGTTGATCGTCTACATCACTGAGCCAGACCGACTGTGCATGTGGCCGGAAATAATCCTTAACGCTGACGTCCGAGGCTACAACGCCAAAAGCACGGTTATCCGTCAGATAAGGGTGAAACTGCTGAAGCAAATCTGCAGAAGACTTTAAATAATCAGCGCTGTCAATCTCAATTAAAACCCTGCTCTCTAGGTGGCAGCGCGACCGAAGTATTTCCAGACATTCGCTGAATGCGGCACCATGCGTACCGTCAATGACCATATAAAAAGGAAGCAAATCATTCTGTACACATTCGGGCCAAATTAGATCAAGCCATTCTTCATACGCATTCCAGATCCCCGGTTCTGCCTCTTGGTCGGGCTGAAGCTGAATGAAATTAATTGGGTTGGTTTGAAAAGCCAAAGGGGCTATTCGGGGCATGTTTAAAACCTCCAACTCTATATCGATTTATGTTCATCATTGTATAGGGAGTTGGAGGTGCTGTCTTTAAACGATCAAGCTGTGTTTTTGTACAATCAGGACATTCGGGGTGGGTAATGCATTTTGCCAGAGCGGCCTTCGGCAAACTGATTGCGTCGGAATTTGGCCGGGGAAACACCAAGCTCGCGGGTGAATATCCGGGTAAAATAATGCACGGATTGGAACCCGCACTGGATGGCGATATCTTTAATTGGTGTCTGTTCATTTAACAACAGCCCAGCGGCTTGCCGCACGCGCCGTTCCTGAATGTAATGAACGAAGGACTGCCCCAGATTTTCCTGAAACAATCGGGTCAGGTGACGGGATGAAATGTGGAGGTGCCTTGACACCGTCATAAGCGTAAGCTCATTGATCAGATTATCATCAATGTACCGTTTGGCCTGTCGGAACAACGTATTTGGTTCCACGGGCTGCCCTCCCGTGTCGGCCGAGTCTGTTCGAGTCGGAACGTGCAAATCTGCTATCGATAACAACAGAGAAGCGGAAATTTGCTTTACAGCAAGAGGAAGAGTTGCCCCAGGCTGGTCGAAAGAAGTAATGAGCGCTTGCCATAAATGGCCAGTTGGCGTAAGGTCCGCTTGCTGGGCTACGCTTTGTCCAAGCTCGGCAAGGCGACGGAAGGATTCAGTATAATAAACATCTGTATGGACTTCATCCAGTTCGAAAGCCACATAAGAAAGTGTCAGTCCGGTCTGGCTGCGAATTTGATGCCATACGCCTGGAAGAGATAAAAATGCTGTTCCTTTATTTAAAGCATAATGCTGGTTTTGCTCTATGTAGCTTCCTTCACCGTCTACCACATAACAAGCCTCAAAAAAGGAATGCCGGTGGAAGGCATTGTCGAAATGATCGGGCATGAATCCCCAATACAAAATGGACAATGAAAGCCCTGTTTGCTCCACTTTTGTAATATAACGATTGCATATTTGATTAGCCCGGCGGAAGCTGGCTTCGATGGTCATGGCGTTCCTCTCCCTTCAAGCTCTCATTATACGTTTGCATAGCAAAAAGGCAAACCGGAAGTCGGTCTGCCTTTTTGAGTATTTTTCAACTAGGTAAATCAGATGATGCCCTTTTCGCAATACGATAATAATCTGCTAAATAAAACTGCTGCCTCAGCCCGGGTCAGATTACGTTTCGGATTAAGCCTGTGATCTGGTGTTCCTTGAATGAGTTCAAGCTCAATGCAAATCGCTAATGCTTCCCTGGACCAGATTCCTGCCTTATCCGCATCTTTGTACTTAGACAGTACCATTTGCGTTGTACTGGAGTCTTCTGGCAATCTCCCTTTCATCTCAAGCGTTCTTACTATAATAACGGCCATTTCTTCACGGCTTAAGGGTTTCATAGGTTCAAATAAATTACCCGCATAGCCTTTAAACAAACCTGCATCCGTCGCAGCACGAACATCATCCTTATACCATTTATCTTCGGTTACGTCTTTAAATGATGATGACCCATCAGCCTTAAGACCAAATGCTCGGGTTAACATCGCTGCAATTTCAGAACGGTTTATCGTCAGATCTGGAGCAAATTTCTGATCATTCATGCCCTTGATAATCCCTTTGCTCACAAGAGCTTTAATTTCCTTGCTTGCCCAGTGTCCAACCGTATCGAGAAATGCTTTGGATTTGGTGTTACCCGTATCCGGCTTAGCTCCAGTTTGGTTATCCTGATCAGACCCATTATTTGTTCCTGTACCAGGATTAGGCTTGGTATCGGGTTTCGTACCAGTGCTTGGATTTGATCCGGTGTCTGGGTTTGATCCTGTTCCTGGATTTGTACCCGGATTGCTGTTGTCTTTCGCCTTTACTTTGACAGTCGCAATCGCTTTAATGTCCGTCCCATTGACCGCGCCTTTCATCTGAAAAGTACCTGCCTGTGCGTAAAGGGAAGGATCAATCGTTTCCCATACAACGGTGGCCTTCTCAGTCGTATCGTTACTCAAGGATACAGTCACTTGCGAAGGCAATATCGGTGTAGAGCCAGCTTCCGTTTCAACCTGTACACTCTCAATAGATACGATGTTAACTTCCAATTTTTCTTTAATGTAGAAATCATCCAGAATGAAGGCGTAATCAGAAGTTGGGCCTCCAGCGCCTTTGGATACCATTTTGAAAATAACTTGGTAATCATTTTGATCACCTGTCGTGAATTTTTTCTGGAAGCGAATATAACCCCCATCTTCACCCGCTTTATTACCCGGATTAGGTAGCGTGCTCAGTGTTTCCTTCAGCACAATTTCCCCTGTAGAACGTGATTGTACAGAAACCTCATAACCAGCATACTTTTCTAAGGTGTAAATAAAGCCTAAGTCATATTCTGTGTTTGGTTCCATTTTCACGCTGGATTCATTCGTTTTTATTGATTTACCAACATCAGTTTCATTCACTTTCAACGAATTCTCACCATCTAGAACCCAGGTCATTACAGGACCAACCTTGTTCTCAGATGCGGATACAACGGGGTTATTATCCTGTTTATTACTTTGATCGGTTGCAATATGAATTTGCCTATCCCCACCACCATACTCAAATGGCCCCCAGCCTTCGTACACATTTTCAAAATCCTCATATACAACGTAGCCCTTGTTCGTAGGGTCCTTCTCTACAGTTGTATGCTTCCAAATTCGCACATCGTCAAATTGAACAGTACCCGCTCCCCGATCAGCTACAAGCTTAACTGTCGCGGAATGAATGCCTGCCGGAACCTTGAATTCAACATTCATTCTTTGCCATTTGGTGTCCACGTACTTGAAGGATGATTTATGGATGCCATCTTGACCTGTCACATGATTGGAATAGGTTTGACCATTAACCGTGACCTGAAGCGAGGATTTCCTCCCCTTTTCAGTCTGTGTCCACACTCCGACGGTGTAATCCTGACCAGGCTGCAATCCGGTAATCTCCTGCGAGATTACACCTGAATTACTGCCGACCTCTGCGTATCTGTTCCAATTCGATTTGTTCATTTCTTTAGTGATATCGTATTCTGTATCCCCTGGAACAGTCTTGATTGTAATGTTTGCTGGATCATCGACTGTCCATGAACCTGGAACATTGAACTTCTCTGAATTGAAGGCAAAATCCTTGATCAAACTGCCTTCTCCCCAATTCCCTGCATTAGGCACCAAAGTCAGGGCATCAGCAGTTGCTGGATACAATACATAAGGCGTATTTTTCTTTGCCTTCGTAATCGTAAGAGATTCATTCCGAGCGACCAGCGTATCCACTAGAACTTTACCTTGTTGGGTCAATTCGTACATATTAAACTGCTTCACATCTTTAAATTCATCCGTCAACTGCCAAGTGGTAGAGTTACCTGTTGTGTTCCAGTGGTACAGCTTCGCACCATCGTTAACACCCAAGGTTTGATTAGCTTTTATATCCCACACCCATGGGATTAACGAGTTAGCCTCACCTGTATGACGCACTGATTCATCGGTAGTTGTTCCGGTATCTTTCCAAGCAGAGATCAGCTCGCCATTCTTGGTAAGCTCAATCATACCGGTGGATTTATTTCTCTTAGAGACGACATCATTATCAAAAGTTACTTGGTCTTCTTCATATTTCAGCACACCGAAATGCTGCATATACTTCGTCGGCAATACTTCATTGAAGAATACTGTTACACCCTGCTGTATGTCTGGCTTAGAATCCCCCCAAGTGGTCACACCAGGAATTTTTTGTCCTTTAAATAAAGCGTTCCCCACAAAAATATCCAGATTGTTCTTCACCATTCTAGAAAGGATACTCTTGTTCCCTTTATTGGGATATCCCAAATCCGGACCCCAGTGAACGAAATCGACACCCGGTTCAATCGGACCTGAGAATTCTGTTCCTACTTTGACTCCAAGACCATTGGCATATTGCAACAATTTATAGGCATTGTAGTCATTGCCGGTATACACGTCTACATAATAGAAATCTAACGCAGGATCTTTAGGGTCGTTGGCGTCCTTCGTGAGATTATATAGATTGGTTAACCGTGATTTCAGTTCACCACTCAGGACATCCTTCGTTTGATCTACATAATAAGCTGTATCGATCCAATCCCAACCTTTGGAGAGCTTATCTGTCTTCGGTCCATTAGCTGTAGCCCCAGTTAAATTGGAGTAATCCAGTTCGTTGGCATCGAGATGATATTCGGTTGCATTCAAATGTACGCCGACGTGAAGGTTGTACTTATCCCCCTCATCGATCAAATAATTGAAATCATCCAATCCACCTTGTCGTACACCAATATTAGAGTAGGAAGGAATATCATCATCATGCCCCTCCGCCTGATAGCCCTTATGCAGAATCATCTGTCCAAAACCGTCTGTAAAATTATACAGAACTTTTCCCGTATCCAAACTGTTCAAGAACGGATCATTAGCTTGACTCGCAAAATTGAAGGCAATGTACATCATATTGTTCTTCATATCCTGTGCGCCAAATGGCTCATTGTAAATTTCCGTTCGGTAAGCGACAGCCGCATCTTGCCAATCTGTCTTTTCGTCGTTATTGCGTTCCCCAGTGACGACCACTTCATACCATGGCAACTCTTCAGTCTCACTACTTTGAAGATGTCGATACGTCCAACTGCCTGGTTTCACCGTTATTTTATTGACAAGTGGTTTTTTCTCTGTGGTGATTATCAATTTATTGCCACCGCTCATGACGTTGTCCTCTGCCGATGCTGCCAGGCCATCTCCACTCACCATAGCCATCGTTACACCGGTCGTACCGCTTTGCTTCATAAGAGACATATCGTCAACCAGTTCCTCTGAGACTCCGTGCCACTCCCCGTTTGACTTATTCCATGCATACGATGCGTCTTTCATTGAACTATTCACATGAATCAGAGCGTTGTTCATTTGAATTGAACGCACTAAGAAATCCGGGCCGTCGGAAATTTTATCAATTTCAAATCGGACTACATTGTTCGCCTTTGCCTCGAGATGCCCATCAATCACAACGCCGATCTCATCAAACGTCATCGTGTACTGATATGTGCTAGCACTCTCTTTCTTCGACACTGTAGATGGTACATAATCCTTATTATTAATCTTCACACTATTCGTTTGCTCCACGTCAGCCTGCAGCTTGTGATGATCCACTTGATACTCTACAATGCCTGGAAAGTCTTTATATACAGTAACGGTCATACCATCGTTCCCAATCGTATCTGTCTCTTGCGCCAGCTTGAGCTTAGGTAGCGACTCAAGTTCGACCATTTTGAGGTTACTCACCGTCATTTGTTTGGTTCCATACCATGAACGAAGACCAAACCAACCCGGCACAACAGCCATCGATTCTTCAGATATTGAACCCATATCCGTAGCTACCCCATCAGGACCCGTAATGTTAAGACTAACCGTTGTTCCCACCAGACGAAGCTCAATATGATAATTTGTATTTGCTTGCATCTGATACGTATTCGGAAAGGAAATCTCATTTCCGTTACTTGTTGTGGCCTTCCACTTCCCATTAATATCATGAACGACACCTACATATTTATCAGCCGCCGAACCTCTCACGATAAAACCATAACGGCCACCATCTGATCCTGCGGAAACATTCGTGTTAAAATCAAAAGTGAGTAGCTGATCAGCAAATTTAGGACTATCCTTATCCACGGCTAATGAAACCCCTGGCATGTTCAATCGGATTTGGCTGTTTCCATTCGCGAGAACCTCTGGTTTACTGTTATCAAGAGGACCCCAGTTCTGCGCCTTATAATCTGGTGTATACACGCGAACCTCTTCTGCAGTGATCGCGTCTATCTTGACTTGAATCGCATGGGTCACAGAATTGTAGATGCCAAATGAACCTGGTGTATATCCAGTTACATTCACACTGCCAGCCCTAATTCCATTCACGTAAAGGCCTAGCTCGTTCTCGATCATTTCTACACGTAGCGTGTAATCTTTGCCAGAAGCAAGTGCAGTAGTAGCACCAATCTCAAAGGAATCATTACTGCCTTCCAGCTTGTATTTCCAATTCCCCGGACTTTCTTCGTAAATCACGATATTTCCAAGTGTAATCCCCGCAGCTCCATCCGCCTGCATTTTCACTTGATATATGCCGTTGGCTACTGGTGTTACATCCTTATTGATAGCAGCCGTTCCAGCATCCAACATCCCTTGCAAATATCCACTAGAAACTTGCGGCGTATCCTTGAAGCCTTCCCAATTTACGATTGAATCACCTTCATAGTACTCTTCATATCTCAGCTTGCCAACATGGGATGAAGACGTATTCATATCAAGGAATTCTTCAGTAAAAACAACATTATCAATATAAATGTAATTCTGAGCAACTACCCCAAAAGGCCCTTCCCCGAATTGCTGCCCTGTCGGTAAGTTTGCTTGCAATGTAGCACCATTAATACTTAAGATCACAGAATGATCGGCGTATTGAAGTCCAACTTTGTTCCAAGCATAAGGTAAAGGACTGAAATCCATAACATCAGAAACAACAAAATCGTTGCTGGTTCCGTCCTTATTTAATAACACCCATTTCGTGCCTTCATATTTCACAATAGCACCATCGCCTATAACAAATCCGATATCCGTTGTTGCTGGCTTCACATCCAACATATATGTAGCGCTTTGCAAGGACGGTGCATCCAGGTTCATTACGTTGTCTATGATATTAGAAAGTTTTAACACCCGATTACTGCCTTCTGTAATAATAGTAGAATCAGCACCAGTCCAAGTACCTTTAATTCCATCCTCGAAATCATTACTGTATTGTGCAATTTGTTTGGGTTCAATGATCTCATTCGTATATTGTACATTGTCGATTTGTAGCTCTACAGTGCTTCTAATGCGAAGTCCGAAACGCCCAGCTGCTTCAGAATACTGTTCAAACGTAATGTCGCCAATCCGCTTTTTATTCAAAAAAACCGTTAGTTTCTTACCATTAAAATTAAACATGAGATTGTTCCAACGCCCTTGAATCGGATAAGGAATCTCTTGCTTATCTCCCCAGCCCGTATTGGACTCCGGTATCCAGCTGCTCGGATCAACCCCGAGTTCATTGAAAATACTTGCTGAATCATTCATTCTGAAACCAAAAGCAAACCCTTGCCCACTAACCAATTTGTCCGGATTTACCAGTTTGAAATCTAATGAAAGAGTTCCTTGTTGAATTTGTGGCGAATCCAGATCCACACCTCGTTCGCTAGATCCTTTTTTAAGAGAGAGAACTTTATTGCCCGTAATATCCGTCACGACCGTTGCTTTCAGCCCCGACCAATGGGGTGTATAATTGGAGTCTTCATAATCTTGAACATAATTAACAATGTTTGAAGGCTTCTCCCTCGTGCCCACACCTTCAATTCTCACACTCTTGATGGCAATCTCTCCTGTAGCATAGCGCTTATACAGCCCGACTTGACCTAATCCAGACAACGAACTCAATAAATCAGTATTCTTATTGTAATAAGTCACGTCGTCTACAATGATCAGAAGCTTCATACCATTAAAGCCGATCTGAATGTGATAATCTGTGTCCATTTTTAGTTCTGGTCCGTCAAATGTTTCCCACTTACTTGTACCATCCGGACTCTGAATAACCCAGGTTGTGCCGGCATCATAACGAATAGCTATACCTTGGTTACTATCATTAGATCCTAGAACAAATCCAATATTGCTTTGATTTGTGCTGGTATACCGCATCGTTGTATCTATGATTCCTCCGGAGAGCCAAGGAGCCTTATCCCATGTTGCTATAGCTCCACTGCCACCCAGATTGTTAATCGTTACTGTCAATCCATTGTTTACTGAAGTTGTTCCATTTCCTTTGACGAAAGTTATGGCTTCCGGTTCCATGGACTGATAGTTATTCATATAAGAAACAACCTCTTGATTACTTGGAGCATTATTTTTTAATTCTGCTAAGAATGTATCTATATCTACATTTCCTGTTGTTTCCATACTCTTTTCATGCACCGTGATTGCAGCTTCAGCTTTAATACTCGTTCCCTCTACAGAACCCTTTACGGTAAATGTCCCTACCTGCGCATAGTTAGAAGATTCAATTGGATCCCAGCTCACCATGACTTCTGAGGTAGTGCTGTCACTGTATACTGCCTGTATTACCGATGGAATTGATGGCTGCTCATCAACGTATGTTTCAACCTTAATCGGGGGGATGCTCTCGATCGTTTTTTCCTGTGGCTCAATTGGCAATTCACCAAATTCTCCTGAAATAGCATAAGCAGTATTGCTAGGGAGTACCATCAACTGACTTGAAGCAACCAATAAAACCATCATCCAAATCCATAATTTGAATATCATTTTATTATTTTTTTTCCGCATCAAATCATTCCTCCTACAATAAAATGCTAGATTTTTATATTTCGTACCACTTGATCTCATTTGCATCCAGCTTCAGTGAGAAGCTGGAGCCATCACCGCGATAAACGACGGTTTCCTGTGGCTCATACGTATTATTCACCACGCAGAATTTGCCCTTTTCCACATAAGCATGAACCTCAACATTATAGTTCTCACTGAACCAGCTGTTCAGCTCCTGATCGCTGTGGGCGCTCCAAAGGATCGCACGGTACAGCAAGCGGCTATTCTCGAAGCTGTATGGTAAACCGCTTATATATACGCTTCGCCCGTCACCGAATTCATTCACCGCGAGTTGAACTTCCTTGTCCGTTTGACGAAGAATCGTAGTTCCTTCTAGGGCAAAAATATTTTTCTTTCCTTCGCCAAAGTTGATTTCCTTGCTTCCATCCGGATTGGTTTTACAATCTGCCGTAATGAAATGTTCATGCTCATCCCAGTTATATTTATCATAACCCAGCGTAAATCCACGTTCTTCCTCTACACCGAGGATGTTGGCCAGTTGGAAAAAGCGCCCATTGGCCTGATGCGCTGTGGGTTCGCCAACACCGATAAATCCACCGCCTTCATAAACAAACCTTTTTATGGCCGTAACGATATCCGTATCCAGCCACCATTCTCCACCCGTATAGGCCGTATCTGCATCGCCAACGTTTAATATGACGTCAATATCATCTAAGACGGAAGGATTTTCTTTGATATCGTCGAAGCTGATGAATTTCACTTCGAAAGGTGCACCAGAGAGAGCTTCAATAATACCGGCATAACTATAATTTTGCTTGTAATAAAGTGCATGATGCACCATATGGTTCCCCCAGGCCCTCATTTTGCCCCAACAGTTGAGCACGGCTACCGACTTGACGCAATACGGCAAGCTTCCCTGTACATTGTCATAGAGCGTACGGAACTCATCCGTAACGCTTTCTACATATTCAATAAACTCGGGAAAATCAAGGGCTAGCTTAAGATATCCGCCGTAGCCGATTCGATCGATCGGTTTGCGGAGAATCGCGCGTCGTGCGGTGACCCAATTTACTTTGGCTTCCTTTACGGGGTTCCCGCCTGTATGAAAGGTATCCGGGAAAAAGTAAGGTAAGAAACGACCTTCCGTATATTGCACGCCTGGGATGTCGCTGATCAGTCTTAGTGTTGAACCGTTACCTACACTTCCGACTACGGCATCCAGACCGATCGATGCAAATTCCTCCATGAATGGTTCTGTGCCGATCCAATGATCACCCAGGAACATCATGGCCTCCTTACCGCATTCGTGAGTAATATCGACCATTTCTTTGGCAAGCCTCGCCACTTCACGACGTTGGAATGCTTGAAAATCACGGAACTCCTTCGTAGGTATTCGATAGGTGTTGTTGTAGTAACCTTGGTCGATAATAAATTCAGGTCTGAACCTGTACCCGATCTCTTCCTCAAACTGTTCGAGGATATAAGGGCTAACTGAGGCAGAATAGCCGTACCAGTCCACATATTTTTCACGAGCGAGCTCATCAAAAACCAAGGTGAATTGGTGAAAGAAGGTTGTATAGCGAATCACATTGACATAAGGATGATCTTCGATAAACTTGTGAATTCGCTCCATCGTATACTCACGAGTCTTCGGTTGACGAACATCAAAGGTAATTTGATGCTCGACATCTTTCCATTCATTAGTGACCGCATTGTACATATGAACCGGATCCCACATAATATAAGCCAAAAAACTAACGGTATAGTCATGGAACGGCTGGGTTGTGATGGTGACATCGCCGATTTTGTCGTCATAGCTCCATTGTTCGGTCGGAACGACCTCTCCGGTTGTACGATCGATGACTTCCCACCAGCGCTGAATATCGTCGCGACAATTCACTTTGAGCATGTCGGGATAAATCCCCTTCATAAGGGAAATGGAAATGCTTTCGCCTTCAGCCGTATGAATGGGAGTCATCAAATACATTTGTTGAATCTCTTCAGGGTTGGCATTAGCCCATACGTTATCCTTACGGGTTGTATAATAAGTGGAATAGACCTTGGCATCGATATCCCGCAGTTCGGCGGGAAAGTCAGTTCCATCACAATCACGTACAGCGTCGGCTCCCCAGCGTTTCATGATCTCCAGGGTTTGCGGAATAACATCTAAATCAGTAGGGATCGTTACACGTCCTCTTTTTGTACTCATGGTTGAAAACTCCTCTATCTATATTTTCGGTTATATAGCCATAGCAGACCGATCAGCATAGCGAGACCAAGCAACATCAGACCCAGTCCAGGGGCTCCAATGTTCTTTTGGCCGACAATGACCAATCCGATACCGACGATAAAAACAATCAGCATCAACAAATTACGCAAATAATTCTTTGTAAAGTCTTCCATCATCGCACCTTATCCTTTCAGCCCGCCCATCGTCATGCCTTGGGTTAGCTTTTTTTGTACCAGAATATATATAATCAAGGTTGGAAGCATGACCAGCACCAGACCTGCATACATCTGACCATACTGAACTGCGGATTTTTGCGCTGCCATCAGGTTCATTAAGCCAACAGGTAATGTCTTCAGGGTCGGTTTGGTTAGGAGCGTCATAGAGATAATATATTCGTTCCAATAGGACAGGAAATTGAACAGAATAACCGTTACGATGCTGGGTTTGGCCATAGGCATAATCACTTGCACCATAGTACGGAAATAGCCAGCACCGTCCACCGAGGCCGCTTCCTCAAATTCTTTGGGCAGCGATTTAAAATATCCCGACATGAGATAGATCGTGAAGGGCAGTGCCATCGCAGCATAAACCACCGCGAGAACAAACAGGTTATTCAGCAAAAAAGGGTGTCCCAGCATGCCGCGGAGCATCTTGTCGCCGTTATTAAGCATCAGAAATATAGGAACAATGATATAGTTTACATTAATAAACAAACCCGCCATAAACATCATATTCCAGAATCCGTTCCCTCTAAATTTAAAACGAGAAAGTACATAGGACGCAGGCAATGCCACCATAAGCAGAAGCACCAGTGCGATTACCGTCACCAATACGGAATTGAGCATAAAAGAACCCATTTTTGCCTTGAGCCATGCATCAGCAAAGTTCTGTAAATGCATCCCGGCGGGTAGTGCCCAGGGACTGCCGTAAAACTCACTGTCTTGTTTGATGGAGGCCATGAATGCCCATAGAACAGGGATGAGGATGAGAATAGCTAAAGCGATCAGTATAACGTAAATGAAGCCTTTATATAATTTGTCGCTAACACCTCTCCGTGAGCGGTTGTTTGTATTCATCTTATTCCCTCCTAAAATTCCAAATGCTCTCGTCTGGTAACTGCGTTTAGTATCCCAGCAAGCGCAAACGAGAACAGGAACACAATTACACCGATGGCCATCCCATAGCCATAAGAGGAATTAGTATAAGCTTCTTTATACATATAACTGAGGAACACTTCGGTGGCACCGTCTGGACCGCCGCTTGTCATCGTCATCACGAACAAGAAACTCATGTTAATCGTACTGATGATGAAAAAGGTGAGCGTCGTCCGTATGTTCGTCCAGATTAAAGGAATGGTTATCTGGAAAAACTGAGCCATTCGCCCTGCCCCTTCAAGCCCTGCGGATTCATATAAGCTCTCTGGAATGTTGGCCATACTAGCCATGTACATTACCATGTAATAGCCGATCGCCTGCCAGATCATCGCGCCTGCAAGACTGAAAATAACCACTTTCTGATCCCCTAGCCATAGAATGGGCTCTGCTTGTAATCCGCGAAACAGCTTTAGCAATGAGTTCATAAGCCCGCTATTCGGATCGTAAATCGCTGAGAAGATCGCACTGATGACAACCACAGACAGAATGTTAGGAATATAGAAGATTACGCGTAAAACATTTTGCCCTTTGAGTTTTTCACGTGTGAGCATCGATGCAAACAGAAGTGCCAGAGCAAAGGTCACGATTGTAACCAGAACAATGAGCAGAACACTATTTTGAAAGGTCTGATAAAACTTATCGCTATGAAACAGCTTATTGAAATTCTGCAAACCTACGAAGGTTTTGTTATCGGTATAGCCGCCCCACTTGTACAATGACATCCGAAAGACATCGATCGTAGGAATAATTAAGAAAATTGCAAAAAGGAGGACGGCGGGTGCTAGACAGAAGAAGATAAAATGTCCTCTTCCTTTTTTCATATCCATGGCTTTCTCTCTCCTCCCAAAGGTCAGATCATGGTGGTCAGCCCAGGTCGCCCACCATGATCCTGTTACATTCTCAAGGCCCAGGCCTCTTTATTATTTCAATGCTCCCCGCAAGGCGTCGCTTGCTTTAATGATTCCCTCAACCCACTGTTGCTGTGTTTTAGCACCTGTTACAAGGGAGTCAATGGACGCAAACACTGCATCCGATATATTCACCCCTTCAACTGGGTCAGTTGTTGCAAATGCACCCATAGCAGCCTTTGCCCCATTGTCATAGATGCTGTAGAAAAGCTTGTTGTCTCCATCCAATTTGTCGGACATACCTTTGATCGGTTGAATCGCGCCAACCTTTGCAAAAATGGCTGCTGCCTCATCGGAATAAAGATAAGCAATAAATTGTTTTGCCAGATCTGCGTTTTCCGCTTTGGCAGGAATCCAAATTTGTTCGAAGAAAGTATACGAATAACGGTCGCCACCGTCTTTTATTGCCGGAAGAGCTGTGAAGCCCCATTTGAAGCCTTCTGCTCGCGGAGCTTTGCTCATTTCGCCAACGACCCAAGTACCGTTAGGCATGAAGAGTGCTTTATTGTCCAGAATCAGTTGTTGGTTTTTGGTAAAGTTATCTTTGTTGGCATTTGCGGGAACCGTTTTTTCGGTGTAAGTAGCCAGTTTACCGATCAGTTCAACCGTTTGTTGAGCTTCTGGGGTTTGCCAAATGCCTTCGTTGTAATGCGTCACTTTAGTGAAGAAATCCGCGCTGCCCACCTCGTTGAGCAAAGCATAGAAGAAAGAGTCAAAGTAACCTGACGTCGGATAAGCAAATAGTGAAATACCCTCGGCTTTAGCTTGATCACCTAGAGCCCACATTTCTTCCCAAGTCGTAGGAACTTTCCAACCTTTTTGTTCAAACAAACCCTCGTTATAAAACAAACCGGTAGGGCTGTAGAACATAGGCATCAGATAGGTCTTTCCATCGTTATACGGATTCGTGATCGTTGTATCAGTGAAACCTGGAATCAGCTTATCCTTGACGGTTACACTTTCGCCGGGTATGGTCATGGACAGCACATCTGAAAGGTCAGTTAGGTTATTATCCTTTACAAAGGTTTCAGTCAAGCCCTTCGGCTGACCCGTTGCCAAATGGATAACATCAGGAAACTCACCAGATTTCATACCGGGTCCAATGACATCTTCAATATTTTTGTCAATCGTCGTTTCGACTTTCACGCCAGGGTTGGCGCTTTCGAAGGCAGCCGTAATTTCTTTCCATACATCAGCCCCGTAAGCGGTTTCCAAAGCAGCTAGCTTAAGAGTACGTTGTTCCGTAGATGTTGCCGAGTTCGTGCCGGTTGAATCCTTTGTTGAATTAGAGCCATTTTCAGAAGAGCTGCCGCAGGCTGCCAAGCTAAGAGTCAATGCTGCCGTGATCGCAAGGCTAAGAATTTTTTTCATAAATCCATTCCCCCTATATTTAGTGATCATACGTAACCGCTTACATTCTTTCTCGCCCTTTTAATTTATCTTAACGGCCTCTTTATATCTACATACATGTTGTCGTTGATTTTATATATCTTGCTAATATAATAAATTTATAAATTAACAATTTTTTCACAACATAAAACGTTGAAATTGGTTTAACTGTAGTTCACTAAATGAGATTGAGGAAAGGACGGACTGCAGATGGGAAATGTACGCTATTGGCTTCCCGGAAAGGGACGTGGAGAGATTCCCGCAAAGTTAATCTATGTTAGCTCTTCCATTTATGAAGGAGATTGGTTCAGCATTCGTCATTCACATAACTTCGCAGAGCTGTTTTATGTCCGAAGTGGACGAGGGAATTTCATCGTAGAGGATGAGATTTTTTCGGTGCAGCAGGACGATCTTGTCATCGTGAACCCGAACGTAGAGCATACCGAAGTATCCATTGGGAGTGACCCTTTGGAGTATGTAGTGCTTGGGGTTGAGGGGATGAGTTTTGATTTTGGAAAGCAAAGTGGAACCCGTAATCATGAAATTATCAATTATTCAAAACAGAGGAATGAACTCTTGTTGTATTTCAACGCTATGCTCTCGGAAACTGAAAACAAGAATGAGAACTATGAGGACGTCTGTCAAAACTTACTTGAGATTGTAATCATTAGTTTAATGCGAAGATCTGGTCATCCCTTCTCTGTTGTAACCACGCAAAGGGCTGACAAGATATGCAGTCGGATTAAGCGACATATTGACTCGAACTATGCGGAGGAAATCTCGCTCCACTCTCTGGCAGAAAAGGCGCATATCAGCAAATATTATCTGGCACATACTTTTGCTAAATATTACGGCTTGTCACCTATTAATTATCTCAATGAGGTCAGGATTCGTGCGAGCAAGGAGCTACTAGAAACCACAGATCTTTCCATTGCTCAAGTTGCGGAATCCACTGGCTTTTCCTCTCAAAGCTACTTCTCACAAAATTTCCGCCGGTGCTGTGGCCTAACTCCAAGCGGTTATCGTCTTCAGACAAAAAAATGAGTTTAATCACGGGTATACATAAGAACGGTACAACTAACCAGAACACGAAAAAGGGTGCTCCTGAGAATCAAGAACACCCTACTTGTGTACCGCCTTTTTGATAAGAAAACGTTGAAAAGGAATTGAGTATTCAGCTGCTGAAAAGCGAGACTGTCAAAAGTGTAAGCATGTGAACAATGCGATTCTTCTTCTTCTCCAGTCGTTCAAGCAGACAGTCGTTGCAATTAAGCGCCCCTTCATCGCAGTTGTCTTGCACGAAGGTCGCTCATGAAGTCTTTGGCAAGTTCAAGTGGGACAAGTTCTTCGGGATTGCGTCCGCTCAGAATCCAGAAGAATGTCGGTCCAATCAGCAAGGCTGTGGCCTGATCGATTGGAATTGGAAGCGTGTCCTTTCCGAGCGCGCGCTCAATCACGACCCGAGCGCTGTCACCGAGCAGGTCCTTCGTAGAGAGCAGTTCCCCCACGGCAGAGTCATGCTGTGCTTCTCCTAGGAGCGCTCGATAGGCGGCGCCTGCCGGTGAGTCCGTAAGGAAGCGCACGAGTGCTTCAAGATACGCTCTAAGATCATCCAACGGAGTTCCTGCAGGACTAATCTCCAGTTCTTCCTCGGCATCGGCTACACTGGCCTCGAACAGAATTTCCGCTTTGTGTGACCACCAACGATACAAAGTCTGCCGGGACACTCCTGCTCTCTCAGAAATGCCCTTCATCGTCATTGCCGCATAGCCGACCTCGACCAAAAGGTCATCAACCGCATCCAGAATAGCCGACCTCGCTTGCTCACTTCGCGGACGACCACCATGATAATGTTCTTTTTCCATGTCTCAACTATACACGGATACAATCCTCTTTGTCCAATGCCAAACCATATGTGTGGACACACTGTCTCGTATATGATTTATTTTCGGTGCACGTCGTCTCGAAACTGTGACAATCATTTTGATTGATGCCCGAAGAGGCCTCCGAATCGGCACGCTCTGGAAGAACAATGGACAGCGCTGAACGTTTTACTCGCGGCGGCTACCGGTTCAGGCAAGAACCAGGCTATGACGAGATTCAACAGATCCTTAATGCAGACGACTATCTTCGTGATCACGGCGTGGCCCGAGACTACGGACGGGACAACTACTATGTCGCATTCCTTGGTACACCATCAGATTCGGGGACGTGGGAACTGCAATTCGGGGGACACCATCTCGCAATCGCCAACACTTACACAGATGGTAACCTCGTTGGAGCTACTCCCTCGTTCCGTGGTATTGAGCCGTTCTCGACCTTCGAGTACAACGGCATCAGCAATCAACCCCAGCAGCAGGCACAGAGAACCTTCGTAGCTCTACTCGCCTCCTTTGACAATAACCAGTTAATCTTATCCAGACTCCGTGGCAAGTACCGAGATCTCTTGCTGGGTCCAGGCAAGGATTGGACGTTCCCGACGACGCCCGAGGGCATTCGGGGCTCCGAATTGCGCCAGGACCAGAGAGCCCTGCTGCTAGCAGTGATCGAAACCTATGTTAGCAGCACCGACGACGTGAACGCTGAGAGAATCCTCGCTGGCTATGAGAACGATCTCGACTTCACGTATGTAGCTTATTTGGGCTCAACTTCCGTGAGCAAACCGAAGGACTATATCCGCATCGACGGCCCGTCGGTGTGGATCGAGTTTTCTATGCACAGCGGTATAATCCTTTCAGATCCACATCCACACGCTGTGTGGCGCGACAAGAACACCGACTATGGTGGCAGTGCCTTCTAAAACAAACTTGCCCATTGGCGCTCACGCAACCCTGATTGATGACTCGCCAAACCTGTCCGTCAATAATCCGACATTCGCTGACAGGTCTTCCCCATGCGTCTTGTCCCTACTCCAAAATAATTACTAGACACACTGTAACGTTACTGATATATTAAGTTACACAGTGTCTCGTAATTATCAGGAGCGGACATCGTCGTGAACCTGCGATGCGAGTAACCGTAAAAAATATGAATCGTAGCTTGTGGAAGGGCTACAAGGAGGTAACACAGATGAATGTATTTATTACTGGAGCAACGGGATGGATCGGATCGGCCACCGTAGATGAGTTGCTGAGATCGGGCTACAAGGTCGTCGGACTGGCTCGGTCGGACGGCGCTGCGGCTTCGCTTGAGGAGAAAGGTGCGACGGTGCTGCGCGGGGATCTTGATGATCTCGATGCTCTCCGCCGGGGGGCGGCCGAAGCTGAGGCTGTCATCCATCTGGCGAACAAGCACGACTGGGCAAATCCTATGGAGTCGGATCGTGCTGAACGGGCCGCAGTAGAAACTCTCGCCGAGACACTAATCGGTACTGACCGGCCTTTCGTAGTCGCCAATGGCATCTCCGGTCTGGTTCAAGGGCGTCCGGTGTTGGAGGCGGACCCGTCCCCAGCAGTGGGCCCTGGCTCTGACCGGGGGGGCTCTGAAAATCTCGCTCTCGACTACGTCGGTCGCGGAGTGCGGACCATCATCACCCGGTTTGCTCCGACAGTCCACGGGACTGGAGATTGGGGATTCATCAATTTCCTAATGTCCGCGGCCCGCAAGCAGGGCGTGTCCGGGTACATCGGTGACGGCTCCAACGCTTGGTCTGCAGTGCACCGTTCCGACGCAGCGCGGCTCATACGGCTGGGAATTGAAAAAGCTCCGGCCGGATCTCGTCTACATGCGATCGCAGAGGAAGCCATCACCACTCGAACGATCGCCGAAGCAATCGGGCGCGTCCTCGACATCCCGGTAGCCTCGATTGCAGCTGAGAACGCCGATGCCCACTTCGGATTGGTAGGCAGCTTCTTTAAACTATCCATGACCGGCTCCAGCGAGCGTACTCGCGAACTTCTCGGCTGGACGCCAGCTTCACTTACTCTGATGGATGACATCATGGCTGGCGCTTATAATCAAGTCGAAAAACTATGAGCGCCCCAAAGATAGTTTCCCCGGTGCAGTGAAACCATCACAACAACTTGAACTCTGGGAAGGCCAATCTAATATTAAGGCGAACCTCATGCGACAAAGTTCTTGTCTTCCTACATCAAAAAGTCCGATTGCGCTCAGTATCAGCAATCGGACTTCTTGTATTAACAATTATTGTTCAGCTAATTTCAGGAAATACTCTGAAGCCAAACGAACAGCCAGAATACTCGCACTATTGAGGGAATTATCAAAGATAACTACATGGTTATTTTTTACTGCCTCCAGAGAGTTCCATACCTTCGAAGATTCCTTTTCCTTCACGGCTGCCTTTGCAACGTCAATATCATGCTGGATAATAATATAATCGGGATTCATGTCGTATAGTCCCTCCAGCGTAAGCGCCTCGCCACCCTCAGGATAACCTTTCGGTGCCAACAAACCAAAACCTGCAGTTTGATTGTAGTACATTGTATTTTTAGATCCTTGAGCATTAAAATTGGCTTTTCCATCAACCCGCAACAAGGCAAAGGTCTTATCCTCAAGAGTACCTAACTGTTCTTTCGTTTGTGCTATCATTTCTTGGGTTTCCTTAATCAATTGTTCTGCGAGCTCTTCTTTTCCAACAACCTCAGCGAGGAGCATCGTTGTTTTTTCCCAGGTATCGGTGTAGTCGATTAAGATGACTGGAGCAATCTTGTTCAACTCATCATAGATGGTATCCACAGACCCCTTAAAGGTTACAATCACATCAGGCTGGGCCTCAATAATCTTTTCCAAATTCGCTGAGTCGCTACCCAAATCAATAATATCAGTAGACCCGGCGTAAGGCTGTAAAGTTGCAAACTTCTCCATCGCTTCCGAAGCGCTTATTGATGCGATTGGAGGTGTATCCAGAGCAAAAAAGTAATCTAAGTATAATGGATGCAGCACCGCTATACGCTCTGGTCGTTTCTCAAGCATCACCCCATTATCGCTGGCATCCTCAATGGTTCTTGGCCATCCTTCACCCTCGATCTTGCTGACCTCAGGAGTAACTGCCACGGGCGTTTCGGAGCATCCAGCCAGTATCCCTCCTGCAAGTATAATTACAGTTAAAATCAATCCAGTTAGTCTTTTCATATGTTCTCCCCAATTCCTGTGTATACAGTGTTTTATGAATTTCCTAAATGATCTCGCAACGTTTCCCCGGTATATTCACTTCTGAACAGACCTCTTTCAACTAACTTTGGAATCAGCTTTTCAGAAAATATTTCCATCGATTTTTCTGAACCGCCTGGCAGGGCGATGAATCCATCAATAGCACCAGCCTCAACCCGCTCAATAATATCATTCATTACGGTCTCGACTGTTCCCACAGATACCCAATGGGCAGATCCGACAACCTCAGGCCGATTCAGGATATCTTTTACTGTAGGCTGATATTTTGTAATATAACGGCGCAACAGCTCAGCATGTGTGCGACTGCGAACAGCCTGATCAGGATCAGGCAGCATATCCTCGGTTACGCGTTGATCTAAGGGGAAACTGCTTAAATCAAGACCCATCAACGATTTCAGAGATGCGTGTCTGCGCTCAAGACTTAAATGGGCATGAGCAGCCTTATGTAATTCAAGCGCTTCTTCGTGCGTATCGGCCAGGAAAAAAAATAACCCCGGCAAAACTTTAATCGTGTTCGGATCGCGCCCATGTTCTACAGCTCTTTTTCTCAAATCACTTCGCAATTCCACGCCCGATTCAAGATCCGGCATTGCCGCAAAAATAGCATCCGCTACGGAAGAAGCAAAATTCCGTCCAATATCCGAAGCACCAGCTTGAAACAGAGGAATGGTTCCCGATGGATGAGAAGGTAAAGTGAGTGGCCCTTTTACATTGAAAAATTCACCGGAATGATGAATAGCAGTCACTTTTTCCTTATCTGAAAACATGCCTGACTCACGGTCAATAACAATAGCCTCATTCGGAAAACTATCCCAAAGCTTGCATACCACTTCCGTAAATTCTATTGCCTTTGCATACCGTTCTTCCGGTGATGGCATTGGCGAATTCCCGAAATTATCGGCGCCTTCAATAGAAGTGACAATATTCCACCCGGCACGCCCATTACTTAGCCAGTTCAAGGACTGAAGCTGCCGGGCAACAACATAAGGCGGATTAAACGTGGTAGAAATGGTCGTAACGAGTCCGATGCGGTTGGTTTCACGAGCTATTGCTGCAAAAAACAAAGTAGGATCTGGGCTGCCGAAATTAGAAGAATCGCCTAACATCTGCGGGCTAATATACAGATAATCAGCTCTGAAAAGAAAATCGAGCTTAGAGTTCTCCGCCATTTTTGCCCAATGAATATAATAGTCAATGGTTCCTGTCTGCTCTACTCCGCTATCCCGGTGCCGCCAACCGTCACCTTTATTCCATGTTGCATTTAAGGACAATCCAATACATAGTTGTCTGTTTGAAGTCATTTCTACCAACCTTTCTTAGTTCTTATCATTGTTTTGCTCTAGAAAGCCCTCCGGACAAATTTTGCCCCCACCAAATAATAATGATTCTCATTATCAAAACAAAGTTTAGCAAGGATTCAAGCAAATTTAAATACACAAGTTACAAATTCGATATGCACAATTATCTAAACTATGGTTGGACGGCAAAAGGTCTGGTTCTTGCCCCACGACAAAACAAAAAAAGCCGCATCAATGCGACTTTATCTTTCAACACTCTAACTTGTTTCATTTGTACTGCTTCCACCCTATTGTCTCGGTTCCGATTCGACCTCTAAATTAGTCTTATAATCAAAGTAACTCCAGAGCTTTCAACAACGCATACTCACTAGAGGTGGCACCTATTTGAGAAAAATGTGCATTCGGAAACATTGGAGCCAAATGATGATATCCAGGAAGTACTTGCAATTCGATCAAAACACCGTCAAAGGCAAGTTGTTTGGCAAATAATAAGGTTTCATCTATGAACAAATCAATGCTGCCTATGCTCATATAAGTGGGTGGTAAACCGGCAAGAGATTTTGCACGCGCTGGCACGTAATATTCACTTGTTTCCTCTTGTCCGGGTTCGTGACCTAAGACAGATTTCCAGCCGAAATAATTGCTTTTTTTGGTCCAAACAAACTCGCCGGCATAAGGATGGTCTGGCAAAATACTTGTACGGTCATCGAGCATGGGGCTGCGCAGTCTTAGATGATGGATGTCGAATTCCTTCTGGTCGCGAATGTACAGGGCTAACCCCGCTGCTAATCCACTACCGGCGCTGCTGCCTGCAAGAGCGACTTTCTCGGTATCTAACCCTAATTCCTCGGCATGCTCGATGCACCATTTCAGGCCGGAATAACAATCCTGTAATTGACTTGGCTGAATATGTTCTGGCGCTAGCCGATAGTAAACAGATACACAGCAAAAACCATGTTGCACAGCCAGTGCCGCATTGCTTTGGCGTTCACCGACCGGACTGCCCATAACCATTCCCCCACCATGAATCGAATAATATAGCGGCATCTTACTGTTCTTTGGTTGGCGGGGTTTAATAATTTCGATACGAATATCAGGACCACCAAAATAACTTGGAACCACCCTTTCTTCGAATGTGACTGGAAACAGCTGCGTTACATCGATTTGCTGCATCATTTTTGTTTGACTTTTCCTTGCTTCCATTAGTGTGGCAGCGGAAAGATCGGTGGCTGGTATTAAATCAATTGCACTTATTATCTCCTGATCGATCAGATGTCTGCTTCTGCTTTTTGGTTCATTCATATTTACTGTTTCCTCGCTCTCTTAATTATGTCCAATGAAGTACTGCTCTCTCTCCAATGGTCCAGTATTCCCGATTTGAATCCAGATCAAAAGTTACATTTTCTCTCACTGTATCGACTCCTCTTCTGCCTAATCCTATTGTAAAGAGTACAATAAGCTATTTAAATGAAAACAATAAGTTAGAATCGTTTTTGACATAAAAAACACTGATGAATTTCTTCATCAGTGCCATGTACTACTTATTTTTGGAATAAACAATTTTCTTAATGGTTTCGATAGAGAGAAAGTAGTCCTTAGCAAGCTGCTCAACGCTGCTATTATTCTTAAAGGCTTGTCTAATAGTGGCATTTCGGTGATCTAACCATTGTCTTCCGCCACTCAAACTTCCCCAATGATTATATTCCTTTTCCTGTTTTGGGATGTAAATCGTCTCTCCCTGGACATACTCTTGAATCATTATTATTAACTTTTCGGGCAATATTTTTTTAGCGTTTGTATATTTCACTCTGCTTCACTCCTTATTTTTGAAAATAAGGTGCAAAGCCAAAATATTAGAAAAGCTTATTTAGCGTTAGAAAAGATTTAACCCCATGCAAAGTAACGCTTCTCCAATACTGGCTTTGCACAAGTGAAGCAAGTCACAGACAATCTTAACAGATTCTCCATCAGTAAAGCACCTCCCTTTTACGTTGCCAGTATAGCATATTTCTAAATACTTCGGACCATCTCATGAACAATAGTTAGTCGCTCCTATGGATATATTTGATTAACTTAACCTTACGTGTATCGATGTCGAATGTAATAAACTCCTTCGCATTTGGAGGATTGTGTGGACTAAACCATAACTTGGTTGCGGCTTCTGAATTTTTTGATAATACTGAGTAATCGCCATTTGTATGGATGGATTAAGTAACGTCAAAGATAAAGGTTTAAACTCCTCCTCATTCACTGTGTTAGGCTCTGCATTGACTAAAGCGCTTAGATTTAGCGTTAGAATACAAATAACAGTACAACTAACAAAGATGTTCAATACTTTCCTCATTTGTTCTGCTCCTTAGCGAGATTTTACCCTTACCTATCAAGTTTCCCAATGGTTGATTTTTTTAACACAAGTCAACGACAAGTCGCTTGGGAGTTTATTTTATAAACCGTATAATCATAAGCAGAGGTGACGTTGATGAACGAAATTAATTTAGCATCGATCCTTGTAGCAAAACGCAGAGAAAAAGGATTAACACAGGATGCGGTTGCTGCATTTATCGGTGTTTCCAAAGCGTCTGTTTCCAAGTGGGAAACGGGACAAAGCTATCCTGACATCACATTTCTGCCACGGCTTGCGGCCTATTTTAACATTAGCATTGATGAATTGATGGGTTATTCCCCGCAAATGGAGCAGTCGGACATCGCAAAGCTTTACACCCGACTGGCCAATGATTTTGCTGCCCTTCCTTTTGATGAGGTAATCGCTGAATGTACGGCGATCATCAAAAAATATTACGCCTGCTTTCCGCTTTTATTGCAAATGGTTAAGCTGTACACCAATCACTTCACGCTGGCGAGAACACAAGAGCAAAAAGAGACTCTTCTTAACGAAAGCGTGACCCTGTGTGAACGGATTCAGGGCGAAAGTGGCGATATGCACCTTGCCAACGATGCGATTTTGTATCAATCGGTTTGTTGTTTGGCGTTAAGGAGCCCGCAGCGGGTCTTCGATTTACTTGGGGAGACTGTCCGGCCCATGATGCCAAAGGGCGTGTTAATTTCACAGGCATATCAGCTTATGGGCAACATCGGCAAAGCCAAAGAAACCTTGCAGGTTGAACTGTATCAGCACGTAATGGCAGTCTTTCAAGGGCTACTGAACGTCCTACAACTAAATATTAATAATATCGAAAAAGCCGAAGCAGCTTTTATGAGAGCGTCCGATTTTGCAAGGATTTTTGATATGAAACGGCTAAATCCAAACAATGTCATTCTGCTTTACGCTCTAGGCGCTCATCTATATTGCGTGAACAAATCACCCGAAAAATTGATTGAACTACTTGAAAAATATGTGGAAACCTGCGTGGAAGGATTCTTTCCTTTTGAGCTCCGTGGAGATTCCTTTTTTGATCTGATTGATCCGTGGCTGAAAGATTTCGACGTCGCCGCTCCCCGCAGCGAGCAGGTTATAAAGAATAGCATGATGAGGGATGTGCTGATGAATCCAGCATTCGATTCTTTACGTGAAGTTCCCGAATATCAACGACTAGTTCAGAAAATGAATCATTTTTTAGAAGAAACATGTTAATTGGAGGTTATGGGAATGAACGAAAAACTAATCATTGGCAAAGAAACGAATTATCCTCTAAATGGAATTTTGTCACTGCCGGAGGATTGCTCATCAAAAGTTCCGGCAGTGGTACTAGTACATGGCTCTGGCCCTGCAGATATGGATGAAAAGGTGGGGAATAACTTCCCTTTTAAAGACCTCGCCGAAGGGTTGTCAGACAAAGGAATCGCCGTGCTGCGATATGACAAAAGAACATTCGTCTATGGAAAAGAAATGAAAAACGATACCGGCTTATCCGTTAAAGAAGAAACGATTGAAGATGCTATCCTCGCAGCAGATTTATTGCGCAAAGATCCACGTATTGATACCAACCAAATATTCATTATAGGTCATAGTTTAGGCGGGATGTTAGCTCCACGAATTGATGCAGAAGGTGGACATTTTGCTGGGATCATTATTATGGGTGGGTCTCCACGCAAGTTAGAAGAGATTCTAATGGATCAAAACAACGATGTTTTAGACTCATTAAATAAGTTTTTGAAAATGATTGCGAAGAAACAAATAGCAGCACTATCAGCTAAGTTTGATAAAATTTATAAATTAAGTGATGAAGAAGCGAAATCAACTGTGGTTTTGGGGAAATATTCTAGAGCCTTCTACTTCAAAGAGATGGGAGAACATCCCTCCATTAATTACCTTAACGTATTAGATAAACCCGTACTCATTTTGCAAGGAGATCAAGATTTCCATGTATCCGTAGACAAAGATTTTAAGGTTTACAAAGACCTATTGGGTGAAAAACCAAATGTAACGTTTAAACTTTATCCCAACTTAAATCATTTATTTATGCCAGCTGTTTATGGAGAAATATTAAAAATGAAAAAAGAGTACAAAGTTGCACAGCATGTAGATAAGAACGTGATCAATGACATTTCCGAATGGATTCATTCAATTTAGGAAAAAGCCATCAATAATCAGTAACTGACTGATTTCTTCAATACTTCTATACTTTCCTGAAGGAACGATTGATTTCTTTCAACTCCTCTGTTTTTACACCAAACAACGGCACTGAAAGCATCATAGAAATTATAAAACGGCAATACGATTTCGAGATTTAACATGTTCCGAATGGTTTGATAACCTTCGAAGTACTGGGACTTCGTTCTCGGGTTTACTTCCCAAATATATCTATTGATTTTAGTAAAGTCTATTTCAGAGGAGCCACCCCGAGCACTCTCAAAATCAATAATGCCAGTAACCTTGTTACCATTCACCAATATATTTCCAGGTCGAAAATCCATATGTACAAAACAGGGTCCGTCAGGATCAGGTAAAGCAGAGAACACGCCATCAAAATGAAGAATACATCGTTCATACAATGCTGGTTCGAGGAGCTCTTTGCAGGGCTCTTTCCACTTTTCAAAATTATTTTTGATATGTAGTCTCCAATTATTTTGGTCAAGAATATTAAATCCATCTGTTGAATGGTATCCATATCCTGGAGTTTTTACCTCATGAAGCATTGCATGATATACACCCATTTGAAAAGATAGCTTTTCATCCATATTTTCTGTACAAGGCACCCCTTGAATTGCAGAGAGAAGCAATGCTCCAGTATTACTTTCATCCCCATACCAAATGTCCAATACCTTAGGAACAGGTATGACGTCCTTCAATATTTCAAGCATCTGAAATTCGCGAAATAGCTTATCCTTGTTATATGGAATCTTAACATATACGTCTTCTCCACTAAGAAGAGTAAGTTTATATACATCAGAACTAAATGATTCCGGAACATTTTCAATATTCAAGACATTCAATTTCAGCTTTTCTATAACGTTTAGAATGGAACTCATGTAGCGCCTCCTTTATTTGCGTTCTAATATAAATCAGCGAGCCCTTTTGATGTGGCTCGCTGATTTTATGGGCTCTTATATTAACATATTTATCCTGCAGTTGGCTAAAGAAATTACAGAAAAAGCGGATATAATGCTGCTAAACAGCGATCAATTCTTTACTTTTTCAAGCTTTCCATGAAATCGTGCAGTGCGTTGGATACCCACTTCTTCGGATGAAGAACGAGCTGAATTTCGAGTTGAAGCTCTGCATGTTCAAGGGGTAACACTTTCAGCTCCCCCCGCTCGATTTCTTCCATTACAGCCATTTGCGGCAGAATCGAAATACCCTCACCTGACTTAATACTTCTTTTGATCGCTTCCGGATTGCCAAGTTCCAGACCGATCCGATATGGGATTGAATTTGCGCGAAGCACTCTTTCAAGCAGCTGCCTGTAATTACAGGTATCTTCAGGCATAATCCATTCCATATCCTTTAGATCATTCAATTCAATCTGCGTTTTGGCGATCAGCGGATGCTGCGGATGGACGATCAGCAAAAGCGGTTCTTGGCGAATGGTAATCCACTGCAAAGCCGGATCGCTGGAATCATCTGCAAGAATAAGTCCGATATCGGCTTCACCTTCCCTGACCTGATGCAAAATCAACCCTTCACGATTCGTATGCAGTCGTATGTTCAGATCCGGGTATTCCTTACGGGTGGCTTGCATATATGGAGGTAAAAAGTAAGAAGCGATAGAGTCCATCGTACCGATCGTTAAGGAGCCACCACCCTGCTTCGCCATTTTTTCCTTGGACTGCTCAAACAATTCCAACATCTGTCCGGCAAGCTTGAACAGCTCTTCCCCGGCAGAAGTCAGACGAATCTTGTTATTGCTATAGCGTTCAAACAGTTTGACTTGATATGCTTTTTCCAGCTTCTGAATTTGCGTAGTAACACTGGATTGTGCATAACCCAGCACCTCTGCGGCTCTGGTGAAGCTCTCGCGAATTGCGACTTCTCTGAACGTCTGAAGATAGATTAAATCCAACTTGCTCACCTCATCGAAAATATTGATGACAACTATCATTTGTTATAGGTAACTGTGATGCTGGTTCCTATGTTACATTAGTTTCAATATAACGGGAAGAGGTAGTTGATTATGATGAACGAACAACATGTTCAAGGAATTTATATACCGGTAATTGCCCCTTTTTCGGATGACCACAAACTCGACATTGAATCGTATCGCAAATATGTTACCCATCTTGCCAAACACGACATTCAGGGATTGGTCGTAAACGGCACGACAGGAGAATCTCCGACTGTCTCCTGGGATGAAGTAAAGCAGATGGTGGAAGTAACGAAAGAGATTTTGATAAGTCTGAACAAAACCATCCCCCTCGTCGTGGGAACAGGAACGAATGACACCTATTCGACGGTTCATCGGACCGAAATGGCCGCTGAATTGGGAGCAGATGCTGCTCTGGTGGTCACTCCTTATTACAACAGACCGACGCAAGAAGGAATTCTAGAGCATTTTTCAAACGCGTCCCGGACAGGATTGCCGATTCTAGTCTATGAGATTCCGGCTCGAACCGGTAGTCGCATGACCTTGGATACAATGAGAAAAGTCATGGATCTGGATGGGGTTATTGGCCTGAAGGACAGCACTGGCGGTTTGGATCTGCTGCTGGCGCTAACCCAATATGAGACTAAGCCTGTACTTTGCGGCGAAGATGCGTATTTCCATGCGATGCTATGTCAAGGTGCCGCAGGCGGGATGGTGGCCTCTGCCAATATTCATACCCAGCGGTATGTGGACGTGTATCAACGCTTTGTATCTGGTGACGTGAATGCATCAAGAGACAGCTTTAAGCAGCTGCAACCGCTGATTAGTGACGTGTTTGCAGAGCCTGCTCCAGCCTCGATCAAATGGTGGCTGGCTCAGCAACAGCTGATTGCTTCTGCAAAACTGCGTCTGCCGCTGACTGCCGCATCGGAAAAAGCAAAACAAAGGTTGTCGGATACACTCGCAGAGATGGTCGTACCTTCTTAAACAAGCGCATATCTTGCTACGATTTATGTATATATCCAGTCTGATTTATTGAGACATCATGGAATGAAAATCAAAAAACAACCAGTATGGATAACATCTATACTGGTTGTTTTAATTTTAAACAGAGGTCTCCAGACGGAGAACGAGATATTGCCAATTCATCATTCATCATGGAATGCTGATCATTACTTTGAATATTAAAAGTAATCCGAAAAGTAAGGCGCCTGCTGCTCAATAGCATCTTCTAACAAATCAAGCGTTTCTGGATCACATTTAATACGGCCAATCTTATGCAAATACTCGGGACGCTTATAACCTAACAACATGGTCGTCATGGTTTGGATACTTATGCTATCTTCACTACGTCGACTTTGACTCCGAATCACTCTTCCACTTCCATTCGGTTCAATCTGTAGAGTAAATGTGCCTTGATTCCATGACAGCAAAGGATCTTGCAAAGTAAAGGTCCACTCTCTATCCATCGCTGCGGGTTTGAACGGATATTTTGAGATAAATTGCTCAATGTCCACGATCCGTGCCATAAAGTAAGGCGAAATGGTTTCCTTAATATCCGCATCTTCCAGCAAAAAGGCAAGCTGTTCATCGGTATGAATATTGCCTACCACTTTAGATATCATTGAAAAATGTGCACTAATGAAATTCCACAGTCCACTGCGTGCCTCTTCATGAATGAAGATCATATCTTTGACGTGGAACACTTCTTCTTCAATCCAATATAAAATGTAGCCATCCGGTTGACCGTCTTCTCCATAATAGACAGCTGCAGTTAAATCATCTGAATCCCATCGCCAATACTCACTCCACGCAAGTTCTTTCCGCAGCATGGCTCCATGGGTTTGCATTGAAAAGCGTTCATAAGCCACCTTCACATCTTCGCTGTCGGGTTCGACACGTGCCACATCACCAGGAACAGGTTTGTTTTTGGGTAATTGGAAGTCTTGAACCTCAAACACGATTTTATCAGAAATGATCTCCCACCCTTTACGGCGATAATACGGTATGGAGTAAGGATACAAGTAAGAAATGGATTGTTTCTGTCCACGCATATTGGTGAGAGCTTGCAGCAGCAGTTTATTCATTAAGCCTTGACCCGAATATTCCGGAAAAGTCCCCACACCAGTGACGCCACCCATAGCGTATGTTTCGTTAAATATCCGAACTTCAAATGGATATATGGATACCTGAGAAATCAGTTTTTCTCCATCAAACCATCCAAGTACATCTGCTTGTTGTAAGACAGGTGATTTTTCATGGAGAATTTCGCTTTCTTTCCAGCCATGTTTGTGAAGATCATTATGAGTAACTTGAAATACATAGCGTAACAGTTGACTATATTGTTCTAAATGCGCTAAATCTACTTTTTTCATTTTTAAATTTTGCTTACGATGCATGCCAGTTATTCTCCCTTGGTTTTAAATTATATTATTTACCAATTGCTGCAGAATAATGCTGGCTCTGATCTAGATCAAGATAATTATTAAGATCTTGTTTTTACCTCTCTATGTTTCCCTGTCGAATCTCTAAGGATAATATCCAGAAACTTATGCGCTGCATTATGTGAGAAGCTGAGCTTAAGATTCATATCTGACTCCAGTGTTGCTTTAGAGCTATGTGCAAACATTTTTTTCTCGTAGTGCTCTAAAGCCGTTTTTAGATCGCTGTGATTAGCAAGAGATAAGCCTAACTCAGCTGCATCAAGCATGGCAATATTCGCTCCTTTTCCTGCAAATGGAGACATTAAATGCGCAGAATCTCCTATGAGAGTGACCCCGTCCTTATGCGTCCAGCTGTGGTCGATTGGCAACATATAGATTCTACGAGGCAACATCTCGCCATCAGAATAACGAATGTAATTTTTCAAGTCATCACTCCAATCGGATAATAATTGGAGCAGAGATTCTTTTGCCATTGTTGGTTGTTCAAATTTAATACCGCAATTATCCAGCCATTCTTTTTCAATCCTGAAAGCCAAATAAACTCGGATGCGGCCGTCACCATTAAGCTGAGCCATAATCGCTTTTTGATCTTGGAATGCAAACATACTCCCTTTCCCGTTGAATTCAGCTAAATCCGGGTGAATTTCATCAACATTTGATATCCCCATCTCAACCGCGCTTATTCCTGTGTAGATCGGCTGCACATCCGAGAGAAACTCGCGAACTCTTGAAAAGGCACCGTCAGCACCAACAACAAGATCTACAAGTTCTGTATGCTCATTCTCAAAATGCAACTCAAGCTGACCGTTGTCTAGTGAATTTATACTTTTTAGGTGATGGCCCCATTTTATTGTGTTTGGTTCAATAGAATCCAATAACAATTTGCGAAGTACGCCACGATCTATCTCAGGTCTATGGTTATCTTCGGGACCTGATATTTCGTCCCAATAGACTTTTCCGGTTTTATCCAGAAGCCTTAAGTCTTGGCCTTCATAACGAGCATTCACTTCGAATTCTTTTATCAGTCCAGCTACCTCCAATGCATATTGACCTGACTCAGGATGCATATCAAGTGTGCCGCCTTGTTGACGAGAGTTGGAGGATGGTTCACGCTCATATACAGTAGCTTTCATTCCATTTTGCTGCAGAATTCGAGCAAGCGTTAATCCAGAAGGACCTCCACCAATGATAGCAATACGGGCATTTTTATTTGACATAAGAAAATCTCCCTTCAATCATATTAATAGTTAAGATAAATAAAATGCCGTCAAGCGTATTATTATTAACCTGTAAACAATAATAATTGATAAAGATTATCATTGTCAAATGTTAACGTGATAATGTCTATATCTTAGAATACTAACGTTTGTTTTAAAAATCATGCTAGAATTAAGCGAAACGAACCATTTTGTCTATTTATTTGACCTGAAGCTGATAAATTATCGCTTTGGTTCCTTTATCCAGTTTAAATGCTACTCATGTGCTCATAAAATATTTTATATTATAATCTATTTTATTGTAAACTAGTTAACTAAATTACATGAACAAAAATGCTATTCACAATCCGTTTAAACACATTATGTCTTCTGCTTATAAAAAATCCAGACATGTGTTGATCTTCTCATTTGGGACAAGATTTCGTACCAACAAAACAAAAAAAAGCCGCTAAAATAGCGACTTTCAATGGATCCATCTTATTGCCTCGCACCAAGTAGTAATTAATTTTTTAAGTCCAATGTAAATCCTTCCAGCTCTTCTTCAGCTTCATGCATCAGATCCAACAACTGATCTGCGTACTCTCCAAGAGACTTCCGACTTGCCTCAAAATCAATCCACTGAATGGTAAGTGGCATCGGGACAAATCCAGTCAGGCAATCCCATAATGCGTCCAAATTCCGCCCATACGTTTGACCTAATTCAAGGCTGGTCTGAAGGACGTCATGTAATTGTTCTTTTCCATGAATGTCCTTTCCATTGATGACAACTGTTTTCATATGATCACCCTTTCCCTATTCGATTTGCTCGAACGTACGGTAATGATCGGTTGTTTTATAGATTAATCCATCATTGGAGTATAAAATCCGATCACTGCCCCGCGTTCCTCCCGAATAGTTAATATCTGCTTCGTACCAAGTCCTTCCTTTTTTCTTGGGCAACAGCCCTTCTCGATTTTGAAATACGTCACCGCCAATGCTTTTGCCTGGAGCCACTTTTTCCAAATTACCTTTACTAGGCTCCCATCCTAATTCTCTAGCTTCTTTCTTGGTTATATAATTTTCCGGGAGTTCATTATGCTCCGAAATATACTTGGCTACTTCATCAAATTGCGTTAGAGTTGCATTCTCTTGAGATGAGCCATTTAATGAAACCGTTTCGAGTGAGCAGCCTGTAAACAGGATGGTCGCCAGAATAAAAAGTAAAGCACCTAACCACTTTTTTACAACCATTGATTTTGATCTCCTTCTGAAAAATTAGCATCCTCTCTATCATAACATGTTCCTTCTGTATACTCCTCTTTATATTCGTTTCTCACGGCTTTCGGCCATCTCAACACAAAAAGGCTGGAGCAGGGATACCCCCGCTCCAACCTTTATTATACCTTGCATCCTTACGGCTCAATCCCCCACGCCAGTTGACCGTTGATATACCCGGTAACCTGTTCGTTGTTTGCAAACTGAGTACTCGATGCCTTAAACGAGTAATCGTTAGCCTGGTTATAATTGGACCAGTTATTTTTGGAGAAACGTGCTTGAATTTCTGCGCTTTGTCCGGCATTAAGCGTTCCGGCAGAACTCGTAAAACCAACTTCCAAAACATAATCCGCTCCGGCAACTGGCGTTGCCAATTTAACGAATTTGCTGGTTACATTTGCACTTCCGATACTGGCCCAGTCAGACCAAAAACTCTGTGCTTCTTCCCCGTCGATCGTATAGTAATACCGGAGCTTTACATCACTTAACTGAATCGCCGAATTACCGGTATTGACCACTTTGAATTTAGGTGAGATTCCGTTGGTGGACGCGCTTGTATTGCCGTTAAAGGCTTGGATCGTCAAATTCCCAGAGGGTACAGAAATACTGCTATCCACTACGTTTACTGTAAGAACAGCGTTATTTCCTCCGTTAAAATGAAACGTTATCGTATTTTGGCTTAGCGGCAGCGTGGAAAGGTAGGATTTGCGCAGAACGATGGCATTGCTTGATGCCGTATAATCCTGGCCTGATACAAGTGTATAATTCCCATTCGTTATGCTTGTAAGCTGTCTTCCGTTTAAGGTAAGGGTCAAGGAAACATCCTGCGCTAGATTCGCTGCTTTATCAAAAGCTGTATTCACGGGCGAAATTACAGCACTTGTGCTAGGTGTTGAATCAACAATTTTAACTTTCAATACAGGATCTTGCCCTTGATTAAAATCAAAAACGATGGAATGTTCGCCAACTGACAATCCGGCCAAAAATTCTTTTTTCAGCAGCAACGTACTTCCGCTTAACGTGTAATCCTGATTTGCAGTCAATGCAGAGGTACCTATCCGTAGACCGGTTAACGTATTACCGTTAAAGTTCACGGTAATGGCCTTGTCGCTTGGATTGGGCGTGTGTTTGTCAAACTCAACGGTTGTAGGTGTGAGAGACGCGTTTGATGTTGGATTGTTAACCTTCAAATTAGGCAGTTCATCCAGCGTAATGACATAATCACTTTGATAAAGCGTTTTCAGAGTTGTCGGATAATTAAAGGCTGAACTCATGAGATGCTCTCCATACCACGGGCAGAAGTAGAGCCATCCCGATTTTTCCTCTGTCAGATTCTGTACACTTGGGACGGTATCGTTCTCCGTCATGGCCACCATTTTCTTGCCGTCCGTTAGATCAACCAGTTGATAAAAGATCGAGGTAATGGCATCCTCATTTGGTACGCCGGACAAACCGTCATTCCGGTTGTAGATTGTATTGTATTTATCATAACCGACAATATCTACCTGATCGTCACCAGGGTACCATGCAGGAGAAGTGTTATATACGTAGCTGTTGTAAGTCCAAATCAAGTTGTGCAAACCGTATGTCTCTGTAAGTTCAGTGTAGAGCATATCCCACAGTTGTTTGTACACATCTGCACCTGCGGAAGCCCACCAGAACCAGGCGCCTTCTCCATTTAACCCACCGTTGCCCTCCGCCTCATGATAAGGACGGAAAAGAACGGGCACATTGTTATCTTGCAGAATCAACAGTTGTTCCGCCAGATCATCAATCGTACTCATTACGTATTGATATTCTTTCGTACCAGGAATTACGGCGTTGGCTGTATTAAAATTGGTTTCTGTTGGTTTATAAGTAGCCTCTTTCCAATCCACATGGTCATCAAGCTGGTAGGTCGTGAAATTTCGGGGTACATTAATATGCCAGGAAGCTGTCGCAATTCCATCCCGGTTATTCACCCAATCGATCATTCGATCGGTTGTGCCGTCTTCCCATCCGTAGAGCGGATTATAGTTCATAAAATCAAATCCGCGGATAGCCGGATACTTTCCGGTTAAATTATGAATCCAATCAAACTCCAACTCCGTATTGCCATCGTTTCCACCACCGTATATCTCCTGTTGACCTGAGATAATATGATTGCCATAAACCTCCGTTAAATAATTCATCAGAAGTTGTGTTTCCGGTGTGGCTTGAGAATCAGTAAGGACAGGCTGAACATCCAGGGGATCAAGATTGGCATAGTCCACAGTGAAGGTGTCGAAATAAGCGAAGCCCCAACCAGCCTTCAGTTGAATCGTGTTGCTTCCCTGATTCAGCTTCTGATAACCAAAATTGAAATCAGACCATGTTGTTGTGTATGGCAGCATATATGAGCCCTTGGTAACACCATTAACGGATAGATATTGAAGTCGGCCGTCGGCACTAAGCTCCTGCATGTATCGGGTAGAAATTGCATACATGCCTGTTTCGGGGACAGTCACAGTGAAGGTTATCGTGCCGGAATTCTGCATCCAGACAAATCCACTTCCAGAAAATCCGGGCTTGGGTTGTCCGTAAATTTCTGTCGTCACTTGAAGATCGGAGGAAAGTAAAGCGTTTTCGCTTTCGATCGTAAAAAGTGGGGAATCTGCATGAACGGGTACTGTCATCAATCCAAGAAGCAGAGTCAATGCCAGCATTAATACGCCTGTCTTTTTGAGCAAAATCATCATCATCATCTTCCTTCCCTTTTTAAAATATGATAAAGAATGATCCCTCTGTTTACTCATGATGGCGCTTTCATTGTAAACATAGCATATGTATCAAGTTTTGCAAATATATGGACGAAAAAAAGCCGCAATTTGCGGCTTTCAATATGTTCATCCATTCATTTTCGGAAAATTTAATCCTCTTATTGGGCGGTGTATCCACCATCCACGATTAGACTATTTCCTGTCATATAGGATGAATCGTCGCTAGCTAGGAACAGTACGGCTTTGGCCATTTCATCTGCTTGACCAAGCCGCTTCATTGGTGTTGCCGAAGAAAGAGCCTGTTTGCTCTCTTCTGGAATAATCGGTGTATCGATGAAGCCTGGGCAAAGTGCGTTCACCCGAATATTTTTCTCAGCATACTCAAGCGCAAGTGAACGAGTCAGATTCACAACGCCACCTTTTGCTGCATTGTAGGCTGCAGAACCAGGTGAACCAACCCATCCGTACATGGAAGCCGTGTTGACGATAGTCCCTCCGCCAATTTTGAGCATTTCTCGGATCGCTTCACGTGCGACCAAGAATACGCCATCCAGATCTACATTCACCGTATTGCGCCATTCAGCATATTCAAGCTCATGCGAAGGATGAACACGTCCGATTCCTGCATTGTTAAATACGATATCCACTTTACCGAAAACCTCTACGGTTTTTTTGAAAATCTCAGCAACCTCTTGTTCACTCGTAATGTTTGCTTTAAAAAACAGAGCATCAGCTTTAAGCGCTTTCAGTTCTTGCTCAAACGCCTGACCTTTTTCTTCATTCAGGTCCACCAAGACCACTTTGGCTCCTTCTGAAACGAATAAGCGTGCTGTCGCTGCGCCGATTCCGGATGCCCCTCCCGTAATAACTGCCACTTTGTCTTGAAGTTTGCCCATGATTAAATCCTCCAGTATACTATTTTGAATAGCACCTATTCGCATAAGTGCTATATGACGTTTACAAACATAATTGTATGCTTAAAATTGTAACAATCCAATCATTAAGATACGATGATATGTCTACTACATAGACACTTGGTAAAACAATGTCTATTTTTATAGGAGTTTTATGTATGAATGATGAACAAATTATGAAATCTCAACAGCGCAATCGAACAGAAGAGCATCTTAAAAGCGCTCTGATCCAACTCATTAAGAAAAAAGGCTATCATGCCATCTCTGTCAAAGACATCGTCGATCAGGCAGGTTATAATCGCAGTACTTTTTACTTGCACTACCAAGATAAATTCGTGCTCGCCGAAGAATTGTTGATTACGAAGCTCGAAGGTTTGAGACTCGCCGTAGGCAAGCCATATTCGCATGGCCAAAAGGTCTACACCAACAAGCTTAATTTTGAATCTTTTCAAATCATCGATTATATCTATGAAAACCGAGACTTCTTCGAACTGATTCGATATGGTGATACGTTACCTGGTCTGCATACAGGTTTTCCTCAGACAATCCTGAAAATCTATGAGGAGCAGTTTATCTTCGAGACGATCAACGATTCCCCCGTTAACATGGAGTATTTTAAGTACTATACGGCTTACGGTTTTTTTGGAATATTGAACAATTGGATATTAAGCGATTTTCGTGAATCACGTGATATGTTTATCAAGAACGTAATCGAACTATCTAAAACACATATTCATTCTTTTCATTATGTGGGGGACAATTAGTTAAATTTCATTTAGAGACAAAGAAGAGGAATCGTATCCTCCACTCTTTGTCTTTTTTTGTCTTTCCCTCTCTTTTTCTTATGGAATTTATTGAATGATTATTTCTCATCTGCTTATCTATAAATTTGCCTCTTGAGTAAATTTGCACAATGAGCAAATTAAAGTTATGATAATTTCGAGTAAATACTAAGGAGTTGAGTGAATACCAAATGAAAACAATCTACTATCGAGAGAGTTATTTTCTCCAGAAGCATGCATGTGGAGGTGTACGCATCTGATGGCCAAGCAAACCCTGCGACATTTAAAAAAAGAAGCTACTGAAAAAGCGCTAGCGACTACAGCATTTGAACTAGCACTTGAACATGGGTTGGACGGTTTTGTTGTCGAAGATATCGTGCAAAAAGCCGGTTATTCCAGAAGAACTTTCGCAAACTATTTCACATGCAAGGAAGAAGCAGTAGCCATTGGAGCTACTTCAGTTAATAACACAACTGAGTTTGAGAATTTGATCACCAAAATTCCACCAAATGCCTCTTTGCTTGACATTTTGTATCAACTAATCCAGATGCAGCTTACAGCAGACCTTATAGGAAGATTGCGTGAACTTCTGTTACTTTCCCAAAAATATCCTGTTCTCGAACCGCATTTCCTTGGAGTAGTACACCAAATGCAGACGACTGCTCAAGAGACATTATTAGACTTATCAAACGGGAATGATGACGAGGTATATACTTATCTACTTATTAACGCGGCCTACGGAACCATTCTTCCATTAATTGACGGAAGACTTAATGTGCTGTTACCAGGACAAAACATAAGTGACCACCAAAGAACTGGGGCTGTATCGTTCGATGAGTTTTTAGAAAACATGTTTGGTCACTTGCGCAAAGGATTCTAATACAGTAGCAATCCATATTCACCATAGAGGGAGTGTAAAACAAAGATATGTCTACATTATTATATAGAGTGGGGAAAACCGCTTTTCGCAAACCGGGGTACTTTATACTCGGATGGATTTTAATTTTAGGAATTGTCGTCTCGATGATCAGTGTGAATGGTGTGCATATCAGTTCCGAAATGAAGATTGAAGGCACAGAATCTCAAAAAGTTCTGGACCAGTTAGCCAAAGAATTACCTGCGGCCTCAGGCGGTCAAGGGAGTGTTGTGTTTGAAGCACCTCCAAACGAGCGTCTAGATACGCCAGAACGATTGGCAGCAATCACAAAGGGTGTTAATGATGTTTACGGGATAAAAGATGTGATTAACCCTGCAGATTATGCTGCTGAAGCCAGCGGCTCAACTGCTGAGATGGCTCAGGCTGCCAGTACAGAGCAGTCTGAAACAGTGGCTGCTCCCTCCTATGGTCCTCTGATGGTGGATGGTGTTCCAGTACCGGGTGTTCTTCTCTCTCCCGACGGCAGAATTGCTTTGTTCCAATTTCAGTTTACCATTGAGCAGTCTGCTATCACGCAGGATGTTTTTGACTCCGTAATAGATTCCGTCATGACTGTTGAGAAAGGAACCAATATTACGGTCCTACCAGGCGAAACACTAAAAACCGTATCCATCGGTGTAGGATCCGCCGAAATCGTTGGACTTGTTATTGCCGCGGTTGTTTTGCTGGCCACACTTGGGTCCGTTGTAGCGGCAGGACTGCCTCTTGTAACTGCACTTCTTGGTGTCGGCATCGGAGTGGGCGGAGCATTCTCCATTTCCAAATTCATTGAAATGCCTAGTGTCACTTCGGTTTTGGCTCTTATGGTTGGACTAGCAGTTGGAATCGATTACGCTCTATTCATTGTAAATCGTCAACGCCGGATGATTATCGATCAACGTTTGAGTGCACAAGAAGCTGCTGCCAGAGCAATTGGTACATCGGGCAGTGCTGTATTTTTTGCAGGTTTGACGGTTATCGTAGCTCTATGCGGTATGCTAGTAATCGGTCTTACGTTCTTATCGACAATGGCGTTGGTAGCTGCTGCAACCGTGCTCATCAACGTATTCGTTGCCTTAACCCTTTTACCGGCGCTGCTCGGGTTGGTGGGTGAGCGTATCTGTTCGCCTAAAGCTCGTGAGAAAAGCGCCAAGTCTAACAAAGCGGCTGGTCGTGGCGTAGCTGACAGATGGGTTAAATTCGTTATCAAGTATCGTTGGGCCACAATTGTTGCCATCATCGTACTTCTTGGTGTCGCAGCAATTCCGATTACAAAAATGGAGATGGGCATTCCTGGAGCTGCTTCAGCGAATCTGGACACGACTGCAAGACAAAGTTATGAAGCAATTTCTGAAGGCTTTGGAGAAGGCTTTAACGGACCACTTATTCTGGTCGCTGAGCCCAAGGATTCTTCAACGCAGGTCTCTCCAGAACTCGTAGGTAATCTTGTGAAAGAGCTTCAAAGTCAAAAGAATGTTGCGCAGGTTTCACCTTTAGGCATGACTGAGGATATGGCTATTTTTAGTCTGATTCCTGAAACTGGCCCTAATGATAAAACCACCAAAAACCTGGTAAATGATTTACGTTCTTCTGAGTCGAGTATTGCACAGACGTATGATGTTAAGCTTGGAGTTACCGGATTCACTGCCGTAAATATCGATATGTCGACCAAGCTGGCAGAGGTATTCCCTATATATGTAGGAATTATTATTCTGTTGTCCCTAATCATTCTACTCTTGGTATTTCGTTCAATCATCGTGCCAATCAAAGCAACTATCGGCTTTCTTCTTAGTATTCTTGCTACGTTCGGAATCACGACAGCTGTGTTTCAGTGGGGCTGGCTCCACTCTCTCTTCGGCTTCGATACAGGTGGTCCGCTGCTAAGCTTTATGCCGATCATTGTTACGGGTATCCTTTATGGACTCGCAATGGATTATCAGGTTTTCCTTGTTAGCTCCATGCGGGAATCGTATGTTCATGGTCATCGGGGGACTGAATCCGTCGTTCACGGGTACAAACAAGTGAGTCGTGTCGTAGTTGGAGCCGCTGTAATTATGGTTTCTGTTTTTGCAGGGTTTATTTTCACGGATGATGTCATGATCAAACAAATTGGATTTACGTTAGCTGTAGGAATCTTGATCGATGCCTTCATTATTCGAATGGGATTGGTCCCGGCCATCATGGCTATTTTCGGGAATAAAGCGTGGGCGCTTCCGAAATGGCTGGACCGTATTCTGCCGAACCTTGATGTCGAAGGCGAGAAACTGATTGCTTCACTCAATGCTAAAGATAACGAACATCACAAGTCTTGATGCGGCAAATTATTTAGATTTGAATTCCTTTGGATGAAAAATAAGAAACAGCGACCACGTTCTGGTTACTGTTTCTTATTTTTTTTCATATTAATTTAGCTTAATGGATCTGGAGTTCCGCCACCAACATGATGGAAGCTTAGTTCCTGAAGTACTGCCTCTTGGTCACTTTCGGTGATTTCAACAATAACACCCCGAATTTTGATCGCAGGGATACGAATAATTGCCTTATGACCTATATGCTGCCCTTCATAAATGGTCACAGGTCGTCTTGACTTTTGAGTAATGATGTCAATCTTGAAGCTTCGTATATTTTCACCAGATGTAAGATCCTCTTGGATGATAACGTGGTCGAGTAACTGGGGCACCTCTGTCTCGTAAACCCACGATTTTTCAAATCTTCTGCATTGCTCAATTGTTGCAAATGGACGTTCGAAACGGCGAATTTCCGAACCGAATTCCAACAGTCTCTCTACATCTTTCTCCGGAAGCAGACCGTTGCGATCCGGTCCAATATTCAGGAGCAGGTTTGCACCACGGCCAACGGAATGATAATAAATGCCCATAAGTTCTTCCGTACTTTTCAGGGTAAGTTCATTGCTATCGCTATAAAACCAATCTCCCCTTATTTGGACGTCACATTCCGCTGGCAGCCATAGGTGTTCAAGCAATTGCTCTTTCTTTTCCGTCATAATTGAAAACTCCGTTGAGTCAACTTCATTCCAGCATGGAATAGGTGCAATACCATCCTCATTCCCAACCCACCGAAAGTCGGGGTCACCCATATTAAAAATTAAAATATGAGGCTGCAAGCGGCGAATTTCATCAATAATACGTTTCCAATCATATGAATGTGCCTCAGAGCCACAACCGTCAAACCACAGAATATCGATGTCGCCATATTGCGTGAGCAACTCTGTGATTTGATTGACGAAATAATCGTCGTAGGCCTTCGCATCTTGGGTGTAAAAGTCAGCTGAACCATCATACGGTGAATAGTACAAGCCTGGTTTCATATCATATTTTCGGCAAGCATCAACAAATTCGCGTATGACATCCCCTTGCCCACCCTTCCACTGAGAAGCCGCCACACTAAATCGACTGTAGTCGGAAGGCCAATTGGAAAAGCCGTCATGGTGCTTCGCAGTTAACACAGCATAGTTCATTCCGGCTTCTTTGGCCGACCGGATCCACTGCTCACAGTCTAAGTCAACAGGATTGAAAGTAGCCGGATCCAACTGCCTTTCATCAAAATCGACATATCCTTCATAAAAGGTGCGAAGTCCGAAATGAAGAAATAATCCAAATTCCCATTTTTGAAAAGCAAGTTGTTTGGCTGATGGCGTTAATTTTTGAACAAGATTCATATGATCACACCTTTCTCATCCCATTGTTTAATACAGCTGTTCATTCTGTTTGTCCGTTCTCAATCTCATATAATCGATCGTAGTCCTCGATATTAAAACTGTATAATTGCATGGCCGTTTTGCCAGAGGAGGGTGCAAGCTCTCTCGGATGATCGAATCGAAATACTCGCTGGAGAATCTTTTCAACCTGCTCTTCCTGTCCATTCTGCTTTGCTATCTGCATATATTCATAATCACGGATGCCTCGCTGCAGCCACTTATAACGCAGTGAAAGCAGCGGTTTGCCCCTTTTTCCCGGGTAAACGAAATTGGTATCCCCAGCCTTCCAAATCATAGGACGATAGGAAAGCCTCTCCAGAGGTTTGTCGGGCCACACGGTATAATTCCACCGTAGAAAGCCATCCAATTTCAGCTTTTCTGCGAGCCAAGGGATCACCCGAGACTCAATTGACGGCGAACTGAGGAACGTGTTGGGTTTCTCTGGCGAGCAGCAAACGTAAAACGTAAATGTCCCCTTCACTACTTTTCTTAGCTGCTCTAGCTGTTCAAATTCCTCTGCAGCACAGTCAAGGACAGGCACATAATCAACGATTCCTTTGATATGTTTATGAATAAACTCGGTATGATTAATTGCTGCTTTATAGAGGAATGATGGCGCCATCTCGCGTAAGCATGCTAAACTTTCCTCAAATAAGCAGATATCAGCCGGTTCATCCGCAACAACACGAACGCGGTCAATCCACTTTTTCGAGATAAAATGCTGCTCTAATGCCACTACATAAGCGCTAAGATCTGATTTATTTCGGATAAACTTATAGCTCCCGGTTTCTTCATCATAATAGCGGACGCGAATGGCATCGGGGTAATCATCCACAACTCCCCCAAACCCTTCATCCTCATGCTTCCAAATATTGATCAAGCCGAATACTTCTATTTCTTTGCATATTCCGTGCTTCTCTCCTATCTCAACATACCGATCCAAGTGCGTAAAATCATAGTCAAATCGACCGTCGCTCCGTCTCACGATTTGAACGATACTGTATTCATTCAAGTCGGATGGCTCAGCATCGATAAATGATCGTTGTCCGCTCCATGGCTCCTCTGAAACAACAAGCGTCAACGCCTTTTGTCCGAGCTGAGATAAGCTGTGAAGATACGAATCAAGAAGCGTAAAATGTTCATCGGTCCAATAGGAAACATCATATTTTCTTGCAATATTACAGTTATGCTGCCACAAGTCCAAAACGAAAGTATAATTTTGAGGCTCTGGCAGCACTTGTTCACTGATCGTTAAACGAAACGTCAGTTCTTTCTCCAAAACCTCATCCTCGAACATCGTATGCGTGTAGAATTTCAGCTTGCCTTCATATTGACCGCTTACAACGGAATCATCGGCATGAAGCTCCACCCACAAAGGTTGGATCTGACGCTTCCTAAGCCATTGATAGGGTTCATCCAGCAGAACATCTGAAGTCATAACGCGATTATCGTCCTCAATTAACCCGATTAGCTGAAGATTGATCTTGCAGGGAGCATCCGTTTCCACCTCACAGCGTACGATTTTGATCGGCCCGCCCTTCCATAACAATGCATCCCGGTTAATCGTAACGAGCATATCCTCTTGATCTGAGCTGACCAATGCCTGGAAGGCGGCGCTGTCATTTTTACAGCAGCGAAGTTCCAAGTGTTTCACCTGCGTGTCTTCACGTCCCTGATTCCACCAATTGGACGACCACATATACTTATAGAACATGTTTTGCAAACCACAGTTCACTTTAAACTGCACCTCCGAGTCTAATCTGAAATCCTCCAGGTCCTCCTCCAGGTCAGACTTGAAGGTAGAATTATTTAGGGGAAATTTCGAATTATTTCGTATCAATTGCCTTCTGGTAAATTTCTATATACTGACCAAGCTGCAGACCATCCAGACCTTTTACATAAGAATCCCATTCTTTCTCGATGTCCTTGCTGCCCGTAATGAACTGAGCCATGTTTGACTTGACGTAATCTCGGATTGATGTTTTTAGTTGAGCCGCAACCTGAGTGTCTTCCAATGCTATGAATACGCTGGACGGATAATTCTCCTTCGATTGGAACGGCTCATATTTGGCTGACTCACGCTTCAGACGAACCTCGTACGCGCCTTCAGCAAGCGGATCCTGCAGAGCTGCCCATGAGTCACGATACTGGTATGTGCGGAGGGATGGTCCAAGCTGATCCCAGCGATCGTTATACGTAATTTTGGTTTCACCATCAGAAATAATTGCATAAGTTGCCGGTTTGCCGTCCATACCCAGCTCGCCATCCTCCGCTTTGCGCCATCCTTCACCTTCTGGACCATGCTCTTGATTCACAATGGCTTCTTCTGTATATAAATAGTCGGCCAAACGGATTGCGGCAATTTTCTGTTCATCAGTCGCTTTGTTCGTAATGGCCATTTGCGACACACTTACTCCCGCAAAGTATCCTGCTTGCTGCACACCGTTCGGTCCTTTAAGGGGAGGCACGGTGACATACTCTTTATGACGCGGGTGTTTGTCATCTGGGCTGTGGGCGTAACTGATTAGAGCGGTTGTAATGCTGCCAATCACATTCGCGTCTTGACGGTTGCCCAACTGCTGGATGGCATCGGAGTTCTGTGTGAATGATGCTGGATCGATCAGGCCTTCCGTATAGAGCTTGTTCAGGTACAATAATCCCTGCTTCCATTCTTCCTTATTGGCGACGAAATCCACTTTGCCGTCCTTTACCTGGAGAAAAGTCCCGTTGTCTTTGTCCACCTGATCGTCGATGATAAACGAATTCATCAAGAAGGAAGCGACGTTCCCTGCCCACATGTCGTCAGCGCCGGTAAGCGGAATTTCGTCTTTTATACCATTACCGTTCGGATCATTTTCTTTAAAAGCTTTTAGTACTTCATAAAACTCGTCCGTTGTTGACGGCATTTTTAACCCAAGCTTCTCCAGCCAAGACTGATTGATCCATAGCTTCTGTGCATAGTTGCAGTGATAACACTCGTTCACTTGCGGAAGAGCATAAATGTTGCCGTCCGGTGAAGTGATAGAGCTTTCCAGGTACGGCAGTTCAGCCATTGCTTTTTTGAAGTTCGGCGCATATTTATCAATCAAGTCGTTCAGTGGAATAAACACACCCTCTTTGCCGTACTTCATCTGCTCTTCTTTGGTTAAGCTCCCATGCAAAATTACTTCAGGATAATCACCGCTTGCCAGCATCAATTGTTTACGGTCGTTTAGCGCTTTTTCAGGTACGAGATCCCATTTTATTTGAATATTCGTCTTGTCCTGGAGGTATTTCGTGAATGTATTGGTTTCCATATTCTCTATGACGGCGTACTGCGGAGCAAACATTTTGATCGTCATGGGCGTATTGACAATCGGATATTCTCCAACGGGCGTAAACACGTCGCTTGCTTCTGGTGCACTCGCAGAAGGTGTATTCGTAGTTGTGCTCGAATCCCCGCTACAGGCGCTCAAGACGAGTGATAAACAGAGTGCAGCTCCGAGGACGCAAGAGAATGACTTTTTCCATGTTTTCATAGTTATGACCCCTCCCATTTATCGAACATTAATTTCAATTACGGAAGCATTCTATCTGGTCTTCAACCCCTCACCTCCTTAAATGCTGGTTGAGCTACCTCCCCGTCACTATCCTTTTAATGAACCGATCATGACACCTTTAACAAAGTGCTTCTGCACGAACGGATAAATGATCAGGACAGGTGCACTTGCGACAACGATAAGCGAATATTTTAGCAAGTCCTTCAATCCTTGCTGCGCCAACATCTGATCAACATTGGTCACCATAGTCGGATCGATCGAGTTCAGAATAAGAATGTTACGCAACACGATCTGTAACGGGAACAAATCTGGAGATTTCAGGAAAATCAATGCATCGAAGTAAGCATTCCAGTGGCCCACAGCATACATCAACGTCAGCACAGCCAAAATGGGTTTGGAGAGCGGAATTACCATACTGGTAATGAACCGGATGTCACTACAGCCATCGAGTTCGGCAGCTTCCGCAATTTCCTCGGGAATCGTGGTCTGAAAAAAGGTCCGAGCGACAATCACTTGAAACACCGCCATGGCTCCTGGCAAAATCATCGCCCAACGTGTATCGAGGATATGAAGGTTTTTTACTACGAGATATAAGGGGATAAGCCCTCCTTCGAACATCATCGTGATGACTAGAAGGACCATGATAAAATTACGGCCGTAGAACGTTTTTCTGGCGAGCGGATAAGCAAGCATAACAGTCAAAGCAACATTGACTGCTGTACCTATGACTGTATAATAGAGCGAGTTCAAGTAACCGAAAACGATTTGTGGATTTCGAAACACCGCTTTATAGCCTTCCAGCGTAAAGTCGACGGGTAACAGCCACACCTTGCCGGATACGACGGCTTGCGGTGAGCTAAACGATGATGAAATGATAAAGATGAGCGGAAAAAGGACGACAATCGTCACTACGCTCAAAAAAGCATAGACACCGAGTAGAAACAAACGATCACCATACGATTCCCGAATCCTTGACGCTTTGAACATATTTGTTCCTCCTTTCTGCTGATTTGCTGTTACCATAAACTCGAATTGGATAATTTCTTGGCAATGTAGTTAACGCTCACAAGAAGAATCAGATTGATGATCGAGTTGAAGAAACCGATTGCAGTCGAAAAGCTGAAGCTGGAGCTGAGCAGTCCCACCTTATACACATAGGTAGAAATGACTTCAGAAGTGCTGATGTTTAGGGGATTTTGCATCAAATATACTTTTTCGAAGCCAACTTTCATGAAATTCCCTAAATTCAATATGAGTAGAATGACGGATACAGGGATAAGGCTCGGTAAGTCAATATTAATAATTTTCTGCATCCGGGACGCACCATCCACTTTTGCCGATTCATATAGTTCAGGATTGACTCCTGCCAAAGCTGCAATGTAGATAATCGCACCATAACCTGAAAATTGCCATACATCCGACCAGACATAAATCGATTTGAACAAGCTCGGAATTCCCATGAAATTTGTATTTTCAATGCCGAGTAGTTGTGTGAACTTGCTAATAATCCCAACACTTGGCGACAAAGTTACGATGAGAATAGAAACCATGATAACGGTTGAAATAAAGTAAGGCGCGTAGGTGATCATTTGTACACTGCTTTTGAAAAAACCGTTACGAATTTCATTTAATGCAAGTGCCAATAGAATCGGAGCAGGAAAACCAACAAGCAAACCGTACATATTAATGCCAAGCGTGTTCTTCAAATACAGCCAAAAGTTTGGTGATTCAAAAAATTGTTCGAAATATTTCAGTCCGACCCATGGGCTACCCCAAATACCTTGGATGACGTTGTACTCTTTGAAAGCAATGACAACGCCAGACATAGGTATATACTTGAAAATGACCAAATACAGCAACGGCAGAAATACGACCAAGTATAACTGCCAGTGACGCTTCATTTTTTTCCCAATGAAGCGTAATGATGATTTGCTGTCAGGCAATGCCGGTTCATGTGGCTGGCCTTGCATTGAAGTTTCGGGTTTCCTGATTCTCTTTTGCATGCTTGACATATGCTCCTTCTCCTTTCGTTCGATCTGATTGTTTGCGCTTACATTCTACATAGTAAAGTAGGATAACGAGGTGCAGCAAGAAACAATAATCGTTAACTTAACCGTCTTCGCATGGCCTGAAAATGCGCAGCAGCTCCGGTGTTTAGCCGGAGCTGCTGCATGAAATACATTATGAAACTGCTGGGTAAGCAGGCGTAGCAAACCATTTTCAACCAGTTAACCAAATTCAACCGATCTGTCTGCGTGCTGCTTCTTCGCGGAATTCGCTTGGGGAGTAGCCTACCACTTTCTTAAACACACGGCTGAATGAGATCGCGCTTGTATAACCTACCTTCTCAGCTACCTCCTGCATGGAACCTTGTGTTTCCGTGAGCAAGCGCTTTGCGGCCTGCAGGCGGATGTCAATCAAGAAGTCGACGAATTTCTGTCCGGTCTCTTCCCTGAACAGCTTGCTTACATATTTCCCATTAATGTTAAAGATTGAACTGAGATATTCAAGCGACATGTTCGGATTGGCATACTCCTCTTCGATCATTTTCCGCATATCTCGAATGGTAGCTGCATGCAGACGCCTGTTTTGCGCTTCCTTCAAATCTGTGAAAAAGCTGTTCAACACGCTCAAAGATTCTTCCCGCATTTGCTCGAGTGAATGGCACTCATCTATGATTTTACTGAGCCTTGGTAACCCATCTCGCATCCATATTTCTTGGACCTCTTTTGTCATCCCGGAGATTTCCAATCCCAAATAGTAAATAAAATAGTTCATCAGATTTGTAATTTCATCTTTCGTTAACAATCCTAGCTTCATTTCATTCATGAGCTTGTCATACTTCGTCTTCCATTCGTCCTCAAGAAGTCTGAACGACTGGATGATGGATCGAATTACGTTTAATTGTGAGAACACCTCAACCTGACCGTGATTTGCGATGTGTTCGCTAGTAATGAGCCTGTTTTCTCCTAACACTATTTTATATTTAAGCGCCCTAAGCGCCTCTTTATAAGAATTTGCGACGCTGGAAAGCTCTTCAACCTGCTCACCGATACCTACCGTTACCGTAAACTTCAGATTTTCCTGTACCCACACACGAACGCTCTCGAAAAGTTTGAGTGTTATGGAAGTACTTGCTTCCTCCTCGCTGTCCATAATTACCATGACGCTTAGCTGAAATGCCGAAGTCCACTCTGACCAAAGCGCGAGCCCATATTTTGGAGCAAGCTCCTGAATAACACTGCGTAGCGCGAATTTAAGAAGGTTTTGGTCTCTGCGGGAGTATTGGCAGCAAAAATCACTGTATTTATCCATTTCGATCACAAGTACGACTTGTTTATTAAACGAGTATGGAAGCTGAAGACTGTTTGTTTCTCCTATCCATTCCTCATGGGTTAAACCCATGTCACCTTCAATGAGTTGGTGGAACAAGTACCTTTTTCGCAGATGCAGATCTTCATCGTGCTTTTGCTGATACTGATTCGATTGCTCAATAATATTGGACAAGGCCGATTCGATGAAGGAAAATTCATCTCCCAACTCCTTGGACAAAGGGAGACGGTAACCTCGGATACGCGCCACAATCTGTTCCAGCGGTCTTGAATTGCGTCTGGTAACATAGAGCAGCCATACAAAACCACCCCCGATCGTCACGATACCGATGATAAACCAGACATTATATAATGAAGAGATTACATGGAACAACTTGCCATTTATAAGTCCACTTTGGTAGGACCATCCGGTATAGCTCGATACATAATTGGAGAAAATCTTTGATTGCTCTTTAGAATGCAAGTCACTAAACAAATCGTTTCCCGCGGCGTCCCGAATTCCGATAAAGCTTGTTTTTGAATCGTATAGGTCAGCAATACTGTTCTGCAACGAATCAGTGGCCACATTGACGACGATCATGCCTTTCTTGCCCGTAATAAATGGCGCTCCCCGTACCAAACTAACGACAGGCTTACTCCCTTTTGTAGAAAACTGCTCGAAGGTTCTTATGCCCGACCATTGCTTGGGTGCGAGCGGATCCATAGCCTTTTTAATAAATGGCTCGTCTCTGTAGTTGCTAAGTTGATCACTTGTCGCATTACTGAGCACGAAATTGTCTTCATAACGCACAAAATAGATCGAATCAATCATGGGGTAATAGGATATCATATCCTGCATTTTTTTAACTGCGCTTATGTTGATGAAAATGTTATTCTTCTCTTCATTATTGAAGAAATCAATCAACTGCTTATTATTTATGGTTTCCGACATTATCATATTGTCTATCGCCTTCAGGGAAGTATCGATCAGACGCATCGCCTGTAATGATAGCATTTTGTTGGCGTTAAGCGCCTCCTTACGGCTTTGTTCGCTTAATATCTGAAAAAAAACAAAAAATGTAAACGTGATCACGACAATAAAAATCGGCATATAAGAAAACAGCAATCGATTAAATAACGTTTTCCTCATATCCAGCCCCCAATTTTTTAAACGGAATGATATATATTTACATATTGTACACGCTTACATCTGAAGACGTCCATACAAACGGTATGTCCACCCCACAACAGTATGTAGACGAATTGCCTCTTTTTTAGCCATACAAAAATGCACCCCCTAGAATTTCATCGGCCAAACCCAGGGGTTTTTCCAATGTCTATTCTAAGGGGTGCACTTCACTCAACAGTAAGAGTCATTCTCTTAACTGTATAACTTGAAGGGGATGGATGACCTTCTTTACCCTCCCGAACCGGTAGGGTTCACACTCACTAAGATGCGGTCGATATCTGGGGCATAACCCGTCGGCTGTGAGAACAGCAGCGTATTGGACCCCGCCTGCAGATGTACTGTCGTCTCCTGTGAAGCCACTGTTGTCCAAGCGCCGGAACTTGGAAAGTTGAGCGATGTACCAGCCGCTCCATTCACACTTAATATGGCGGAGCGGCTCGCTTCACCATTCAAGTACTGGATCGTCAATTTGTAGTTGCCTGCTGACGGCACTGTTACACTATTGAACTTCAGCGTGCCGCTACCGTTGCCTAAATAACCCACCTTTGCCCCACCTGAGCAAGTCGTGCAGTTCGCAATGACCGCTGAACCTGCTAACGTGTTTCCCGCTGCCTCTGCCTCATAGGCGCTAACACCTGAATTCGGAGGTGTGACTGGCGTCACGGGCTGGTCAGCCAGTAAAGTAGAAGTCGTAGCACTCCCAGAAACGTGGAAACCGGACAGTGTTAGCCAGCCATTTAGGTTCGCGTCCTGACGCGTGTTCGCAAAACGAATGGTCTTGCCGCCGGTGAGTGGATTGACAATCCGCATGACTAACCTGTAATCCCCTGCGGGAAGGTTGTGATTCGCACTATACGAGAAGGAATAGTCCGTGTCTCCAGGCAAGATGCTTTTCAGATTCCACGATTTTGTGCCAAGCGACTTAACCCATGTGTCGGAGGAATTCAGTACGCCGAACTCGACCTCCCAATTGTAGTAAAACGGAGCAACGCCCTTGTTCTGGAGTTTGACGTTGACTTGCAGTGAGGACGCCGATGAATCACTCAGCTGCACCGATGAATTATACAGCGTATAACCAAGCATTTTATGAGCTCGCAGCGCATTAAGCTTAGCCGTCTCGTCAGGCAAAGAATTTTTGTACACACGATCGTACATTAGCCAAGAGGCGTGTGTCGTTTCGACTGAGGTCTGGAAGTCTTCACCGTTTTGGTTGGGCCAGTGCTGCCAAAAACTCGTATCCTGCTGGAGGGGTGGGTATAATTCGCCACCAATCGGATGAGTCTTCCAGATGTTCTGCAGGCCGTTCTGCGTAATCAAACTCCAGAATCCCCAGTCATTTGCGAACAACGTTTCGTACGAAAAAGAATCATCATGGTAGCCGAAAGCGTTTTTCAAATCTGCTGTACTCGCCGAATAAGGATACCTGGCCAGTACCTGGGTCTTCTGGAATGCGCTCTTGAATGCCGAAAGCAGTCCGTCACGGTTACTCTGGTTCATCTCCCAATTCGTTGGGTCTGTATTGTAGGGCCATGTATGCCACTCTCCCCAAAATCCGTATAATCCTGTTGTCAGGAAGCCAATCCGAGGATCGCCATCATAGCGGGCCCCAAGTGCGGTGACGAACTGTCGCAAAGCCTGATTCAGATTTGCGTCGTTCCAGTCGGGGGCCAGACTGTGAGTGGATGTATCATGATTGCCGTTCTGATCATAATCTCGGGTCATAAGCCCGCCATTAATTAGAAACTGCGGAATACCGCTTGTACGCCCCGGGTAGTCAACGTAGACACGGAAAGCCGCCTGGTTGCCCCGACTAGCGATATCATTAAGATAGGCATCCAGCGGTGCCCAGTTGTATGTGTTCCAATCCGTCATCAGGTCACGAAGTGAAACGTAGAACCATTCCATGCTGTGCGGAAAACTGTTGTTCGGATCAACACTTTCCGAGGGAAGCTTGGAGAAGGGTAAAAAGCCCTTCAGTGGATTTAGCTCCAGTCCTGCTTTGTTCGGGTCATAGGTTTGGGCTTGCCACTCCCCTGACGCATAGGCATGGTTGGGCTTGAAGTTCATAAACATTATCGAGCCAAGTAGACAAAAGACGACCATCATCAATCCTAGCCTTGCGATTCTTGCATTCGACATTGCATCTTTCACTCCTGTTCGCATGAGATTAACTATTAAATATGGCAACGAACTTGCTCGCCAGTCTCACTCACCCCCTCTCCAGCTTAAAACTCCACGCATGAACGAGAACACACCTCGTCTCTACTTGATGCAAAAAGCTTAGTAAACGTGGTGGTATGCTCAATCCATTTTCACAGATTACATCGGCGTAATTCAAAAAATCATCCCTTACTGGCACTGAAGGCGACACCCTCAATAAACCGCCGTTGGAAAATAAAAAACAGTATGAGCATCGGAATAACGGCCATGAACGCCCCAGCCATCAATACAGGATAATCCGTACCGAACATGGAGACAAGTGTGGCAAGGCCTGCCGACAGCGTTAATTTTTCCGGTGAGCTGTTGATGATAAGTGGCCACTGTAGTTCATTCCATGACCAGAGTAGTTGGATGATGACGACTGCAACCAGTGCTGACTTGACAAGCGGCAGCATGATGTAGCGAAAGATTTGGAACGGATTGCATCCGTCGAGCACTGCCGCCTCCTCCAATTCTTTGGAGATTCCGAGGAAAAACTGGCGCAGCAAAAAGGTAGCAAATGGGCTGACGAGCGAAGTGATCCAAAGTGCGGTCGTCGTATTCACCAAGCCAAGTTTGCTCATCATCAAATATTGCGGGGTATAGAACACCGGGTTGGGAATCATCATGACCGAAATGATCAGAAAAAAACACAGACCTCTACCCGGAAAGCGAATGCGTGCAAATGCAAAGGCCGCCATCGCGCTGAAGACGACAGGGAATAATGTCTTCATGAACGCAGCCATTAGCGTATTCGCATAATAATGCAAGAAGGCCGATTGCCTAAGGGCGTCTATATAGCCTCGCAAGCTCGGCTCGGCAGGTAATATCGTAATCGGAATCTGGGTCGCCTCCGTCGTCGTCTTGAGCGACGTAAGAATCATCCAGAGAAATGGAAGCACCATGACGGCTGCGCCTGCGATCAGAACCAAATGAATAATAAGGTTGCTTCTATGCTTCGAAGAGACAACTCTGCTCACTTTCGTACCTCCTCAATCGTAAATCACCCATTTTTTTTGCAGCATGAACTGGATACCCGTCAAAACCAGGTTGATCACCAGCAAAATGTTGACAATCGCTGCTCCATAGTTCTGATCGTAATAGATAAATGAATTTTGGTAATAAGCGTATACAAGAGAACGCACGGCCGGTAGCGCAACGTTCGTTTTACCGATAATCAGATAGATACTGTCAAAAATTTGTGTGGCACCGATCACAAGCACGATCGACGTAAAAAATAGTGTTGGTGTTAATAGCGGAAGCGTGATGGAACGAAACTTGCGAAAGCCGACAGCGCCATCAATCTCAGCCGCCTCATACAGAGTACGTGGAATGCCTTGAAGCCCAGCTAGGATCAGCAACATGTTAAAGCCAATCGCTCCCCAAACACCGACCATGACAAGAGCATACATGGCGAACCGCTTGTCAGAGATCCACGCGATGTGTGTGCCGAGTACAGAGTTTAGTAGTCCGTAATCCTGAGCGAAAATAATGACCCACACCATAGCAGCCGCGGCCGCCATCGTAACCTGCGGTAGAAAATAAATGACCCGGTAGACAGCCTGACCCTTGATCTTAGCGTTCAGCAGTACGGCGAAGAACGTCGAAAGTATAATCGTCGTAGGTACAAACAGCACAACATAAAGTATCGTATTACGTAGATTTTGCCAGAACTCTTCGTCCATAAATAATCTCTCGTAGTTGGCCCAACCGACCCAGTGGTTGACAAGGCCGAAGTTTTCGGACTTCAGGAAGCTCAGATAGATGGAATAGACTGCTGGCCAGCTCCAGAAAACGAGCGTTCCGATCAATGTCGGAGCGATCATCATATAAGCCCATATATATCTGCTTTTCGAATGCATTGCCTTCACCTCATTTGTGCCATAGGTATTCCGTTAACCGGAATACCATCGACAATTTTGCCTGACGTAGGGCGCTTACTTTGCGTCCTCAATCGTCTGATTCATCATTTCCGCCACTTTCTTGGCACCTTCTTCGATTGAAATGGCGCCGCCCCATGCCTGTGACATGATTTCTGCTTCTTTCGAGAACCAGACTGGGTACGATTTTGAACCGCTCGGGTACGGAGTCGCGTCCCCCGCCTGATCAATGAATACCTGCAGGTTCAAATCGGGATTGTTCTTCACCCATGCGTCTTGCGTATTATTGAACGCCGGAATCGCGGCACCCATCTCTGCCGTGATCTCAGCGGCCTCCTTGGAGCCGAGGAATTTCAGGAACTGCCATGCTTCATCCTTGTGCTTACCCTTAGTGGACATGACGTTGCCGATGCCATTAATGATATTGCCACGCTTGACCTTCCCCTTCGGCAGGGGTGCCCAATCGTACTTTCCTTTGATAATTTCACTACTCGCCAGATTCCCGTTATCCCAAGATCCATCGAAAATCATCGCGAGCTTGCCGGACTTGAACATTTCGACCGAATCCGTGTCGGTCATCTGCTGGTGCGTCGGCGAAGCCTTGTCAAGAATCATCTGGTAACGGGCCTTTAGTGCCTCAATCGAAGCCAACTCGTCGTAGCCGGATTTGGTCATGTCGTCATTTAAAATAAAACCACCGTTCGCTAACATGTCGTTCCAGTAGCCCGCTTGGGTGTCCAGCTTTGCGCCAAAACCGTAAATGCCCTTGTCTGGCTGACTTAGCTGTTTGGCGACTTCAGCAAGCTTGGCATAATCCCATGTATCGTCTGGATAAGGAATGTTCGCCTGATCGAACAGCTCCTTGTTGTAGGCCAGACCAATGGTATCGAAGTCCTTTGGAATACCGTAGTTTTGACCGTCCATCGTATAGATGGAGACGAGGTTGGACGCGTAGTTGTTCAGATCGATTTCATTGGCCTGCACTTTGTCCGTGATCGGCTCGAGGAACTGGCCTTCTGCGTACTTCATAAACTGACCGCCATGCATCCAGAATACATCAGGCAGCATTCCCGCTGGCGCTGCGGCGGACATCTTCGTCCAATATTCGCCCCAAGGAATAGCATCAACTTTCACCTTGATATTCGGGTGCTGCTCAGTGAACGCATCGGCGATCGCCTCCATTGCCGGCTGCTGGTTTTTGTCCCAGATCGTATAAGAGATCGTAACGTTCTTCTGGGCACCACCGTCGGTAGCCCCGCCCCCGTCGTTAGAACTATTACAGCCCGCCATCAACGAGACAAGAAGTAAGCTGGCGATCCCTGCTGCCATTTTTTTTCTTATATTCATCGTCAAACTCCCCTCGACTTTTCTTAAAAATGAAGTTGTACTCTTATGTCCAGCAATCATGCTCCAAAAGCTGGAGGACGAAAAAAATGCGCGTTTTTTCCGTCAGTCGATCGTCGTGAGCTCTTGACGTTCTCATCATAAATCAGGAAAAATCCGGTTTAAATGCCCAGATTTTAAGATTCAAACCACATTTTTAAGATCCCCTTCCCAACTGCGGATGATCTCTGCATAATAAAACGCGTACCTAAATTCAAACGATTGGGGCAAATCATCCACAAGATTTTGTCCGCAATTCCAAAGGAGAATTCTCCCATGAATAATATCTCAATCACCCGGTTGCCCGGTGAGTACTGGTGGGGCGGTGTGATCAACGATGGCAGCTCCATGCCGTTTGGCCAGACAACATATACGAGGGATTTGCGTGTGACGGATGACAATCAGGCCTCGCCTTTGCTGCTCTCCAATAAAGGCAGATATATTTGGAGCGAGGAACCGTTTGCTTTCCATGTGGACGGGAATGGACTCTCGGTCTTTGATAACGCAGGTGAAGTCGTCGTGGAAGAGGAACATAGCTCCCTGCAGGGAGCATACCGTCATGCTGCTGGCACACACTTCCCTCCTTCCAAGCAAATGCCCGACGCTCTCGTCTTCACAGCCCCGCAGTACTGTACCTGGGTCGAGATGTTCTATAACCCCACGCAGGACAGAATTATCCGTTATGCAGAATCAATTCTAGCGAACGGGCTACCGCCCGGCGTCCTCATTATCGACGACAATTGGATGATGGATTATGGCATGTGGGACTTTGACAAGCACAGGTTCCCGAATCCCCGGGAGATGATCGATACGCTTCATGGCATGGGTTTCAAGGTGATGCTCTGGATGTGCCCATACGTAAGTGCGGACTGCACCATGTTTAAGGAATTGCGGGCGGGTGATCTGCTTCTAATAGGCGTGGACAACGCGCCAATCATCCGACATTGGTGGAATGGGTACAGCGCAGTTATGGATTATACGAAGGAGGAAGGTGCAGCCTGGTTCAAGCGGCAGATGGATCGTCTGATCACTGATTACGGTGTTGATGGTTTTAAGCTTGACGCCGGCGAGCCGTTCTTGCCGGGCGGAGCGGACACGACCCAGCCCGTTGCATGGACTCGTCCCCTGCGTCAGCTTGAAGACTGCGAAGCATATGCTAATCTCGGAGTTGGCTACTCGCTGGTTGAGTTGCGGATGTGTTGGAAACTCGGTGGCCAGGGACTCATCCAGCGCCAGCGGGACAAGACACATACGTGGGACGCCACTGGGCTCAGCGGACTCATACCCAACGCGATTGCTCAGGGACTGCTTGGTTACGCATTTAACTGCCCCGATATGATCGGCGGCGGTATGGACGGCGATATCAACTCCCCGGAATTTCACTTTGACAGCGAATTGTTCATACGGTATACCCAGTGTGCCGCACTGTTCCCTGTGATGCAGTTTTCCATGGCACCCTGGCGCGTGCTGAAAGGTGAGGAGCTAACCTGGTGCCTTGACGCTGTACGGCTAAGATCCGAGCTTGGTCCCGAAATTCTGGCGCTCGCTCGCCAAGCGGCTGCAGACGGTTTACCGATACTGCGCAGCTTGGAGTTCGAATATCCCGGCTGCGGCTACGAGCTCGTAAATGACCAGTTTCTCCTCGGACAGAATCTGCTCGTTGCGCCAGTCGTCGTCAAGGGACTGACATCCAGAAACGTGATTTTTCCTGAGGGTCAATGGCAGGACGAGGATGGAAATATCATCAACGGGCCTATCGAACTTCAAGTTGATGCGCCCCTCTCACGTTTGCCTTGGTATCGCAAAATCCAATAGGAGGTATGTATATCTCCATGAAAAAATAAAGCTGGCTCTGATTGGCGCAAACGCCCGAGGGCTGCCTAGCTATGCTCCCTATGTACTCGCCCATTCGGACGAGGCCGAATTCGTAGCAGTCGCCTCCGCTCAGGCCTCGTTTGACAGCCATCTGATGGCATTCGCTGCCGAGGCGTCAAGGCTGAGGCAGGGATTAGTCGTCGAGATGAGCGAATTCAAGGCAACGATTCTGGCGTCTTGGGCCTGCAATTGACAAAGGAACAGTTCTGCTCAGATAATAAAAAGGTTGAAGATACGTCAACCGTAACAAGCGAAAACTGACTGGGGGATTTAAGCATGTATGAGCTACTAATTGTTGATGATCATGCTCATCTCGTGGACAGTCTCGAACGCACCATGCCGTGGGAAGCGCTCGGCATTGGCAAGGTTCACAAGGCTTTCTCTGGCGAAGAGGCACTCGAACATTGCAAGAGCTATCCCGTCGATATTATCATCACCGATATTCGAATGCCCGGGATCTCCGGCCTGGAGCTGATCGAGCATATAAAAAAATATGACAAACACTTCAAAAGCATCCTGCTATCCGGCTACGGCGAATGGGACTACGCACAGGAGGCGATCAGACAACAGGTGGATGGTTATCTGCTAAAGCCAGTCGACCAAAGAGAGCTGGCCGACATGCTGCGCCAACTTACGGAAGCGCTTCATCTGGAATGGGACGAACGGGGAAAACAGGTGAAGGCAATGAGCATGCTCAGCGAACATATGCCATTGTTTCGAGAAAAGCTGCTTATGGATCTGCTTCAAGGTAGGAAGCTTGCTCCCAAGCTTCTCGAAGAAAAAATGGCTTATTATCGGCTGCCGTTCTGTCCGAGCGACGAAACTGCAATATGCCTCCTACGCATTGAATCGTCTGCTGAGGAGTTGAACTGGAAGGACCAGTCCCTGCTCTCCTCGGCCGTCGCAAATATCGCTGAGGAAACCTTCTCGGAATTGTTTCATGTCTGGCACGGGCGTGATGCGTACGAGCATGAAGTCTTCGTTCTCAAGGTACGGGAAGAGTCATGGCTAGCGCGGGAGAAGGAGCCGGAGCTTAATCGGCAGCGATCCCTCGAACATTTGGCGGCCAGGCTGCAGCAGCACGTCAGACACTTTCTCAAAAGCAGCATTTCAATCGTCGTGAGCCACTGGCAGGTCATGGCTCACGGCCTGCGTGAAACTTACCAGGACGCACTGGCTATACTCACCCGCCATCTTGGCGGTGAGACGGGCCTCTTAATCCGCCTGCAGGACGCCTTAGTGCCGGAAAAGCCCTACCGAGTCCATAGTCTTTACGAGTCACCCACGATGATCCAGTTGTTCGAAATTTACCAGTGGGAGGCGATCTCTGCCAAGTGGGACGCGATTTTCCTTGAGGTGACAAACAAACGAATGGATTCACGGGAAACGCTACTTGAGCTCTATTATCACGCGATGGGCGCCTTCAGCTTTTTTGCCCACAAAAACGGACTCAGCCTGCTTGAGATCATCCCTCCAGAGCTGGAAAAGGCCACTGAAACCAACCGTTTCCGCCATATGTACCAGCTTCAGGATTGGATAGTACTCACGCTCGAGCGATTGCGGGAGATGACCAAAAGCGAATGGAACAATGAGCAAGTAGCGCTCATCCGTAAGGTCCAACAGTTCATCACAGCGCATCTCGCGGACGCCACGCTGCAGACGGCAGCGGATCACGTCGGCCTGCATCCCGCGTATCTGTCCGCTCTGTTCAAAAGCAAGGCAAGCGAAAATATTAGCGAATATTTGTACAAAGTGCGCATGCAGCGCGCGCGGGAAATCCTTATCGAGCAACCAGAACTCAAGGTTAGCGACGTTGCGACGGCAATCGGCTACCATAAGCCGCAGTACTTCATCAAGTTGTTCAAAGAGCATTGTGGACTGACACCGCAAGACTTCCGTCATCAATCCTCCTGACCGAACGGGGACATTATAATGAAACTAACCATTTTCACAAAAATTGTACTTGTCATCTTTCTACTGCTCGTCTCTACCCTGCTTCTGTACTACCTGACCAATCGCTCCAGCGTGCGGCTCATCAAGCAGGAAATTCAAAGAGTGAAATTGAATGAGCTTACTTTCCTGGCCGGAGACATCGACAACAATCTGTCCAAAGTTTCGTCCTTTAGCGATTTTCTCGTACTCGACAAAGATGTGCGACTGCTTGCGACTCCTTCCTTTCTGGAAGGAGATTTTGAGCTGAACAAGTTGAAACTGCGGGTATCGGACAAGTTGAACCTGTTGCATGCCCTGAACAACTGGAACGCCGAATTTATGGTGATTTACGATGAGGATAGTTCATCTTTCTCCTCCACGTCCTCTTCGTCAAAGTTAAGCGAACTGTACCTGGAGACGCACTTCCGTCCGTTCTGGCAGTATGAGCAGACGGGCGATGGCACGTATTTGACGTATTATTTGGCGCATCCGTACACCTTCCGCTTTGATCCGGAGGAAGTGTCTTATGTCGTCAGGGCCAAGATCGACACCAAAAATGTACTCGCCTACTTGGACCGCGCCAAGGGAACGAACGACAACAGCACAATCTTGTTGTCTACGGCCGGGGATGTGCTTGCAAGCGACACAGGGAAGCTTCCTTTCATCCGTGAATTGACAAGCCGACTTGAAGTTGGTAAAGAACTGAGTGGTAACCGACTTATTAAACTGAACGGTGAGCAATACCTCGTTAATTTCACTGCTCTGAGTAACTTTAAAGATTGGTACATCGCCGACTATACCCCGATCAGTGAGGTGCTCAATCCGATCTATGCCAACCAGCGTCTCTACTACTTCTCTAGCGTTTTCCTACTTCTGTTCAGTATCCTGCTCGCCCTGCTGTTATACCGGGACGTGCAGATTCCGATACGTAAACTGCTCTGGGGCGTGAGGAAAATCACATCCGGTCAATATTCCATCAAGCTCCACCAAGAGAGCAATGACGAATTCATGTATTTGTTTGAGCGCTTCAACGAAATGTCCAAAGAGATCAAAGAATTAATTGAAAGGGTTTACATGGAACAGATACGCTCCAAAGAAGCAAAGCTTCGGCAGCTCCAATCCCAGATCCAGCCGCACTTCCTGTACAACTCGCTTGCATTTATCAAGAGTATGACCGAGCTTGATGAGAAGCAGGCCGTCATTGACATGTCTATAAGCTTAAGCCGTTATTTCCGGCAAACGATCAAGTTCGAGAACACGTATACAACGGTGCGGGATGAGCTTGAGCTCGTCCGGTTATACCTGACGATCCAGAGCCTTCAGATGGACCGCTTCGTTTTCACCATTGATGTCGAAGAGCAGCTCCTCGATATACAGGTGCCGCGACTGCTTCTACAACCGCTCGCGGAAAATGCCATTCTGCACGGCATTGAGGCGCTGCGCATGGTTGGTGACATCCGAATTCGTGGCTATTCCAACGGTGAATATTGTGAGCTTATTGTGGCGGATAACGGCTGTGGTGTCGAGCCCGGTCGACTCGACACGCTTCGTAATGCAATCTACTACGGCGCGGACGCCAATACTGCGTGGGCGCTTCACAATGTATATGAGCGGATGAGAGCGATGCTCGGCTCAGAGGCCGATATGGAGCTGGCTAATGGAGAACTGGGTGGACTTCAGGTGACGTTGCGCTGGAAAGTGGTCCGTGAACAGGAGGTAACAGAGATATGTTAATCTGGAAATGGTTGAGGCAGACAGGTCTGTTTGGCCTCGCGATCATCTTGTTTCTAGTCGTTATGATTTTCTCGTTTATCTTTTGGGAAGATCCAACGGCACCCTCCCAACTACTGAAGAAAGAAAACACTTCTGTCAGGCCTGCCCCTTCGTTCATCGGTGGAAAATATGAGTCTCCCGTCGTCTTGACGACCGTTGGGCATCTGTACCCGGACATCGAGTTCAAAAACGGTGAGGATCTGCAAAACAACGTACTGAGCCGACTGTTTGAGGACAAGCTTGGCATCAAGGTCAATTACCTCTGGACGACGACTGGTGATGAGGATGTCTACATCAATAAACTGAACACCTTGATCGCGACCGGTCAGTCCCTTCCCGACATCGTCACATTCAAGGGTGGACAAAATATGTATCCGCTGCTGCGCTCCGGTGCCTTCAGGGACGTAGGAGAGTTGTTCGAGCAGTATGCCTCACCCACGTGGAAGGCAGCCATGGCGCAGGCACCCGAGTCGTGGGAGCGGTACATGATCAACGGCAAAAAAATGGCGATACCAATCCTCGACGGCAAGATGAATTCGAACGAGGTATTGTACATTCGTCAGGATTGGCTTGATAAGCTTGGTCTGAAGGCGCCCACCACCCTCAAAGAGATGGAGTCCGTCATGGATGCGTTCGTTCATCTAGACCCGGACGGCAATGGTAAAGACGACACCTATGGACTTAGCATCAGCTTGAAAAATTCGTTTTTCACCTGGATGTCGGATGCGGGATTTGTATTTGGGGCTTATGGGGAGATGCCGGATATCTGGAGCACAGACCCGGACGGGATGCTGTCTTACGGTTCGGTCCAACCAAGTGTTCGGCAAGGTCTAACGACGTTAAAACGCTGGATGGAGCGAGGCTACATACCAAAGGATGCTGAGATTCTCGATGAGGTCCAAGCGACGGAATCATGGAAGCTTGGCAAGACAGGCATGATTGTGGCGCCGCCGTGGGCGGCCGGATGGCCGCTAGGGAACGTAACTGCGAAAGTACCGGACGCCCGGTTCGAGGCATACCCGATCCCCGTCGGGCCGAGCGGCTTATCTGGTACGCGTGGCACACCACCAGAGTATGGGGCAATTGCTATCAACGCAGATATGGCGAATCCCGAGATTTTTTTCAACTATATGAACTTTGTTTATGACAACTTCATTGATCCTCCTGCTGGCTCACCGTATCGCTGGGGTATCGCTGAAGGCTACGACTACGGCTATGAGGATGGCAAGGTGACATTTCTGGAAAGCCAGGTTCCGGGCGGTTTTGCAGACCCCCAGAAGTATCTCTTAAGCCTATCTCTCCCCTCTGTCCCTAACCTGCTCAGTGAATCGATTGCTCGCATCAACAGCGGTGTATCCGATCAGACCTCATATGACATTAAAAACAAGCTGCTCCGTACACCTCAAGAGCTGAAGGGCTGGCAAATCGTTGAAAGCAATCCCTCCGTCTACAAAACAGATGCCTTCACAGGTGCACCTACGCCTACGATGGAAAAGATCGGTGACGCCCTTGACGAGTTACTGCATGACGCGATGCTCAAAATCGTATACGGGCAGGAGCCGTTGTCAAGCTTCGATCTCGTCGTCGCTAGATGGCACAAGCTAGGTGGCGATAAGATCACTGAAGAGGTGAACAACTGGTACACATCGCTGGAAAAAATCAATCAATAATCGTTGTTTTCTGTGGGTTATCTAAAAATTGAAAGGATCAGATAAAAACATGGCGCACAATGTAATTTGTACGCCATGTTTGATGAAATATTAAATTAATGCAGCTCTGAAATGATGGGATAGATTGGGCTTCTCAGATTGAAATTGTAGTTCAGGTCTACAATCCCTACGACTTCGTTGTTATCATATAGATCTAACATGAAGCCTGCCATTTCTTTGGCAGTGTGGTATTTAGACATGTTTGCTTTGTAATCAAATTCTTCTGTGTCTAATGATTTCTTCACGAATTCCGTTTCCGTAATTGCTGGAGCCAGTACTTTTGCTTTTAATTTTGCCCCTTTTATTTCAAGTTCTTTGGCAAGCCCTTCTGTGAAGGCACTCACGTAATATTTCGATGCCGAATACGCAACACTCCCAACAGCGATGGCATATCCAAGTGCGGATGCAACGTTAATTAACTGAGTTCCCTCTACGTCTGCGTAATCTCGCACATACAGTGTGGAAAGGATCGTTAGGGACTCAATGTTCACACGCAGCATCGTTTCAACTTTCTCCAAATTCTGTTCTGCTACAAAAGAACCTTCACCGAGCCCCGCATTGTTAATCCAAGTCTCAATTTGGTATTTCTTAAGCGTGTTATAAAGTGTGTATGCCTGTCTTGTATCCGAAAGATCACTTGTATGAACAATAACATCTACTGTAGCATCAATATTCTGAATTGCTGATTTGAGTTCTTCTAATTTGTCCACTCTTCTAGCGACCAGGATTAAGTTTTTGCCACGTGCAGCAAATGCCAATGCTGTCTCATATCCAATCCCTGAACTTGCACCCGTAATAACAGTATATTTCATCCTATTTTCTCCTTATCAACATGTATTTTATATAGATAAGCTTTCAAAATAATTTTAGAACGATCGTTCTTGATATTGCAAAAAAAAGTTAGATCTAACTTGCTATTTAGAATAGCATTTCTAGAACGAACAGTAAAGAATTATTTTCTGACTACTATATAATGATGTTTGAACAGGGAACTAATAAGTTTTGCCAGACATGCGATACAAGTTCTTTATAACGTTAACAGAATAAGAACCTGTATCACTAAAACAAATCAGCCTTTGTGGAGACAACTCCCTCTTTGCCATCCAAGCTATAACTCCACTTTCAATCTAAAACGGATAATGTCATATCCATAATATTTGTTAATTTTTGCTGATCCGTAGTGGTCTTAACCAACGTACGTATGCCCACCCATGCATTCATCAAATAATGAGAAATAACTACAGGATCAATGTCAGCCTTGATTTCACCCTTTTGCTGGCCTTCCAGAACAAGGTTTCTCAAGAATTCCTCTGTTCGCAAGTAACTCTCATTAACCAAAGATGCAACTTCAGGATCCAATACGCCCAGTTCTACGCCTGAGTTTACAAGAAAACACCCTAAAGGTTGTCCTTCATTTCTTATTGTTGACTCAAACAATGCTCGAATGATCTCTTTGATTGGTTTTTGTGTATCAATCAGAAAGCTCATTTTGTTGGTCTGCTTCGTTTCATATCGTTCAAGAGCTTTCATAAAGAGTGCATGCTTATCCCCAAATGTATCATAGATACTTCTGCGGTGAATGCCCATAAACCCAACCAGATCCTGCATTGAAGTTTTCTCATATCCTTGGGCCCAGAACAATTGTATGGCTTTATCTAATACTTCATTAACTTCAAATTCTTTGGATCTTGCCATCCTCATCACCTCGAATAATCATTATACATTGAAGTGAACCATCGGCAAACTGAAAATGAACAAGTGCATAGATTACAGGGATGAGATGCGCAAAAGAAGATTTATTTTTTCACAACGTCATCCATGGATTGAACAGCTAATTCGAATGCCTTGATTCTTCTTCTTAAAAGCGTCTTTTGAGGGCTGCCCGCTTTGGACTTATTATAACTGTTCTCAAGTGATGGGAATAATCCAATCAGAACATTTCGAGCTCCTGCTAACTCTTCGTTGGTGAACTGATGAGCTTTTTGATTCCAGGCCATTTCCAGCATAGCCAAACCGACGTATAAGGCGTTAAGTCGTTTCTTTAATAAAGTAGTGTTATTCCCTTTCTGAGTCAAATTAGTCAAGGCGTTTTCGGATTTGCGTATGGTCGATTGGAAAGCTTGGATGGATTGCACTTGTTCTTCCTCTGATACATTTTCCATGTAGTGCTAACCTCTCCTTTTCTCATGCATACAACTAATTTACATTCCTGACGAGATGTAATCAATATTATACTGGGCAAAAACTACCGCAGGTTTCAATGTTAACTGTCTTTTTCACCGTAGCAGATGGATAAATTAAAAATCCCGCCCTAGACATTTTGTCCAGAACGGGACGTACTTGTTGAATTAATCGTTTGCGTTTTCCTTGGTCAACAGCTTCAATTCAGCAGGAATTGATTTTTCTACCTGCTTGCCGCCCAGTACATCCAGAGCAGCTTGCACCGCCAGCTGGCCAATCAGTACTGGCTGCTGAGCGACTGTTGCTGTCAACTTTCCGTCCTTAATGGATTTGATCGCATCATCATTGCCGTCAAATCCAATCACGGGAATGTCTTTACCAGAGCTTTGGATCGCTTCGATCGCCCCCAATGCCATCTCGTCGTTATGGGCAAATACAGCCTGCACGTCAGGATTACCCTGCAGCAGATTCTCCATTACATTCAAACCTTTGGAGCGATCAAAATCGGCAGACTGCTTCGCAACCACATTAAGTTTTTGGTCAGCAATCTCGTGGAAACCTTTCCCCCGCTCTCTTGTTGCTGAAGCTCCGGGTACACCCTCAAGTTCAATCACTTTTGCTCCCTCGCCAAGCTGTTTTACGAAATATTCCGCCGCCATTTGTCCACCTTTGACGTTATCGGATGCGACCAATGCTGCCACGTCGCCTTTGTCTGCGGAACGGTCCAATGTAATTACTGGAATACCCACGCTATTGGCCGATTGAACAGCCGTTGAGATTGCCGCGGAATCCGCAGGGTTAATCAGCAGAGCATCCACGCCCTGTTGAATCAGGTCGTCCACATCATTGGTTTGTTTGGCTGAATCATTTTGAGCATCAACCACGATGACCTGAATTCCTTGTTTTTTGGCTTCCGCAACGACTCCGTCCTTGAGGGAAACAAAGAAGGGATTATTCAACGTGGAAACTGACAGGCCGATTTTTTTCTGTCCATTGCTTCCGGCAGAGTCGGGCTTAGCCCAACCCGGAGGCTCCAGAGAGCATCCTGCCAGAACGATCATCATTACGCTTACAAGCAATATGGTTAGTTTTTTCATGTTCGCTTCTCTCCTTAAGCCGTTTTCTTGCGGTCCAGCAGGACAGCGATGGCAATAACGACACCTTTTACAACCATTTGATAAAACGAGTTCACTCCGAGCAGGTTCAAACCATTGTTCAACACGCCGATAATCAGGACCCCAATCAATGTACCGACGATCCGTCCTCTACCACCTGATAGGCTTGTTCCACCCAGAACAACAGCTGCAATGGCGTCCAGTTCATATGAAGTACCTGCCGTTGGCTGCGCAGAATTCAGACGGGAAGTCAGGATCGCGCCTGCCAGCGCTGACAGCATACCTACCAGGGAGTAAATCATGATTTTCACACGATGCACTTTAATACCTGAGATAATAGACGCTTTCTCATTGCCACCAAGCGCGTACGTTTTACGGCCGAAAGAAGTTTTGTGCAAAATCGTCCACAGAATTACGAAAGTAATGAGCATTGTGATTGCTGGAACCGGTATGCCTAGCATATAACCACGACCGAACAGTTGGAACAGCAGGCTATCGCCCAATCCGGTAATCGGATTACCGTTCGTATATACCAGCGTCAATCCACGGAACACCGTCATCGTAGCCAATGTAGCAATAAATGGAGCCATCTTGCCTTTTGTTATCATGAGTCCGTTCACCATACCCATGACACCGCCGAGCGCAACCCCGATAATGATCGACAGAATCGGATCCAGGCCAGATAGCATCATATTGGCTACAAAGGCGCTAGATAAAGCCAGAATGGAGCCCACCGACAAGTCGATGCCGCCTGTCAGAATGACAAATGTCATGCCAAAGGCAATCAGCGCGTTAATCGAAACCTGACGCAATAGATTTAATATGTTAAGCGGTTCCAAAAAGCTTGGATTTAATACCGATACGATGATAATCAGAATGATCAGTCCAAGCAACGGACCTAATTTCTGTGTTAGATTCGTCAAGCGGAAACCGCTTTTGGCGGGTTGGTTTTCCTGCAAAGTTGTCATATCATTGTCCCCCTGTAGCCAATGTCATAATGTTTTCCTGTGTTGCCTCTTCTTTTGCCAGTTCACCACTAATGCGTCCCTCATGCACAACCGCGATTCGATCGCTCATGCCAAGCACTTCAGGCAGCTCGGAAGATACCATAATGATGGCAACTCCGCGGTCAGTCAGCTCGTTCATCAACTGATAAATCTCTCGCTTGGCTCCAACATCCACACCGCGTGTCGGCTCATCCAGGATGAGCACACTTGGGCCAATGCCGACCCATTTGGCGATAACCACCTTCTGTTGGTTGCCCCCTGACAGGTTTCGTACCGCTGTTTCGGATGATTGTGTCTTAATTTGCAAACGTTTGATGAGCGTATCGACGAATTCCTGTTCTTTCTGGGTCGAGATGAACCCCTTACTTGAGAAGCTGAACAGATTAGGTAAGGCCATATTCTCACGAATGGAGAAATCTAATACCAAACCTTCATCCTTCCGGTCTTCAGTAATAAATCCAATTCCATGTTTAACCGCGTCGGCAGGCTTCCGAATATGAGCCTTTTTGCCTCGAATCATAATTTCGCCACCGTCCAGAGGCTCCAAACCGAAAATCGACCGCATGATCTCTGTCCGTCCCGAACCCATCAGCCCGGAGAACCCGAGGATCTCGCCTGCTCTCACCGTAAAGTTGATATTTTGGAACAATCCTTTGCTGCTTGCGTTCCTTACTTCCAGGACCACTTCACCATACGAAGGATTGCGTGCCGGATATCGTTCCGTAAGTTCCCGTCCGACCATCTTCCGCACCACTTCGTCAAAACTGGTCTCCGGGATCGCCTTGGTGTCTACCGTCTTGCCGTCACGCATGATCGTAATCCGGTCGCAAATGGTGAAAATCTCCTCCATCCGGTGCGAGATATATACGATGGAAACACCGTTTTTCTTAAGCGAAGTGATCACGCCGAACAACTTTTGAATCTCCCGTTCCGTAAGCGCCGCCGTGGGCTCATCCATAATGATGACTTTGGCGTCGGTCATCAGCGCCTTGGCAATTTCAATCATTTGCTGCTGACCGACAGAACATTCCCCGGCAGGACGATCCAGCGGAATCTGTACGGAAAGCTTGGCAAACTGCTCAGTGGCAAGCGCTTTCATTTGTCTTGAATTCAGCAATCCAAAAGACGAAGTTATTTCCTTACCTATGAAGAGATTATCAAGCACCGTCATTTCCGGCCAAACGTTTAACTCTTGGTGGATAAAAGCAAGCCCCATCTTCTCAGCTTCCTTCGGATTGGCAAAATAGGTTTCTTTGCCGTCAATGGAGATGGTTCCCTGATCCCGCCCATGAAGACCGATCAAAATGTTCATTAGCGTGGATTTTCCAGCCCCGTTCTCTCCCATCAGGGCATGAACCTCGCCTTCCTTTAGTTCGAAATCCACCCCGCTTAGCACTTGGTTGGTGCCAAAAGCTTTATATATGTCTTGCATCTGAATATGCATGATACCGTCCCCCTTTTAACCGAAAATGACGCCCGATTGTAAAATGCAATTGGCATACGGCGTAGCTTCGCCCGTACGAATGACCACTTTGGCATTCCGGGTCAACGCCTTGAATTGTTCATGATTAATGGAAACGTCAATGGCTTCATCGCCAAATTTCTCGGTAATAAACTGCATAGCTTCTGGATTCCCTGCCTTGATTTCTGTTGCCAAAATCACTTTCTCAACGACCATATCGTCCGCAATAAGCTCCACGATCTCTTGAAAACTCGGTGTTCCCAGTTTCAAGGACAAATCGATTTTGGGGACCCCTTCTGGAACCGGAAGGCCAGCATCCGCGATGACAATCATGTCCGTGTGACCCAAATCAGACAACACCTTCGAAATGTGACTGTTCAATATTCCCAGCTTCTTCATTTCAGGCTTTCCTCCACTTCACCCCGTGTCGGCATGCCTCCTTGTGCCCCAAACTTGGTCACGGATAGCGATGCAGCCCGGTTGGCGAATCTAATGCTGTCTTGTAGCGGTTTGCCTTCAGCCAAAGCCACCGCAAATGCGGCGTTAAACGTATCACCCGCTCCGGTTGTATCCACTGGTTCCACCTTATAAGTAGGTACAACGATTTCCTGTTCGCCGTCAAAATATCTAACTCCGTTGCTGCCCTCCGTAATAAACAATTTGTTTGGATATTTGCGCAGCGCTTCTGCCGGAGTCATGCCCTGAAACAATATCTCGGCCTCATGCTCGTTCGGCGTGATATAAGCAGCTTTGTCAATGACCTCATCCGGTACTTTCCTTGCAGGTGCAGGATTCAACAACAGGGGCGTTCCGCTTTGGGCGCAAATCTCGCTGACACGAACAACGGTTTCCTCCGGAATTTCCTGCTGAATCAGTACAATATCTGCACGTTGGATCACTTCTGCCGCTTCATCGACATAAGCCGGTGTAACTTCTCGATTTGCCGCTTCAACAACCACAATACTATTATCACCTTCAGCCAGCACGATATGAGCCGTACCGCTCTCCATATGTGTAACCGGTTTCACATTCTGCGTATTTACACCATTTGCTTTGAAATTATTTAAAATGGCTGTACCAAAAGCATCATCACCCACCCGGCCGATCATGGAAACATCGGCCCCCAGCCTTGCGGCAGCAACTGCCTGATTTGCTCCTTTGCCGCCAGGAACTGTTTTGAAGCTGTCGCCAAGGACGGTTTCACCCGCCCCCGGCCGCCTTGCAGAAGTAACAACTAAATCCATGGAGCTGCTGCCAATTACGCATATTTTAGCCATCTGAATTCACCTTTCTTGTTGTGCCCCGTTCAATGAAACTGACCGGGAGCTGTATGTGTTTGTTTTCGATTGGAGCTTGTTCCACCAGTTTGATAAGCAAACCGGCTGCTTCCCTTCCCATCTCATAGGCCGGTTGGCGAATGGTCGACAATGCTGGTGATAGCAGGCTGCTCATCGGGATATCGTCGAAGCCGATAATTTGCATATCCTCCGGAACTTTTTTACCGATTCGCAATGCCTCGTGCAGTACCGCCATAGCTGCGATGTCATTACTTGCAATGACTCCGTCTGTATCGCCGTACTTGCTAAAAAGCTCATCCGCCCATAAGCCAACATCGTTAAAGGAAAAGGATGTCGTTTGGATTACGCGGTAATCCAGACCAGCTTGACGTATGCTCTCGATTGCGCCTTCAAAACGATCCTGTGCAGGTTTGATATGTGCCGGCCCCTGCATAACCGTAATTCGGCGACTTCCACGCTTGATAATCTCCCGTGCAGCCAGACGTCCACCCTCTCTGCCATCCGCAAATACGGAGGGACTGTCCAGAGGTGTTCTGTCAAGAAACACCACGGGAATTTTCAAGTTCTCATATATTGAAGAATGAGGGTAATTCGTTGAAGAGATTACGCCGACTACATTATTCTGGATAAAAGTCTGGATGTAATCCTTTTCCTTCTGTTCATCCTCATCACTATTTCCGAAAATCAATCTGAAATCCTGCTCCTGCATCCGGTCCTCTACGCCGCGTGCAAGCTGCGGAAAGTAAGGGTTTGCAATATCGGGTAACAGCAGGCCAATCAATTTGGACTTACGCTTGTATAAAGAGCGGGCCACCTCATTGGGAGAGAAGTTAAGCTGCTTGACCGCCTCCTCCACTTTCTTACGAGTGTCCGCATGAACATAACCTCTTTCATTAATGACCCTTGATACAGTGGCAACTGAAACGCCAGCAAATTTAGCTACATCTTTTATTGTTGTCATGAACGTTCACTCCTATGTGTGTAACCGGTTACAGATATGAAAATATCATATTTTATTAAGTTTGACAATCCTTTTGTTACTGGAAATTTATCCAAGTCACCAGAAAGAGACCTAATTACACTTGCTTTATTATGCCCTAGCATCTTCATAAAATGACTACTTGCCTTGAATTCAACTTATCCATTAGAGTAGATATTGGAGGTGTACATCATTGAAATTTAACGAGTATGTTATAGGCGAGACCTATAGAACAGAGTCTATTCAATTGTCAAAGAAAGATATTATTGATTTTGCAAAAATATATGACCCTCAATATATGCATATAGATGAGGCAAAAGCCAAAGAAGGACGCTTCGGCAGCCTCATTGCTTCGGGTATGCAGACGATGAGCACGTCCTTCAAACTTTGGGTGGAACTCGGGATATATGGAGAAGATGTTATCGCAGGAACCGGCATGAATAACATAAAGTTTATCAAACCTGTGTTTCCAGATGATGAAATCAATGTTCTATCCGAAGTGATTGAATTGGCTCCAAGAAGAAGCAGGGGTGGAATTGTTACCGTGCTGCTCACTACTTTTAATCAAAATAATGAGAAGGTTTTTCAGGCAGAATTAAGTGCTCTGATTAGCAACTGAATTTGTACAATTCGTTTCCGTTGTTGACTTTGAAAACAAAAGCGATCGCACATCAGGTCTGATGCGCGATCACTGCTGTACAATCTCAATTCGTGTATCATTTACAATATTTCGATATATCCTTCTGTTCCATGTACCCGAATTCGCTGCCCATCTTTTATTCGATGAGTTGCCTTCTCCACTCCGACAATGGCTGGCAAGCCATATTCACGCGCAATCACAGCTCCATGGGTCATCAGTCCACCCACTTCGGTAACTAGGCCTTTTATAGAAACAAATAATGGTGTCCAGCTCGGATCAGTATAGGGAGTCACTAGTATATCTCCATCTTCCAGATCCGCATCTTCAATATTGAAGATGACACGTGCACGGCCCTCTATCACTCCGGAAGAAACAGGCAGGCCGACAATGGCTTCGGCTGACATATTTTCACGTTTATACTGACCTGTAATGATTTCACCATCAGACGTGAGCACGCGAGGTGGAGTTAGCTTTTCATAGATTTTATAATCGTCTTTCCGTTGGGTAATGATCTTCTCATCCAGTTTATTGGTGCGTACAACTTCACGAAGTTCTTCAAAAGTGAGAAGGTATATATCCTCTTTTTCGGCAATAACACCGGCTTGTGCAAGTCGTTCGGCTTCTTTCAATAAAGCCTGTTTATATACGAAGTAACGATTGATCATGCCGTATTTGGGATATTCCCGATAACCGATGAAGTTGCGAACTAGGTCAATCATTCGTTTCGTTTCCTTGGCTTTTTGTTCACCATCAGGCAATAGCTTCAATCGATCCAATATTTCCTGTTCTTTCTTCAATGCTTCCTGTCGTCCCTGCTCAAATTTTCGTTTGCTTGCATTAGGCTTAAAGTTTCTGATGTTACCCAGAATCAACGGTACAAGTGTAATGGGTTTTTCAATCCAACGGGTTCTGGTCAGATCGATTTCTCCGGCACATCGCATTCCGTATTTGTCCAGATAATCCTGGATCGCTTCCCTTGTTTCCTGTCCACCCTCAACCTTAACCAGTTCATCCATAAAGTCATCCTCTTTCACTTGCTGTAAATAAGCAATGACTTCAGGATACGGACGAATCACATCTGCAACATCCAGTAATGCCAGACCCATTTCCGAAGTGATATTGTTAGGTACAGATTGAGACAGCGTATCTGCTGCATTTTTCTCACCCAACCACTCTTTCATGTTTTCATTGATCCATGCTGAAGCATTCATGGCAGTCATAAATACATTTGAACTTCGTGGGTCAGATAGAAATCTCTTCAATTCTTGCAGATCTTCAAGGATAAAATCAAACAAATCCAATCCAGACTTGTTTTGGATGTTACGTTTTAGCTCTTCTACTGAGGCTTGATTGCTCTTAATCAAATCAGAGACGATAGTCGATTCATTTTCAATATGTGCTTGAAAACCATCAGATACGCTCTGTTTATGGTGATTACGCGGAGTTGGTGCTGGCTGATCAACAGGTAACGATTTTATGAAATTCCCGCGCTCGATTACAGTTGTAAGTGCGTCCTTAAGGAGCGGATCGGATTGTCCCATGGTATTTATGAAGTTTTCTCTCATGACAGGCGAAGCTAGCCTAGGCGTAATATCAACAAACAATCTTCCACCAGCTATACGCATGGGTGCCGGAGTCGTTAATAGAAAGAAAGATAAGCCCAGCGGTTTCATGGGATCAGTCATCATTTGTTGATGACCCACAGATAGGTACACATGATTTTCTTGGTCACTCGCTTCAGGGATCGGGTATAACGTTGTGATTGGCCGACTTTGGACAATATAAAACATATCATCCGCCAAACACCATTCAATATCTTGCGGGAAACCAAAATGAGCTTCGATCTGTCTTCCTATCCGTGCCAGTTCTAAAATTTGTTGATCGTTAAGTGTTTGCGTCTTTTGCAGCACGGGATCGATCTGATGTGTATACGTTCCACCTTCTTTCCGTCCATAGATACCCAACGTTTTGACGGCTATCCTCTTATCGACAATTTCACCTTCCCGTACTTTATAACAATCAGCAGATACCAAGCCGGACACCAGCGCCTCACCAAGTCCAAAACTGGCGTCGATAGAAAGCAGTTTCCGGTTGGATGTGATCGGATCAGCCGTAAATAAAATCCCTGAAGCCGTTGGGAAGATCATCTTTTGAATGATAACGGACAAATAAACCTGACCATGGTCAAATCCATTTTGCATACGGTAAATTACCGCGCGATCGGTAAACAGGGAAGCCCAACATTTGCTGATATGATGCATAATTGATTCTTTCCCAATGATATTTAAGTAGGTGTCTTGTTGACCCGCAAAAGAGGCATGTGGTAAATCTTCAGCGGTCGCACTGGAACGCACTGCATACGCACGGCCCTCTCCAAATGTGGAGAGATAATGAGCAACTTCTTTTTCAACATCGACTGGAATGTCTGCGCCCAGAATAAGTTCCCTGATCTTCCTGCTGATTTCACCAATTTGCTCTCGTTCTTCTACTTTCAACAAGGTTAATTGATCCAGTAAAGCATGATACATTTCATTTTGTTCAATGGCTTTCTGATATCCAACGGTTGTAACACAAAATCCTTCAGGGACGTAAATTCCTTCAATCTTTGATAACTTCGCTAGATTTAATCCTTTTCCACCAACGAGTGCAAGCTGCAATTTTTCCATTTCATGAAACCCGATAACCAAAGAACTCATTCCGAATCTCCCCTAACTAATAAATTGAGAAAAAAACATTTGACAAAGAGTTTACCGCCATGATAAGATTTAAATATAAGATAAGATATTTATGTCTTCGATGTCAAAAGAAATGTAATCTGATTATATCATTGTGTTTGTTTATATACAATATCGAAGAACTTGGGATAATTACCCAGGTTCTTTTTTGATTCAAATAATATTAATCCCTATAGAAACATGGCTCTCCTCAACCAGATCACTGTCGTGAACATGTTATGTACCACAGATGTTGAAGCCAACAGAAAAAGCAACCTGCCCTCAAATGAGGTTGGGCTGCTTTTTTTCAGTAATCGCCTTTTTAAGACAGTAAACATTTCAACAGGGTAACAAGATCTCAATTTTCGTACCTTGCCGCACTTTGGATTGTACATGAATTTCTCCGCCGTGTGCTTCCACGATCGTTTTGGCGATACTCATCCCTAGTCCAGAACCTGCCGTCGATTCCTCTGTATTTGTTCCCCGATAATAACGATTGAACAAATGCTGCAGCGTTTCCTCATCCATCCCTTTCCCATTATCAAATACGCGTATACATGCCTTATTGTTCATTCTGCCGATGGAGACGGTGACGTTAACGCCTGGCGGGTTATGCTTCACGGCGTTGGACAGCAAGTTATCCATTAACCGCAGCAGCCAGGTTTCATCAGCCTGTACCCACAAGGGACGCTCCTCCCCAACATAGTGAAACTGGTATTCAGACAGCGTAGCGTCATTGACATACTTCAGCACGGAGCAGCGCACCAGTTCAACCAAATCGATTTTCCGAATCTCCATAATCGAATCGCCCTGCTTAAGCTGATGAATCATGGAAAAGTCAGAGATCAGCTCAAGCATATAATCCCCTTTTTCCCGGATCGTCGCCCCCATGGTACGCATCTCTTCTCGGCTCCATTGTTCCGGTAAACTCTCCAGCATATATCCATACCCTTGAATGGTGGACAGAGGTGTGCGCAGATCATGTGAAATTCCTGACATCCATTCTCTTTGATCTTTCTCCAGCCGCTCGCGCTCCTTCTCGGTTTGAGCCAATTGATCAGCCATTTGGTAGAAGGATTCAATGACTTCCTTATAGAGCCTGTATCGGTTTCGCATCGTGCCATTGGAGCGGAATATCTTGCGTTTGTCCTTGGCGGTAAGTACCTGATCGTACTGCCCCCGCCCCATACGTTCGAACCAGCCTGCGAACAAAATCAGCGGCTGACCGTAACGGTAGCCATGCCAAATCGATAAGGGTACTGCCAAGAGAAGAGCTAGACCTGCAAACCACATAAGTCTGCGCGTTGCCGTATCCATCGCTGGATGTTTCAAAGGGCCACCCGCTGGATTGGGCGTATAAAGAATCCAGGTCATTCCACTACGCTGGTCCCGATGGGCGACTATATTGGTATCATAGTTGCTGGGCGATTGCTGGATTGCCAGAATGTCCAGTGGACGGTACCCCTTCTGTAAATACGTTCCATCACCGATGGCTTGTTCGGTATGACCCGTGGAATTGATTACCTGGAGATAACTGCCGGTTTCACGCAGTCGCTGATCCAGAAAGGAAAGCTTTTCGCTAGATACCATGCCTTGCTGCCCGTATTCGTCGAACCAGGCCTTGAGCTGATCAAGGTCAGAATTTTGGTAGCCAAGGATGTACAGAACCGGCACATTAAAAGCAAAGTTCAGATGAGTTTGAACAGCATACGTCCCAAGTGTCCGTGTCTCCTGAATATCGAGCAGTTGGGCGATAGAGTACGATGGCGACAGCCCATCATATGAATTTGTATTTACTTCGTAAATGACCCCTCCTTCGGCATTTACAACCTGCATCCACATTCCTTTTTCCTCAATGAGCTTATCCCACTTGGGGGAGATTTGAATGGTCCCGTCTTTTGAAGAAGCTTCTTGAGCAATCAGTTGTAAGGCACCCACCGGAAAGTTCCGGCGCAACTCACTATTGGTCGTGTTTTGAAAGAATATAATACAAGCAATGAGAGTAATCGCCAGAATGATCAGGGCATAAAAGATCAATTGATACGTGAAGTGAAATGTCATACGCTGTTGTATCTTCATTGCTCCTGAAACTCCTTTAACAGCTTGTAGCCGAGCCCGCGTACGGTCAGCAGCAGCTTTGGATTTCCTGGATCGATCTCGATCTTCTCTCGTATGCGCCGAATATGTACCATTACCGTCGAGTCATCTCCCTGTCCGTTGATCCCCCACACCTGATCATAGAGCTGTGTTTTGGAAAATACGACTCCCGGGAACTTGCAGAAATGCAGTAGCAGATGGAAAACCTGTGCAGGACAAGGGACAGGTTGTCCCTCCACGATTAACTCGCCCTCCGCCTCATTCACGGTGAAGCGTCCGAATCGGTAAACCCCTGGTTCAGGGCGTTTCACCTGACTCACAGATGGAGCTTCAGGCTCTAAACGGCGTATGCGCGCCTGAATTCTTGCAGCTACCTCCAAAGGATTGAAGGGCTTGGTAATATAATCGTCCCCGCCCATGGCGAATCCTCTCAGCACATCGAGATCGGATGCCTTAGCCGTCAGAAACAAAATATGCGGATTTCCGTATTCACGGAGCTTGGAACAAAGCTCCAGACCACTCCCGTCCGGGAGCGTGATGTCGAGCAGGACAATATCCGGGGCAACGCGCTGTACCAGATCGAGAGCTTCCGCACAGGTGGAAGCATCGTACAGCTGATGAAACCCTGCCCTGCGAAGCACCATTTGCAGCATGGTGACAATCGAGGGTTCGTCGTCGACAATTGCAATTTTAATATCCGTTTGATTGGTCATCGTTTTCACCCATTTCATAGTAGCATACTCACATTAACAGAACCTAAACGGCTTGGGCAAACTTAAACGATTGTTCAGCAACTCGTTTAGGCTCTGTTTCAGTAACGCTGTTAGCATAGGAAATGAGAAATCTGATTCGCGACAAATCTATTTTATTTTAGGAGGAAAACATTTGATTATTACAACAACAGCAGTAATTGAAGGTTCCCCGGTTAGACAGTATATCGGCGTTGTAACCGGTGAGGTCATCATCGCTGCCAATGTCGGGAGAGACTTTCTCGCTTCATTTAGAGATCTTGTAGGCGGTCGTTCTCGTACCTATGAGAACAAGCTAAGAGAAGCAAGAGATGCTGCCTTTGAAGAGATGACCGAGCAAGCCGCACAGATGGGAGCCAATGCCGTAATCGGTGTGGATCTGAACTACGAAGTTGTTCGTCAAGGTATGCTCATGGTCGCAGTCAGCGGAACGGCAGTTATTATCTAAACTTCAACGGCATTATCGCGCTGTCCTAAAATAATCCTCACGCTTTATCAATTCACAATAAGGAGCTTACATACAAATGAAAAAAATTACGGCTTCAATTCTGTCCTTATGTTTACTTACCTCAGGGCTTTCCTCCGTTCATGCAGAAGAGAAAGTGATATCCGTATCATTAAATGGCGAGTCAACTCAGTTCAGTCAATCCTCAGCGATCGTAGACAAAGGGGTAACTCTCGTCCCCTCAATCATTTTTCACAACGTTAATTATATCTCTTAGTCTTGTTATGAAACGGGATTTCATTTTTTTGTTACAGCTACTCGCAGTTTGTGATATGGTCAGTGAGGTGCGATCAGCCCGTACACATTTACATATCATGCGAGGAGAAGATTGAAAGTGAATGAAATAAAAGCATTGGAGAACCCGAACAAGTTTAGTGATCCTTTATTTGTGACACTAGTTGCAAGTTTATGTTGCTTGTTATGGGGGAGTGCCTACCCGTTTATTAAGCTTGGATATAGTGCTTTTGATATCTTGGCAGAAGATATTCCATCCAAATTTGTATTTGCGGGTTATCGATTTATTTTAGCAGGATTACTGCTTCTATTCCTGTTTCGTGTCATTAGTAAACGGAAATTTGAACTGTCTGGACGACAATTTTCAAGCTTAATATTGCTTGGCATGTTCCAAACGGGTCTGCAGTATATGTTTTTTTATGTGGGTGTAGCCAATACGACAGGTGTCAAAGGTTCGATTATGAATGCGACAACGACCTTTTTCAGTGTTGTTCTAGCTCATTTTTTATATAAAAATGATAAACTGAGCAAAAATAAAATAGTCGGCTGTTTGCTAGGATTTATTGGCGTAATTATTGTGAATTTCCACTCCAATCTGCTGGAATTCTCCTTCTCTCTCACAGGTGAAGGTTTCGTTATTATGGCGGCTCTTATTTTTTCCATTACGGCCATCTATGCAAAGCACTTGACAGGCTCCATCGACGTCCTCGTTATTACTGGAGTTAGCTTGTTTGTCGGCGGACTGGCACTCACCATACTGGGACTCCTGCTTGGCGGCCGGGTTACACATTTTACACTCGAATCAACGGGTATCTTGATTTATTTAGTTTTACTTTCATCAGCTGCATTCTGCTTATGGAATCTACTTCTGAAATACAACAAAGTGGGGAAAGTATCTGTGTATAACTTCCTTATCCCTGTCTTTGGTGCATTGCTATCGGCTTTGTTTTTGGGAGAAACGATTTTGGAATTCAAAAACCTAATTGCATTGCTCTTTGTATCCATCGGTATTTATATGGTTAATCGCGTAACCTCTCGAAAGTTCTCAAATACCCTGGAACCTTAGTTCAAAAAGAAAAGGAAAAAATAATAACAGGGGCGCGACATTGCTCGCGTCCCTGTTTGTTTCCAATTGTACGAATACTCAACATCAAGTCGTTGAATTAAGCAAATGCCTCGTCAGAATCCACTCCCGCATTACAAACAGGAGTAAACGACATTACGCAAGCGGCGATGAACATAAGGCTCCTGATTGTTCAGCAGATGCTGCGCATACATGACCGTGAGTTCAGAATCCGGATCAATGATGGCCATGCAGCCGGCAGCACCACTCCATCCAAATTCACCAAGTGGGCTTAACGAACCGCTGCCCGCTTTGGAGATATGCGTGCGCACACCCAGTCCATAACTATACCCTCCCATATGATCCCAGGAGTAATCATCACGGGTCAGATCGTTCAGATGGTCTGTGCGCATCAGCTCAATTGAAGCATGTGACAGAATGCGCACGCCTTGCGGACTGGTCCCGCGTCCAGTCAGAGCGTTCAGGAACAGTGCATAATCGCTAACGGTGGACAACAACCCGGCACCGCCGCTCTCCAAATCCGTGCCTACCCGGAATCCGTTTCCGTCCATGCGTACGGCTTTTTCAAGCTCATCATTGTAAGCATACTGGGGAATCAGACGGGTCTGCTGTTCATCGTTCAGATCGAATGCCGTATCGTTCATACCTAGCGGTCCGGTAATTTCCTCTTGCAGATACGTACCAAAGCGTCTGCCACTCACAACCTCCACCAAGGCTCCGAGCACATCGTGACACATGCTATAGTTCCAATGCGTACCTGGCTCAAACAGAAGTGGTTCCTTGGCGAGCGCTTTCGCAAATTCTCTTGTCGGTAATGTTCCGTTCGTGTTCTTCACAGCTTCCTGAATGCTTGGCGAGCCAACATCATAGGAGAACCCGGCAGTCATCGTAAACAAGTCACGCACTGTAATCGCCTTTGTCGCTTTTTCCAATCTGACCTCGCCGCTCGATAATGTTTTCTTCACCGTCATCTCGGCATATTCCGGCAGATAGTCAGATAACGGATCGCTCAGCAGCAATTGCCCTCTCTCTACAAGTTGAAGCGCTGCCACACAGGTCATAATTTTCGTCATGGAGTAGAGATTGAAGATCGCCCCATCGCCGATGGGCGTTTGCTCCTCCAGATTAGCGTAACCATTCCGGTAACGGAAAACGGTATCATTTTGATGCATCACAAGGACCTCTGCCCACGGAATTCTCCATGATGTGATGCGATCAATAAATGAAGCAAGCGGTTTAAAGTCCATATTTCCCCGTCCTTCTATGTAGAATCGTTATCAATACACATAGTGGATCTGTGTTCATGCACATGGCCCACATAGTATTAATATACGACCATTCACATGCATTGACCATATCTAATAGTAAGCAACGTTTAAACAATCTGTACATTTTTTAGGATCGGTACGATTACTAGAGTGTCTTGACCATGATAAAATCGATTTGTTCCTCGTCCCCCATGTAAAAAGAGTGTGAGCCAGTCTGAACAAACCCCCTCTTCTTGTAAAAAGCAATGGCATTGTCATTCTTTTCCCATACGCCAAGCCAGACTTCCTTCTTTTTGTGCTCCAATGCGGTCTCCATGGCTTTATTTAGCAGATATTTGCCCAGTCCATGCTTTTGGAATTTTTTCCTGATATAAATTCTCTCAATTTCTAGTGAAGCATCACTCATTTGTTCGGATTGGGCGCCCTCTCTGTTCACCTTTAGATACCCGGCAAGTTCCTCATTGTAGTAGACGAAAAAGATGTCTGAGCAGCTATTAGACAGTTCATCTTCCAACTGTTTAGCGTTAAATGCTCTTTCCAGATAGGCTCTCATATTGTCAGGGGAATTCTGATCTTTGAATGTATCGTTGAATGTTTCTATACTTATTTCTTGTAGTTTTAGTAAATCCTCGGGACTGCATGCTCTAATTTCCACGGTCATTCTGATGTATCTCTCCTTCTATGAATCAATTACTTATTTGAAAACACTTCAGTTTTTTTGTTGCAAATACAACATTAATTATGTTCTTAATCTACTCTAATTTTGTAGAGTTTGCAACATAAATTAAGTGAGACGAAACAAGTTGAAATACAAGGCAACTCCCAAAAGCGTTTTTTGTTCATACTATCTTGACGTTTATTTACAATCCACACCTCTATGTTTATTAATGAACAAATTTAATGAATCTAACAATTGATTATACGATTCTCTCTTATATAATAATAGATAGATGTTCATTATTGTATTAATGTAAATTTGAATTACACATCAAAGTAATACTACAGTAATGAATAATATTCACTTTTCCCCCTTGCAATCCATTCATGTCGAAAGGAGATGCTACGATGGACAGACCCTATACGATTTGTCATATGCTTAGTTCAATAGATGGCAAAATTATCGGCGATTTTCTGGAAGATGATCGGTCAACCTACTTCATTAAAGAGTATGAACGTATCCATGACCGCTACGAGTGTAATGCTTGGATGTGCGGACGAGTCACGATGCAAGAACATTTTGCACATGAATATATTCCTCCACCCAATCAAGAGAAGCAGTCCCCGATTCCTCGAACGGATTATGTTGCGCAGCAAGACATTGGAACTTATGCCATCGCCGTAGATCCACACGGCAAATTGGCTTGGACCCATAACTATATATCCGAAGAGAATGGCAACAGAAAAAAGGATCACATTATTGAGGTGCTGACTGAACAAGTGCCCGATGCTTATCTCGCATATCTACAGGAATTGGGCATCTCTTATATCTTTGGTGGAACGAAAGAGCTGAACGTTGTGACGGTTGTAAAAAAATTGAAAGCATTGTTCTCCATCGATCGATTACTGCTTGAAGGCGGGGGTTTATTAAATGGTTCTTTCCTGAATGAAAGTTTGATCGATGAGTTAAGTCTCGTATTCGTTCCTTTTGCAGAGGCAAGCTCTCCGGCTTGGACCATCTTTGAGAAGGGTTCAAGTTCCAAAGAAACCTTCCCCGTTCATTTTGAATTGATAAGAGTCGAACAAATGGAACATAACGGATTGTGGATGACTTATCGAGTAGAAGGAAATTCTAAATAACTCTTAACCGAATTACGAATGGAGGATCACATAGCTATGGAAAAAAAACAAACTGCTGGAAGAGATATATTAGGTGAGTTTGCCCCGAAATTTGCAGAGTTGAATGATGATATTCTGTTTGGCGAGGTATGGTCAAGAGTAGAAGAATTATCTAGTCGTGATCGCAGTATGATTACCGTCTCTGCACTTATTGCCGGTGGAAATTTCGAACAATTAACCCCACACCTTCACAAAGCAAAGGAAAATGGAGTAACTCGTAATGAAGTGTCTGAAATGATTACTCACCTTTCCTTCTATGTGGGCTGGCCGAAGGCATGGTCTGCGTTCAATATTGCAAAAGATATTTATAAATAAAAAAGAAAGTAGGGAACCATTATGACAAACGAACATTTGAGTAACAGCAGCATCTTCCCACTCGGAAAGAAAGTAGAAGCCAATTTTTTTGGAGATGCGTATCTGGAGATGGTCTTTACAGATGAAACTCCACTTAACACTAGCATTGGAAATGTCACTTTCGCGCCAGGAGCACGCAATAATTGGCATTCGCATGCTGTAGGTCAAGTGTTACTTGTTACAGGTGGTGAAGGCTGGTACCAGGAAGAAGGTAAACCCGCACGATTGCTTAAAACCGGAGATGTTGTAAATATTCCTCCTAACGTGAAGCACTGGCATGGGGCAACAGCCGATAGTTGGTTTGTGCATTTGGCTATGACACCTGGACTAACCGAATGGTTAGAACCTGTGAATGATGAGTGGTACAACGCGCTCTAAGGAAAGAATCTGATCCAAATGAAAGGAATGAACTGAATATGTCTAATATTGAGGGTAAAGTTATAATTCTTACGGGAGCATCCAGTGGAATTGGAGAAGCTACCGCGAAAGTTCTTGCTTCAAAAGGTGCCAAACTGGTATTAGCAGCTCGTCGGGAAGAGCGTTTAGTACAATTACAAAAAGAAATTCAGAACAATGGCGGTCACGCTATTATCAAACCAACAGATGTGACTTCGCAAACTCAAATGGAAGACTTGGCTAAGTATGCACTAAGCGAATTTGGTAAAATCGATGTTCTAATCAACAATGCAGGAATCATGCCTCAAGCCTTTCTTTTCAAGAAAAAAATTGATGAATGGGACAACATGATCGATGTAAACATTAAAGGTGTCCTCTATGCTATTGCAGCGGTTCTCCCGTCCATGAGAGAACAGAAATCAGGTCATATTTTGAACCTTTCCTCTGTTGCTGGACATAACATATATCCGGGTGGAACTGTATACTGTGGAACAAAGCATGCCGTTACAGCAATCTCCGAAGGCTTGCGTCAGGAAGAAGCCATGAGCGGCACCAATATCAGAGTCACCAATATTTCTCCAGGCGCTGTCACAAGCGAGTTACTGGAAACGACAAGTGATCCTGAGTCCAAAGCAGGTTTAGATGAGTTCTACAAATCCGCTATTGATGCCGATAACATCGCACGTGCAATCGCATTTGCAATTGAGCAACCATCGGATGTAGCAATTAACGAAATGATCATTCGCCCAACGGTTCAAGTCGGTTAATGGTATTGATTTACTAAAAAAAGGAACGAATGCAAGCTTCTTATCGAGGCTGCTTCGTTCCTTTTTTATAGTATACACTTACAATTTTCGAGCTGTCACCATAGGCTGGTAATAACCTGTGTCCGCAGGGAAATGCCACTCTACATCCATAAAACCAGTCGCCCTTAATACGTTGTTCATCTCTTCTCGCAACAATGCTCTGTACGGTGTGCTATTATGTTTTGTTTTCCATTCACCATTCATTTCTTGCACAATAAATTGGTTTGTCGTATACGTTTTCCCATCTTCGGCCCAGTCCCATACCTGAAAAACAACCCTCTTCCCCTTATCTAAAACACGCGGCTGCGTGGTTGATGGTCTCTCTTTTACCAATGCATCATAGTCTCTTATAGTAGCAATGAACAAGCCATTCCGATTAAGCTTTGTATATATATTTTGAAAGGCCTTATGTAAATCTCCGTCTGTAAGTAGATGTGGAGTAGCATTGTCTGCGGATAGAACGATATCAAAAGCTCCCGTTAGATCTGTATCCAACGAGCGAAAGTCGGCTACCCCAAAGTTTATGTTAACTCCGCGAGATGCGGCTTCTTTCTCAGCTCTTTTTACGGAATCAGGACTTACGTCAGTCGCACTTACGTTATACCCGTATTTCGCTAGTCCGATTGCTTGTGTACCTATACCACATGAACAATCCAAAAGTGAAAGGGTCTGGGTAGTAGAATGAGTCAACTTGGATTGGATGACTTGGTCGAGAATTTGCGCTTGCTGTAAAATGGATTGATTCCAATCAGCAAAAATAAGATGATAGTCCTCTGCAATCTCGTCATAGAACTTTAGAACGGAATCTTTCACTTCCAATCCCCCTCAAATGGTCATATTTCATGCTCATTACATTACCATACTTGGAACGATTCTGCCCGTTAGTTAAGATGCCTTTTTTTTGATTATATTCAGAAGTCCAAGCATACTAGTAACCTTTGAATATATTATCCTATCCCACTCATTAGGAGGTAGATTCAATGACAACTTTTCTTGATGCAAGAACATCGCAAAACGCAAGTTTGGCTAACTCGATTGCTATTCCGATTCTGGTAATCAACGCGCCGCAATTGTTTGGACAAATTGGTCTTCAAACAGCAGGTGCAGGTACTAACCCTAGAGTTCAATTTAAAGGAACGGTTTCTGTACAATTACCATTAGCTCTTGTCGGAATAACGATCACCATTGTAAGAGGTACCTTGTCGACTGACCCTGTAATTTACTCAGCAACTTCAACATTTGATTTGAGTCTTTTGGCTCCTCAAATCATTACGTTCTCTGCGGATGATTTCAATCCGCCAATTACCCCTCAATTGACATACACTGCATTCGTAAGCTCCAACTTGCTGGGTACGATCCGTGTAGGTCCTGAGAACTTTGATGGATTCGTCGTTTCAGACTAATACGACAGCTCCTCTTTCTAATCCTTTCACTCAGTCTCCTTCATCATAAAAGAAGAAAATCCAATCGCAATGTTATGAGCGATTGGATTTTCTAATTTCTAGGTATAGATCAAATGGTAAATGTCTTTACCCACAACTTTAAAACAATTTAAATTGTGCTAGTGTCAATTACGAATCTGTACTTCACATCAGAAGCTAATACACGTTTGTATGCTTCGTCAATTTGGTCAGCTGAAATGACTTCGATCATAGGAACAATACTATGTTCTGCACAGAAATCAAGCATTTCCTGAGTCTCACGGATGCCACCGATCATTGAACCAGCAAATGAACGACGGTGACCAATGAGGGACATCACATTTACTGCCAACGGCTCCCCAGGAGCACCCACATTAACCAACGTGCCATCCAGAGTGAGCAGTGAGAAGTATGCATTGATGTCGATATTTGCACTTACCGTGTTAATAATCAGATCAAAAGACCCGGCGAGTTTTTTGAACGTATCTGGTTCACTTGTGGCATAGTAATGATCTGCCCCGAATTGCAAACCATCCTCTTTTTTCTTCAATGATTGTGACAGAACAGTTACTTCTGCCCCCATGGCATGTGCAATTTTGACAGCCATATGACCCAGACCGCCAAGACCTACAACCGCTACTTTTTTACCTGGTCCCGCTCCCCAATGATTCAGCGGCGAGTATGTTGTAATACCTGCACATAGAAGAGGTGCAGCGACATCCAGCTCGATGTTATCCGGAATACGAACGATGAACTCCTCAGTTACGACGATGTGAGTGGAGTATCCACCTTGTGTAGGTTCGCCGTACTTATCAACACCCGCGTAGGTGGGAACATTTCCTTTGAGACAATACTGCTCTTCTCCTTGGCGGCAGTTCTCACATTCGCCACAGGAGTCAACCATGCATCCAACTCCTACTCGGTCACCAACTTTGTACTTTGAAACTTCGGCTCCCACATCTGTAACAATTCCTGCGATCTCATGTCCAGGTACGAGCGGATAGTTTACGGGGCCCCATTCGCCGTGAGCAGTATGGATGTCAGAATGGCAAATGCCGGCATATTTAATCTCGATCAGGACATCGTGCAAATCCAAATCGCGTCGTTTAATCTCAGCCGCCCGGAATGATTGGTGCGGACCGTCAACAGCTCGTGCTTTAGCAGTTATCATCATAAAACCTCCTAAGATTGTCATTCTTCCTTTTCTCTTGCAAAACTATCTTAATCCCTCTAGTTAACTCTAGGTCAAATGTCTTTTGAAATTTTGACATCCTGCAGCCTGCGTGGTAGAATCCCAAAAGATAATCCTAGAGTTAGCTCGAAGTCTATATTAGTACGAAAAGGGGAAAATAAATGACGTATTCAATTAGCGAGGTTGCTAAAGAATTGAATCTAACCGTATATACATTGCGCTACTATGACAAGGAAGGACTCATGCCCTTTGTAGAGCGTACCCCTGGCGGAGCACGAAACTTCAAAGAATCAGACATCGATTTTTTAAAGATCATTCAATGTCTGAAAGCTACCGGGATGCCGATCAAGGATATCAAAGATTTTATTGCATGGTGTTCCGAGGGGGACTCCACCTTGCAGGAGCGATATGACATGTTCACCGAACGCAAGGCCAGTGTAGAAGCGCAAATGGAAGAACTTAGAAAGACCATGGAAGTTATTGAACATAAACGTGCATATTACAGGACTGCTCTCGATGCTGGAACGGAAGAGATTCATCAAAGCAAGAGAATGGGAAATTTCATTGCTAACTAATTACGTTATATTTAACTCACAAAAAAAAGAGCCTAAACGTCTATAGACGTTTAGGCTCTTTTTGCTCAATCCACTTCAGCAATGACGTTTTCTTGTTAATAACCCATATCCTTTAATATTTTGGATAATGTGCGCAAACGCTCGCCAATCATTTCATCGTCATCACTCAGAGCTTGGCTGAACAGCTTAATATCTTCATTTATTCTCTCATTGTCCGTACAGATCTCCACGGACATTGCATCCCCTTGCAGGCCAACACGATCGATGACAGGCTGCTCTGGGTCATATAAATTCTCATATCTATAGGCCTCGCGAAAATGTTCCAAAGACCGACAGATCAGAATGGACAAATCCAGCACGCGATGGAGAGGCAGTTCCTCAGATTGTCTGGACCACTTTTCTCCAGTGTATCTCCATACTTTCGCTGAAATATCAACCTTTCCTCTATCGTTCCACTGGGCCAATCCCAGGGAAAGACCTTTTGCGTCCGTGTTTCCGGCCATTCGGCCATCAACCTTTTCATAATTATCCGAGACGATAACAGGTTTATGTTTTAACGTTGTAGGTATTTTCAATTACATTCCCTCATTCCGTTTACCTTTTTACTAATTTACTAAACGACGGTTTCATCTTATCTTGATTTTCACTGTTAGTCAAATTCGTTTCCTGTTACATTATTTTAATTCTGTGGAGGTCTATTATAGCCCTTGTCTCCGTAAGGTTGTAACTTCTGAAGCCACGGCTTCAGGATTTGTTTTTGTTCCCAACGTATATCCGTCACCTTATCGATGTCCTTCTGTTCCAGTACCTCATAAGTGAATGCCGCTTCTCCGAATTCTCTCCATTCTTTTTGCAACTCGGCATTTGCAAATCTTCCTTGATCCAGTTGCATCTGCAGCGTAAACCATTTGTTTTTCAAGTTGGGATAGCTGTCGATATAGATTTTACCGTTTACTTTGTTTTTAATTTGGGCTACACCCATATACGTCTTAATCTGCTTGTATTCCTCCAGTAGCTCCCTGCGCTTATTCATATCCATATCTCTCTCTCCTTATCGTTTCGATTCCCTTTCCGTCATGATGATGGAGTTTCCTCGGCTTTACTTCTCCTTTCAATGACAATAGGGAGCAATAGTAGCGCACCAATAATCACAAAAACACCACTCGCTATAAATACACTTAGCAGGGAAAACGTATCCTTGAGATATCCTGAAGTAAGCATGCCAATCACCATCATTCCCATAAAAATCGGCATGATCGCTCCAGATACCCGGCCAATAAATGCCCCTTCCGTATTCCGCACAAGAAGCGTCTGAATTCCCCCCTGAATACACGGGAAGAACAAACCGCTGATGACGAGCAGAATAATGGTTAACCAAATTTGTGTTGATGCGCCCATTCCAACCGTACAGATCGCACTAACAAGTAAGCCGACTAAAAGCAATAACTGTGGCTTTACTTTTTTAGCAATCGCCATGATCACAGCACCTCCGACCAACATGGCCGCCCCATTCGCCATCACCAGCCATTGTAAGAACTCTTTGTCCTGACCCAAATTTTCAATGACAAGAAAGAGCTGAAGCGGTTGAGTTAGTCCTGATGCCAAACCAACTGCCGAGAAGGTTAATCCAAGTGTTCTCAAGGATTTATTCGCCCCGATATAACGCAGGCCATCCGTGAGCTCTTTAAGGAAGCCGCCACTATTCCCTGATTTCTCCTCCTCTACATCTCGGGGAAGCGATAATAATACGAGCGAAGAGCCCAGAAACATAACTGCTGTCAGGATGAGGGATACGTTAATGCCAAACTTAATGAAAATAAACGTGCCGATGACCGGCCCCAAAACCATAAAAACAGCAACAAGCGTTTGGGACATGGCCATGACACCCTGCAATTGTTCGGTTGGTACATGCCGTTTGTACAGTTTCATCGCCGAAGGCTGAGAAAACTGTGACAAGCTGGCAGAAACGAAAGATCCAATCAGAAGTGCAATCCATCCACCATTCATGACCGCAAGCAATACAACACCAACGGACAAACCTGATAATAAATCGCTCCATACCATTGTTTTTTTCGGCCGCCATCGGTCGGCAAAGGTACCGCCAATCAAGCCAAATATAAAGATCGGTGAGAATTCCGCTACCGAAATCAGTGAAATATCAACGGGATTATTATGCGTCAATTCGGAAACATAAAGAAGAACGGCATAATTCCGGATCCAGATTCCGAGCTGCAATAGAACTCGGGAAAGGATAATTGTTCGAACATATGGATTGGCAAACATTTTAATACCCCATATCCTTTAAGATTTTTGCTAAAGTGCGCAGCCGTTCCCTATTCATTCCATCATAAAGCAACGGCTTCTTTCATTTTCCCCCTCCTATCCATCAACTTTTTATTTAGTAATTTACTAAATTACTGATTTACTAAATCACGGCTTCATTCTATACAGAATATCTTCCTTCGTCAATCGTTTTTTGAATACTTTCTTTTCACTTCTGTTTTTGAACAATAAAATGATGGATGGGAAAAAGGTGCTGTTCATCTCATTTCTACTGTAATTTTTGGGCAAGAAATGTATCCAAAAAAACAAAAAAGCCGCTAAAATTAGCGGCTTTCCGTGCTCGAACATGTATGATTATGTCGTTTCAATTTGCTACCTCAATGAAAATTCACACTTATGGAGCGAAGAAGCAGCCTTCAGGATTTACTAATTAGTACTTGGAATCGAGTAGTCTACTATAGGAGCGGTGGCTGCTTCCGGTTTCAATTGAATGGATCGCTGGCAGATCGCTGTGATCCCAAAAGCCATCAGAGCTAGGATCACAGCTACTGGTGGTACCCACTTCACACCACCTAAACTGACAGCAAGTCCGCCAACTCCGGAACCGAGGGCTATCCCCACGTTTGCCGCCACGGGCAGCAGCGTGGACGCAAACGGTCTGGAATTCGGCGCGATCGCTCCGGAGACGTCGAACAGATAGAGCTGGGACGCTGCGCTCATGGATGATGACAGGCAACCGATCAGGAAAAGGAACGCCAAGCCCAGCCACAGATGAGACACAGTGAAGCTGAGTCCCAAAAAGATTGCAGCTTGAATGACGAAAAGCCACTTGAGCTTGGGCAAGAAATCTCCTTTGGCTATTTTGGCACCAATCCAATTGCTTAGTATGCTGCAGGCACCGTATATGAGGAGTACAGCGCTAATCCAACGTGCAGGTATACCCATGGACTGTCCCAGTAACGGAGTGATATACGTAAAGATTACAAAAATACAACTGTTTCCAAGAACCGGAATCAAGCAGGCCAGCAATATACGCGGCTTCATAAATAGCGCCATCTGATCACTGAATGAACCAGCAATGGTCGTTGTTTGTCGCGGAAGAATCCGGAACATGAATATGAATGGCACGACCCCGATGCATGCTGTAACAACAAACGTCATGGACCAGTTCAGATGCTGTCCAATGAAGGTTCCGAGCGGGACGCCAAGCACATTGGCGATGGAAAAGCCGCCCAGTATCCACGCGATCGCTTCCCCTCTTCGTTCCCGGTTAACTGCGTCGCTTGCAATCGAGATCGAAAGCGATATCGTAAGTCCGCATGCAACAGCTGAAACGATCCGAATAACCATCAAGGAATAGAACGTCGTTGAGAACATGGTAAGTACGTTTAAGGCAAGCACGACTGCAAACCCAATTAAAATGGAGTTTCTTCGAGGAATTTTGGCCAAGAAAGCAACAGCAAACGGTGTTCCGATCGCATAGGCAATGGCGAAGCCCGATACGAGCGCACCTGCCGCAGCCAGCGATACTTTCAGATAGGTTTCGATTTCCTTCAATACGCCTACAATCACATATTCGGTTGTTCCCAATACAAAGCTAACTAAGGTAAGTGTTAAAATAAGTAAATTTTCTCTTTTTCTAGTCAAAAATAAGCCCTCACAATTCTCTCTAATGTTGCAAGCGTTTCATTTTCTTAAATAGATTCCATTCTTAACAAATTTTGCTTTCACATCCCTTCAATTCGATATATAGTACATATTATTGAATAGTGAAATTGTACTGTTAGACATGCTAGGCGACAATCAAGGTTGTTGTGATCTTCATCCAAAACATTATGTATGTTGTCATTTCACCACAGAATCTTGAAGGGAAGACATTAATGAATACACGCCATGAGCCCCACCGACTACATGAAGATCAAGATTGCATTATTATTTATGTAGGGAAGTTGGCAGACAATCCGCATTGGAGTTTTCCGACCCACAAACATGACGATTTGCATGAGATTATTTACGTTAATGAGGGTCAGGGTTCGTTCACGATTGATGGGACAAAGCACTCAGCCCGAAAGGGAGATCTACTTGTATATAACAAAGGAACACTTCACGAGGAAAAATCGGACCCGGAATTCCCCTTATCCACCTTTTATTGCGGATTTCGTTTCAAAGAGGGTACCCGTGCCAACAACGATTGGATTATTCCTCCCGGTAGCGAGCCAGTTGTTCGTGCCAATCGTTATTCGGAAGAGATCCGTTCGTTAATGCAGACCATGTTCAATGAATTTTCAATCCGGGAAGAAGGATATGATTCTATTTCCCATCATCTGCTGAATGCCGTTCTGCTCATTATCGATCGCATGTCTCACCATCAGCGCACAGCTAGTGAGATCGTTCGGAATAATACACTCGCTGAAAGCATCAAAGACTATTTGGATACGAACTATCGTCAAAATATTAAGCTGAAGGACTTGGCGGACCAATTCCATATCGACTTCTACTACTTGATCCATATGTATAAAAATTGCTACGGTACCTCCCCCTATCATTACCTCATTCAGCGAAGAATGGGAGAAGCGACCCGATTGTTGGTTTCGACCAAGAAAAAAGTATGGGAAATCTCCAAGTTGGTCGGGTACGAGAACCCAAACTACTTTACAATTTTATTTACCAAAACGGTGGGTGAATCTCCGAGAAGTTTCCGCAAAAGATATCAAAAGGACATGTTTGGTGACCCTTCCAACTAAAAAAACAGGTAGCCCGAGGGCTACCTGTCCTGTCATACGTCAAGAAGAGACTATGTCCATGTTTACCGGCAAGTTCTTTTATATGCCGCTTATGTTTTATACTTGACCCACTTCGCTAGGGGCTTCGTCTGGTTCAACGTGAACATGAACAGTGTACACATCATGTTCTCTTAACAATTCGTCTTCTACATTTGTTGAAATATCATGGGCTTTCTGAAGATCCAAATCCGATCGTACAAGAATTACCACATCGACAACGGCATTATTACCGTAATTCCGGGCTCTTAAGTCTTTAACCGCCTCAACGCCATCTACATTGGCAATTGTACTCCTGTATTCCTTGATGAGCTCTTCATCAAATCCATCTGTAAGATGGTGTGTTGCTTCACGAAAAATGTCCCAAGCGGTTTTACATATTAGAAAGCCCACTGCTACAGCTGTTAATGGGTCGAGCCATGGCAGGCCGAATTGGGAACCAATAATCCCTATCACTGTCCCTATACTAACCCAGGCATCCGAGATATTGTCTTTTGCAGCTGCCATAACCGCCTGGCTCTTGATCTTCAAAGCAAGTCTTTTGTTATATCTGTAAACCAGATACATCACAGCGGCACAGAAAATGCCTGTCCATGCTGCGATGATGTCTGGAGATTCGCTTTTCCCCTGGAATACGGATGTAATAGCTTCGTATAACACTTGAAGCCCTACTGCCATCATTATAAAAGAAGCAACCAGTGAGGCAACGGTCTCTGCTTTCCAGTGTCCGTATGTATGATCTTTATCAGCTGGACGCTGAGCAAGTCTCAGACCGATAAGAACCGCGATCGAAGCTATAATATCGGTAGCATTGTTTAACCCATCGGCTTTCAAAGCCTCAGAATTAGACATATAACCGATCATCATTTTAATTGCAGTCAAACAAATATAAGCAATAATACTGATGATTGCTCCCTTTTCACCCAATTTTAAGTTGTCGTACTTTATTTGCTCCACGAAAAGTAATCCCCCTGATTCCAACTGTTTTCTAGCACTTTACGATGGTATCATCACGGTGTTGTGTGGGTCTAGAGAAACGTTTTGAACCAAGTAAAACAATGTCTGTACAACGAAAGAGTTTGACCTCGGCCAAAAAAAGTTGCGATAAGTAAACTTTTAGATATTGTGAATCGCCCCCCCTTATCCACTCACAATGCTCCTCTTCACTTCGGTCTGCCCTACCTTTTCCGCCATATTGCTTGACTCTGGTATCGTACCAGGGTTTATCGTTGGTTTATAACAAATATGGCTTTACAAATCAGGAGTGGATTAAGTTGATGTTACAAAAACGGTTTGACCAAGTGTTTGAAATTATGAAGCAATCGTTTCCCGCAGCCGAATATCGGGAATATTCAGAACAGAAGAAGCTGCTGTCCCATTCATGCTATCGCCTTCTTACAGAGGAAAATGAGCAGAATGAAGTGATTGGCTTTCTCGCAGGCTGGGAGTTCGAGTCGTTCAGATATGTTGAGCATTTGGCTGTTTCTCCGAACATTCGTGGAGGCGGCATAGGCAAGCGGTTAATGGAGCATTTCATGAACCAGTCAGACAAGCCGGTTATATTGGAAGTTGAATTGCCAGAAGATGAGCTGAAGCGGAGAAGGATTGGATTTTATGAGCGCCTGGGATTCTGCCTGGGAGATCATTCTTATGTTCAGCCACCCCTTCGTGCTGTCGGGCAGGAAACCCTCTCATTACAGATCATGAGTTATCCAGCAAAGTTGAACCCAACACAATTTGAAATGGTGAAAAAAATGCTGTATAAGGAAGTGTATGGCGCGCCTTCAGCATACGCGCACGCATCTAATAATTAAGTGTAAACGAGGAAGAAAACCGATGAAAAACGATTATAAAATCAATGAAATTTCGAAGCTTTACGGAATAGGTGTTGACGCGCTGCGTTATTACGAAAAATTAGGGTTGCTGGTGCCTCGGCGAGACGGAAACGGGTATCGTCTGTATAGCCTTCAAGATATGTATAAACTGAATATCATCCGGGACCTGCGCCAGTTGGATTTTACCATGCAACAGATCAAAGCGTATTTGGATCAGCAAAGTGTCGAAAATACGCTTGAATTGTTATTGACTGAACAGGAACTGATTAAGGAACAAATTGCAAAGCTTATAACTACGCAGCGTATTATTCAGGGCAGAATAAAGGTATTGACTGACGCAAGCAAAATTCAGACAGGAGTTTTCTCTATCAAAACGTATCCCGACCGGCCGTGTCTGCAACTCAATACACGCATAACTAGGGATGAGGAGATGGATTATGCCATTAAGAAGCTGCACCAAAAGCATAAAAGTCACATTCCGGACTTTGGAAACCAATTATATGGTGCATCCGTGTCCCTTGAGGAACTAAAGCATGGTGTGAGGGATGTTTTTAACTCCGTCTTCTTTATCTTTAATCCTGACGAAGCCGGAAAGATCGATTACGATTACAACCTGCCAGCTGGTGAGTATCTATCCCTTTTTTATCGGGGTAACTACCGTCAAAGTTATGAAAAAATGCTTGAGGTCGTTGCACATGCCAACGAAAAAGGGCTCCGTGTAATGGGTGATCCTTTTGAGATTTATGAAATTGATAATCGTGATACGATCATTACCGAGCAATTTCTGACTGAAATACAGTTGAGGATTTGCAAAGAATGATAAATTTCAAAGGGTAGAAATTATTGAAGTTATTGGATCGAACTTGACACAATAACTTCTACCTTAAAACAAAAAAAAGCCGCTATATTAGCGACTTTTTGTATGTTATATGCTTTTCTATGCGACAGTAACTCATACTCATTTTAGTGATTAGTGAATATCTTTCTTTTTGAAATTTCCGCCCTTAACTTCGGCTACATCGTAAACTACAATAAAAGCATTGGGATCAATTTCGTGAATGATATCCTTGATTTTGCTTTCCTCCATACGGTTGATTACACAGGTAATTTCTTTAAATTGTTCATTGGTATACCCGCCGTAAGCATCGGTATAAGTTGCTCCACGACCTAACCGGTCACGAATGGTTTCGACCATGATCTCCGGTTGATTGGTGATAATTTTAAAGGTTTTGGAGCCGCTCAAACCTTCTTCAACAATATGTATCACTTTGGAAGCGATGTAATAAGCAAGTGCGGACAGGATCGCCCCTTGAAGACCAAATACAGTTGACACGACAATAAAGACAAACATGTTCAAGAATAAGATTAGATCACTGGTTCCAAAAGGTAATTTTCGTGAAAGCAGGACAGCCAACATATCGATTCCATCCAATGCCCCACCATTACGCAACGCCAAACCCATACCAAAACCGATGATAATCCCGCCCACAACGGTAATTAACAATGTATCCCCTTGAATAATCGTGGGTACATGGTGCATAAGGCTTGTACCCACAGCTAGCGAGGCAATACCGATAATGGAATAGATAGCAAAGCTCTTACCTATTTGTTTGTAGCCTAACCATACAAATGGAATGTTGATGATACCAATCAGCATCCCTAACGGTAAACCAAACAGTTGTGAGCCAACGATACTAAGACCTGTCACACCACCGTCTGATACATTATTTGGAATTAATACAGCTTCCAGGCCATATGAGGTGATAAAAGCCCCAATCATAATCAATAAAATTTTGGAGATGATTTTCAGTTTGTTCGATTTTTGCACGTTCCTTTGATTCATTCCTTTTCCCCCTTGATGAACAACCATAAAAAATAGTCTATAACAAAATTCACTATTTTGGCAATAGATCGTCATATATGTAACCACTGAATTCGCTCTGCTCGTTTCTTCGATCAGATTACATTATTTCCCGATTAATGCTCGATATGCCGTAATTTTATTCTCCAGCATCTGATCTGCTGAGTGAAGTGTGTGCATCTGCTGTTGAATCGCCTCTTTGTGCTCTTCCAGCAATTTCAAACGCTCTGCAGCCGTATGCTCACCTTCCTGAAATAACGATGCGTACTTTTTGATGATAGCGATCGGCATTTGAGTCTCTTTTAGTTTGATTACAAATTGCAGCCATTTCAGGTGCGATTCGTTGTAGCGTCTGTCTCCACTAGCATCACGGAGCGGTACGATAATTTGCTCCTTCTCATAATAACGCAATGTGTGGGTACTGATACCGAGTATTTCAGCCACTTCACCGATCGTGTGCATGGTGATCCTCCCTTCTATATTCCGCTTGACTTAGAGTAAGCTCTAATCAGTATAATCAACTCGTACTCATATCACAATAAATAATGAACCGAAAATCCAGGAGGAATATCCATGAAGTATACAGTGATTACCGGTGCCAGTTCGGGCATTGGCTATGAAGCAGCTTTGGCTTTTGCGGCTCGCGGCAAACATTTGATCCTGGCTGCACGCAGAACCGACGAATTGGAGAAGTTAAAATCAAAAGTAAGTGAAATTAATCCTGATCTGGACATTGTCATTCGCACGGTGGATCTGTCCATCGCTGCCAATGTCCATGCATTCTATGAAAGTCTCCATCATTACTCTATCGAGACATGGATTAACAACGCAGGGTTCGGAAATTTTGCTTCGGTTGGTGAACAACATCTACCTAAAATCGAACAAATGCTTCATCTGAATATAGAGGCATTAACCATTCTTTCTTCCCTGTATGTGCGTGATTATGCAGAGGTTGAGGGCACACAGATCATTAACATCTCCTCTGGAGGTGGATATACGATCGTGCCGGATGCAGTAACCTACTGTGCAACAAAGTTCTATGTAAGTGCCTTTACGGAAGGGCTCGCACATGAATTAAAAGGCAAGCATGCTGCAATGCAAGCGAAAGTGCTCGCGCCCGCTGCAACGGAAACGGAATTTGCGGAACGTGCTTTTGATCTGGACCAGTTCAAATATGAGGGCCGTGTTCCCCAATTTCATACAGCAGAACAAATGGCTGGATTCTTGCTTGAATTATATGACAGCGAAAGCGTCGTCGGTATTGTAAATGGATTAACCTATGAGTTTGAATTGAAAGAACCGATCTTTCCGTATGCCGCAAGAGCAGCCTCGAAACCCAACGATTAATCATAAAAACAGCCGTTAACCCATCCTATGTGAAACGTCAAAAGGGAACCTGTGATCAGGTTCCCTTTTGCTCTTGCTATATCTATAAAAGTATTAAGCCAATCTCATTTTGAAGTCCTGATAGCCGAACTCACGAACCACTTCGCAATCGCCATCTTTTCTTTTCACTGCGATGGCTGGCAACGGCATGCCGTTAAATGTATTGGTTTTGACCATGGAGTAGATCGCCATGTCCTCAAATACCAATCTGTCACCCGTTTTGAGCGGTTGATCAAATGAATAATCTCCAATCACATCACCTGACAGGCAAGTTTGTCCCCCCAGACGATACAGATGGGCTTTCTCCCCTGCTTCTCCCGAACCGATAAGCGGCGGGCGATACGGCATTTCCAGCACGTCTGGCATGTGGCATGTTGCCGAGGTATCCAGAATGGCAATGTCCATACCGTTCTTGTGGAAATCGAGCACAGACGTCACCAGGAAGCCCGCGTTCAGCGCAACCGCTTCGCCAGGCTCCAGATATACCTCCAGGCCATATTTTTCCTGCATGCGTTTGATGCAAGCTTCCAGTCTTGGAATGTCATAATCCTCGCGTGTGATGTGGTGTCCACCGCCGAAGTTGATCCATTCCATTTGTGGCAGCCATTGTCCAAACTTCTCTTCTACCCCATTCAGCGTCGTTTCCAGATCATCTGAATTTTGCTGGCACAAGGTATGGAAATGCAGTCCGGAGACTCCTTCCAGCAGCTCTGCATGGAAATCCTCTTGTTTGGCACCAAAACGGGAACCAGGAGCACATGGATCGTAAATCTCATGCCCCTCCTGAGTCGAGCATTCAGGGTTAATACGCAGGCCTACTTTTCGACCAGCCTGAAGCGCTTTGCCCTTAAATTTCTCCAGTTGGGAGAAAGAATTGAAGATAATATGATCTGAAATCGAAAGGATTTCATCGATCTCATCTTCGCGATAGGCCGGGGCAAAGACATGGTTCTCTTTGCCCATCTCCTCATGACCCAGGCGGGCTTCATACAGCCCGCTTGCCGTTGCACCGCTCAGATATTCTCCAATGAGCGGATACATCGTGGTCATGGAAAATGCTTTCTGAGCCAGCACGATTTTGGCTCCTGTACGTTGCATGACACCGTTCAGGATTTTGAGATTTCTTTCGATAAGTCCTTCGTCAACAACAAAACATGGTGTCGGTAATTGCTCAAACCGCATCTTAACGAACAAGCTCCGATTCTTTGGCTTCTTCTGGCAGTTCGTCAACGAGTACTGGGTTGAAGTCTTCAACCCATGGGAGACCCCATTTGTTCAACTCTTCCATGAATGGATCTGGGTTGAACTCTTCAACGTTGTATACGCCTGGTTTGTTCCATTTACCAGTCATCACCATTGCTGCACCAATCATGGCTGGAACACCTGTTGTGTAAGAGATAGCTTGGGAACCAACTTCTTTATAGCATTCTTGGTGATCACAAATGTTGTAAACGTAGTACGTTTTATCTTTGCCGTCTTTTTTACCTTTGAAAATGCAGCCGATGTTCGTTTTGCCCACAGTACGTGGTCCAAGGGACGCCGGATCTGGCAGTACCGCCTTCAGGAATTGCAGCGGAATGATTTGTTTGCCTTCGTATTCGATAGGTTCGATCGAAGTCATGCCCACATTTTCAAGTGCTTTCAAGTGCGTAAGGTAGCTTTGACCAAATGTCATGAAGAAACGGATGCGTTTCAGACCAGGCATGTTTTTAGCCAGGGACTCCAGCTCTTCATGATAAAGCAGGTACATGTCTTTCTCGCCAACTTCTTTGAAGTCATAGACACGTTTAATTTCCATTGGTTTCGTTTCGATCCATTCACCTTTTTCCCAGTATCTTCCGTTAGCCGAAACTTCGCGGATGTTGATTTCAGGGTTGAAGTTGGTTGCGAACGGATAGCCGTGATCTCCACCATTGCAGTCGAGAATGTCAATATATTCAATCTCGTCAAAGTAATGTTTCAGAGCATAAGCAGAGAATACACCAGTAACACCTGGGTCAAATCCACTGCCAAGCAGAGCTGTAATTCCCGCTTTTTCAAAGCGCTCTTTGTAATCCCATTGCCATTTGTATTCGAATTTTGCCGTATCTTCCGGCTCATAGTTCGCTGTATCCATGTAGTTCGTTTTCGTTGCAAGGCAAGCATCCATGATTGTCAGGTCTTGGTAAGGCAATGCCAGGTTCATGACGAGATCCGGTTTAACTTCGTTGATGAGGGCGATCAGTTCGTCAACGTTGTCGGCATCCACTTGAGCTGTCGTAATTTTTGTTTTGCCGCCGTCCAGCTTGGCTTTAAGATCGTCACATTTGGATTTCGTACGACTTGCGATGCAGATTTCCTCGAATACTTCGCTGTTTTGAACGCATTTATGAACTGCTACTGAAGCTACGCCGCCGGCGCCGATGATTAGTGCTTTTCCCATTTTCCATTCTCCTAACCCAATATGAATTTTTTTAAAATTAACTTCATTATTTTTCTCATTTTTCAACTTTTCGCCCGTTCTGAACCAACAAAAAAAGCAAGGTGAAAAATGCCCCAAACGCGCATCATCACACTTGCTTGTCGATATACATCATTAAAAAGACGCAAAGTTCCCATAACTAAAAAAGTTCAAAAGAACTCCTCCAGCGGAAAGCTTCTTCATGTATATCAATATCAGATCAGAGTCTATATAGCAAATAATTCGCCTTTACCACTCTTATTGACCGTTTCACAAGTTGATGTGCAGATGCACTGGTTGTAAAGTAACCAACTTATAAAATTTGAGCTTTTAACTCAATCAATAAGGCAACATAAGTTGCCAATCGGCGTTTGACCCGGCTGTCCGTATGGCCTTAACTTCCTTAAGAGAAGTGGTCAAAAATTATCTGCTGGAAAGACCTGATTTATGTTGATATATCTGCTTTCCAAAATCACAGGTCTTACAATATCAGATACATTAAAAAAAATCAAGCGATCTCTAAAAATTTATTTATTCATCATTTTGGAACACACATTTCGCTCTTAGGCATATCTGATTATAATGGCAAATCTTTAAATAGTTACTGCCTAATGTATCCAGCTCTTTCTCAATTTTCAAACTGACATGTCAGCGATAACGATGTGTAACATGGAAGTTGGATTATCCTAAAATAGATTGATTTAGGTAGAATAATCCTTTAGTTTTGTATGTCGAATATAAGTTATTACGCGAAGTTTAGAAAAAAATATAAAGCTCCCAAAAATATTTTCTTTCTACTTGAAATTTTATACATTTTTGATAGATAGATATGATATATTTGGTATGTAATTTAAAATATATCCCAGAAAAGAGGATCTTATGAAAAAAGCTGTTTTGCTGTTTGCTGCAATTTTCATGTTTTTGCTTTCCAGCGCTCCATCAGCATCTGCAGCTGGAGACCGCCTCATTTATGACATCATGTATAACAATTCGATTCCACTCGTATCCAACAACGTCAGGTTTTCACTGCAATACAGCGTCTACGGCGACCTACAGCTCTGGGATAACCGCACACACACGATGTTATGGAACACCAAGACCAATGACACGAGAATAAATCATTTCAAGATTGATTATTGGAGTGGAAAACTAGTGCTCCAGGATCCCCAAAACACACCTTACTGGACGTCAGACAACAAGGCATGGTCTACATCGTACTATGGAGCGGACAATCTGCCACCCAACCTCAGGGGTAACGTGCTCATCGTTCAAAACGACGGCAATTTGGTGCTGTACAATACAGAAACACCGAGTGCAGGCTGGTATCCTGTCTGGGCTTCCAATACAGGAGGCCATTAAGGTCTATTGTACTGGAGTACAAGCTGTTTATCGAAGCTTCAATTGACTGATGCTTACCCTCATTTCTTTACGGTAATATAAATACACTCCACACAGTATAAACGTGTGCGAGTGTATTTTTTTGTAATGTGAATGTTTAAACTGCAATGACGCATACTCTTTCATTCGTATCTGTGTGTATCTTACTCTCTTACACTCCAACTTCTCCGATCATTTGCCGCTCAATCTTCTTCATCTCATAAAAATAACCTTCTTGCTCCATTAACTCCGTATAGGAGCCCGCTTCCACTACCCTTCCCTGTTCCATCACCACAATCCGATCCATCTCTTCAAGGCCAGTAAGCCGATGACAGATCAGTAGAAGCGTATCCTCGGCTGCTTGTGCATAGAGATGTTTCATCACACGTTCTTCTGTAACGTAATCCATTGAGGAAGTAGGTTCATCGAGAAGCCATAACCGTCCCTTGCGAAGCATGGCCCGTGCCAGAGCCAGCCTCTGCTTCTCACCGTCCGACAGGTTTTCCCCTTTTTCATAGACTACATCAGTCAATGATGTATTGGGCAGTTGCACTTTTGCTAGCACATCCAATAGTTGCTCGTCCGAATGTTCATCATCATTCAACAGCAGGTTATCCCGGATCGTTCCCCGGAAGAAATGACTTTGCTGCAAGACAACATTGGCCGTTTGCCAAATGCTCGCCTCATCCAGTTCCTTCACCGAAATGTCATTTAAACGGATCTCCCCTGTTGTAGGCGTTCGCAGTTTAAGCAGTAGTTCAATAATCGTTGATTTGCCTGATCCGCTCGGTCCGACAATCGCCGTTTTGGAGCCGGGTAAAATATGCAGCGAAATGTCCTTTAACGCCGGTCTCCACTCCCCTTCATATTGAAACGTAACGTTGGAGAGATCAAGCGAAACAGCCTGATTGCCAGATAACGCGCCTTTGGGCTGCGTAGACACAGACTGCCTATCAGAGGTCTGTATGGTTTCCGTCAGTCGCTTGGCTGCGTGTTCGCTATCCTGCTTATACAAAGGTAATGTCGCCATTGCCGCAGCCTCTTCGAAAACGGTTAGTGAGGCCATAACCAGCATTGCAAGAAACACGCCAGCAAGCGCTCCATCCATAATCAGATAAGCACCAAGTGTCAGCACGCCCCAGGAAATAAGGAACGTAACCAAAGCATGCATGGATTGCCCACGCAGTAGGTGTCCGGCAGCCCGTTGCTGCTGGACCGTCAACGCAGCAGAAGCCTGCTGCAGCTGCTGCTCCCGTTGAGCCAGTTGTCCGTACACTTTCAAATCCCGGAACCCATACAATACTTCGGTGACTTCTGTGGAAAGCAGCGCCCGCTGCTCGCGAACGTGTCCATGTATTTTCCGCTGCCCAAGCAAAACCAGTCCTGGTACAACCAACGCCGTTATGAGCATACCTAATACAAACAGCCCCGCAATCCAGAATGAAAAAGCAGAAGTAAACAACACTGTCGCCAAAAAGACCATGACAACAATGATCGGTGGGTAAGCGACGCGCAAAAAATAATGTTGCAGGCTCTCCACATCCCCAACAATGCGGGCTAGCAGGTCTCCACTTCGCTTTTTGTTCAATATACCCGGCGTCAAAGGAATGAGTCGGGCAAAAAAGGATGTACGCAAACGGCTAAGCATGGAGAACGTCGCCCTGTGGGAATACAAGCGCTCTCCGTATCGGCTCGCCGCCCGAAGCAGTCCAAGCAGCTTGACCAGCGAGGTGAGTACAATTAAGGTGTACAGCGGTGGCGCAAAGACCGTTTGCGAAATCAGATATCCGCTCGCCGAGAAGAGGGCCACTCCTGCTATCCCGGCAATAAACCCACCTAGAATGGAAAGGATGATATCCTTGCGCTCCTGAATCATGGCTTTGGACAAAATCGCTAGCTCATTCATGCCAAGCCCCCCTTTCGTTGAACATCAATCATCTCGGCATACTGGGGTAGACGCGCCATAAGCTCTTCATGGCGTCCCTTATCCACTAACACACCATCGTCCATAAACAATATGCGATCGGCATGTTGAATCGTATATAATCGGTGAGCCACTGTAATCATCGTCGCGGTATCTGCCAATGTGGCAATGGAACGTTGCAGTATCTGCTCCGTGCGCAAATCCAGTCCCACCGTAGGCTCATCAAACAAGATGATGGAAGGCCGCTTCAAAAAAGCTCTTGCCAAAGCAAGTCGTTGCTTTTCCCCACCAGACAGTCCTCGACCTCCTTCACCAACCAAGGTATCGAAGCCATGCTCCAATTGGGCAGCAACTTCAGCAAGCCCGGCATCCTCTGCCGCCTGCTCAATTTCAGTCCTGGACACGTTCCGGCCCGCACCAATCGCAATGTTCTCAGCAAATGTACCTGCAAAAATATACGGATGCTGTGTAATGTAGCTCACATGTTCGAACCATCCAGCCTCATCATATTCGGATAGGGGTTGTCCATTTACCAGTACCTCTCCTGATTCTGGCTTCAGCAAACCCGCAATGAGATGCAGCAACGTCGTTTTTCCTGAGCCGCTTTTGCCGACAATGGCAATGTGTTCTCCCGGATCAAGCTGTGCTCGACCAGTCTCAAGGTCGAATGATTCGGGCGCATAATGAAATCGGAGATGGTTCAATATAATGGACGGCGGCATCGAACCGTCATTGGAACGGTGCATTTGTAATATCCCTATCCCGTTTTCCCTTTCCACCCGATCCATGTTAACGACCTCGTCAATTCCATCGGATGTACCTATTCCTTCTTTGCTATCTGCCGATTGGTTCTCCCCAGCCGTTTCCTCAAGCATCTGCTCTACCTTACGAACCGCTCCCATACTTGTTCGCCCGCTGTGAAAAGCTGTTCCCGTATTTTTCAACAGACTGTAGAACTCGGGAACGAGCAGCAGCACGAGAAACGCGGTGTGGAACGACATCGATTTGAATACAAGCAGCTGGATTGCTAGTTCAAGAGCGACGATACCGATGCTTAGCATTACAATCGATTCCAGCATGAACGTATTGGTAAACGCAATCCGCAAAATGCCCATCGTGGCATCGCGGTACCCCAGGCTGGTGCGTTCAATCTCCTGCTGCTGACGGTGAGCCCGTCCAAATATTTTCAACGAAACCAGCCCTTGAAGAGAGTCCAGGAACGTACCGGAAAACTCGGCCAGCTGCGCATATTTCTCCTCTGATTTGTTCTTCGTCTTCAGTCCCACCAAAATCATGAACAAGGGGATAAACGGGGCCGTAAACAGCATAATGAAGCCTGAATTGGCATGCTGCATAAACGTTACCACCAAAATCAGAATCGGAATGATGGCAGCCTCCATCATACGCGGCATATACAGACTGAAATAACTGTCAGCCTCATCCACAGCATCCAGAGCAACACTGACCTTTCCGCCTGTTTGTCCACGAAGGGTTGATGGCATCGACGCATGGGTCAAATTTTTCAGCACGGCTGCCCGCATATTCGTCTTGGCACTGGAAGCCATATGCAAACCAACTTTTCCGTTCCCATAAGACAGCCCTGTACGTACGACCATGACAGCCAGGAGTATCCCGAGCAGCATGACGACCGACGAAAGGGAAGCCTTCTCCACGAAAATCCGTTGTACTGCTTCAGCAAGCAGCGCAGCCTGACTTACAATCGCTGCACCCAGCGCAAGTGAAATCACTGCAAGGAGCACGAGTCGTTTTCGTTGCCCAGACATTTGTTGAGAGATCAGGCTTGTTTTCCTCTTCATGTAAGCTCTCCTCCTTTCTATGAACCTGTGAGATTACTCCCATACATCGCATAATGAATTCAATTTATTTTTTTCCCTTTACATAATCCGCATCAAACAGAAACAGTTTGAAAACCAGAATCAAGGAAGGAATCAACATACACATGCCACCGATAAACACAACCACCAGTGCGAAGCCCATCGCTGGTGAGGTTACACTGTTTTGAATTGTAATGAACGGATCAAGGATATAAGGATATTGACCAATTCCGTAAGCGAAAAAGGCACAGAAAAATTGCAGCATGATACATATAAACGCTAATCCGTAGCGGCGTCCGTTATAGATCAGCCACATCGCAATCATGAAGAATGCAACGGAAAGTGCAAGCAACCACCATAAATCCATCATATTTTGAAAATGTCGCTCATTGTGCTGTCCCAAATAAATAAATGCAGTCAGTGCGATGATAATCGTCGGTGTGCTCCAGAACAGGGCATAGGTCCGTACCAGCTTCAATGCAGAGTGATCCTCTGCCCGCGATGCATAAAAGGCTAGAAATGAGCTGCTAATGAACAATACGGACACAATCGCCAGTCCAACAATGCTCCATGATAGCGGATTGGTAAACAGCGTCCAGTAATCCAGAGAAACCGTCGAACCCTGCTTCACGATAAAACCACCTTCAGACAGCGTTAGCGCCACTGATAGCGAAGCTGGAATCAGCAATCCCGAAGCTCCATATAGAAACAGATACACGATGTTATTTTTGGAACCATAGTTCTCAAAGGCATAAAACGACCCACGAATGGCGAGCAAAATGACCGCAATGCTTCCCGGTACGAGCAGCGCTGATCCGTAATAATAAGCCGTGTCGGGAAAGAATCCAACAATGCCAATGTAGAAAAAGACAAAAAATACATTCGTAATCTCCCATACCGGTGATAAATAACGGGAGATCAGACGATTAATCAGGTGATCCTGTTTCGTCAAGCGTGCATAAAAGGCAAAGAAACCCGCCCCGAAATCAATGGAGGCAACAATTAAATAGCCATACAAGAACAGCCAGAGTACCGAAATGCCAATCAGTTCGTAACTCATGTACGCTCACCCTTTTCTGTAGACGGATTGCGCTTCTCCTTCATCCATTTCTCCATCTCGACTTCTGCCGGATTATTGTTGAACAAACGTCTTAGTACGAGAACACACATGACTCCCAGAACGATGTAGAGAAGCAGGAAGAAGAAAAAGATCATTCTGATGCTGGGTGATGAAGTGGCTGCTTCCTCCACACGCATATATCCTCGGATAATCCACGGCTGTCGTCCCAGTTCAGCATAGAACCAGCCCAGCTCAACTCCGAGAAAAGCCATCGGTGCGCCTAGCGCTATGATCCCAAGCAGCCACTTATTCAGCTCATTGCGCTTTTTCCAGAATACAAACAGGAAATACAGAACTGAAATAGCCAGCAGCGTAAATCCGATTCCGGCCATTAAATCAAACAGGTAGTGAACGAGCAGCGGCGGCCATTCGTCCTTCGGAAACTCCTCCAGTCCGGTTACCTCTGCATTAAAGTCACTAAAGGCCAGGAAGCTGAGCAGTTTCGGCAGGTGAAGAGCTCCTATAATTTCATGCTCTGCATTCAGCCATCCCAATAAAATCAAATCTGCGCCACTTTCTGTCTCAAAATGCCATTCTGCCGCTGCAAGTTTCTCCGGCTGATGCTCGGCCAAAAACTTGGCGGACACATCTCCCGCTAACGTGTTCAGTAAGCCGAACAGCAGAACCACCGCCATCATGAGATTCAAGGCTTTTTTGTGGTATGCAGATGCCCCTTTTCTCAGCAGCGAGAAGGCTGCAATTCCGGCTAACAGGGCAGCTCCTGTCAAATATGCTGAGCTTAATACATGAAACACCTTGGAGAACGTCGCCGTATTCAGCATCGCCTCCACTGGGTTAACCGCTGTGAATTGGCCTGCTTCCATGACAAAGCCTCCAGGCTGGTTCATGAAGCCGTTCACCGTCGTAATAAACACAGCCGACATACCTGCACCGGTGACGATTGGAATCGTCAGCAGCCAGTGAATGTACGGATTTTTGAATCGATCCCAGGTATACAAATAAATGCCCAGGAAAATGGCTTCAAAAAAGAACGCAAACACTTCCATGAATAGTGGGAGTGCAATGACATTGCCTGCCAGTTTCATAAAATTCGGCCACACCAGGGCCAGTTGCAGTGAAATCGCTGTACCGGTCACCACACCAACCGCCACAGAAATGACAAACCCTCTTGACCACCTCTTCGCCATCAGTGTGTAATGGGGGTCCTTCTTGCGAATCCCCATGAATTCTGCAATTGCGATCATTAGAGGTATACCGACGCCAAGTGTCGCAAAAATAGCGTGGAAGCCCAGCGTCATACCTGTCACCAGCTTGCTCCACATCACCGTATCGATTGCCATTGTTTACTGCCTCCTTTCAAACTCTGTTCGATTTTCGTACTGATTTGAATCTTTTAATTATTAGGTCAGTCAGCCCTTGGACTGCGTTCTTTATCAGGTTGATAGAAGCCCCACTAGACTGGTTCAGAGTTTATCTACAAACCGTTCCTCCATCGTTGTATGTACAAAGAGAATTTTTTCACAAAGTAAGTGACGAAGGAGCTTTACCACACCGTCATTGTGCATTGCTACACATAGTTATTGGACTGAGCATGGGTTGGCGAGCTGTGTTTTACCTGATACTGAAGGGCCAAAGTACTTAACAGGACCTAATAGTTAAAATTATTATATCTTTGTGAATTAGCAATTCAATCACTGACACGTCTTCGTCCCTAAATGTTCAAGAAAGGATCAACTCTTTCTGACAACTCGGTGAAAAGCATAAAAAGCACCCAAAGGGGCTATTGATTCATTAGGCACAACCGTGGTATTGCGATTTTCAATTCTACTATGCTTGCAAGATGTTCGGGAAAAATAAAACAAAAGAAGCCGCTCGTATAGTGAGCGACTTCTCGACTTTTTTTGTTCATAAGTCTGCAAAGCTTCAATTCCGTTGCTGTACGGTCTCCTCCAGCCATTGCTGCAAAGGAATATCCTTAGTCAACTCACCGAGCAAAATGTGACTGAATATACCTTCCTGATCTATGATCATGGTCGCTGGCAACCCGGTGATACGATACAGACCGGAGACCTTTCCGGTCACATCAATGATAACAGGGAAATCGAATTGCTGTTTCTCCATAAATTCACGAATGGTGCCCTTCGCTTCCCCCACGTTGACAAACAGAGCCTCTACATCGTTTTGATACGTCTGAGCAATCTGCTTAATCATTGGCATTTCCCTCACACAGGGCGTACACCATGAAGCCCAGAAGTTAATCATGACGACTTTGCCCCGATAATCGGAGAGCTTCACCTGTTCTCCGTCTGAATTAACCGCAGTGAATTCAGGAGCAGTTGCACCGGCTTCAATGGCACCGGTTATTTTGGGCTCAGATGATGAAGTCCCCTGATAAATTGCCCACGCAGCGACCAGCACAGCAGCCATTCCAATCAGGATGGTAAACAAACGTATCATTTTCAAACTCATTTTCGCACTATTTTTTTTCAATAAGTTCACCTTCATTTTTAGCCAAGACTATGATGAAATGCAGCATGAAGCGACCCGAACTGTTGACGAAAGTCCTCAGTAGAGCCATCTCCCACATTACGTCCTTGGTTCATAAAAACAATGTGATCGGCAACATCATCTGCGATCTCAAGCTGGTGGGTGGAGAACACAACCATATGCCCTTCCTCCTTGATCTGTTTTATCAGATTTGCAAACTCCTGCATCCAGAAGGGGTCCAGTCCATTCGTCGGCTCATCCATGATCAGCAGCGGAGGCTTGGACAGCAGAGCCTGGGCAAATAACACACGCTGCCGCATACCTTTGGAAAAGGTCGTGACCCGTTTCTTTTTTTGATCGGCCAAGCCTACCATGGTTAGCACTTCCGTTACTCGCGCTTTAGGCACTTTCCTTAACGCCGCCCAGAACTGGAGCGCCTCCTCTGCCGTCAAACCCTGGTTGAAATGATAATCATCCGGCATATATCCGATCTGTTCCGAATATCGCTTTCGTTCTTTGGACCAGCGCATATTGTTTACAATGATTTCACCCGAGGTAGGTTGAAGAATACCTGCAAGCATACGCAGAACGGTGCTTTTTCCGGCCCCATTTCCGCCGCATAAGGCAAGCACATGACCGGAAGAAACGCGAAAGGATATATCTTCAACAATCTGTTGTTTTTTTATGGATTTACACAGTCCAACAATCTCTGTTTCCACATTATCCATGGGAACGTCCCCTTTCCCATATCCCGTATACTGCCACGATAGAACATGTAATCCACAGCAGACATATCCCCATAAAGATCCAGCTCCCGCTCGATGGATGTACCCAATCTACCCACTGATAATATTCAGGTCCCAGTATCGAGCCCCCGCCAAGTTTGATCACCACAAACAAACGTACCAACTCAGCCGGATTGATGAAGGTTAGAACGGTGAGTAAGGGTTTTACCCACTGATACGGCATGAGTCCCAGCACGGAAATTAGAAGCGTGGGCCACCCGATCACAGCAAAAAACCAAACGGATACCGATATCGTTAACGCTTGCCAGCGATTTTTGGATAACGAACCGATGAACAGTGCAATAGTCAGAAATAGCAACACCAGTCCGCAGGAGAATACCAGAAACAAAAGATATGTCTTAACATCTAAAGGGCTACCCACCCATCCGCTAAGAAGTCCCATCAGGCCATATCCGAATGTAACTATCGTCATTAATACAACCGACAGCCCCAGATATTTGCCAACAATAAAAGACATCGTGCCGATGGGGTAAGTGGACAACAGCTGCCAGCTGCCCTCTTCCTTTTCAGAAGTCAACGAGAACGAGCCCAGAAAGAGGGTCATCAGCGGCAACAGATAAAGAATAAGATTTAACATGGAACCTGTAGTGCCAGAGTATCCTGCTACAAAATTCTGAGAATTAATGATTAACAAACTCAGACTAAACACGCAGAAAAGAATCAAAAATGAATATGACCATGGGTTGCGAAATCCCATTTTCATTTCTCGTCGGACGACTTGTACCATATCTCCCATCATGCATCACCATCTTCATTGGTCATTACTTGTGGCCTGATTCTTCCGTTGATTCGCTTTCTCCCTGTGTTTCTTCATGCACGCCTTCACCCATTCCCTCCTCGGAATGCCCATGCTCCCCCATCATATCCATCGTCTCTGTGTTTTGTTTCCAGTCGTGGGAGGCGAGGTCTTCAGCGGTCATAATCGTTCCTACACCCTGCTCGGCAACAAATGCTTCGGCAGATGGTTTATCCTTGAAATTGAGGATGCCGTAAGCCATCGGTGTACGCAGTGAAGCATCATATACATAAGTGGCTTTGCTGTACTCAATCCATTCCTTGTCATTATAATCACGAACAAAATCCCTTCCGATGTTATCTGTTCCGTTCTCTTCTTTCCACTGATGCATACAACCAATGTCATCAAATTTATAATTTTTACCGTCTTTCGTGGTAAGCTGCGTGGCATAGGCATCATCTTTCACCTGCATTTTGCAAATGGCACAGATATCCACGTCTTCATTGATAGGCAATGCCTCGTATTTTTTTCCGCAAGCTGTTAATAACAGCACCCCAAAGAGAAGCACCATAACTGTTTTCCAATGTGTTTTCATTCTCATTTTCGTAATACCCCCATATTGATCATAATAAAAGTGGCCAGGCCCAGCAGAATGCATCCGATGATCCAAACCCCGGTTATCTCTTTGACCCCTTGTGTACCTACCTTCGTCGTCTGTGATACCGCTTCCATGCTCATTAATGGTGATCTGTCGCTTGTCCACTCTGCCTTGCCTTCCGTAAACAAGTTGCTCATAAAGATCATGCCTGGAGATTGAAAGAAAAGCTGATAGGCCGAATTCCGGTTGACCACTTGCTCATAAAAAGGATTAATTCCATAGGACAGTTCACTAATTCCATCATCGTTCAGGTCAAGACCTTGAAAGGAATCCCAGTAGTTTTCCTTCATCTCATTGTTCCGGCTGTCCATCGCTGAAGCTTCAATCACATTCGAAACAAATTGGTTTCTGGTAAACTGATTATCCTCCGCAAGAACGAGCTGAATTCCGATGAAATTCCGGAGCACCGCATTGCCGCGAATTTCATTTCCTGAGGATTCAGCAATGTTCATGCCAACACGGTTACCTTCCACGACATTGTTATGAACCGAGGATTGCTGTACGTCATACAACAAAATCCCTTGTGAATGCACATTTTCGTTCTGTTTGCGAAAAGAGTTTCCCGATACGACCATATTCTTGACGCCCATGACCATGGCTCCGGTACTGTTGTTCTCTCCCACATTGTCCACAACAGAAGAGCCATCGATATACATACAATGAATGCCATACCTGGTATGTAACAGCGTGTTAGCCTTAACCGTAAGATTGCGACTGTTCTCCAGATATATACCATCCCGCATGCCCGTAATTTTGTTGTCTTCGATGTGGGTACGATGGGAATTGTACAGATCAATGCCATTCCCCTTTTGACCACTGGAAGCAGACTCCGGTCCAGCCCATGAAATAGTATTGCTATGTATGAGCCCATCGACAGAACCCCGCAGCACGATTCCAAAACTTTGACTCTGAATATCCAGGCCCGTGATCTCTACTCGATCTCCTTCAACCTGAATCGCTGCAGTGGGTTCATTTGTTAAGTGTCGTACCGTGAAACCCTGCAATGTCACTCCATCTGAACGAATGGTAATGGTGGATTCAGCATCCGTATTCAATACCAATACGGATGAGTCCCCTCGAATGGATATATTCTTGTCTATACTTACGGGACCAGAATAAATACCCGTCTCAAGTACAAGCACTTCTCCAGGTCTAGAACCATCAATGATTGGCTGGAGTGGAATAGCATCTTTGGTTTCAGGAGCAGCATTTGCAGTGTCCAGCGGGTAAGATAGCGGGATCAACAGTATCCCTATAAGCAGCAATATGCTCAGGACAATCCGTTCGCGAAACATCATAACCTCCTTCATGAAACACACTGCTCATAGTGTACATAAAAACAAATTTTTACCATATAGCTCAAGCTAGCTATAGAGCTGGACGTTTTGTGTCCAAATTGTGAGGTCATTGTGGTAAAAGTAGAAAAATCACATCCACTTAACATGAAAATAGAAAGAACACACGGATATAGTAAAAAAAGCTTATTACAGACGATTATGGTCTGTAATAAGCCCTTGCTCCAATGCGTAACGTGTCAGTTGAACACGATTTTGAACCTGCAGTTTTTGCAAAATGTTTTTTAAATGATTCTTGACGGTATACTCTGAAATTGTATAATTCACAGCGATTTCTTTGTTCGTCCATCCTGCAGCCACGCCATACAGAATATCCTTTTCCCTTGTCGTTAGTGGAACGTCAGGTTCTTTTTTCTCCGTGAGTGAGACATCCTTCAGGATTTGGTAAGCCACCTCGCGGCTCAATGGAGCTTCTTCTGTAACGATGGAATGAAGATATTCCAGCCACATGGAGGGTTCAAGGTTTTTGAGCAGATAACCCTGAGCTCCCCGTTTCAACGCTTCCAGAAGGTGTAGTACATCATCCGAGACGGTAATCATGACAATTTTCACATAAGGAAACGCCAATTTGATCCGCTGTGTTGCTTCAAGACCGTTCATAATTGGCATCTGAATGTCCATGAGGATTAGATCGGGAAGCCACTGTTCTGTATAATCAATCGCTTGTTGACCGTCCGACACGACGCCAATCACTTCGAAGCTGGGGTCCATGGATAAAATTTCACATATTGCTTCTCTCGCATGAGCGTGATCGTCTACAACAAGTACGCGAGTATGGCTCATAACATCTCACCATCCTTTGAAAATTCGACAACAGTAAGCTGCTGCTCCCTTCGGAATTGCATGTTATAGTTCAGCTCATTCATCCGCTCTCTCATGATTTTCAGTCCATATCGATCCTTTCGTTCAAAGGGATTCATCTCAAATCCTTTTCCATTATCTCGAATCGTGATATTCCAGCACTTCTTGTGCCCATTTCCCTGAATCCATCCTTGGGATGCAGATGCATGCTTTTGAATATTAAAAAGAGCTTCCCGAATACAAGCGAGCAGTTCTACTTTCTCTTTGTCAGTAAATGCATCATCCGGGATGCTCCAATCCAGTTCGATTCGGACGGGGATATCTTTGGCAATTCTTCGAATTTGACCAAGTAGTGTGACCGATTCGTTCGTAGTGAAGGTATTGTCAACGTTAGGATCATAACGTAAATCGGCAATGGCCTGACGCACATAACGATTGACTTCATGAACCGTTTTCTTGATCGAATACACATCGTCCAACTGTTGATCCAACTTGGCTTGTTCCTCTAAACGCCCCACTTTTACCGATAATAAAAAAAGGGATTGGGCGATTCCATCATGGAGTTCCTTGGCCATCTTTTCACGAGATTCCAATGCGGCTTTGGCTTCACGCTCATGCTCCAGCTCTTTTTGAATACGTTCCAAAATCAGAAACAGCCGAGTTAACAACGTTATACTCACGACATATACAATGACAGGCGTAAGCCAGTTGCCCAAATTCATTGATATGTAGGGGAGCAGAAACTGATGTCGTACATACTCCCACAGTCCAACGGTCAAGGTGGGAATGAGCAAGATCATCCACTTGATTTGTTTGTAAGACATATTCTCCTCCTGAACTGCAAGATAAGAATCAGTGAGGCAAACGAAGAATATAACCGAACCCCCACAGGGTTTGAATCAGATCTTCCCGATTCGGCACATACTCGGATAGTTTGTCACGCAACCGTTTCACATGGGTATCTACAGTCCGATAATCCAGATCTTCCTCATGCTCCACTTTCCAAACAATTCTCAGCAAATCCTGCCTAGAGAATGCGATTTCCGAGTGTGTCGCCAGATGATAAAGCAAATCAAATTCTTTGGGAGTCATATGAATCTCCACTTGTCCTACTGTGACTCTACGGGAAGTTGGATTGATTAGAATGGAGGAAATCAACACCTCGCTCGCTGAATGATCTTTTGGCGCAGGTTCGATTAATCCGTTATAACGAGCCATCATAGTTTTAATACGTAGCACAACCTCCCTCGGACTGAATGGTTTCATGACAAAGTCATCCGCCCCTGCTTTGAAAGCTTCAAGCCGATCAGTTTCTTCTGACTTGGCTGTCAGAAACATGACGGGTATGCTTAAGTTGGTCCTAAGATAATGGCATATTTCAATTCCCTTAATATCGGGAAGAATCCAATCGAGAATGATCAAGGCATAAGAACCGTGATGAAGCTGCCCAAGGGCTTGCCAGCCTAGCGAAGCCTCCTCAACGATAAATTGTTCTTTCTCCAAATACATGCGAAGAAGTCTTCGGACCCGTTCATCATCATCTACAATCAATATTCTATTTTGCTGCAGGGTCCCGTTCATGTCTTACCTCCAAATCTTTGCGATATTCTGGTTATTTTCTTAGTTTCTCATTGTAAAGCCTCAAGCCAGTGAGTGAACTTGATGTAATCAGCATACCTTCAACGTACTCAAAAGGCATGACTCCATAGAGCCATGCCTTTAATAATCTATCTCTGAATTGTAGACAATGTATGAACGATTATGTCCAGGCTTATTTCTTGCCAGTGACGGCTGCTACCACATCGTCTGCCACCTTGCCGTCTGCAATTGGGCCGGACATCATCCAATGTCTGGCTGACACTTTGAACACATGGTTGTCCTTCACAGCAGGCATCGTTTTCCATACATGAAGTTTCTCAACTTCCGTTGCAACGGCACTGTTTTCATTGAACTCTTCTTCCGTGCTAATCGATCCTCCGTAGATGGCAAACACATAATCAGCTCCAATAGAAGGCAGCTTCTCTAGAGATGTCGTGACTCCCCAATCGTCCTTAGTATCCTTCTGGAATGCTGCAACGCTTTCGTCTGGATTTAACCCCAATTCAGTGTAGATAAGTGGAGCGAAGCTCGGAAAGAACACCTGCAGATCCTTGTCCGATGGACGCATGAAGACAACTGTTTTGTCCGGGCCCACAGCCGAAATGATATCTTCCTTGGCCTGTTTCAGTTTGTCGGTGTTCGCCTGAAGCACCTCCTGTGCTTTATCTTCCAAGCCCGTTGCCTTTCCTATTTCCACAATGGTTTTCTCCCAATCATCCGGTGAATAGGCAATGGTTGGCGCAATCTTGCTCAGTTCCTCATACGCTTTGTCATCAATGGCGTTTCGCTGAACCACGATAAGATCGGGCTGGGTTGCCAGAATGGCTTCCAGATTCGGATTGAAATCCGCATTTCCAGCGAGCGGAATGTTCAGTGCTTTGAGCTGGTCATCCAAGTAGTAGCCATCAAAGTCGTATGCATAGACCATCGGTACACCCAGGGACAATGTAAGATCCTCCAGACCAAATACGGCAACACGTTTTGGATGCAGCGGAACTTCCGTTTTGCCCATGGCATGTTCGATGACCTGAGTCTGAGGCTCTTCGGCAGTTTGAGTCGCTGCGCTTGCGTTTGTCTTGGTCGTTTCTGTTGTGGCTTGCTCTCCTGCTGTATTTGTTTTATTTCCGCAGGCAACAACCATAAGTGAAAGAACCAATAGCAGGAGCATCAATCCTGCAAATCCGCGTTTCCTTCCATGTGTAGCCTTTTTTGAACGATCTCTTCTAAAGAGATCATTATTTTCTGTGTGAGACATGAGTTCCCCTCCGCATTTCTGTATTGAGAATGATTATCACATGATGATTATACAGATGTTCCTCAGCGAAGAAAATAGAAGAAGATGTCTACTTTCGCCCATTACCGGGCACTAAATAGCAAGTTTACTTCCTGAAGCAGAAGTTCATGCCGATTGGCTGTATGTTCCAGGATCGGTTCGCTTAACCAATGTCCTCCCTGTGTCAGATAGACTTGTCGGTTTCGTACGGCATGCAGCTGTTTCCAGCTTTCCGCATGTTGAAGCCTCTCCCACACCATCAGGGAATGATGGTCCTTCATAACACTAACGATGATGACGTCCGCATCGAATGCAGCAAGCTGTTCGGCTTCCACGTATCTGGTAAATTCGATCTGATCCACACCCGAAGCCGCGGCAATCTTCAAATCGTCATAAAATACGGTTCCTGCTCTTCTACCCCAGATCTGAATGCCCCGGGGAGACACACTTAATGCGATTAGCTTACCTTGTTGAAACGAATGAGGAATATAATGAAGAACCGTTTCCACCTTTTCCTCATATCGAAGAAGCCATCTTTCACTTTCATTCTCCCGATCCAAAAAACGGGCCGTTCGCCGCAGATGTTGCCGCCAATCCTCTCCGTGCCAACTTAGAAACAACACCGGTGCGATGTGCCGCAGCTTCTCTTTCTCCTCTTCGGGGATCATCTCGTCCAATGCAACAATCCGGTCTGGCCTGGCCCGCATCAATGCTTTGAGGTTGAAATCATAGTCGTGGCTGAGTGCTACCTTGACATCATAACGATATTTCCGACGGTAATCATCTGTCCAAAACTGATCAATGGGCGCTGCGAAGGGGATGATTTGCAGGGTCAGCAAATGCCCGATATTGGGCCAGCTGTACGCGGCTGTTTTGCATTTCCTGTTCGCAATATATGTACGAGGCGGTAATCCCACCTGCTTTTTGAATTGGCTGCTGAAATAGTGTTGGTCCTTGAAACCTGCCAACAGAGCAATGTCCTTCAGTGGTTGTCCTGCTTCCATCAGACGCTTGGCCTCGTTGGTGCGAATCTCTGCCAGATAGTCCATCGAACTCTGACCGAACTTCTCTTTGAATGATCTCATGAAATAATAGCGGCTCATGCCCGCTTCATCGGCCAGGTTCTCGACTGTGATTGTATCCTGATAGTGATGCAGCATGTATTTCCGTGCTCTCTCGAGTGCGTTCTCGTGTTGGTTCTGCTTCTTGAACAGAAGATGCAGCAGGTCCTGGAAACCTGCTTGGCTTGCGAAACGATCTGTTGAATCACCGGTATGCCAGTAACAGACGATTTTTTCGCAAAGTTGCTGCACCTGTGCATCTGGAAACGTGATTGGCCTACCAAGCTCCGTCAACAAATGCTCAGAGGACACCTTCTGTCCTTCATATGGAATGATGCCGATATGAATCCGGTATATGATCTGCTCTCCATCCGCTAAATAAACGGTCTCGACCCGTTGGCCTGGTAATACTAAATGGGCACTATTTGGAACGAACGGATGCGGTATGCCATCAATGACGATTTTGCCGTGACGATTTGCAGCAACAAGAATGACATGATCTGGTGTTTCTTCGTATACCAAACGATAGGCCTTGTCGACCGAATCCTTGAATACGTTCTTTAATCCATACCATGCGAGATCTGCTGCTGTCTGTCCTTCACCCTCTGGGTGATTTTGTTGTAAATGTGTCATCATAGCGCATCCCTCTTTTCGAATCTTCTTCAAAATTCTAAATGATAACAATTCTCAATGTCAATCATAATTCTCTCATGCACCAAATATCGTGTCTTCGAATATGGATATCTACTAAGCCACAAATTTTTTAAACCTAGTAATAGAGCCCATTCATCCGGTTTTTCACAAAATTGATACCGATAAGCATTTGACAAAGCTATATATTGATATAAAATTAAGAAATAGATCTATATATAGTGTTTGTTTTTGATCACCTTTCATTTGTCAAGGAGGATATGATAGTGCTAATTGTGTATGATTCTATAACCGGGAATGTTAAGAGGTTTATTTCCAAGCTTCAACTGCCGGCTGTTCAGATTCAGAATCAAATGACGATTGATGAACCGTACGTACTTGTGACATATACAACAGGTTTTGGACAGATACCTGATAAGGTGTCTTCTTTTTTGCAAAAAAACTCTGCATACCTGATTGGCGTGGCCGCCAGCGGTAACCGTAACTGGGGTGAGCGTTTTGCCAAAAGTGCAGATTTGATATCTGCATCTTATAACGTCCCGGTTATTAGTAAATTTGAATTATCGGGCTCCAAGAGAGATGTGGAGTATTTTGAACAGGAGGTGAGCCGCATTGCGTCATATTGAATTAAATAACATGCTGCTAAAGCGCGACTCTGATGGCTTCTTCCAGTTACATAAGGATAAAGAGGCTGTAGAGGAGTTTATGAGAGAAATCAAAGATAAAAGTATGGCATTTGCCAACATTGATGATCAAGTCAAATTCATGATTGATCATGATTATTACGAGGATTTCTATGCTTCCTATACAGCTGACCAAGTTAGAACCGTATTTGAAATTACGCGTGGCTATCAATATAACTTTCCTTCCTATATGGCAGCTTCTAAATTCTATACTGATTATGCATTGAGAACATATGACCGCAAAACATACCTTGAGCAATATGCGGATCGAGTAGCAGCCGTAGCACTTCATCTGGGTCAAGGACACTTTGATACGGCTTGTTTGCTGTCTCGTTCTATGATGGAACAGCGTCTTCAACCGGCAACCCCTACTTTTCTAAATGCGGGAAAAAGTCGGCGCGGTGAACTGGTTTCTTGCTTCCTGCTTGAAATGGATGATTCACTGAACTCCATAAACTATGTACTAAACACTTGTATGCAGTTATCCAAAATCGGTGGTGGAGTGGCTGTCAACCTGTCGAAGCTACGTGCTCGTGGTGAAGTCATTAAAGGTGTTGAAGGTGCCGCAAAAGGCATTACTCCTGTTCTCAAGCTGATGGAAGACGGCTTCTCCTACGCCGATCAGATGGGTCAACGGAAAGGTTCTGGTGCAGCATACTATAATATTTTCGGTTGGGACGTTATGGAACTGCTGGATAGCAAAAAGATTAATGCGGATGAGAAAATCCGGCTGAAAACTCTCTCTATCGGACTTATTGTCCCTAATCGTTTCTATAAGCTGGCTCAAGATAATGAGCCCCTGTACCTCTTCGCACCTTATAGTGTCTACAAGGCGTATGGAACACATTTGGATGATATGGATCTGGACGTGATGTATGATACCTTGCTGGCTGACGACCGCGTGAAGAAGAAAAAATCGCTCAGCGCACGGGATATGCTGACCAAAATAGCGATGACTCAACTTGAATCCGGTTATCCCTACATCATTAATAAAACCAATGCCAATCAAGCACATGCCTTGAAAAACGTAGGACAAGTCAAAATGTCGAACCTTTGCACAGAGATCTTCCAGCTCCAAGAAACTTCTGAAATTACAGACTATGGTCAACCGGATATTATTCGCAAAGATATCAGCTGCAACCTGGCCTCCCTCAATATTGTTAATGTTATGGAGAGTGGCAAGATCAAGGAATCCGTTCATGAGGGAATGATCGCACTAACCTCCGTCAGCGACATGACACATGTAGCCAATGCTCCCGGTGTGGCAAAAGCCAATTCCGAAATGCATTCCGTTGGCTTGGGTGCCATGAATCTGCACGGTTACTTAGCCAAAAACAGGATTGCTTATGAGAGCTCGGAGGCCAAGGATTTTGTACGTACCTTCTTTATGACCATGAATTATCATTCTCTGGAGAAAAGTATGGAGTTTGCAGAGCAAACGGGTCAACGGTTCTATGGATTCGAGCAATCGGACTATGCGACTGGGGTATATTTTGATCGTTATGTGACTACGGATTACCGTCCCACCACATCGAAAGTACAAGAATTGTTTAACGCCATTGCTGTTCCGTCTCCTGAAGATTGGAACCTGCTTAAGTCTAAAGTGATGACAAATGGTCTCTATCATGCCTATCGCATGGCTATTGCTCCAACGGCCAGCATCTCTTATATCCAAAACGCAACATCCAGTGTAATGCCCATCGTGGAACAAATTGAGACACGGACCTATGCCAATTCAACCACGTATTATCCAATGCCCTATTTGCAAAAGGATAATGTCTTCTATTACAAGTCAGCGTATCAAATGGATCAATTCAAGGTAATTGATTTGATTGCGGAGATTCAGCCGCATGTGGATCAAGGCATCTCAACCATTCTGCATGTAAACAGTGATGTATCCACGCGGGAGTTGGCTCGCTGCTACCTGTATGCTGCTCATAAAGGGTTGAAATCTCTGTATTATACAAGAACCAACAAGCTGACGATGGAAGAATGCATTGCTTGTTCAATATAAATAATTTCCCTTTAGGGTATTACGATTGGAGTATGATATACCATGCCGGCAATTCAAGCTGTGAACTGGAATCGAGCGGATGATGATTTCACTCTGATGTTCTGGAATCAGAATATTATGCAATTTTGGACCGATGACGAGATTCCTTTATCCGATGATAAAATGACCTGGGGCATGCTCAGTGATATAGAAAAAGACGCTTATATGAAAGTTTTGGGAGGCTTAACCCTTCTGGATACGATCCAGGGCGGTGTAGGTATGCCGCAGATTATGGAGCATGTCGATGGACTGCAACGCAAAGCCGTACTTAGTTTTATGGCGATGATGGAACAAATTCATGCGAAATCATACAGCAGTATTTTTACCACGTTGGCATCAACCGAAGAAATTGACAGTGTATTTAAATGGGTGGAAGAAAATCCATATCTGCAAACCAAAGCGACGGTTATACGTCAGTATTACATGAACATTGAAACTTCAAAAGATCTGTATATGGCGATGGCGGCCTCCGTTCTTTTGGAAAGTTATTTGTTTTACAGCGGATTTTTCTATCCACTCTATTTAGCTGGACAAGGCAAACTCACATGCAGTGGTGAGATCATTGATCTGATTCTGCGGGATGAAAGTATTCACGGTGTATATGTGGGGGTATTGGCCCAGGAAATATACGCGAGCTTTGATGAAACGCAGCGGAACGATGTGTATCAAGGTTTGGTTGATCTAGTACAGCTTCTTCATCAAAATGAGTTGCAATATACGGAGGAATTATATACACCTATTCATTTGACCGAAGAAGTGGAAACCTTCCTTCGTTATAATGCTAACAAAGCCATGATGAACCTCGGTTTTGAGCCATTATTTGAAGACGAGGAAGTTAACCCGATTGTGTTAAATGGAATCAGTACACATACCAAACAGCACGACTTTTTCTCTAAAAAAGGCAATGGGTATATTCGTACTCTGAATGTAGAACCTCTGACGGATGATGATTTCAAGTTTGAATAAGTCATAAAGAATCATAATAAGGCTAACGTGTAGTCCATGAATATAAATAAAGAAGGCTGTTCCTCCCCGAGGAATAGCCTTCTTTATTTACTTTTCGAGCAACGAGATCAGTCTTTGCAGCAGAACAGGCTCTTCCTTGCGGAATTGCTCCAACCGGAGTCTTACCTTCGCAAACACTGCTTTGTCTTCACGCATTTCATGACGGATGTATTGATCCCTTAGCTTCATTGCCCTGGTGGTTATATCCTGATAACCATTCACAAGTTCTTCGTCGTAAGGGATTATCCCCTCATCGATCAAATAGGCAATCCGTTCACTCATCATTTTTTTGTGCTCCCAGAGCACATGAAGATGCCTCACATCGTTACGGTCACCGAGACGAGGATCGTTGCTCTCTACCGCATCATAGTACATTTGCAAATAGTCGTAGACGTCAATTCCGAAAGCCTGTTCGTCATCAGGAATGTAATTAATGCGATTCAGATGAGTCTCACCGTTCAGGTAATCATGCAGTTGGTCGAGTGCTACGATTCTATCGAAAGGATAAGGAGAATGCGGCTCATATTTGTAAAAATAAGTGTGATGATCCGCGGTGAGTCCCTCTCTGAGCAGATGTCTCATGGAATGGATAGCATCCAGGAATTCCGTGAACGGAATCTGTACATTGCGGTAAACTCCCGTATTGTCGAACATGGAAGCATCAAAAATGCGTTTGTCCCAATCAAAACCGTACAGAAAAAGATGATGCGGAAACGGTTCCTGCTGATAGGCCGCCGCTGGTGGTAGCTTCGCTTCGTCCAAAAACACGATGCAATAATAGCCGCTACGAATCTGATCCGCGAAAAATTGGGGCCAGGCGTCCAGCGCCAAATGCTCCAGAATTGTATAATTCACAGAGCATGTGAGTAGAAATGGATTATTGAAATTCAGTTCGTTGGGTTGGCCCCGGAAAAAGTCGATATAAAACTGTCTGCCATCATCCAGAAAGGTTTTCTTGCAGGACAACTGAATGAAATTGCTGTAATACCAAGGAATTGTTTCCTCATGTGCACTGGTAATCGAAAGCGTGTAAGCCCACCTCAGAAATCCTTTAAGCGGCGGATTTAACACGGGCAGCTGAACAGCATTCATTCTTTCTCCCCCTTAACTGCTTGCACTACTATATCCCTTTACAGCCTGTTTCCAGAGCAAACGTATAACTGTGAAGAGTATAAGCGAAGCGACCAATGCCAGTCCTGTATAGAGCCAGCTGAGCTGTCCTAGCAGGAACATCGGCCCGAAATTGGTAATCAGGAACAGCGGAATGACAAAGGTACCAATCCGCCGGACCCAAGTTGGGTATATTGCCATTGGAAAATTGTTGGCATCCCAGGCGGAATGGGCGATCTCCGATGCAGAACCCGTCTGAACGAACCGAAATGACAGCAATGCAGGGATAATCATTAGACAGTATGTGATGATAACGGACACGAATAACAGCAGCATAAACCCGGCTAGCTGGAGAAACGTCAGGGGTATGTCCATAGCATGCCAGCCAATACCAACCATGACGAAACCAACTAAAATATCAGGGATTGGCAGGGCCAGATCGACATAACGCAAAGAAGCCATGAATTGAAGAGAAACCGGCTTCGTTAACATTAGATCAAGTGAGCCGTCCTTAATATATTCCGGAATTTTCGTAAAATTGGTGAAAAACAGCCCGACATATATTCCTGTCACTACGGTGTGCATGCCTATAAATAGTAGCAGCCCTTCTGGCGGTATGCCGTCGACGTGAAGATCGGTGCGGAACACGACGAGTACATATAACAGTTTGGCGAGCAGGTAGACGGATTCCACCAGCAGGCTCATCATGAAATTGCCTCGAAACTCCATCTGGGCAATGAGACAATTTTTGATGAACATGCCATACAAATGTGCGTATTTTCTCATGGCTCTAAACATATGGAATCTCCGCTACCCCCCAACCGCTGAATATTTCTTCATGGATATGCGCCACGTTAGACGGGATAGCCATAAGAACAGGAGTATCCACCCCAACTGGATGAGCAATCCTTGATACATCGCCGCCACTTCCGTTTTGCCGCTGAGCACATTGACCGGAAAATAAATGGTATACGGAAACGGCGTGTACTGAAGTGCCTCCACTATCGAATCCCCGAAAATCTCCAATGGAAACATACCTCCGCTCAGAATATTCACGAGCAGACTCGTAATGACGAAAAAATAAGAGATTTCATTTAGATAAAAAGCACTTGCACAGATGCAGTAGGAAATTAAGAAATTGAGCAATAGCGCCCCCGACAACGTAACGACGAACAAGATTAGCCGTATGACCTGGAACTCAAGCACACCACCGGCAGATGATATCCAGATAATCCCGACAAGCAGCACAGCTGTAACGCCGTAATAGATCGCCTTCTGTCCGAAAAAGGATACTAGCCGATATCCGAAGTAACTAACCGGTTTGATCAAATACTTGTTGAGACCGCCGTTCTTGATGTCATCGACAATCTGGTGCTCGAACTGGGTAGCGATCAGCTTGGAAACCAAGCCCGCCAAGATCGTATACAAAATAATTTGATTATATGAATACGAGAATAGCGCCGTTTCGCCGGAATGTTGGTACACCGCTGTCCATATAAAATACTGGACAAGAATCGGAAACGCGGCTCCGAGAAGACCGAGAAAGAAGTGAAATCGGTATTCCATCGATTGCTGCACACCCATCGAAAATACAGCCGTATACAATTTGCGTCCATTCATCCGACGGATTCCTTTTGGTAGAGCATCGATATACTCTCCTCGATCGGCACATCCTCAATCGTCCAGTCAACGATTGGAAACGAATCGAGCATAGCACGCGACACTTCTTTTAGACGGTGTTTGGGCAGTTCCAGAACAACGCTGTAGTCGTCTGCGCTGATCATTTTTCCGAATTTGGCCAGCCGCTGCTCGGCAACCGGTTCCGAGAACTGCAACTTTACAATTTTGTGCTCGCCAAACAGATCATTAATCTTATGAAGATCTCCGTCATACAGAAGACTTCCTTCGTTAATAATGATTGTCCGCTTGCACAGGTCCTCCACGTCCTTCATGTAGTGGCTCGTCAGCAGGATCGTGGCGCCAAACTGCTCATTATAGTATTTCAGAAATTCCCGCACCCTCTTCTGAGAGGGGAAATCCAGGCCGATCGTTGGCTCGTCAAGATACAGCAGCTTTGGTCGGTGGATCAGAGCGGCGATTAGCTCCATTTTCATACGTTCACCCAAGGACAGCCTGCGAACCTGTACATCCAGCAAGTCTTGCACATCAAGCATCTCTGATAGTTCGGCAAGACTTCGACGATAGAGATCATCCTCGACGTCATATATACATTTGTTCAAATAAATCGAATCGCTCGCAGGAAGGTCCCACCAAAGTTGATTTTTCTGACCCATTACAATGGAGAACAGTCGTTTGAATTCGTTCTTTCGCTCCCAAGGTACATAGCCAAGTACGTCGGCTTCTCCGCTTGTGGGATATAAAATGCCCGACAACATTTTGAGCGTTGTGGTTTTACCTGCTCCGTTCGGACCCAGAAATCCAACGCACTCCCCGGGGCCGATATCGAAGGAAACGGATTTAACCGCTTCCTTCACAAGTGATTTGCGAGCAAATAAGTTTTTCAGTGAATGTTTGAGTCCTGCTTCTTTCCGGTAATATACGAACGATTTGTGCAGTTCCCGTACACGGATAAAGTCCATCCCCGCTCCTCCTGAATGATTGCATGTTTTCCCTTATTGGCGGCTAAAGTTAAAGCGATTAAACTCCGTTGTTATACAGAAGCACGCATTTGGAGCAAATCGGTGTCAGACCGCAGGCCAGAATCTCGCGTTGTTTTCGCAGATCCTCACCGTGGAAAATATCGGCCACACTTTCTTCGTATAAATTACCGACACTGAATTCCGGAAAAAATTTGCATGGATTGACCTTACCGTCTGGCATCACGTCCATCCGGTTCGAGATCGAGAAACACTTGGTCCGATTCATGGCTGGCTTTTCGCTACCTCGAATAAAACCTTCTACCTCTTCGGGCTCCAGCGCAGGCTGATAGCGGATACGTACATTCCACACTCGTGAATTAACTCGTTTAAATTCCTCGATTAATGTGTCAAAACGGTCAGGTGAGATGTGAAACGTGAAAGAGTGCCAGCTATTCTTGTGGTCACTCGCAAAGCGGGAGGCAAGGTGCGGAAAGTGCGCATCAAAGTAGGTGTCCATTTTTTCCGCCGTATCGGAAGGGATGTACCATGGGAAGCAGAAGTACACGGAATCAACGCCCAGCTCTTCAAAGAATTCCATCAAGCTATACAGCTGATCGACCATCTGGTCATTTACTGTCAGGGCTACGGACACTTTGCCTTTGTACAAGCCCTGCTTTTGCAGATCCAACAGCAGCTGTATGGCGTGAATCACTTTTTTGAAAGTGCCTTTACCCCGAATCGCGTCATTCTCCTTCTCGAATCCTTCCAGGCTGACCAGCATGACTAAATTTTTAGACATTTTCAAAATGGAATCCAGCTTTTGTTCAATGAGAATCGCGTTTGTGCAAATGGTCGTATGCCGGTCTTCCTTAGCCAGCAGTTCTGCCAGTTCATCGAACTTAGAGTAAAATAGCGGTTCTCCGCCCCACAGGAACACACGTGATTTGCGTTCTCTCGTTTCGGCGAGCAGTTTCTCCACGACGGGAATCTCGATTTCGTCTCTCTTCACTTCACTGGCAAAGCCGTGATGGAAGCCATCTGGATTCCATTCAAAGCAATGCTTGCAGCGCAGGTTACAGCCGTTATTAAGCTTGATTCCGATCTCATAAGGCACGGGTGCGGCATACGTCGGGTCCTCCCGGCGTTTCCTTCCCGTTTCCGCGAGTGGAACGAGGGTTCTTTTCATATTTTGAAATGTCAGCTTATCAAACGTAACTGCTGTTTTCGGCTGCATGCGTTTTCCTCCCCAAATGATTGATTTTTGATCGCTGCTCCAGTAAACGTTCGTACATTTCTTCGAGATGTTGTTCCGAGTAATCTAGGGCTTTCCATTCCGCAAATCGGATACCGAAACCACAGGATTCCCAATACTTTGAATTCTGAAGCTCATGGTCACCAAACGGCTCTAACATGACAAAAGGTATTCCGTAGGACAACGAATCGTTCAGTGTCGCTCCTCCGGGCTTGCTGATAATGGCAGCGCAATTTCGCATCAGATCCGTGTAAGCAGAGTAATCACGGAGCGGAATTTCCCGAAGAATGCCCTCTTCACGAACATATCGGTTCATTGGTGGAAACGAATGCCGCCCCTGGGCATCCCGACTCCACGGATTCCATGAAACCTCTGTTCCGAAGTAGCGTGTGCTCCCATCGTCCTCCTCCACCTCGGAAGGATCGTAGACGATCACATCCAGCAGGTAACCAAATTGACGAAGCTCTGCAATCGTTGACGCGTATGTTCCTATCCCCCAGCCGCCGCCATGGATCAGAATGCGCCTGTCACGCTGTGCATAAGCCAGGAGCTCCTTTTCATCTGAGGCAATATAGAAGTCTGGAGACAACCTTGAAGGCTCGTAAAGCCAAACGTTCTCGTAGTCCGGATACAAGGACTTGTGTACCTTAAACGATGGCGTATCGCACACGTCCAAGCGGATCAGTTGAATATCCAAAGGCGTGTGCGCAATGGCTTTGTACCTCTCCAGGATCGGAAGCCAAAAACCGGTAAACACAGCAAAATGAGATACCCCATCACGTATCCATGAGTCCAACAGGAACTGGACTTCCGCGTCATTCAGGGAAGAGTCTACAGGCTTGGCCAGTTTATGCCCCATAAGGGCAACGGAGAAATCGGCATGAAATGCTTTTTTGGTGGAATTAATCTTGCACCTGATTTCTTCATGATACAGGTTCTCCAGAACGTGAACGTCCGTTCTAACACCTCTATCTTGCAGGTACGTGTTCAGATGCATAGCCGGAATGTATGCACCAAGCGAATTGCCCGACGCAAGCAGGGTAACCGAAGATGAATTCATGCGCAGCCTCCGCATTCCAAAATTTAGTTGTACACTTTAATGGACAAGTCAGCGAGTACCTGCCTCAGACTTATGATCAGTTCATTACGATGTTCATCATCACGGCCCACCACCGAGATATACAATCGTCCTTTCGGCATACCCCGATGACTCTGGATTCCTTCGGATATACGTCGAGAGGTCAGAATTCCATTCACCATTACGGTGTTAGATGAAATAGGCATAATTCCGTACTCATCTTTCCCTTTGAATAGAAGACCGGATACATGCAAAGCGTCGAGCAACTTTCCGAACGTGAAGCCTTCAGGTAGGCCGAGAGAAAGGAAGGTAAGTAGGCCGCTATGGCCGTAAGTTTTCCAGCCTTTATCGAGATAAGCATTAATGAGGCCCATGGACTTGCGGGCGTTGATCTCAACAATAGGTACAATATCGCCGTCCTCCAGAATCATGGAGTCGAAACACACGAAGCCGTGGTATCCGTCCTCGAATAATACCCGTAGTGCCTTTTCCATCGTGTCAAAATAACCTGCGTGCTCCAGCAGAAGGAGCAAAGCCTCATCTGCTCTAATAGACCCGCCGTAATTCTGCTGCTGATTCAGCATACGCTGAACCGAAAGGAAATCCCTCTCACCGCTCTTATGAATGAACCAATGTGAGCTGAAATCGATCTCTTTTCTCAGCAGTGGTTCCAACAGGAATTGCGAGCGCAATCCTCTTCTCTCCTGCTTATCTAGATGCTCTGCTATCCTTCGCTGCATGGCTTCATTTTCAATGAGCATATTGCCCTTGCCGGAAACACCGAATGGATCTTTCAGCAAATACGCCCCTCGCTTCAGTAACGTATTTCCGACAGCCTGCACTTCTACTACATTGTTCACTTCCGTGCCATAACACTTCTCTCCGATCCTGGTCAGGAGTCGGTTGGAGTAAAATTTGGAATTTACATACTTAACCGTCTCAAGGTCGGGCAAAGACCCCAACGACCCTTCGGCACGCAGGTACTCCTCCGTATCAGCCGTAATGGCATAAGGAGAGAGCTGTTTTACGTTGTGGGTCAACATCGCTTCACGCTGTTGATCGTCTGAAGCAAGACTGAACATGCACTGCTTAAAAACGTCCGGTTCGGGTAAGGAACTCTGTTCATCGTTCAAATCAAAGTGGTAACGGCTATGAAAGGAAAAACCTAACCCATTCAGATACTCGTACAGCTTTGGATCAATTTTGCAGCGGGTGTAGAGGATATCGTCAGGCCCACAAAATGGAAATAACAGCTCGTCCATACACAGGACAATGGATTCCCTGTCCTTATCAGGCATAGCAGGTAGCTTGGATAAGTCCGGATCCCTCCACCGCGTTTCGGGATCAAACGTCCCCATAACGATCGTTGGAATTACCCCGGCCTCACTTCTGGACATCTTCGTACAATGATTGCTCTTGAGACTGGCAGCTTTTCAGAAAGGTTATAAATGTGTCGATCGATTGGAGATGCTCGTAATCGAATTCGTCATAGTCAATGATTACGTTTAACTGATCCTCGACTTTGAGCATAAACTGGATCATTTGCAGAGAATCGAGACCAATATCGTTATTCAGTTCCGTTGCTGGGGATAGGGATTGGCGTAGTTCCGGTTGGTCTTCTTTGATAGCGCACAAAATATCTACAATTTTATCGTACATGACTACACTCCTTTAAAGTGATAATTGTGTGAGGTACAACCGAAAATATTACGCTTACATATGCATTCAAATCAAACCTAAATTCGGCTTTGATTTCTCCTCCCTCTTCCAAAGTTACAATTATTATCTTTATAATGACATTTTATGTCAAGGGATAAAAACCTATGATATTCTACTCATAACAGGGCTTCTACCAACTAAAAAATCGCTAAATATAAGGGTTTTTCCGGGTCTGCCCTCCTCATTTGGTTTTAGACGATTTTCTCCCTTTGATAAGATCAAGACAAATTGTTAAAATTTATGTACTAACGTTAGAACCCATCCATTTAATAGAAAATGAGGCGAGAACATGATTGAAATTACGATTGAACTGGTTCGTCAATTAGTCGATAGTCAATTTCCGAAATGGAGAGGCTTAACGATAACACCCGTAGAAAAAAGCGGGCACAATAACCGCACCTATCGATTGGGAGACGAAATGACAATTCGTTTACCCAGTCATGAACGTTACGCCTCTGCTGTAGAAAAAGAACTGACGTGGCTTCCAGTTTTCAAGCCTCTTCTGTCCTTGCCCATTCCAGCTCCCATTGCAAAAGGTGAACCTTCGGACGACTATCCCCTTCCCTGGTCGATCAACCAATGGATCGCAGGCGAGACCGTCACGCATACCAACGTAATCGACCTAAGCGTTTTTGCAGAAGACCTCGCTAAATTTCTGAGAGAACTCGAAGCCATTGATGCTAGTTACGGCATACCCGCAGGCATTCAAAATTTTCATCGCGGCGGGAACTTAGCGGTTTACGATACAGATACAAGGACTGTCATTGGAAAGGTATCCGGCGAATACGATCCAAAGCTTATGACTGAAATATGGGAGCTTGCCCTGGCAACGAAATATCAAGCGGCACCGTTATGGCTCCATGGTGATGTTGCGGTAGGTAATCTGCTCGTGCAAGATGGACGACTATGCGGAGTCATTGATTTTGGAACTATGGGCGCGGGCGATCCTTCTAGTGATCTTGTGATGGCATGGAACTTTTTTGATGATGTAAGTCGTGATATATTCTTAAGCTCCATGAATGTTGACCAAGATACGGTTAATCGTGCCCGTGGCTGGGCTTTGTGGAAAGCACTCATCTCCTACCATTGGAATGAACCAGGCTCGGAAGCCTCGAATTGGGGAAAGCATGTCATAGATGTCATTATTCGTGACTATAAATCGCTCTAAACATATGAGCCAACCAAAACCCTATGCAGGGCGCACAGCCTCGCGTAGGGATTTCTTTCTGCTTATCCGTAGATTTGTTTTGCATTTTATTTTAGCCATGCCATTTATCCTCGAAATCATCTGGCAATATTAATTGCAAATCAGTGTTGACATGAAGCCGAGGATAAGGAAGTTCGTTATAACGAGCTGGTGAGATGGTGTAATGGAGATGCAGGTATGTACAGGGGAGCGTAAATTGATTTTTCTATTGTGAATTTTTCATATGTTGAAATAATAATATAGTGTACGAAGACAGGTGCAGGTGAGTTAACGTTTTAAGCTACACGATTAAATTTCCCCTTAATTCTTGGATGGAAATCTGGCGAAAGCACCCCTCCCTATGGAGATAGCCAGTTCGCTTTTATTGTTGTGAATTTTTCATATAATGAAAATATAAGGTTGTTGCGAATAAAAAAAGCCGCCTTTGAGGCGACTTTAGGATAATCACGCTATTTTTATAGCTGAAAGAATTAAGTTCGTCCAGTCCAGTCAGCTCCCGCAATTTCTTTCCAACGTTCTCTAATCTCGTCATATAACTCCTTACTCAGAGCTCCCTTGGCGACAAGATCGGCATTTTGCTGCCAACGGTTAGGTTTTGCTGTACCCACAATCGCCGTGTCTACCCCTTCTGTACTGAGCGTAAAACGTAATGCGGTTTCAACGGCTGCTTGTGCATCTTCGCCCAGAAAACCATACCCAAGTTCACTCAAGCGTTTCCAATATACAAAGGCATATGCTTCTTCCGGAAGCGAGTCATACGTCCATGCCGCATTGGCAATGGGGCGTTTGGCAATAACACCCATATTTCTCTTTTTCGCTTCAGGCAACGTCAGATCGATGGCTTCCTGATCGGCTATGTTCAGCGAGGTTTCCAAGCTGTCGAACACGCCTGTCTGAATCGCATAAAGAGCATCCGTCGTATCGCCGCTATATCCAATAAATCTTGTTTTCCCAGCTTCCTTGGCTCGTTGCAGCACTTCTATGACTGCTCCTTGCCGAAGTACTTCTTCAGAGCAACTATGAAGGTGAATTACATCAACGTATTCCGTTTTTAGTCTTCTAAGACTACGGTCAATCGTTTGCTCTAATACTTTGGCGTCCCAATCTGGGCCATCTACCCCAGCGGCATGTCCACATTTGGTAAACAAATAATAATCGTCTCTGCGATGTGATAGCACATCTCCAATTAACTCTTCACTATCCCCATAACATTCAGCCGTGTCAATGACGTTTAACCCTGCATCCAACGCACTGTTTAGCAATGTTTCTACATCTGCTTTGGATACGTTCTTGCCGATCTCCGCCCCACCAAACCCAAGTGTACTTACTTTCATGCCAGTGTTTCCGTAATTACGCAGTTCCATGGATCATTTCCTCCAAGCTTCGTGAATTTGGTTACAGATAATGAAAGTACATATAGTACAAATTAGTCTTCGGTATGTATTACCCTTATGTTGGGTATTACACCCACTTGTTCATCTTACTTTATTTCCTCCAACACGGATACATCCGTTGAATCAGGTTACGAAGAACTGACTCGGGTTCCCCAGTTCAGGATGAAATTTCTCACGAAAGCGGCCTCCCGTGTATTCCCCTATGATCTTCCGCCAGAATGCTTGAGCAATGACATTGTTGCGAACCTGGGTTACTTTCCACCTTCCCGGAAAACGTTCAAACAGCTCATAAGCTGCCCGGGTACCCACTCCACTACGCCGGTATTTCTGCATTACAAAAAACTCGGTCAAATAATAGTCATTATCTTTGCTGCCTGGTTCGCAACGTTCTACTAATGCAAACCCGGCTGGTGCCTCATCACTCGTAATCAAAAAAGGAAACTTACGGTCTTCCTCTGACCAAAAAGCGTCCAATCCGGGATACTCCGGGAAAACACCGTTACCATCCACATCAATATTCAGATATTTTGTAAAATCATATAGATAAAATTGCATTAAGTGCCGAATCACCTGACTGCGTTCCCGGGGAACCAGCTCTATTTTTATATTCATCCGGTTCACCTCCTCTGCTCTACTTATAACTCATACTTTAAAGCTTTACACCGCCAAGGGCAAGGAAGCATGAATCTGCTTATTCCGGTTTGGAGAACAGGCTGTGACGATTTAAATATGGTAAAATAGGATATAGCATATTTTAGAAATTATTTTATCATGGGGGTGCCGAACTTGACCAATGTGCAAAAAGAGATTGACCGACGCAAGCTGGATGACAAACTACCTTCCATGCCTTGGTTCGTTCAGCAATTCATTGACTATAAATTACCCGACTTATCTCCTTCTACTTTGCTTGAATATTTAAGAGATTATGAAGCCTTCTTTGGCTGGTTACGCGCAGAAGGATTATCCGAGGCAAGCTCTAATAAGGAAGTTACATTGCTTGAACTGGAAGTCCTTCGAATGGAATCAGTGACATCATATCGATTATTTTTGACCACCAAGCGTGAAGGAGCCAACTCCAGAATCACGGTTTCCCGTAAACTTTCTTCTCTGCGTTCGCTCTTTCATTATTTAAGTCAGATTGCAGAAGACGAAGATTTCTACCCCCTGCTGAAACGAAACATTATGGCGAAAATTGAGATCAAACGTACCCATAAACCCAAAGATACAGCAGCCAAACTAAAGGGTAAACTTCTGGAAGAAGAAGAGTTACTGGAGTTTATCGGATACATCCTTGAAGGATATGCCGTGGATATGGAAAAGAACAAACAGGCGATTTACTCACACGAGCTAAACAAAGAACGGGATGCCTGTATCGCCAGCCTCATTCTGAATTCGGGTTTGCGTGTATCTGAAGTGGTGAACCTGAACGTGGATGATCTGGATCTCAACAATAAGCTGCTGTATGTATATCGCAAAGGTAATAATGATGAGACATTTAAGACGCCCGTGTATTTTAGAGAACAAGCCAAGGATGAACTCGCAACTTATATCAATCTGCGCCAGTCACGTTACCGCACACCCAAACGGGAAAAAGGGTTGTTTATCGCTCTTCGCAATGGAGATTCCGAAGGAAGTCGGATGACCAAACGGGCCATACAGGCCATGATCATGAAGTACGCCAAACAATTTGGCAAACCGTATCTGACAGTGCATAAATTACGCCATTCTTTTGCGACCGACTATTATTTGCAAAATGATATCTATAAAACAAAAGAACAGCTTGGACATGCTTCTACGGAAACAACCGAAATTTACGCGCACCTCACGGATAAAACGATGTCTGAAGCAATTGAACGTCGTACAGACGATGGGATGTAGCCTATTTATACACCTCAGCAAGCCGATTCATTCGATTCGTTTAGATTCGTTAGATTCTTTACAAGGTAACTATAAAGAAGCGATTCTTTCAGGAGAATGTCCTGCAAGGATCGCTTCTTTATATTTATTGCTTCGCAAAATTAATGAAAATATACTCTTTTCCTTACATTTCATATCATCAAGTTTACATAATAATTATTTCGTCATAATTTTCTTTTCTCTTCATGACCCTCAAACGAAACCAGCCATCTTGCTATATCCTGTGTTTCATGGACAGAATGCCACACGAGGCCCTCTCTTTCCTCCATACATTCACTCTTGTCATGCGTCAGCCATGAAACAATCCCGACCACATGCTGTAACGTCTCTAATAGAGAGAGGTCTTTCTCTTCACGGACCATGACCAATTTGGGGTATGGCGCTTGTTTGTATCCCTCAATGAGAATCCAGTCGTACGCTGACAGATATTTTATCATGTCTTCCAGCGGCGTCGCTTGTCTTTCAATGAGTGCAGTACGTTTCTCCGACATGACAACGACTGCATCGGCCCCTGCTTGAGCAAAGCTGTAGGAATCGGTTCCTTCGTGATCCATCTCAAAATGATCATGTCCATCATGTTTTATTACAGCCACTTTTCGTCCAGCAGAGGTAAGGTACCGCGTAAGCGCAGCAATTAAGGTGCTTTTGCCTGTGTTCTTATATCCAACAATCTGCATGATATGTGGTGAAGTGCTGCTTGTTTCAGACATGTATGACCTACCTGACATGACCTGTGGGAAGTCTGAGAATTCGAACCTGTTCACCTGCAGGAATACCTTTTTTCTCGGGTGGAACAACGATCAGGCAATCGCTATCTTTAATGGTGATCATGACACTGGATTCATCCACACGTGCGGCAGAAGGCTTAGCATACACCATTCCGTTACGTATCTCTGTCCGTCCGCGTACAAATCGCGTGAAATTGTTGACCTTTGTATAGTCATCATCCAATATGGCTGTCCATTCCTCCAAATATGGATGAGCATCAGCCTGCATCGTACGAATCGTTGGCCGAACAAACAATCCAAAGCCGACAAAACAAGCCCCCGGATTGCCAGAAAGCGCAAATAGCAGCTTGTCATTAACCACAGCAGCCGTCGTAACACTGCCGGGACGCATAGTCACTTTGTTAAACAGCATCTCCATATTCCCTTCCCGAACCAGGTCACCCATAATATCATAATCTCCTACGGATACCCCACCTGTTGTGACCACCATATCATTATGTTCAAGCGCTTCTGCAAGCTTCGTACGTGCCGTATCCACATCATCTGCAATCGAACCATACATAACCGGCTCGCCCCCCGCTTCAACGACCAGAGAACGAAGCATATAGCTGTTACTGTTCCGAATACGCCCGGGTTGCAACGGCTCGTCCACTTCCAACAGTTCTGTACCTGTTGCAAAAATGGCTACCTTGGGGCGTTTGTATACAGGCACTTGGCCTACGCCGAATGTTGCCAGCACGGATTGTTCACCTGCCTGAATGATCGTTCCTGCCTCAAGCAGCAATTGCCCCTCATGAACTTCCAATCCAATTGGCGTAATGTTGGCCTCCGGCTGAATCTGGCGCTTCAGGGCAATCCATTGTTCCCCATGCTCTTCTTTACTTTCAGTCATCTCCATCATAACAACAGCATCTGCACCTTCCGGCACCTGAGCTCCTGTCATGATCCGAGCAGCTGTACCAGATGTAATCGTAAGATCCGATGTATACCCGCAAGGAATTTCATCAATGATACGGAACCAAATCTGCTGTTCGCTAGATGCTTCAATCGTATCCGAACTTAAAATCGCGAACCCATCCATTCCGGAACGACGAAAGAATGGGTAAGGATGGGGAGCATGAATTGTCTCAGCAAGCGTTCGACCATGTGCTTGCTCAAGTGTTACTTTTTCTATTGAACCCGAACTGACATGAGCAGCAACTTTCGCCTGCGCATCCGGTACTTGTATAGCTTTACGGATAAATTTCGCAGTCGTCATATCCGTTGAATGTGAATTTATTTTCAATGGTGATAGAACCTCCCTCGATCATTTGTTCATATTTAAAAAGTGTAGCCCGAAAGCTAGGTCATGACAAGTACTCTCCAACAACCCATTCACATGAAAGACGAATGGACAGACCATAATATGTAAGAGAAAAGGAGCTGAACTATATGAATCAACGATGCGCTTTATGTGGAAGGGAGCCTGTCGAGACAACAGTCCATCACCTGACACCGAAAGAAATGGGCGGAACGCACATGCCTACTGCCGATCTGTGTATCCCTTGCCACAAACAAATTCATTCTCTGTATACCAATCGCGATATTATTACCTTAGGTTTAACTGAAATACAAGCACTAAGGAAAGATGAGCGCATCGCGCCTTATATCCGCTGGATTCGCAAACAACCTGCCACAACCATTCCTCGTGTTCGAAAATCCCATCATGTCCGCAAATCGTAAAACAAAAAGAACAGCGTCCAAGGTCACTTTCAGTGGCATAGCTCGCTCCACCTTACCTTTTCACTGTTCTTCTGCGAAGATTTAATATTGCGGGCCCCCATTCAAGAGATGTGCTACCTACGCCTCATGATTCGGCCACCGCCAACCCTCGTTTTGGGCTTTTTATAAGAGCTCTTGGGTGAATCAAACAATCCTCCAAGACCGCCACTGCTTTTATTACGATCAATTGTGCCTTTGCTTTGTTCCTTATTTCGGCTGAATAATCCTCCACCGGACCCTACGCTCGAATCCTTATCGCTGCCACGCCGGGTAATTGACCCTTTTCGGTCAACGGTAATCGGTGGAGCAACCTTTTTATCTTTACTCGTTGGTGTCCGATAAGAACCTTCACTTGGTTTGTACGTGTCCTTGTTCGTATAACCACGATACGTACCGGACCCTCTACCCCCAAACGAATCAAACAAATTACCAATTAATGTTGCGGTTAAGTAACCTTGCAAAAAGGACGAATCATAATTCTGCCGAACATATTCCTTGGAATCCACTTCAACCAAGGTGTCTTCCGCTTTATTCGGGTCTTGCTGCAAATGATAATACTGGTCCTGATATACCAGGAACATCCGCTCTGTATTTTCCGCCGAGATCTGATCCGGCTTCCGCTGTTCAGATAATTCCTGAGCGACCTCTGGAACGGTACGATCGGCAGCTCGGTACACATAGGATGTCGTGTTACCACTGCCGCTGACCGATTCAAGCGGATATGTGTCCTGAACGGAAGGTGCTCCGCACGCGGACAGCAGCGACATCACAAGGCTGAGGACCAGCATTAATTTTAATCCATGTGCCAAGCGCTTTTTCATTGGAACCTCTCCTAGCTCGAACGAATCACTTTGATATCCGCAGGAAGAATGGACTCACCCTCATACAGCGTAAATCTTCTGTCTTGCCACTCCACACGCAAAAGCATGTTATCATCAGACTGATATTGCCATACTAATTGTTCCCCAGCCTGACCATAGGGTGTCCTGCCTGCAGTGGTTACCATTCCTCCGTATTCTTCCTCCAGATGATACGCACGTCCATCCAGATCCAGCAACGTAGGCACCTCGTCTGGTGCATCAAGACGGCCATCAATTGGTGTATAGAGGGCATACCGGGTCATTTCCCGTTCTTCAATATGCAAATGTCGGATTGCCGTACCATCCTGCAACGTGAGGACAGCTGCATTCCGCGCTCGATGATGTACCCGTCCAACCACTTCATAGGTGACCAGCGAAACCTCACAGATATCACCAGGTGCCAGCTGAAGCATTGTTTTCTCTGCCTTAGGAGGTTCAGGTTTGGCTATTATCCCTTTAATCCGTTTCCACACACTCATACCCATTACTCCTGTTCTTTATCTTATAAACAAGCTGCAATAATTAATGCGCCCACGATATGTAGTGCACCTGAGAACAAACCATAACCTGTCTTGCCCTGCTGTATTCCCGTATCCAGATCCAGGTTGGCCCATCTCCGAATCATAAAGTGAACCACACTCTCCAGAATCAGCAAAATAATAAATGAAACAACGGATACCAGCAACGCTTCTCCAAGATGACCCGCTGTCGAAATGGAGGTGGCGAGTACATATCCCTGAGCAAACAGCTTCATAACCATACGTGTTGTAACGGCCATATTGCCCGCCTTCACTTCGGCAAAATCCTTATACTTCGTGAACAAAGAATCCACATACATTAAGACAAACAGCAAAACCGAACCCGATAACGTCCAGACCAGCATTGCCAAAATGTTCAAATCCATTTACATAGCCCCCACATCTCAACATGAACCGCAATTAAAAGCGAAGGAGAAACGCTGGTCTCTCCTCCGCTGGTGCCCCTGCTTGCTTACAAGGTTTAGTTCTTATTTTCGTATTGCTTCATCAATGCTGCCAGTTCATCCTCAACAGCCTGATCCTTGCCCAGCTTCTCAAACTCATCATCCAGCGATTTTCCTTTGGACGACATCTCATTGCTGGCTTCAGCCTGAGCTTCCATCTGCATCATTTTTTCTTCCATACGCTTCATGCCGGCACTTGCAGTATCGGAGCCAAATCCGTTCAGGGCCTTGTTGATTTCGGTTTGAGCTTTTGCAGCGTTGTAGCGCGCAACCAATGTTTCACGTTTATTTTTCATTTGGGTCAACTGTTTGCGCATTTCGTCCAGCTTGCCACGAAGGTTATCGGCAGAAGCCTTGTTTTGATCATAGCTTGTTTTGTATTCAGCCATCTTCTCTTCAGCCACTTTTTTCTCTTCCAGTGCCCGACGAGCCAAATCCATATTCTGTGCACGCGCTGCTGTATGTGCTTGCTCCTCACGTTTCTTCACGAGAGCTTCCTGTTCTTCGAACAGCTGCTTGAATTTCTTCTCAATGGCAATCTGTGCAGCAACAGCTTTCTCCGCGTCCTCCAGATCTTCTTGCATATCTCGGATATATTGATCCGTCATCTTGATCGGATCTTCTGCCTTGTCAATAATAGAGTTAATGTTAGACATCGTTAAATCGCGCAATCGTTTGAAAATGGACATTATGGTATTCCTCCTAGTCGATAGTTCATCCTTGTATATAAACATACATACGTGGCAATGTTCTACTCGTTTCAATTTTAACAAAAAAAATCATAAAAAACGATTTTAGCCTACTTAGCGTACATCGAACTATTGAATCAGTTGACTAGTTTGGCACAGCTCTTCATCAAGCAGCTTCTCTGCAGTCTGCACAATCTCATCAATCTGCATGCGCGTAATTGCATCAAAGTGAATCCCCATAATCACGGTCACGGTTACTTTTAAATGTAGGGCAGCCTTACGTGCGAGCCTTTCACACAGCTCTTGCTCTTTATGCCCCGGAATATGCATCGTAGCCCCGCTTACCCGCTCACGGTCTGGATAAAATGTCGCTACTGCTCCAATATGTGATCTGCCTCCAGTTACCATAAACACCTTGTCTTCCCCTGCCTCAATCACCTGTAAACGAACGGAATTTAAGTCGTATGTACTCATCCTGATCCACCTGTCCTTTTCTATTTATATATGGTGGAATTATGGCTCCGATTTAATAAATCAGCAATGAAACATCTCACATTATGCATAAATACGGATGGCCCCGGGCATACCAAAGAGAACGCAATTTGGGAAAAGGAGGCACTAACATGCGTATACGCCTCATAATGTTATCCATCATGGTCATTCTTCTGGGAGGAAGTTACGCTCCTGCTCAGTTATGGGCTTCTTCAAGCCCGCAAACCGAACCTGCTTCGAAGTCTGATTCTTCCGAAGAAGAACAGTTGACTCTGGGACAGCTCAGACAGAAATATGCGGATACGTTCAAAACCAATGGCCCCTCGACAAAAAAGGTCGCACTGACTTTTGATGACGTACCTGATCCACGGTTCACCCCGCAGGTGTTGGATATTCTAAAAAAATACAAGGTGCGGGCTACGTTTTTCATTGTGGGACATCGCGCTGAGAAACATCCGGATTTAGTGAAACGCATGGTAAAGGAAGGGCATATTGTTGGCAATCACAGCTACAATCACCCGGAGTTCAGTAAGCTGTCCATGAATGCATTTCGCAAACAAATCTTACATACCGGGGATATTATTCGGAATCTGGCGGGGTACACGCCCAAAATGATTCGTCCACCTTATGGCGACATTAATGAGCAACAGCTGCAATGGGCAGCCAAACAACATTACAGCATTGTGAACTGGAATGTCGATTCCCTGGACTGGAAGGGCCTCTCCAAAGAGGAAGTCAAACAAAACATCCTGTCGGCCGTTAAACCAGGTTCCATTGTTCTGCAACATGCAGGAGGCGGTGTCGGATCGAAGCTGAGTGGTACCATCGAGGCGTTGCCTGAAGTTATCGAGGAATTGCGAAACCGCGGGTACGAGCTGGTGACTTTGGACGAAATGCTGGAACTGCCAAAGGGTAAATAGGTTTAGATTACGGCAGTCGGATATTCAAAAGGGTGTCCTTCATTCACATTATTGTGATGGAAGAACACCCTTTATTGTTTAATTTAGATTTAGTTGGAGTCACATATGATGATGTGCAGCTACGCTTTGATTTTATTTCAAAATGTAAAGTTCAACATCCTGAATACCAAATGTGCTCACGGATTGCTTGCTGCCAGGAATAAAGATATCGATCTTGTGACCTTTAATGGCACTACCCACATCACGAGCCGTTGCTACAAATGCCTGTTTTGGCAGTCCTGGATGTGTATGACCTGTCACCAGTACCTTTGTACCCAATGGAATGATACTTGGGTCTACTGCAATGGTACCCAATTCAAGCGGATTACCGAAGTAATCCACGGCACCCCATCCTCCATTTTCGGAAGCGTCTGCGGAGTATGCTGTTGCTTTGACGTCGACAGCTTTGCTGTAATCAAACGTTTTACCCCAGGCTTGTACAACTTTACTATCTGCATTAACGTCAAGGCTTGCGGCAGTTACCGTTTTGGCCTCCGTTTTAGCTGCTGCAGCAGAAGCTGTGTTCGTTGTTTTACCAGGGATCGTAATTTTCAAACCACCATAAATGTTGTAAGCTGAAATGTCATTGTTAGCTTTAATAAGAGCGTTAAGTCCAACTCCATATTGTTTGGATAAGGTGTAGAAGGTATCCCCCTCTTTGGCCACATGAACTGAATCAGCATGAGCCGGAACGGCCTGAATGAGCATTGCTGCTGTCAGCAAAGCTGTTGCTGTTTTGGCTATACGTTTCTTGTTAATCATGGTCTTCCTCCCTCATTATGCCTGCGAAGTTAGTTGTCGGATTCGGATGGAGGAAACCACCCTATAGGTTCAATTACATTAATAATTTATGTAGCCCTAATTCACCCCAAGCCGTGTGCAAATGATTCTTCCCCAAGCACACTCTGCATCGTTACATCCCCCACACTCCCAACTCCGGAAGTTTCGGCAGGAACAAATATATCACAACTTTGTAACCAAGAGTCGTAGTAAATGTTACCATCTGGCTAATTCACTTCAATATTTTTGCTGAATTCAAGCGACTTTTTCAAAAATATGTCTATTTGAGCTTATATCGTTGATGACAGAAACGTTACTTTTTATGTAATTCCGTGCGTATTCACACGCAACAAAACAATCCCTGCCGACAGGTCGCCGACAGGGATCTATGAGGGAATAAGAATTCTCATCCACAGTATATATTTTGCATTTTCATCCAATTCATCCTAATGATGACTTGGATGTATTAGAGCACTTTAGCAAGGAAGTCACGTGTACGTGCATGCTTAGGCTCACCAAACACTTCAGCAGGTGTTCCTTCTTCTACAATAACCCCACCATCCATAAACAGGATGCGGTCCCCTACTTCGCGTGCGAAGCCCATCTCATGCGTTACAATAACCATGGTCATGCCGCCCTCTGCAAGCCGCTTCATGACATCCAGTACTTCACCGACCATTTCAGGGTCCAGTGCTGAAGTAGGCTCGTCAAACAGCATGACATGCGGCTGCATCGCAAGCGCTCTTGCAATAGCTATCCGTTGTTTCTGTCCTCCGGACAGCTGATTAGGATAAGCGTCTTTTTTGTCAGACAGGCCAACCGTCTTCAGCAAATCTGCGCAGATTTGTTCCGCTTCCTGTGCAGATTGTTTTTTCACTTTAATGGGAGCAATCGTAATGTTCTGCTGCACCGTTTTGTGCGGGAACAGATTGAAATGCTGGAATACCATCCCCATTTTTTCACGAGTTGCATTAATGTTGTGTTTAGGGTCAGTAATCGAAACTCCCTCAAAGTCAATCTCACCGGAAGTAGGCTGCTCCAATAAGTTAAGACAGCGCAAAAAGGTACTTTTCCCCGATCCGGACGGACCGATGACCACGACAACCTCGCCTTTACCAATTGTTACGTTAATGCCCTTGAGCACATCGTTATTTCCATATGATTTGTGTAATTGTCTAACGTCTATCACTTGCACTCAACTTCCTTTCCAGTCGACCCAGCAGCTTGGACAAAATGAACGTCAGCACAAAGTAAATGGCCGCTGCAATCAGGAATGGATTCATTCCTTGGTACGTAATGTTTTTAACTACACTTGCCTGGTACATAATGTCCACCATACCAATAACCGAGATGATGGAAGATTCCTTGATAATGGTCACGAACTCATTACCGATCGCCGGCAACACCGCTTTGAACGCTTGTGGAAGCACGATGAAGCGCATTGCCGCACCTCTACCCATTCCCAGGGAACGAGCTGCTTCCAACTGGCCTCGATCCACACCCTGTATACCAGCGCGGAAAATCTCGGCAAGATAGGCACCACTATTAATGGATAGTGTGATAATCCCCGCCTGAAGCGGCGTGAAATTAATCCCCAACGTTAGAGCAAGACCGTAATAGATAATCATCAACTGAACCAGCATTGGTGTACCACGAATAACTTCAACGTAAGCTGTTCCGATCCAACGCAGAATTGAAACGTCATGCAGACGTAACAGACAGATGATCAAACCGATAATTACCCCGAATATTACACCGAGTGCAGACAGTAAGAGGGTGTAACCTACGCCTGTTGCATAAAAGCTTTTGTATTCCCAGAACACTTGAAAAATGTTTTGATCTTTTTTCACCTTGTCTGCCATCAACTGGCTTGCCTCGGTAACCAACTGATCGATTTTATTTTCGCTTTTCAGACGTTCGAGCGTTCCGTTCACTGCATTCAGCAATTCCGTATTGCCCTTACGAATCCCGATTGCCGCTTCGGCCTGCTCTTCATCCGGAATAGCCGGTGCTAATCCAATCACATCATCCAGATAACCGGCAGCCACCGTATCTTCAACGATCGCAGCATTTACACGATTGGTCTGCAATTGCAGCACGATATCAGATATTTTATCAAGTGCTGTCAGTTTTGCGCCTGGGATTCCCTGGCCAATCGTTTCCTGAATGGAGCCTTTTTGAACTCCAATCTTTTCATTTTCCAACTCCGCCATGGTTGGATATTTATCTTTATCCGCATTACGAATCATAATGACTTGCTTTGATTTATAATAGGTATCGGAGAAGTCAATGCTTTGTCTACGATCATCTGTTGGCGTCATTCCCGAGATGACCATATCCACACGACCACTCTGCAACGCAGGAAGAAGTCCGTCAAAACCCATATCCTCTATTACAAGTTCTGCGCCAAGATCGGCAGCAATTTCTTTAGCAATCGAAATATCAAATCCGACAATTTGGTCTTTACCATCAATCACTTTATGGAATTCATATGGTGCAAAATCGGCACTTGTACCGAGCACCAGCTTTTTACTGCCTGAATTGCTTGTAGTTCCCGTTGCCAACGCAACAGGTGCAACCGTAGTAAGCAAGACCACAAGAGCTAGCAGCATCATGGTGTAACGACTAATCAATTTCAACCCTGTTCTCCCCTTATAATACTTTGTATGCTTTCTGTTGTTGATGCCTGAGTCATTATAAAGTAGAATGCATGATTATGCAATGAATTTCGACATTACAAATCCTGACTAGTTTCTGAAAAATAACCGCAACTATGATATAATTATTGAATTATTTTCATTTTTGCTTAAGGAGTCCACCATGACACATACCAAAACACAAATTTTAACTGTAATTGATCAATATGCTTCCCGTTTTAAAGAGATTTCATCATACATTGGTGCCAATCCGGAACTTGGTAACGAAGAATACCTCGCCTCTGCTCGGTTAAAAGAAGAACTTGCCTACCACGGTTTTTCCGTAGAAGCTCCTGTTCTTGGCTTAGATACCGCATTCATCGGTACGTATGCTGCATCCAAACCAGGTCCGACTATTGCCCTGTTATGTGAATACGACGCACTTCCGGAAATCGGTCATGCTTGTGGACACCATCTAATCTGCATGATGAGCCTCGGAGCTGCGGTAGGTCTGAAGTCCATACTGGATGAAGTGGGCGGAACATTAAAAGTATTCGGTACACCAGCGGAAGAAACGCGTGGCGCTAAAGTTCCTATGGCTGAAGCAGGTTTATTTGATGACTGTGATGTCGCGCTAATGGCTCACCCTTACTACGCCTATGAGAAATCTGGAAGCTCCTTGGCTATTGATGCCGTACAATTTGAATTCCATGGGAAATCTTCACATGCTGCTGCAAGTCCACATGAAGGCATTAATGCCCTAGATGCGGTGATCCAGACATTTAATGGCATTAATGCGTTCCGACAACAAGTGAAAAGCACGGTTCGTATTCACGGTGTTATCAATAGCGGAGGACAGGCAGCCAATATTATTCCTGACTATGCTTCAGCCCAATTCTATGTACGTGCCTCGACGAGAAAAGAGTTGAATATTCTCACTCAACGCGTAATTCAGATCGCGGAAGGTTCTGCTCTGCAAACCGGATGCCGGCTTGTTACATCTAATTATGAGACTTCCTATGATGAGATGGTCACGAATGAATCATTATCTGCTGCTTTTAGTACTAATCTGCTTGAACTCGGCATTTCTCAAGAGGAGATCGTGAGTGGGAACGACCATGGTTCTATGGATATTGGTAACGTATCCTTGCGTTGTCCTGCGATCCATCCTTATATCCGTGTTGTGGACGAAGTTCATACGCTTCATTCCATTGAATTCCGTGATCTGGCGCTTCAGGAACGGGCCCTGGATGGTATGATCCTTGGAGCCAAGGCACTTGCTGCAACTGCTTATGATGTTCTTACACAGCCTGAATTGCTGCAAACCATTCAAACAGAGTTTAAGCAAGCAAGTCGCTAAGTTTTTCGCAAAATGCTGCGTCTTAACAGTAGGGTGTTCTGCAGGACCTGCATTTGGGGTCTTAAGGAGCGCCCTTTTTGTTATCATAAATACGTATATACGGACACAAGCTGGAAATGCTGTGAAAAGAAAACGTTGAAAAATGTTGAAATTTTTACATTTAGCGGCTGTACTTATGGTTCACATGCTGTCTAACTTGGTTATTTATAGCTATAACTTTATCTTAAGTTCAGGAGGTGTTGTCATGCTGCTCGAAGCGATGTACCACGTTCCCCGCGATAAATGGGCTTATGCTTATAATCCCTCGACGATTCACCTGCGTGTACGAACGAAGAGAGACGATGTACAATATGTGACTGCACTGACTGGTGATAAATACGATTGGAATGGAACCTATAAGGAAATTCAATTGGAGAAAGCGGCTTCTGACAGTATGTTTGATTATTGGGAAACGGCAGTTAAGCCCAAATTCAAGCGTCTGACTTACATCTTCCGTATCACCGCCGGTACCGAAAATATATATCTGGCTGATAACGGAATCCATTATGCTCCCCCTTACCCTACAGGAGGATATTATGAATTTTCCTACATTCATGAAATCGATGTATTTAAGGTTCCCGAATGGGCCAAAGAAGCCGTGTTCTACCAAATCATGACCGAAAGGTTTGCTAATGGGAATCCCGACCTGAACCCTGAAGGAACCCAGGAATGGGGTGGCCGACCTGAACTGGATAACTACTTTGGCGGAGACCTGCAAGGTGTGCTCAATCACCTGGACGATCTGACTAAACTCGGTGTTAATGCCATTTACTTTACCCCGCTGTTCCAAGCAAACTCCTACCATAAATACGATACCGTTGATTATAAAAAAGTAGATCCTCATTTCGGGGACAATGAAATGCTTAAAAAAGTAGCAGAACAATGTCATCGCCGTGGAATCCGTGTCATGCTTGACGCGGTTTTTAACCATTGCAGCGAAGACTTCCCTCCTTTTCAGGATGTCCTGAAGAATGGAAAAAACTCCAAATATGCAGACTGGTTTCATATCAATGAATATCCGGTGCAGATTAAGGATGGTATCCCAACCTACGATACCTTTGGGTTTTATGGCAATATGCCGAAGTTCAACACGGCCAATCCCGAAGTAAAAGACTATTTGCTTGATGTGGCTGAATATTGGATCAAGGAGATCAAACTCGACGGTTGGCGACTCGATGTTGCGAATGAAGTGGATAACCATTTTTGGCGCGATTTCCGCAAAGTGGTCAAAACCGCCAATCCAGAAGCCTATATTGTAGGCGAAGTATGGAGTGATTCCCTGACCTGGCTCATGGGAGATCAATTTGATTCCGTGATGAACTACCCTTTTGCTGACAAGGTGCTCGAGTTCTTCTGTGGTTCGATGGATGGTTATAACTTCGCTAACGAGATGGGATCACTCATTATGCGTTACCCGCAACAGACGAATGAAGTCATCTTCAACATGCTGTGCAGTCATGATACCCCACGTCTGCTTACTCGGGCTGGAGAAGACAAACGCAGATTAAAATTGTCGGTTGTGTTTCTTTTCACTTATATTGGTACACCCTGTATATTCTATGGGGATGAGGTTGGTATACGCGGAGAGAGTGACCCGGATTGCCGTAAATGCATGCAATGGGATCCTGCCAAGCAAGATCAGGAGCTTTATGACTTCTACCGCCTGATGATTGATTTGCGGAAAAGTAATGAAGCTCTGCGTAAAGGTCGCTTCCGTTTTTTGAAGGCGGATCACAATGATCCATGCATCATTTATGAACGTATGGATGACACTCTTCACTTCACAGTGTGGATGAACAATACTCCGCAAGAACGTACCCTGTCACATCCGATGGAAACCAAGGACTGGAAGGATGCACTAACCGAAGATGCTGTTGTTCCCACCAATGGAATGATGAATATTAAACTTGATCCTTACGGATACCGTATTTTGTATAGACAATTGGAACCGAGTTAACTAATTTCCAGAAAACTCCTGAAATATTGAATAACTCTTTAATAATCATTGGATTCTTCAGGAGTTTTCTAACGAAAAACTGAACTAAAGCTATAACTTCGTCGTTTTTAAATCTCCTTTTGCATCTATAGTTATTCTCCATCGTGTAGAATTCGGACCAAGCATGACAATTTCATTTACTAATTGATATAACGTTCCATTATTATCTTTAACCAGATCAACCACTACGTTTTTCCCATTTGTAAAGGGACTTGCGCCAAAGAGATAACGTCCCGTCGCACTTGCCGCAACCATCAGCATGTTATCTCTTATGATGTTTCCCTCCACCGTATTATTAACAATATCCAGATGCACTGCCCACCATGTCCCCTCATATTTTAAACGATTTCCAGTTATGATATTGTTCGAGCCACGTAATTGTATACATGTACCTTTTCCTGCAACTGAATTATAAGAAAAGGTACAATCATTATGCAAACTGACCATTCGGTCAGGATTGGTCGTCTCAAAGCCAGACTCAATGATGTTGCTTGATGCAATCACTCCATTGGCAATATCCATGGCTATGCCCGCTTGGGCAATGTAATTACCTTTTACGATAATATGACCATCCGCGACAATTCCCCAGTGTTTTCCTCTTGGAATGATGATGTTGTCAGATATAATTCCGATGTCCATGCCTTCTGCACCTGTACTGGTTTTAGCTTCAATGGCAGCAGTAGCACTTGGTCTTAAAATGGTGTCGATCAGGTTGCCCTGGATTACAAACAAATGGTTGCTCAGACCGTTGGGATTGTATCGGGAGGGAAAGAAAGATACCGAAATGACAGAAGTGATTTTGATATCCTTAAAGACATTGGAGGTTACAAAGGCTCCTTGGAAACCGATAAGCCCCACGCCAAATGCTGTTCCATTCAGGCTGTTTCCATGTATATGCAGATTTTTGGCTCCAGTCTCGCCTCCCTCATTGTTACAGGTAATCCCGCCGCCGACTGAAGGCATATTACTCACTTGTTGTCCGCCTGAAAAAGCAGCATAATCTGGATCACTGGATAATACAGGAGTGTGCAGAAAGTTATCGGTGATCGAAACATGCCATGTTCCCTTGACCAGAATGCCATCCCCAAGATATCGGTAACAGTCATTCTCACGAATCACCACAAAAACCAAATGACTCCGAACTGCAATCGGTTCTTCTCCCAAGTGATGAAGTTTATTGTTTCTTATCACGACATTTTCGGGCGGGATTGTCTTGACTGCTGGAACCATTGACTCCAATGCCATCGGTAAATTTACTAATATCGTTATTTTGCAACAATACATTGCTTGAATTCTCGATGTATAAACCTGTCTTGTTTTTACTCCAAGCTGCTTGAGTCGTACGAACCAAAGTCACGCCACTAATCTCTACATGATTGCTTCCTTCAATTCGGATTCCCTGATCCGAAACCTCCAATATTGCTCCTGGCAACGCCTTGATGATGACAGATCTTCCACTAAACGTATAGAACCAGCCCACCTTAACAACTTTATAGTGCCCTGGCGTAAATAATAAAACATCACCATCCTGTGCCGAGTCAAAAAAAGCTTTGATCTGGGCTGTCTGATCGCTTCCATCTCCCGGAGCAAAACTCCTCACATCAATAAGGCTGCCCGTCAGCGTGGATTGCACAGCGGCGATATTCCCCATGATCTGGCCAAACATTTCATTCATTTTAACGGCATTATACCCGTCGGTACTGCTTAAAGCCTGCAAATTAGGATTGTAAGTAGAGGTAAAATTAATGTAGTTGTTCATTTTAAATTCGCCTCCTCCTTATGATCGTACAAAAAAGCCGCAGTACGAATATACTGCGGCTCATTTGTGCAAATCTATTTCACAGATTCAAGCGTTATGCGGCGATAAATATCCATATACTCTTCAGCTGAGACGTTCCAGCTGTAGTCTCCGCTCATTGCATTTTTCACGATCTTTTTCCAGTGCTCTGGCTGACGGTAAAATTCTTCAGCACGGCGAATAGTGTTCATCATATCATGGGCGTTAAAGCTGGTGAAAGAGAATCCATTCCCCTCACCGCTGAATTCATTGTATGCCTGCACCGTATCGTTCAGACCCCCTGTTTCCCGGACAAGTGGTACACTGCCATAACGGAGTGCAAGCAACTGGCTAATGCCACATGGCTCGAACCTTGATGGCATCAAGAACAGATCACTTCCGGCATAAAAACGGCGGGATAACCCATCATTGAAGGTGATCTGAGCAGACATTTTCAGCGGATAACGATTCGCTGCCTCACGGAACCAGTGCTCATAAGCCGGATCCCCGGTACCCAATACTGCGAATTGAATGTCGTCATAGTACAACAATTCATCCAATACACGACATACCAGATCCAAACCTTTGGAATCCACAAGCCTTGTAACCATCACCATAAGTGGAGCATCCGGACGTACAGGCAATCCTAATTCCTTTTGCAGCTCGATCTTGTTCTCGATTTTCTTGGACAGGCTGGTTCTGTATTTAACCGCAATTTTATTGTCCGCTGCCGGGTTGTAACTCTTGGTATCAATACCGTTGACAATCCCACTGAAACGATCGCCCAATGAACTGAGCAATCCATCCAGACCATAGCCATAATAGGAGGTTTGTACTTCCTTGGCGTAAGTAGGGCTGACGGTCGTTACATGATCCGCAAAAACGATTCCAGCCTTAAGGAAATTGACATTGCCATAATATTCTGCCCCGTCCACCGTAAAATACCGATCATCCAGCTCAAGCAAATCACTGAATAAATCATGTGGAAACACACCTTGATATAACAAGTTATGTATCGTAAAAACGGTTTTCATCTCACTATAAAAGGGATCATGAGCAAAGTGAGCCTCCAGCAGTAAAGGAATCATACCCGCGTGCCAATCGTGACTGTGCAGCACATCCGGCTTGAATTCAATTTGTGGCAACACCTCGAGAACAGCACGATTGAAGAAGGCAAAACGCTCCCCGTCATCCATATACCCATACACGCCATCCCGTCCAAAATAGTATTCATTGTCTACAAAGTAGACAGGAATCCCGTCATGAACCAGCATCTCTATTCCACAATAAGGTCTGCGCCAACCAAGAGGAACATCTGTCGTGATCACTGGCTCCATCGCCTCTTTATACTCATCCGGGATGCCCTTGTATTTGGGTAAAATGACACGAACATCTGCCCCACTCTTCTTTAGTGCTTGTGGTAATGCGCCGATGACGTCAGCAAGGCCTCCTGTTTTGATAAATGGATGTACTTCAGCAGCAGCAAATAGAATATTCATGCCTTCGTCCTCCTTTTGGGTTTAACTGTAGTGCTTTCTTTTGTTTTACTGGTTTTAGTGGTACTGGCTTTTGCTCTGACGGATTGAACTTCAAGGGGCAGTGCATCCGTTTTCCGACGTGTGTTCTTTTTTAAAATAACTACACTTAGCGGTGGCAAAACAACTTCCAGACTATGTGATTGCCCATGAAAAGGAATCTTTTCTGTAGTAAGCTGCATATCATTGATAATGCCTGATCCGCCGTAATCGGAATGATCACTGTTCAGTACTTCGGTATACATACCGGGACGCATGACACCAATCCGGTAACGCTCCCGCTTGACTGGCTGAAAGTTAATGAGCACAAGGAGTGTATCCGCAGATTTTTTTCCTTTGCGCACAAATGAAATGACACTTTGGTCCTGATCATCCGGAGTGATCCATTCATAACCGTCAAAGGAATGATCAAGCTCCCACAAAGCTTTTTCGCCCAAGTATAGCTCGGACAGATCCCGTTCAAACTTGTGGAGTTTACGGTGACTGTCATAGTTCAGCAAAAACCAGTCCAGTTGATCTTCATCTTTCCATTCGATAAACTGGCCGAATTCTCCACCCATAAACAGCAGTTTCTTGCCTGGGAATGTCATAAAGTACCCCATGAAGGCACGCATGCCGGCAAACTTCTGCTCGTATGTTCCTGGCATCTTGTCTAGGAGCGACTTTTTGCCATGAACGACCTCGTCATGAGACAGAGGAAGCACGTAATTTTCAGCAAAGGAGTATACGACTGGGAATGTCAGCAAATGATGTTTGGAAGGACGTTCGTGAAAATCCGATTTCATGTAATCAAGCGTATCGTTCATCCAACCCATGTTCCATTTGTAGTTGAACCCTAATCCACCCTGATCTACTGGCGAAGTAACCATCGGCCATGCACTGGATTCTTCTGCCATCATCAGAGCATAGGGAAAGTACTTGAAGACCGTTTCATTCAACTGCTGCAAAAAAGCAACAGCTTCCTTGTTTTCCAGGCCACCTTCGTTATTCGTTCGGTATTGTCCTGGCTGCTTTTCGAAATCCAACTTAAGCATACTGGTTACCGCATCGACCCGAAGTCCGTCGAAATGGAACATCTCCATCCAATACAACGCATTAGAGATCAAAAACGAACGAATTTCAGGTTTAGAGTAGTCAAAGCTGAGTGTGCCCCAGCCTGGTCTCTCTGCTAACAGTGGATCTGCATATTCATACAAGGGCGTTCCATCAAACAAACGCAAGCCATGAGCATCCTTCGCAAAATGTGCGGGGACCCAATCGAGCAAAACGCCTATTCCTGCCTGATGTAGAGTATCAACTAGATACATCAGATCTTTAGGCTGCCCGTAACGGCTGGTTGGCGCAAAAAATCCTGTGTTTTGATACCCCCACGATAGGTCGTAAGGATGTTCACTTAGTGGCATCATCTCAACATGGGTATATTTCATTTCCAATAAATAAGGAACAAGCAAGTCCGCAAGTTCACGATAACTGTAGAGTGTGCCGTCCTCTTTCCGTTTCCAGGTTCCAGCATGCATTTCATAAATATGTAGAGGTTTGTTATAAACGCCTCGTTGTTTGCGTCTCCACGCGCCATCATTCCATTTGTAACCTTCGATGGAGCTGGTGACCGATGCCGTACGCGGACGAACTTCAGCCTGGAAAGCATAAGGGTCAGCTTTAAGCAATTCGGTACCCTCTTCCGTTAATATACGGAATTTGTATAATGTTCCTTCACTGATTTCCGGAATAAAACGACTCCAAAATCCAGAATCGGGTATCTTATATAAAGGTTCCTGTTCACCTTTCCATCCATTACGGTCTAAAGCCAGGCCTACTTCTGTGGCATTCGGAGCCCACACGGTAAAACGATACCCCTGACGATGATCTTCGATCGCAGGCTGTGCGCCCATTATTCGATAACTGTGATGAAGGTTTCCTTCATGAAACAAATAAATGTGCTCCGGCGAAATTTCCGGGTTTGTTAACGGTTGAATGGCCAAGAGATCACCTTCTTCTCCAGAAAATAGATATAACAATAACCATTACCCCATTCTAGCCAAGTTGAAAAGAAAAATGCGGTGTGTAAAAAAATGTTGTAATTTTTCAGGAATTTTACAGTATACATCGTTTCAATAGCTCCGCATTGCGTTTATGTATGTACTACACTGGACAAATATCTTGGGAGGGAAACGATTATGTTTAATAAAGATTGCATCGCTATGCTGTTGGCGGGAGGAGAAGGGAAGCGATTAGCCCCTTTAACCTCAAGTATCGCAAAACCCGCTGTACCGTTTGGCGGGCACTACCGGATTATCGATTTTCCTCTCAGCAACTGCGTAAACTCAGGCATCGACACTGTAGGTGTTCTGACGCAGTATCAAGCTGATTCATTACATGATCACATTGGTGGAGGAGAACCTTGGGGACATGGTACTTCAAGTGAGGCAGGAATTTCCTTACTTCCATCTTATCATACAGGAAATGACGAATACTTGGGAACCGCGGATGCTATTTATAAAAATATTGACTATATTGACCAACAAAACCCCGAAAATGTTCTAATTTTGTCGGGTGACCATATCTATCATATGAATTATCGTGAAATGCTGGAAGCTCATACAGCGAATGAAGCGGTAGCGACGATCTCCGTTATGGAGGTTCCGTGGGAGGAAGCCCATCGCTTCGGCATCATGGCAGCGGATGAGAATTTGAGAGTTACCGAGTTTGCCGAGAAACCGGCCGAACCGAAAAGTAATTTGGCTTCCATGGGCATTTACATGTTCAAATGGGAATACCTGAAGCGCCACTTGCTCGAAGATGCCGCTAATCCGGAATCCAGCCATGACTTCGGTAAAGATGTGATTCCTCAAATGTTGAATGAGAATACCCCTCTCTTCGTATATAACTTCAATGGTTATTGGAAAGACGTGGGTACCGTGAAGAGTTTATGGGATGCGCACATGGATCTGCTTCATAACGATGAAGACTGGAGCCTGCAAAAAGAAGACTGGCCGATGTTTACTCGTGACTGGAGAACTAAACCAAGTGCATACAAAGCACGTAATACACGTGCTGAGCTCCTGCACTCCATGATCCATGAATCCTGCTCCATTGATGGCCGGGCTGAACGTTCTGTTATTTTCTGCGGAGCCGAAGTTGGTAAAGGTTCTGAAGTTAAAGACAGCGTGATTATGCCAAATGCACGGGTAGGTCGCGGTGTTCACATCGAACGCGCCATCATTGGCGAAGGTGCCATTATTAAAGACGGTGCCATTGTCAAAGGTACGGCGGATGAAATCGTGGTTGTCGGACCAAATGAGATTGTCTCCGCCAAACCGGCTGTGCGCACACAACCTGTACGCATGCTGAAAGATGTTTACGAAAAAAGCGGGCGTCTGCGCGCTGGTGAACTTTCTTCATAAGCTAAAGAAAAGGCGAGCCATATATGGCTCGCCTTTTTGGTGCATTAAATCCAAACGTTATTTCAAAAAATACAATATACGTTGCCTTAACTTTGCAATTAGAGATTATGTTTCTTCCTTATCGGTGTTTGACTCCTTGGCTTGTGTCTCCTGCAGTTCTTCAGAGTCACTGTTATGCTTAGGAACTTCACCTGTTACAACCTCTTCCTCAGGCAATGCTGGCAAAGAAACGGTAACCGTGGTTCCCGAACCAAGCTCACTTTGAATCGTGATCGTGCCTTCATGCAGTTCTACAAGTTCCTGCGTAATGGCTAGACCCAGCCCTGTTCCCCCGTTTTGGTGATTCACTTGGAAGAACCGGTCACGTACTTTGATGAGATGTTCTTCACTAATTCCGATACCGGTATCCTGAACAGCAGCTATGATCTGCCCCTTCTCTTCTTTAACAGAAAGGAAAATCCACGAATTTTCATGAGAAAATTTAATCGCGTTGTCAACCAGATTAAGAAAAACTTGTTTCAGCCTATTGCCGTCTCCAAATACGTTAAACGCACGCGTCTCATCCGTGTCCAGCTTGAGATGTACTTGCTTTTGCTCCGCTTTGGCCCAAACGTTCAACATCGTTTCCTGAACAATTTCTCGAATGCTGACCGAGCCTTTTACAAGCTTCATCTGATTTTGCTGCAATTTGGAGAAATCGAGCATTTCTTCAACAAGACCGATCAATCGCTCGGTTTCTTTGGAGATAATACTCATTCCAATTCTCGTCTCATCGGGATCGTATCCGCCAGAATCCAAGGTTTCGCTCCAGCCTTTGATACTGGTCAGAGGTGTCCGCAATTCATGCGAAATAGATGAAATAAAATCGTCTTTAATCTGGTTACTGCGTACAATCTCATGTGCCATGAAATTCAATGTAGATGCCAGTTCACCAAGCTCGTGCTTGTAATTCCCTTTAACTCTGACATCCAGACGTCCCCTGGCCATTTGAGCTGAAACAGCTGTAATGTTATTGAGCGGTCGCACAATTGAATTCGCCATTCCGATACTGATAATTAAAACAATGACTAGTACAGCCACACCTACAGCAACCGCAAGCAGCCCCATAACCAGAAGCTTGGAATTAACCATATCCAACGAGGTGAGGTACCTCACAATATAAGTATTTTCGCCACCCAAATCTAACTTGTGGGATACCGCCATGACTTGCTCACCCGTAAGGGGTTGTCTTCCCACCCAACGGCCAATGCTTCCGTTCATGGCCTGTGATATATCGCTCGTTTGAAGAACGGCATGCTCGGACTCAAAAGCAGTTGAACTAGCCAAGACTCGGCCATCCATATCAAGGATTTGCAGCTCGGTACTACCCAATTGTAAATTAGCGAGCAAATACGATAAATTATTAGCCTCATCCGTACGAGATAACGTTTCTTTAAAATCGTTCGTTGATGTAATCTGCTGATTAATCGTATTATAAATACTCTCGTAATAATACCTTTGTACTGCAATCAAAAATACGAATTCCACCAACAGCAGAGCCAGAAAAACTACAATGAAATAATGTAGTACGATCTGCCGTGTAATGCCTTTTTTGATCATTGATCCCGGCCCTTCCATTTGTACCCGTGACCCCATACAGTCTGCAGGTATTCAGGTTCGGAAGGATTGTTCTCAATTTTCTGGCGCAAGCGGCGAATGTTTACGTCGACGATTTTGGGATCACCCATATACTCTTTGCCCCACACGTGATCCAGCAGCACATCTCGACTAAGCGGTGTGTTTTCTTTTTCCAAGAAAAATTGAATCAAGGAAAATTCGGTTGGTGTTAACTCAATTAATTCATTTTGTTTCTTAAATTGTTTGGAGATCAGATCTAGCGAGAACGGCCCTGATTGGAACGTTACCTTTGCAGCCGTCTCCCGGTGAACATTGACCCGGCGCAACAAAGATTGTATACGTGCAATCAGCTCGGTTGGACTAAACGGCTTACTTACATGATCGTCTGCTCCAACGGATAGCGCATATACCTTGTCCTGCTCCTGCACTTTGGCTGTCAGGAAAATAATACCCAGACGTTCATTCGTTTCACGAATTCGTCGACACACTTCAAACCCGTCAATTCCGGGAACCATAACATCCAGCAAAGCCAAGTCAATATCTGGTACGGATTGCAGAATACGAAGCGCTTCATGTCCGTCTCCCGCTTCGAGCACTTCGAACCCGTTTCTCTTCAAATTAATAACAATAAAACTGCGGATGGATTCTTCATCCTCAAGAATAAGTACTTTACTCATTAAGTTCTTCCTTTCTGTTCAGATGCGACATATTGTCCAGTAATCCACCATCGTTATTCGCAGATTGCGCGCCACGATAAGCAATCACTCGATCATTCGATTTGGTAATTTCTTTCCACCCTTTACCTTTGTCCTGTTCCCATTGCGTAAGTGTGAAATATTTAATTTCACCCACCGTTTCATCCGTATCAATCATTTTGAAACGAATATATTTTCCCTTTTCCGATTTGGTATCTATTGTAACTTTTCCGTACCAATCCGTTTTCAGGTTAAGATGGAATGCATTCGCATCATCACGATACTGGAAGGATACAAAATCTTTGCCATCCTTACCATTCCATTGATAGAAAGTATAGAACCACATTCGAGCATCAAATACGTAATGTTCCCAGCCTCTGGGTGTCTCTTTCAATCCAAATTCAATAATACCATCATTATTAAAATCACCGCTTAAAATTTTGTCATCTCTATAGGTTTGATCAGGGGAATTGAATGCATACACCAATTTGTTGTCTTTTACATAAACAATCTGTGTAAAAGTACTTCGGTCGTCCAATTCGGCATCCAATACGAAGCCCACTTTATCTTTGGCAATTTGACCACCAAGTGCATTATAAAATTCTTTTACTGTATAGTCCGTCTGTATACGGTCCACTTCCTTGAAACTGCCATCATCATATTGATATAGGGCAATGGAGGCAAATCCGCTGGTGTTGAGGGAAACGATAGCAAAATCATTTTTTTTGTCCCCGTTAAGATCCAAAGGATTTCCTTGTAAATCATCAATAATCAACTCATTATACGGTACTCCGCCCATCACCTGTTCAAGAGCTCCTCCTTTGTAGGAATATGCCATTAAAGCTTTCTGTGCTTCAAGGCTCACTCCAAGAACAATATCAGGATTGCCATCATTCGTGATGTCCAGCAGTTTAAACGATTGCAAAGTATTTCCCGGAACATCAAAAGTAAGTTTTTTCACCCAGGTATCACCCTGCTCTTCGAGAAGCATGCCATGAATCCGCACATTTTCACTCGGAGTTTCGTAGAAAACAATAGCCTCTCGGGTTCCATCCCCATCTAAATCTGCCACCCGTATCATGCTTGTATTGTTCAAGTCTTTGGGACGAATTAATTGGCTTTCAGGAGGCTGTTCTTTCTGTACAATTGTGAGAAGCCTCTCCTTGTCCATCGACATCATGGGTTGTTTCATTAAAAGCTTGGGATCACTCAGGACAGTGCATCCGCTAAGAACGGAGCCGAGTACAATCATAGCTGCTCCCCCCGCTAACAGGCGCCCCCACCGTGAATTAAGCAAATTCATCACTCTTTTCAATAGTTTAAATCATATTTTTTTCTTGCTGTGTCAACCGACGTCCACGTATATCAAAAGCAATCTTGCCTTCCGCAAGACCCCAGATGCGGGTCGCATGTTTCTCTGCCATCTCAATCGGCAATACTGCAATTACGGTAGCCCGTTCCTCTTCGCACAATTTGCGCAGTGTTTCCAGCACCGTATCTGCGGTATGAGGATCAAGTCCGATGACAGGTTCATCCGCCAAAACAACTTTGGCGCCATGCGCCAGCGCTCGGGCAATCGCAACACGCTGCTTCTCGCCACCGCTGAGTTTCTCTGCCGTCTGGTGTGCTTTATCCAGCAATCCGAGCCCTTCCAGATAATCCATCGCACCCATATAATCATCGGAACGAACCATACCTGTTACCATTCTCCATAGAGGAGTTTGACCAGAACGACCGATCAATACATTTTTCAAAGCTGTACGTCTCGGATACAATTGCGGATTCTGTTCCAAGTATGCCCATTCCCGTTTAATTTTCCGTTTTCCAGACCAACCTTCTTTTATAATCTCGGCGCCGTCCACCGTAAATCGACCACTGTCCCATTTTTCCATCATAGCAAGACATTTAAGCAGCATGCTTTTTCCGCTGCCACTTGAGCCCACTACACCAATCATTTCTCCCTGTTGCATATCGAATCGTATATCCCGCAGAACCGGAACCCGGTCCGCTCCAACGGATTTGCTTAAACCCTCAACTCTGATCATCGCGATGTCTCCTCTTGTCCATGTTTTTCCCTACTACTAGTGTACTCGGAAATGGACATCAATTTCCATGCGAACACCAGCTTCTATTTTACCACAGATTCGAGCATAGGTTTACGACGAAATAATACACCTGCTGCACCAAAAAGAAGATACATGAATCCAAGCAAAATAAACATGCTTCCTGGTGAAATCCAGTTAATCACTTGCCCACCCAGATTCGGTCCAATGATGCTTCCAATTGTAAAATGAAATGAGGCCACTACGTTCGCTGCAGGCAGCAGCACTTTTGGCAAAATATCTGCGGCATAGGCCAGGCCAAGCGAGAAAAATGAACCTACCAGACCTCCTGCTATGGTCAACAGCACAAGTGTCCACCAGAAATGTGTGCCGGCCACAGGAACCAGCATGAAGATGATACCTCCTGTAATACCAGCAAACATTAACGTTTGCTTCCGACCATAACGATCACTCAACATACCTAGAGGTAATTGCAGAAACAGACCACCTATTCCGACAAAAGGCAGCAAGGACGATATCTGATTGGCATCCAGACCAATACGCAGCCCGTATACCGGAAAATTGCTGTTCATCCCGGCTTCCATGTACCCGTACAATAACGCAGGCAACAGCGCATACCATGCCCAGGCCAAGCTGCGTCGGAAACGGCGTTCAGGCAGTTGTCCATGTTCGGCCTTTTCCGGCTTCGTATCGGGAAGCTTCATTAATACAAGCATAAGTACCGCAGCCATACATACGAATAATACCCAGAATGGAACGGCATCCCCAAACCCGAGCAGCTTGATTCCCAATGGGCCAATACTGAATCCTAAACCATAAGACATACCATATAAAGAGATGTAACGTCCGCGTTTTTCGGGTGCGGTCACCAGTAGTACCCATAGCTGGGCAGAATAATGGAGTGCACTATCACCGATTCCGACGACGAGACGCAAAATAAACCAAATTTTGATATCCGGAAAATAAGGAAATAGAATCAGGGGAATCATGACAAATAACAGTCCGCCGATAATCAGCTTTTTGAAACCAATAGCTCCCAGCAGTCGTTCCGCCACCAAGGTCATGGCAAAAGATCCAACGTACAATGCGGCTGCATTCAATCCGTTCAAACCCGGCGAGACTCCTTTTTGCTCCAAGAAAATGGAGAGCACCGGCAATAAAAGTCCCTGGCTGATCCCCGCCACAACAATAACGGTAATCAGAATGAGATAGTTTGATGTAGAATGTGATAATTTGGGGGTGGTTATAGATGACACAAAAATCATTCCTCCTGCAAGCATACAAAGAAAAATCGCCATCACTGACGACCTTTCGCATGTTATAACTATTCTATTGATCATGTATGGTTACGCCAGGCGTTTTGCCCTGGACTTGAACATTATAGTGGACAACGCCCTGCAAAACAAGCCATAATAGTACTTAAGTCGCTGCGTACATTTAGATGTGACGGGAGGATTCTGCATCATATGGCTTATCATGTTAAAATCGATGTTTCACCGATATATGAAATGCTCAACAGCTTTTTGGTATATGTAACGAAGAAGTGGATTCAACATCTGGATGTTGGCCCTGAATGGATCATTGAGGTGGAAGGCAAACTAAGTTCCAATGTTCGAGCAGCGCTCGCACCTGCTGCCACCTGGCCTTTTGATGACTTTGATGTATTATTTGCATGGGCGGCCTATCGGAACACTTCTAATGAGAATATTGATTTTCTGGATATGCTTGCTGGACTAACAGCCGAAGAGCTGTTCGCACGCGTATCTGTTCTGCTACCCCATCTTACAATAGAAGAATCTACACGTATTCGGGATAGCTATGTGCCACTTTTGCGACTCTGGGATCAGCATTACTGCCAGAATATGAGTGAGGATTATCGTACCTGGCTGGAGGAAGACGCTGAAGAGAAACGCGTACTGCTTGAAAAAATGGGGCCTGAACTCCTTATTGAATACGCTACTGCGGGTGTTCTGGTTGAACCGATGCCTGGACTGGATGAAGTTATCCTGTTTCCAACCGTCCACAACCGCCCCATTAATATGTACTGCTTCTATGAGGGCATGATGATCATGCAGTATCCTGTAGACGCACCCGAAGAGGATGAAGACCAACCACCAACCTGTCTGCTTCGTTTCACACATGCCCTGGCTGATCCGGAAAGACTCCGTCTTCTACGCTACGTGTCAGGTGAACCGAAGTCACTCGCTGAGATGTGTGAGGAGCTGGGTAAAGACGAGGATATGGTTAAAGATCAGGTTATGGCACTGCGCATCGCCGGACTGCTGCGAACCCATCTGCTCGGCAGTAATCGCAAGGAGAAATACAGTATTCGACCTGATGGCGTATCTGAATTGAATATGTTCCTGGAATCTTATATTCGCATATAAAATATGAACAACTGTGCTGCTGCTGCAAGGAGTGAATTGGATATGAAAATAATAAAACAACATATTTTGTTTGATCTAGATGATACACTCGTGTATTGCAATAAATATTTCAACCTAGTGCTTGGTGAATTCTTCGAGAACATGCAGGAGTGGTTTGATGGACATGCCCTAACGGTTCAACAAATTAGGGAGAAACAGCTGGAGATTGATGTAACCGGGGTCAACAAACTGGGATTTGCAAGTCACCATTTCCCGCAATCCCTTATTGATACCTACCGTTATTTCTCCCAGAAGTTCTCAAAGCCAACCTCTCATCAAGAAGAGTCTTACCTCACCAAATTGGGAATGAGTGTATATGACCAAGAGGTTGAACCTTATCCTCATATGGTCGAAACGCTGGAGAATCTTAAATCAGCTGGACATGCCCTCTACCTGTATACAGGTGGAGAAACAGTAATTCAGCAGCGGAAGATTGACCAGATGAAGCTCTCGGCTTATTTCGATGACCGGATCTACATTCGGCAACATAAGAACATTGAAGCGCTCGAAGGCATTCTTTCAACTGGACCGTTTGAACGTCGTGCAACTTGGATGATTGGAAACTCACTGCGCACAGACATCATGCCAGCAGTGACGGCCGGCATCCATAGCATATATATCAAACAGCCGAACGAATGGCAATACAACATGGTGGAGCTTCAACCTAATCCAGAGACATCGATGTATACCATCACCGCCCTGGAAGAGGTACCGAAGGTCATCCATGAAAATATACAACAGCAGCAACAAAAAAGGACCCTTGGATAAGGGTCCTTTTCTTATTTAATTCTAATAGGATTTGGCGCTGGTATATCAGCCTTCACGTTCTTCTTTCTGCTTTTACATCCAATAAACTTATGCATCCTGCTTTTCCGCAGATAGTTTGCCGGTTACCTTATCTTGCAAAATAATACGTGCCTTCACCGTACTTCCGTCTTTTCGTTTAAAAGCCAGTACCTGAGTACTGCCCTTTTCAATCAACGCTTTTAACATCGTACTGGTTATTTTCTTGCCGACGTACTCTTTCCATATGACAAAGCCGCAACCTTCCTTGAACCTTGTACAGCCATAACCTTTCTTGCCTTCAATAATCTGACCGGTGCAACCCGGTGAAGGACAGGATGCCAGCGTTTCACGAACGCCCGGTTGACTGGAAGTCGAAGTTCGCGTTTGTGCCGTTGAGTTCGCAACACTGCCATTTCTGGATGACGCTCCCGACGTTTGACGTGAAGGCTTCGAACCTGCAATGGTACTTGAGCCAGTACCTGATGTCTTGGTAGAAGTAGTTCTAGTGCTGGTTCTCTGGGTTTTGGCTCCTTTGCCTTTACCCCGTCCCCCACGTGTGTCTTCCCCAAAAGCATCCGCTGGTGCGGGTGCCTGCACACGTACTTTATCAATAATGGACATCGTAAATTTTTTGACGTTCTCCATAAACTTATCCTGGCCCGCTTCACCTTTGGAAATTTGGTACAATCTTCTTTCCCATTGGCCCGTCATTTCAGGCGAGGTTAACAGATCTACGCCTGCCTTACGGATCAATTCGATGGCTGTACGACCCTTCAACGTCAATTGCATCTTTTTACCCTGCATCGTAATGTAACCCACGTTTTTGAGTCGTTCGATCGTTGCCGCACGAGTCGCAGGTGTACCTAGTCCACTGTCCTTCATAGCATCACGGAGCTCTTCATTCTCGATCTGTTTCCCTGCACTCTCCATTGCTTTTAGCAACGTTCCCTCAGTATAACTCTTGGGAGGCTGTGTCGCCTTCTCCTTGAATTCACTCTTGGTACATTGAACAGGCAATTCAGGTTGAACGGCAAAGGCCTTGTCCGTCCATTCCTCTGCTTCCTCTTCTTCGTTGCTGTTTTTCTTTGTCTTTTTCTTGCCTGTCTGCTCCTGATCCGAAGTTCCCAGTACCACCTTCCACCCCAGTGACAGCAGTTCTTTCACAGATGTCTTGAACTGGTGCTTCTCAACATCAGTGAGCACGGTATGCTGCTTATACTCTGCTGGCGGATAGAAATGAGATAAGAAACGTCTTACGATCAGATCATAGATATTCTGTTCATCCTTGGATAACGTACCCGGTCGTTTTAATGTAGGCAGAATTGCATGGTGATCCTCAACTCTGGATGGGTTACATACACCCTTGTTACCTTTATGAACAAGTTCAGGTTTCGCTCCTTGCGCCAGTTCACTATAAGGTCCATTTTTAAGCAGATTCAGCGTTTTGTGCATACCTTCAATATTCTGTTCCGTAACATAGTTTGAATTGGTCCGTGGATAAGAGATCACTTTATGTTTCTCGTAAAGCGCCTGTGCAATATCCAACGTTTTCTTCGCTCCATATCCATACTTGGCATTTGCTTCACGCTGCAAAAGGGTCAGGTCATACAACCGGTATGGGTACTCCTTGGTCTGTTTTGCTTCGTACTTGGTAATTTGTCCCGTCTTCCCCTTCACACTGGTCGCAATCGATTCAGCAACGGCGGGGTCGGTCAGCTTGTCTCCTTGACGTAATCCCCTGTACTCCACTCCTTCCTGACGAAACCAAGCGGCTACTTCATAAAAGGTCTGGGACTGGAACGCTTCAATCTCGATTTCCCGATCATAGATCAAGGCCAGTACCGGAGTCTGCACCCGGCCTACAGAGAGCAAGGCATTATGTCTTGTAGTGAAAGCCCGGGATGCATTCATGCCAATCAGCCAATCCGCTTCACTACGAGCCCTGGCAGCATGGGTCAAATTCTCAAATTCGGAGGCATCTTTCAAACCGTCAAAACCACGTTTAATACTCTCAGCGGTCAAGTCCGATATCCACAGACGTTTGACAGGCTGACGCAGCTTCAACTGTTGTTGAATTAAGGCAAAAATATACTGTCCCTCTCGCCCTGCATCACAAGCATTAACGATGGCCGATGCCCTTTTTGCAAGTTCTCCGATCATTTTCAGTTGATCTTTCGTTCTGGGGTTGGGTACAATCTTGAACTGATCCGGAATGATCGGCAGGTCGCCGATATTCCAGCGCTTGTACTTTGAATCATAGGCATCCGGTTCAGCAAGTCCCAATAGATGACCAATCGCCCAGGTGATAATGTAATGCTCACCTTCCAAATAATTGCGATTGTTCTTGGCTCTTGGTTCTATGACGGCGGCAATGGTTCGGCCCATGTCGGGCTTTTCCGCAATAACCAGTGTCTTCATCCGTCCATCTCTCCTCCTTCACCGTCCAGATGACGGCAAAAAGGGGCCTTCCGCCCACGGAAGCCCCTTGCTTCTGAAACTTATTATATCAGATTTTGGTTGCGGGAGCATCCTCCCCATTGGATTTACCCTGCTGCCTGTTCATTCAAAGCCTGCTTCGCTCTGCACTCTTTGCATACGCCCTGAAAATCAAGTCGATGGTCTGTAACGGCAAAGCCGTACTGACGCTCGATTTGTTGTTCCAAACGAAGCAAGCCATCCTCCATGATCTCTTCTACAGTGCCACACTCTGTGCAAATCAAATGATGATGGTGATGTGAGCCGTCCGTACTTCGCAGGTCGAAGCGCGCAGCACCGTCCCCAAAGTTAATCTTTTCTACGACCTGTAGGTCACTAAGTAGTTCAAGCGTACGATATACCGTAGCCAATCCAATCTCAGGGAATTGTTCCTTGACCAGCAGAAATACTTCCTCTGCGCTAAAATGATCCTTCTCATGCTCAAGTAACACACGTACCGTAACTTCTCGTTGCTGTGTCAGCTTATACCCTTTTGCAACCAACTGTTTTTTAATGTCATCAATCTGTTCTGAAATGGATTTGTCCCGGTTACTTGCCATAAAGATTGCACCTCCGGATATTATAATTTCACAATTCGTGTAGTTTTTAATTAAGTGTCATTACGTTTCTTATTTATAATCATTATAATGTAATAATAAATCTTTATGAGATAAAAAGCAATGCTATACCTCACAGTTGTCTAAAATAATTGTAGCTGAACGTCTCATGTTATCTTAAAAACAACAAAAAACCCCCGCTAATTGCGAGAGTTTTATTGAATCAGTTATATATTTTATTAAAAAATTGCAAATCCATATACATATACATATACGGCTCATTATTCTTTATACGAGAACTGTAGCACCCATCAAGTATTTGTCCACTTCACGGGCAGCTTCACGGCCTTCATTAATTGCCCATACAACCAGACTTTGACCACGACGCATGTCACCTGCTGCAAATACTTTATCCACATTGGTATTGTATTTGCCGTAACGCGCCTTAACATTGGTACGACGGTCTGTTGCAAGTCCGAGTTGCTCCACAAGAGTCTGTTCCGGTCCGTCAAAACCGATAGCAATCATGGCCATTTGAGCTGGGAAGACGCGCTCTGTACCCGGAATCGGCTGATAGATCTTACGTCCCGTCTCATCTACAATACGCTCGATTTGAACGGTGTGAAGTTCTTTGAGATTACCCTCGTCGTCACCCACAAATTTGGTCGTCATGATGGAGAACTCACGCGGATCGTCACCGAACAATGCTTTCGCTTCTTCCTGTGCATAATCAAGAGTATATACGTTCGGGAATTGTGGCCAAGGGTTGTTAATACGATCCCGTTCCATAGGAGCCTGAGTATGTGTGCCAAATTGTGTAATGCTCCGACAACCATGACGAAGCGATGTAGCTACACAGTCGGAACCCGTATCCCCGCCACCGATGACGATAACATCCTTGTCCTGTGCTGACAGGTAGTTACCATCCTCAAGGTTGGAGTCCAGGTAACTTTTGATGCTGCCATTCAGGAAATCCATGGCGTAATGTACGCCTTTCAAGTCACTGCCTTCAATGTTAAACTCACGTGGTTTGGTTGCACCGCCGCACAGGACAACCGCATCATAATCATCCACCAGTTGCTGCGCAGCAATATCTTTACCGATCTCCGTGTTTGTTACAAATTGAATACCTTCTGCTTCCAACAAATCAACACGACGCTGAACGACGTTTTTGTCCAATTTCATCGTAGGGATACCATACATCAGCAAACCGCCGACACGGTCGGAGCGCTCGTATACGGTCACTGAGTGACCTGCTTTGTTCAACTGAGCTGCCGTAGCCAGTCCTGCAGGACCTGAACCTACAACTGCTACACGTTTACCCGTACGTTTCTCCGGAGGTTGGGGAACGACCCATCCTTCTTCAAAACCCTTTTCAATAATCGCTTCTTCAATCGTTTTGATGGTTACAGGTTCACCGATCAGTCCCACTGTACATGACCCTTCACAAGGAGCAGGACAGACACGACCTGTAAACTCAGGGAAATTATTCGTTTTGTGCAGACGATCAAGCGCCTCTCTCCACAAACCACGATACACCAGATTATTCCATTCTGGAATCAGGTTATGCACAGGGCAGCCCGACGTTCCGCCAGTCATATCTATACCTGTATGGCAATACGGGGTACCACAATCCATGCATCGTGCACCTTGTGTTCTGAGCTCTTCTTCAGCCATATGTTTATGAAACTCTTCCCAATCCTTAACCCGCTCCGCTGGTTGGCGGTCCGCAGGTAGCTGCCGTTTGTATTCCATAAATCCAGTAGGTGTAGACATCTTACGTTTTCCCCCATCCGTTCTTGTCTTAATCCCTTCATCTGCATGGTTCTATATGAAATGGATTACTCATGTTTGAGTTTTTGTATATTGTATCACAAAATCTTCTCGAAGATATTTCAATTATAGTAGCACTTTGCATGCTGAATATTAAATGGATTATCCGAATAATTATTTGTATTTTATACATCATATCGTCCAAGTCTACCCATGGTCAATACCCTTAAAATGGTTATTTCTAAGGTTTGGCTGTACAAAACCAGGCGTTTAATTGATGAAAAAACGGACGAAACGTCATTTAAATGTGAGGTAATTTGTCATTAAAAACAACAATTTATGCTGTTTTAGGCTGCCAAATCCGAACAATAACTGATTTCAGGGCTTTACAACGGTGAATTCCCACAATTTTTATACTTTTTTACCACAGAGTGATTAAGGGGATATGTATTGCATTCATTTTTTCGTTATTTTTACGTCATATTTATGTCATTTATATGTTAATTCGTATTTATTTCATTCTATTTCTAAAAGAAAAGACGCTGTTCACGAATATTTCGCAAATCAGCGCCCCTATACTTCGTAAATAGCATATGTTTGGGCTCTTCTACTTCATCTTATGACCCTTTTACCGTTTTCGTTCGTAGAACTCAAACGTATATGCATAAACATTTTTTTCATCTTGCTCGCCTTCGATCTGTTCTGTTAGCTCCCACTCCGACCAATCCACATCCGGGAAAAAAGTATCCCCCTCAAAATTCTCATGGATTTTGGTCACCACCAGACGATCTGCGAGCGGCAAAAACTCACGATAGACCTGGGAACCGCCAATGACGCAGAGCTCTTCGCCTTTTGTAACTTCCAGACCCTCTTCAATCGTATGCACCACTTCAGCCTGATTCGCTTGGTAGTTCAGATCTCTTGTTACAACAATATTCCGACGTTGCGGAAGCGGCTTGCCTCCAAAGGACTCCCATGTGTTACGTCCCATAATAATCGTTTTGTTCAACGTACGTTGCTTGAAAAAGGCCATATCTTTAGGCAAACGCCACGGAATGGAATTATTCAATCCAATGACACCATTCTCGCCCATCGCCCATACAAGTTCAATGCTCAAGATTTCACACTCCTTCAATCCGTGTCTGTTTATACGGCAATCGGGGCTTTAATACCCGGATGATGCTGATAGTTCTCAAACTCAAAATCATCAAACGTATAATCGAAAATGGAATCCGGCTTGCGCTTGATTACCAATTTAGGCAACGCGAATGGTTCACGCTCCAACTGCGTTTTCACTTGTTCCACATGGTTTGAGTAGATATGAACGTCCCCACCGGACCAGATGAACTCTCCCACTTCAAGATCACACTGCTGCGCAATCATATGTGTCAGCAGCGCATAGCTGGCAATGTTAAATGGCAACCCGAGGAACGTATCTACAGAACGCATGGTAAGCATACACGATAGTTTACCCTCAGCCACATAGAACTGAAACGCGAAATGACAAGGAGGCAATTTCATGTTGTTAATCTCCGCCACATTCCAGGCACTAACGAGGTGACGCCGTGAATCTGGATTATTCTTGATCGAATCAATAACGGCAGCAATCTGATCGATCTTCTCCCCGTTTGGTGCTTCCCAAGTACGCCATTGTGATCCATATACCGGACCTAGGTCGCCATTTTCGTCAGCCCAATCGTCCCAGATCTTCACGCCGTTTTCCTTGAGATAGGATATATTCGTATCCCCGCTCAAAAACCACAACAACTCATGAATGACTGATTTCAGATGGATTCGCTTAGTTGTTACCAGCGGGAACCCTTCGGATAGGTCGTATCTGAGCTGTCTGCCAAATACCGACTGTGTTCCAGTTCCGGTGCGATCTCCCTTATGCACGCCAGTATCCAAGATATCCTGTAATAAATCGAGATAGTTTTTCAAATTATATTCCCCTCGCACTTCTAATTTCATAGCAATAAAAACAAACAAGAACATTCACACAACTGGTGTTTGCTCCAATTTGCCTTATTTTTAAAAAAACAGCATCGACCTAAGCCCTCCGCTGTCATATTGGTTGTTACAGTGTACCACATTAAGCTTCTGATTGCATGGTGCGCTTAATTGATTTAAGTGCTACTGAACCTCATTAATTCATGTCATTAACAGGCTCTCTCTTTAGGTGTTCACATAAAAAAAGGGACAGACAACGCTGTAACACGTTATCCATCCCTTCTTGATTTACGTATAATGCCGGACGAATCCGAAGCTTAGACGATATTAGCGGGAAATGATGTGGATCGGATGACCCATAACCAGTTCCGCAGCTTCCATCACGATTTCACCCAAAGTAGGGTGAGCGTGAATAGTCAGCGCCAAATCTTCCAAAGTCGCACCCATTTCAATTGCGAGTCCAAGCTCAGCAATCAGGTTGGAAGCTTCCAGACCTACGATTTGAGTACCCAGTACAAGACCTGTTTCTTCGTCAGCTACGATTTTCACGAAGCCTTCAGCGTGGTTCAAAGATACAGCACGGCCATTACCCGCATAAGGGAATTTGCCAGCTTTTACTTTGTAGCCTTTTTCTTTAGCTTCTTTCTCAGTGTAACCTACGCTGGAGCACTCAGGATCTGTGAACACAACTGCAGGCATACATTTGTAGTCAACTACAGAAGGTTGTCCTGCGATCGCTTCAGCAGCCACTTTACCTTCATAAGAAGCTTTGTGGGCAAGTGCCAGACCGGATACGATATCACCGATTGCAAAGATGTGAGGAATGCTAGTACGGCCTTGGTGATCAACTTTAACGAAGCCACGCTCGTCAACGTCTACGCCAATCAGGTCCAGACCAAGCTCTCCGTCTGTATTTGGACGACGTCCAACAGTAACCAGCAGGTAATCTGCAGTTACTTCTTTGGATTCACCATTTACGGAATATTTAACAGTTACATCTTTATCCGTTTGCTCAGCACTTTCAGCTTTTGCACCCGTTACGATTTCGATGCCTGTTTTCTTCATGTTTTTAGCTACGAGGCTAGTCATGTCTTTATCGAAACCTGGCAGTACAGTATCCAAACCTTCGATAATTGTTACTTTAGCACCGAATTTGGAGTACATTTGACCAAGCTCAGCACCGATATAACCGCCACCGATAACGATCATGCTTTTTGGAACTTCAGGCAAGTTCAGAGCTTCTGTTGAAGACAGAATGCGTCCGCCAAACGGGAAAGGTTTCAGTTCGATTGGACGGGAACCTGTTGCAATGATTGCATTTTTAAATTTGTAACGTGGTGACTCGTGATCGTTGAATACACGAGCTTCGTTTTCGTTGATGAACATGCACTCACCGTTGAAAACTTCAACTTTGTTGCCTTTGAGCAAACCAGCTACGCCGCCAGTCATTTTCTTAACAACGCCGTTTTTGAATTCTTGAGTTTTGCTGAAGTCCACTTTTACGTTCTCTGCAGAGATACCAAAAGCTTCGCCATGCAATGCAGACTCATATTGGTGTGCAGCCGAGATCAGGGCTTTGGATGGAATACATCCGCGGTTCAAACAAACGCCGCCCAGTTCGGATTTGTCTACGATCAATACGCTTTGGCCCAGTTGAGCAGCACGGATGGCAGCTACATAGCCACCAGGACCCGCACCAATTACTAATGTGTCGATATTGAGAGAAGCGTCGCCTACTACCATATCTTACACCTCCATAACAAGCAGCTCAGGGTTAGCGAGCAGCTGTTTAATGTAGTTCATAAAGTTTTGTGCTGTTGCGCCATCGATGATACGGTGGTCGAAGCTCAGGGAAAGAGCCATTACAGGTGCTGCAACTACTTCGCCATTTTTGATAACGGCTTTTTCGCTGATGCGTCCAGTTCCGAGAATTGCAACTTCTGGGAAGTTGATGATTGGAGTAAAGAACATACCGCCAGCAGAACCAATGTTACTGATGGAGATTGTGCTTCCTCTCATTTCGTTCGCGCTCAATTTGCCATCGCGGCCACGAGCTGCCAGATCACGAATGGAATCAGCGATCATCCAGATGGATTTACGATCAGCATCTTTGATAACAGGAACGATCAAGCCGTTGTCTGTATCTGTAGCGATACCGATGTTGTAGTATTTTTTGTATACAATTTCATTAGCTTCTTCATCGATCATAGCGTTCAATGCTGGGAACTCACGGGAAGCTGCAACCAGAGCTTTAACGATGAATGGCAGATAAGTTACTTTTGTACCTTTTTTCTCAGCGATAGGTTTCATGCGAGTACGGAAAGCAACCAGTTCAGTTACGTCCACTTCGTCCATGATTGTAACGTGAGGTGCTGTGTAAGCTGATTTAACCATCGCATTGGAGATCGCTTTACGGATACCTTTGAATGGTACGCGCTCTTCTTCCACACGTTGATCAGCTGCAGCTGCTGCTGGTGCTGCGGATTTTTTCTCTTCTTGAGCCGGAGCTTCGGAAGATGCCACTGCGGAAGAACCGCCACCGTTTTTGAAGGATTCAACATCTTCTTTAGTAACTTTACCATTGTTGCCAGTACCGTTAACTTGAGCGATGTCTACGCCTTGTTCGCGAGCAAATTTACGCACGCTTGGTGTTGCCAGAACGTCCTTGGCAGGTACTGCCGGAACGCTGTTGTTTCCGCCTTCTTTAGCTGCATCCGAGCTGGAAGCTGCTGCGGAAGAACCGCTTGTGTCAGCTCCGCCTTGAGCTGCATCTTTTTCTTGATCGTCTGCAGGAGCGTCGTCTTGCTCAGGAAGCTCGCCTTCAGCATCGATGATTGCAACAACTTCGCCAACGTGGCAAACTTGGCCATCTTTTGCGAATACTTCTGTTACTGTGCCGTTAACCGGACAAGGTACTTCAACGACCGCTTTGTCATTCTGTACTTCCATGATGATGTCGTCGTCAGTTACTTTGTCACCGACTTTGATGTGCATCTTGATGATTTCGCCTTCGTGAAGGCCTTCGCCCAGTTCAGGGAATTTGTATTCAAATTTAGCCAACTGAAAAACCTCCTTGATTATGTCTCAATCCTGAAAACAACCCTTAACTCCAAGAAACAACCGTTACTGCTAGTGCAATAAACTGTTACTCAAGGGGCTAATGGCTGTTTACAGTGCAGCTTGCGCTGCGGTGTGGATCACCATACTGCGCCTTGCGGCATGTCAGATGATTAAATTAGAAATTTACGACTTTGTTAACCGCAGCAACGATACGTGCTGGGTTAGGAAGCCATGTATCTTCGATTTGTGCAAATGGATATACAGTATCCGGACCAGCTACACGCAGAACCGGTGCTTCCAAGTGCAGGATTGCTTTTTCATTGATTTGGGCAATGACTTCAGCTGCAACACCTGCGCTCTTTTGAGCTTCCTGTACAACAATTGCACGGTTTGTTTTCTTAATGGAAGCAACGATAGTATCGATGTCGATTGGGCTAACCGTACGAAGGTCGATAACTTCAACTTTGATTCCTTGTTTTTCGAGTTCTTCTGCTGCTTTCACAGAAGTGTGAACCATCATACCGTAAGTAACGATAGTTACATCAGAACCTTCACGAACAACGTTCGCTTTACCCAGCTCAACTGTGTAATCTTCTTCAGGTACTTCTGCACGGAATGCATGGTACAAGTTCAAGTGCTCCATGAAGAATACAGGGTCGTTATCGCGAATAGAAGCGATCATCAGACCTTTTGCATCGTAAGGGTTAGAAGGTACTACCACTTTAATACCCGGAGTTTGCGTAAGCAAACCTTCGAGGGAATCTGTGTGCAATTCTGCCGCTTTTACACCGCCACCGAATGGTGTACGGAATACGATTGGAGAATTATATTTACCGCCGGAGCGGAAACGCATACGAGCTGCTTGAACTACCATTTGGTCAAGGGCTTCGAAGATAAAACCAACGAATTGGATCTCGGCAACCGGACGGAAACCTTGAACACCCAAACCAACAGCCAGACCGCCAATAGCGGACTCAGCGAGTGGAGTATCAAATACACGCTCTTCGCCAAACTCTTTTTGCAGACCTTCCGTTACACGGAAAACGCCGCCTACATTACCTACGTCTTCACCGAAAAGCAGAACGTTAGGATCACGTTTCAACTCAACGCGAAGCGCATCACGGATTGCTTCTTTCATGTTCATTTGTGCCATTTGCTTCATTTCCTCCTTAAACATTGACAGTTCACATTTGAATTCATACATGTATACCGGGACACCGGAACCCGTCCCGGATGTTTATGCTTTATCGGAAAAAACTTATTGGAAATCAGCTTTTTGCTCTTCCAAGTGCTTAGGCGTTTGTTCGAACATGCTGTCGATCAAGCCTGAAATCGTCATTTTCTCGGTTTTTTCCGCTTTTTTGATCTCTTCGTTCACTTTTGCTTTTGCTTCTTCTTTCACACGTGCTGTATCTTCTTCAGTCCACAGACCTTTTTTCTCCAGATATTTAGCAAAACGTGCGATTGGATCTTTAGCATTCCATTCAGCCTCTTCTTCTTTTGTACGATACTTGGAAGCATCGTCAGAAAGGGAGTGAGGACGGAAACGGTAAGTTACTGCTTCGATCAGAGTTGCGCCTTCGCCGTTACGACCACGTTCAGCAGCTTCCTGAACCGCTTTGATAACTGCGAAGATGTCCATACCATCAATTTTAACACCTTTGATACCTGCTGCTACCGCTTTGTGAGCGATGGACAGCGCTGCCGTTTGTTTAGCAAAAGGAGTTGTGATGGCATAACCATTGTTTTGTACAAAGAAAATAACAGGCAATTTGTAAACACCAGCGTAGTTCAGACCTTCATAGAAGTCACCTTCTGAAGAACCACCATCACCTGTGTACGTAATTACAACTTGTTTTTGTTTCTTCAATTTGTAACCCATAGCAATACCCATTGCGTGCAGGATTTGTGCACCAATGATGATTTGCGGCATCAATACATTAACGCCATCCGGAATTTGTCCACCATGTTGGTGTCCACGGGAGTACAGGAACGCTTGATAAAGAGGAAGTCCATGCCACACGAGTTGCGGAATGTCACGATAGCCAGGACATACAAAGTCTTCTTTTTCAATTGCAAATTCACTACCAACCATTGTAGCTTCTTGACCAGATACTGGAGCATAGAAACCAAGACGACCTTGACGGCCCAGGTTTACTGCACGGTCATCCCAAGTACGGGTAAATACCATGCGATACATAATTTCTTTTAATTGATCGTCGGAAAGCTTAGGCATCATGTCTTTGTTAACGATTTCGCCGTCAGGAGACAGCACGGACAGAGCTTCTACATCCTCCGTATATACTTCATAAGGAACCTTGCTCATTTTTTTCTTCACCTCAACAAAAAATTTGAATATCAAGTTCCGCTGTTATAATATTATTATACACCTGTTTCACTGCATACGTCAAAGATATCCGTAATTTTTTTATGTTTCCTTCCGGATTGTATGTATAACAGGGGCTTAATATTGGTATAACAGCATAATACATGTTTGCGTATTTGACCTATCCCCGCACAAGGTTAATCTTACCGTATTGCGCGGTCGAATGCAAAAATTAACCGAGAAAGGTGACGTTTTATGACGGATTCCCGCTATTTGAAACGCACGATTGTAAAGGAAGAGATTGAGAGCCGCTATCTCGGAGAGAAGCGCACATTACGAATTTATCTTCCCCCAGGCTATAACGAATTGTTATCTTACCCTGTCGTATATTGTCAGGACGGTGAAGAATTTTTCAACTTTGGACGTATCGCCACCACTGCCAACCGCATCATTCTCGACGAGGGAGCCGAACCTTTCATTATAGTAGGAGTTCAGGTTGACGTGTCTGTAAGAACTCAGGAATACGCCCCTTTCGGCGATCGGTTCAAGGCGTATACCTCATGCTTCGCTGAAGAGATTATTCCCTATGTAGAAGAGAAATATCCTGTGCGCCGCTCTCCGCAGGAACGTGTTCTTGCCGGAGACTCACTGGGTGGCAGCGTTTCACTTCATCTTGCTCTACTCTATCCAGACCTGTTTACACGTGTCATCAGCATGTCTGGGGCTTACTACTCCGCTTCCCAGGAGATCTACGCTGCAGCTGAAGACTTGTCCTGGTTATCGATCTGGATGATTGTTGGTTTGCAGGAGACTGCCTTTGAAGCCGATACCGGCACATATGATTTTGTTCAATTGAACCGGGATACCCGTGATTTGCTCGAAAAACGAGGTGCGCTTGTCTCCTATCAGGAGAAAGACGGGCATCACCAATGGGGATTCTGGCAGAACGAGCTGCCGGAAGCATTGCTTTACTTTCTTCAAGAAAATTAATTGGATTATTGAACAGGCGGCTGAAATGCCGCTTTTGTTTTACATTCACATGGTACCGCTTACATGAACGTTCAAAAAAGAAGCAGGCTCACCTGCTTGTCCGTTCCAGCTTCTTCTCTTGTATCACACAAGTCATTCCTAGAGAACATCACCGATTGTTATATCAAAGAATGTTCCTTCTCAATCCGATCCATCAACACGTCGCAGCCTGCATCAACCAGCCTGTATACTTCTTCAAAATTCCCTGTATAATACGGGTCGGGTACTTCACGGAGCGTCTCGTTCGGCAGCAGATCCATCATCTTGATAATTTCCGCATCCTCACCACCTGTTACACTTTTTACGTTAGCTGCGTTGGAATCATCCATGCATATAATGTAATCAAAATGTGTGAAGTCCGCACTCGCAAATTGTCTTGCCGCCATGTTGGCATAAGAAATTTGATATGAATCCAGCAATGATCGTGTCCCCTCATGCGGAGGTTTGCCAACATGCCAGTCTCCTGTACCTGCTGAGTCCACTGAAATCTGCTGATCAAGTCCTCTTTCACTCACTTTATGACGGAGGACAGCCTCAGCCATTGGTGAGCGGCATATGTTGCCCAAACATACAAACAAAACGTTAATCATGTTATTCCCCCTTACTCAAGGTGCGGTTAAGTGGCGCTGGTGTTGTCTGAGGTTTCACACTCTCCGTTTGTACCAGAGAACGACGAGGCAGCTTCCATTTATAATGAACAGAACACATTCGGAAGAACACAACTGCGGCGAAACATATTAACAGCCCAACGTTGGTTGTGAACCATCCCATACCTATGGCAAAACCAGCTGTTATTGCCCACACGGCATAAATTTCATCACGCAGTACCAATGGCTTCCTGCCAGCCAGCAGATCACGAATGATTCCTCCGCCTATACCGGTCATCACTGCGGCTACAATAACCGCACTAATGGGATGTCCCATATTGGCTGCGTATAACGCCCCTTGAATCGCAAATGCTGCAAGTCCAATCGCATCGAACAGCGCTTCTGTCCGCTTCCAGTGACCAATCCACTTAAGAGGTAGTACGAAAGCAATCGCTACAGATATAAGGGCGAGCATAATCAGCATTCCCTGGCTCCACAGCATCGTTACGGGTACACCAATGAGAACATTACGAATGACTCCGCCTCCAAATGCGGTCACGAGTCCCAGTACCAGCACACCTAAAATATCATATTCCTCTTCCATTGCCACGAAAGCTCCGGACATTGCAAATGCAATGGTACCTATAATGCTGAATACTTCAAAAATGTGCAAGTCCAACCTGTTCAAACCTCACTTTTCAAGTCATCTCCATGTTGCTCTACCCATTGTATCCGCGCATGCCGAAATTGTGCAACCACATTTTGTGGATTATACTGGTTTTGTGAATGATTTTTGCATCATTCTAACACCTTAATTAGAAGTGAATTGTTTCTTTATTGATTAGGAAGGATGAAATAGAATGACTAAGAAACGAATTGTTATTTTTACGGGGGGAAACCTCTCTCCTCAATTTCTAAAAGAAATCGGTAAGGATGACATCATTATCGCAGCTGATCGTGGGGCGTTGTTCTTAATAGAACATGGGATTCAACCACATATCGCAGTAGGTGATTTTGATTCCATTACCGAACAGGAACGGGAGAAGGTACGAGATAACAGCGAACGGATAATCACCTGTGATCCTGTGCATAAGGATTTGACCGATACCGAGATGGCATTTGAAACAGCATTGGATCTTGAGCCTACTGACATTCTTATGTTGGGCGCAACGGGCACACGCATGGATCATACACTGGCTAACGTACATATTATGGTCCGCGCTATGCAGCATCATATTTCCTGTACTCTGCAGGATGAACACAATTATATGATGCTAACAACCTCCGAAGCTTTTGTGGAAGACCGCGGATATGAGTACATCTCCCTGCTCCCACTTACTAATGAAGTAACAGGTATCACACTGGAAGGTTTCATGTACCCGCTAGATCAAGCTACTATACGCATGGGACAATCTTTGGGGATTAGCAACAAACTGCTCGGAAAGTCTGGCACCGTCTCTATTGATAGTGGGTTATTACTCATTATTCAGAGCAAAGATTAACCTTCTGCCTATACTTATTACGTTTTTGTAACCTATGATTTAGATTAAAAATAAGAGCATAAAACAACAAAGACCCTTGAATATCAAGGGTCTTTTCTATTTTTGTAACATTCGAGCTTCGTCAATGATTAATTTTTTGACATTTTTAATGGTATTTTAATAAACAAACCCAAACCGTTGCGGCCCTAGGGAGAATCAGGTTCCATCCAATTTCTAGGCTGTTACAAAGCTGTTATACTCGCTCTAGCAACTAAACGAAAACGAATTTTGGAGGTACTCACATGAAAACAAACATCTTTGTCCAAAAGGCCGTAACCGTCGGGTTGTGCGCTACACTAGGTTTTGGAGCTGTATTAATGACTAATGCACCTGTCGCACAGGCAGCAAGCGCTTCTGTATCCACAGGACAACAAATCGTGAACTATGGTAAAACCTTTACAGGAACTCCATATAAATTTGGTGCGTCAACTTCTACAACCAAAAATTTTGACTGCTCTTCTTTTATGAAATACATCTTCAAAAAGTATGGTGTAGACCTGCCACGTACATCCGTTAAGCAATCCCAAGAAGGTGTAGCTGTTTCCAAAGCTAATCTGCAAGTGGGAGATCTCGTCTTCTTCTCCAGCGGTAGTCGCTCTACAGGCTCCAATATTACTCACGTAGGCGTATATGCAGGCGACGGAAAAGTTCTGCACACGTACGGATCACCAGGTGTAACTCTCTCCGACTTGAACTCGGGGAACTGGAAAAAAACATATATTAAAGCTCGCCGCGTACTGTAGCTCATATTTTAAAGATAACGAAGCGAGTGGGGCCGGATCTGATGATCCGGTCCTTTTATATTTACCCAATGAAGTTCTCTCTCCAAACAGGAGTTATGTGGAAAACAGACACTGAGTTCTTTGAGACGACCTCTTTTATTGGGTATGAAGCATATAACCGATGCCACGAACGGTATGAATTAATTTGACACTCCTCCCCTTATCCACCTTCACTCGTAAATGTTTGATATATACATCCACCACATTGGTATCCATTGCAAAATCATACCCCCATACTTCCCTTAAAATAACGCTCCGGGGACACGCCTCATTCACATGACGAGCCAAAAATTCCAGCAATTCGTATTCTTTCGGAGTTAATACCAGATATTCGCCTGCACGACTTACACGACGTGAACGCAGATTGACCTTGAGGTCATGTACAACAATGACTTCTTCATCTTCCTGTGAAGCATGCGAGAACACACGTAAAAGATTCCGTATTCTGGCCATCATCACATTACCGTGAATAGGTGCTTCCATCACATCATTAGCGCCGTAATCGAGTAATTCCACAATCAATTCAGGCGATATCTTGGGAGTTATCACAAGTAATGGGGAGGTGACACCTACGTGCACAAAAGACTCTAGTCCATTTTTCAGGGTATCTTCATGACACCCTTCATTCATTAATATGATCATATTGAGATTCGTGAGTGTTAGTTCAGAAATACGGTTCAGATCTGTCCATTCCATTTGCTCAACTTGGTACCCTTCTGCACACAGTATGCCTTGAATAAAAGAAACCAGATCGCCCCTGCCAACCAGTAATATGGATGTTTTCATTTTTTTCACCCGGCCTGTCTTGTACGCTGCTACATTTGTTGGTTTAAACTACACTTGGTCTCCACATCCTTGTGACCACTGTGCATCGCAGCATTGTTGTATGTTTATCATGCCGTAAAATGAAAAAGTCCATTCCCGGAAGGAACGGACGCGGAACATTCATTTGATTTTTCTCTAACCAAAGTACCGGTGAACCAGTGTACGCGCCTCTGCCGTGTCTTTTGTTCCATGAACAAGGACACGACCATCCTGAAAAATGACCATCCTGTTTGCTCCTGTTGTAAAAGAAACCAAAAATGGATTAGCCTCCACTTGGCCTTCTTCCAGCTTGCCGAGACGATCAGCCGTATGTTGTAAATCCAGATTCATTCGCCGTGAAGGGCGAATCTGTACCGTATCCCTACCACATAATACGTCTGTTTTTTCCAGGTTTGAGGCAGAGAGGTACGGATAGTTAGCCTTTACTCCGCAGGAAGGACAATCTTCTTTTCGGGCACCGTCGACGTTAATGGATATGTATTCATTTCTCCACACATCGAATGATAACAACTTGCGTCTCAGTGCATCTGAATTACCACTGAGAAGCTTCATCGCTTCGGCAGTCTGATTAGCTGTAACCATCTGCACCGCCTGAGGGATAATGCCTGATGTATCACAGGTATCCCCACCTAACGGAACCTCTCCCAACAAGCAGTTTAAACAAGGCGTTTCTCCAGGCAGAAACGTGTAGGTAATACCATAACTGCCCACACATCCTCCATAAATCCACGGAATACGATACTTCTGAGACATATCATTTATTAATAGCCGGGTATCAAAATTATCTGTTGCATCCATGATCAAGTCTGCGTTCTGAACCAGTTCTTCCAGTTCATCTACTCTGACGTCCATCACTTTGCCTACAACCTCAACGTTAGAATTAATGTCAGATAGGCGCTTCTTCGCTGCCATCGCTTTGGGCATTCGCTGAATGGCGTCTTGCTCAATATATAATTGCTGTCGCTGTAGGTTGCTCCACTCCACATAGTCACGATCTGCAATAGTAATATGGCCAATTCCTGAACGTACCAATGTTTCCGCAATACCCGTACCAAGCGCGCCCGCTCCAACAATTAATACTTTGCTGTTATTCAATCTATGCTGACCTTCCTTACCGATAGGTGCATACCGTTCCTGTCTGGAATAGCGGTCTCCCTGTTCAGAAGATCGTGTCTGATTAGTCATGTATGAACCATTCCTTCCGCCGGACTACTCGCTGCTGCATAGCGCTTAACGGGAATCATGCCTGCCTCATAAGCCAGTCTGCCTGCTTCAACCCCCATTCGCATGGCCTTCGCCATCTTTACCGGATCTCCTGATCCGGAGACAGCCGTATTCAACAATACACCGTCAGCTCCCAGCTCCATCGCATGAGCAGCATCTTTAGGTGCTCGAAGTCCTGCATCCACAATAACAGGAACGACGGCTTGTTCAATAATAATCTCCAGATTATAGGGATTAATAATTCCTCTCCCCGCCCCTATGGGTGAAGCCCCAGGCATAACAGCATGTACGCCGAGTAGTTGCAATCGCTTGGCCAGAATAACATCGTCCGAGATATAAGGCAGTACCGTAAAGCCCTTTTCAAGCAAGATCTCGCAAGCTTTATAGGTTTCAATCGGGTCAGGAAGTAATGTGATTCCATCGCCGATAACTTCTACTTTTATCATATCACAAAGTCCTGAAGCCCGAGCTAGTTCAGCGATTCGCACAGCTTCCTCTGCTGTTGCAGCACCCGCTGTATTGGGAAGCAGGGTATATCTTTTCAAATCCAGTGTGTCCAGAAAGTGCTGTTTGTTCCGATCTTCCAAGTTCAAACGCCGAACCGCGAACGTTAATACTTCCGTACCGGAGGCTTCAACCGCCTGGCTCTGCACTTCCAAGTCCGAAAATTTGCCTGTACCCAGCAGCAATCTAGACTCAAACGTATAATTTCCAATCCTCAACATAATTCAACCGCCTCCCACAAAATGTACAATTTCAATTCGGTCTCCGTCTCTTAACGCCGTCGTTTCATGATATTCCCGCGTTAAAATTTGCCGATTCAATTCAACCACGACGGTTTTTACTTGCAAATTAAATGAATTGAGCAATTTATCTACACGATTTAAGCTATCTTCAATTTGCATGGTTTGTCCGTTGACAATGATGTTCACTGCAACATCTCCTTTATGTTCAAACGTTCTGGACAAAGGTCCTGAATCCCCAGTTCTTCCGAGGTTTTGCCACAAATCAAGTCAGCCATAAGGCTGGCTGTAATTGCACTAAGCAATATGCCGTTACGATAATGTCCAAAAGCAGCGAATAAACCCGGTACACTATCATAAGCCCCCACATAGGGCAATCCATCCGGAGTCGAAGGACGGACACCAGCCCACGCTCGGATAAAATGTGCTTCCTTCATGCCAGGTACCCAGTTTGTTGCAGCTGCAAGCAGCTTCTGAATGCCTTGTACCGAAACTTTCATGTCTGTTCTTCCAGGAAGGCTTGTTGCACCGATCCATACTTCTCCATTGGCTTTGGGAACAATATATATATCCTCTGCATACACCGTTTTGTCTGGCCTGTACCCGGCATGGTGGGGAGAAAACTGCACGGCTGCAATCTCCCCCTTTACTGGTAAAACAGGCGATTTCAGACCTACATGTCTCATCAATTCTTCACCATGTAACCCTGTAGCAATAATTACATTTCTCGATGTCATCGTTCCTATTGAAGTCTCGATTCCTTGCACACCGTTTACATTCGTATGCAAACGGACATCCTGTACCCCTTCCATCACCCTTGCACCCATGGCTTGAGCCGATCTGACATAAGCCTGCGTTAAGTTGACAGGAAGAACCTCGCTCTCGGAAGGTCTGTAAAATGCTCCATACGTATCCCTGTTTAACCATGAAGCTTCCTGTTGGACAGCAATACGATCCCACCAAATATGTTCTGTAGATAAGGTAGACGATCTACGATCATTCTTGTAACTGCTGACCTCACTGTATGAACGAAAAGGAGTAATAAATCCATGCTGTTGCAGCCCCATTTCCACTCCGCTAAGCGAACTGATCCGTTCCTTCTGCTCATGAAGCAAAGCTCTGCTCTGCCTTGCAAGCTTTGCCATTACAGCATGAGTGAATTCCTCACTATCAGCAGCAAGCATGCCTGCGGCTGCACAGGAAGTTCCCCCAGCGATCCGCGCCCGCTCAACCAGAAGAACGTCATGGCCTCGAGTAGCGAGTTCATATGCGATGGCACATCCGATAACTCCTCCACCTACAATAATGGTTTCTGCATGAAGCTTGCCTCCAACTTCCGCTCCAACTTTACTTCCCGAAACTATTCCTGGATGATAGCCTGAACGATTCCTGCTTCGACTTCTTGCTTCCTCTCTCAAGATCTTCATCTCCTTGGTTCGGCGTACTTGTCTGAATCCGTGATCGCCTGTCGCAATGAAGCGGCAGCTACTTCCGGCTTATCGGTCGTCCAAATCGTTGAAATTACAGCGGCTCCTCTAGCACCAGCAGTTCGAATGGCAGCAATATTCTCAGGACTAATCCCGCCAATCGCGATCACGGGAATCGAAACATTAGAGCATACCTCAGCTAACGCACTTAGCCCTCTGGGTTCGCAATTCGGTTTACTATTTGAAGCATAGACATGCCCATAAAAGAGATAATCCGCTCCCTGTTCTTCTGCAACTTTTGCTTCTTCCAGAGAATGAACCGATATGCCTACGCGCAGCCGATCGACTCTCCTCAACTCATCCTTATCATAGCTGCGAGTAACTGCTTGACCCCAATGCACACCACCAATTGAAGCATATTGATCCAGCTGATCTGAGCCATTCATAATGATTCGGTCAGATGGAACACCTTGTGCTTTCAGACTTTTCGCCCAATACATCTGTTGCTCAAGGGTCAACTTTTTTTCACGAATGTGGATATAATCGACCCACCGCCATATACCCTTAGCAATATTCAGAAAAGAGTCCAAGTCTCCTGTACCTGGTGAAACCACATGCAGTTCGAATGATCTTGTTATTACATGTTCGTGGAAGATTACCGTCCTGTTCGCCCTCCTCTTGCATGATTTAAGCTGATATACAACAAAAAAGCCACTCCCGTAGGGGAGTGGCCACGAATTTAAAATTCATGGATCAACTGAATGACTGTCGCATGCAATTACACTATACATAACGCATAACAACTATAGAAACCATCCATAGTCGCAACGCTGTATACATAGAACTGCATGATTCATCTTGCAGGCCATATCGCAAAGTCAACGATAAAGCTCTTTGTCATTAGCTGAAACGCGCCACTTCCCTACGCTGGTATGATCCAGATCAGGTACAAAGGGTCCGGAATCGCATTCTTCCATCTCAGCCGCATCGTGCGGCCCCCCTAGTGTTCATATGAAGCTGTAGCCTATGTTACCATAGACACCTTTTTTTGTCACCGTACATTTCCATGAATTACGTTGTTCACCATTGCTGAAATCATGTAGTTAACGAAGTTGCTGTTTCTGGTGCGAAGAATTTCGTAGAAACTATTGTTTGTCGGACCAAGCTTCAACATCCCACGTTTTGGTTACCCAACCTTCATAAAATTCAGGTTCATGGGATACGAGCAGCACGGTACCCTTGAATTCCTGCAGGGCACGTTTCAGCTCTGCTTTTGCGGTTACATCCAAATGGTTTGTGGGCTCATCGAACAAAATCCAGTTACTTTCACGCATCAGAAGCTTACATAAACGAACCTTGGCTTGTTCACCACCACTAAGTGCGTTAAGCGGGCGGGTGATATGCTCATTTTTTAATCCACAACGTGCGAGATGGCCCCGGACTTCATTCTGTGTCAGATGAGAAAACTCATTCCACACATCTTCGATCGGGGTAATATTACCTGCACGTACTTCCTGTTCGAAATAAGCTGTTTCCAGATAGTCCCCCAAGAAAGTCTTACCGCTAATTGGTGGGATTTTCCCCAAGATCGTCTTGAGCAGTGTGGATTTACCTACACCGTTACATCCAACAATGGCAATTTTCTCGCCACGCTCAATCGTCATCGTCATTTTAGGCAATAATGCATATGAATATCCGATTTCAAAATCAATACCCTCAAAGACGGTTTTACTACTCGCCCGGGCATCCTTGAATTTGAATGTGGGTTTGGCCGCTTCGTCTGGACGATCAATCCGTTCAATCTTGCCGAGCTGCTTCTCACGGCTCTTGGCACGACCGGAAGTGGAAGCGCGGGCTTTGTTCCGCTGAATGAAATCTTCCTGCTTCTTGATAAACTCCTGCTGTTTCTCATAAGCATCAATATGTTGCGCCTTATTCATGTCGGCCATCTCAAGGAATTTGTTATAGTTCGCTGCATAACGCGTCAACTTGGCAAATTCCAGATGATAAATAACGTTAACGACCTCATTCATAAACTCTGTATCATGCGAAATCAGAATAAACGCATACGGGTAATCCTTCAGGTAACGCGTCAGCCATTCAATGTGTTCCACATCGAGATAGTTCGTCGGCTCATCCAACAAAAGAGCTGTGGGTTTCTCCAGTAAAAGCTTGGCAAGCAATACCTTCGTACGCTGACCACCACTAAGCGCGGCCACATCACGATCCAGACCGATGGCGGACAATCCAAGTCCATTCGCCATCTCTTCCACTTTCACATCGATCAGATAAAAATCACCTTGCTCCAATTGCTCTTGAATGTCACCCATTTCTTCCAGCAACAATTCGAGCTTGTCCGGATCGGCGTCTGCCATCTGATCCGTAATAGACATCATTTCTTTTTCCAACTCAAGCAAGGGCAGGAACGCATCCTTAAGCACATCACGAATCGTTTTTCCAGGCGTGAGCTTGGTATGCTGATCCAGATATCCATAACGAACTTTGGGGGTCCATTCGACCTTCCCTTCGTCCTTTAACAATTTCCCGGTAAGAATGTTCATCAGTGTGGACTTACCCACACCATTTGCACCAACAAGACCTACACGCTCTCCGGCAAGTAAACGAAAAGATACATTTTTAAATAACGTGCGGTCTCCAAAATTGTGACTCACGTTCTCTACTGACAATAAACTCATAAGATGAGGTTGCTCCTATCTATTGGACATTACTATCGTTCCGAAACCCTATTTTAGCACAGGTGTCGCCTTTTCTGAAAGTAATGTAAACATCTCATGCAACCTCGCTTTTATATTACAAACAAACTGCCTTTAATTTATGGAACAGTTATACTCAAAATAACCTTGTGCTGCCGCTTGTTTGGCATTTGTAAACACTTCTTCGGCTCTGTAACCATTGCTACATGTGGAAGGGTAATAGTATTTAATTCCACTTACAGGATCAACTCCGCCAACGATCGCTGTTTTCTTCACCAGTCTGCCACCACCAATGGCATAATTGTTAATCTTTTGGTTACCTACAGGTATTCCCTGAATAAACGCCATCAGCCCCGTATCATTAATCGAATTGTACCAGTCTTCCTGAGAAATCAAAGGCATGGTAAAGGTGTAGGAAACACCATTCCTTCTTGCAAACTCATTATGCCGGTTAATAACATCTGCCAAATCTTCCTGCACACTTGTCACGATCCGACCTCGTCTGACCTGCTCAAACGTCTCGGCATTCTGAAGCAGAGGGATTTGTGTGCTGGAGGCCAGTTCTTTCTGGAAACCCTCAACCCACATGCCCAAGCCTGCATCATAGGCATACACATACCCATCGAGTGTGAAGTTAATACTGCTACCATTTGAATCAGAATATGTATAGGGCTTTTTAGGACTCCAAACTTGCCGGAATGAATCTTCAAGATCACCTGTCATCTCAGTTTCGTTCGCCAAAATGTAATAACCATCATAATCCAGCACGACCATTGCAGGAATGTAATTAAACATGGCCCGTATAGCAGCAGGATCATCCTGAATCCCCATATTTAGCGCCAGTGTTTGGGTAAAGGTAGTCAAGGCAAGCTCTTTGTCCGCTTTTACAAATTTGGTCGAATCATACCCTGCTTCATCGTTTTGCTTCTCATTTTGATGCATCACAGCCCCTGCATCCAGTACAGCAGTCTGAAGTGCCATCTTATATTGATTGCTTAAATATTGAGCCTCTTGGGCATTGTCTGTATTGTGAGAAATAACCCAGAATATAGGTAAAAATATAAGCACAAACACAATAGAAAGATCAGTAATCTTCATTGAGCACCATCCCCCCATATGTGGTAAACACGGCTGCAGCCTGTGCAGACCCGTTCAACCACTCACGAATCAACATGGAAGGTGTGCGATTGGTATTTTTGACGGTTACAGTGAAGAAATCCCCCATTGCCAGTGTATATCTGCGCCCAGGATCGTCTAAAGCTAGCACACCGGACGAAGGAAACAGCTTTGCTTTAATTTGGGCTGAATAATAGCCATCTTGTACAGTTTCATAGGTGCCAGAAAATGTGCTCTGATCCATCGGATCTGAGTAATGAGGAACATATTTTTTGTGCAAATGCTCCATGGAAATCTCATAGGCATTCCCCGTTCGGGCCATCTGTTCTTCGAATTCTGTATACATGACAGGGGAAATGTATCCCTTTGTTCTGACTGCATCAACAAAACGGGTAACCGTCTGAACAACGGTCATGCGTGCCATGTCATCCTGTCGATCTGCAGTCTCTGCTGCCGGATATACATAAAGCAAAATCACTGCCAGCAAAACAGCAAGCAGCTTGGATGCAGCGTTAATCAAGGTGTACTGGCCTCCTTCCAAAATGCAATCTTCAGCAGTTCGCCAGCCTCACTTCTTATGAACTCAGGTCTATACGAAGCAGCAAGCTGGACAGGAATGGTTCCTCTTCTGTTTACAAGGGGATCAATGACATATGCAATCCCGTCCACCTCCACGCTGACCGTTGTCCCTGTCATTTGCCTCACAGTGTGTAACACTTCCGCACCACTATAACGGATTGGCTCACTTATACGCAGAGTGGTATTCAGCCGTCCTTCCATGTCTGCTGTCGTCTGCACCAAGTGATTCAAAGCGTCTGAAAGAACCCGAACATTCTGCTGCCCGTACAGGCAGGCTGTCACAAATAGGACAACCGCCGTACAGAACAACATGAGCTGCTGTGTATTCTGGGACATGTTAAACCAACTCCTGTCAGGATTGCTGGAAAATAAGCCCTCTTACCACATTGGATCTGTCTTTTACGATAATTGCTTTGAATTTACCACTTGGATTGACATATTGGTTGTCTTTTTCACTCATAGTTTGATTAATAATCCCTACTTTATCATCTGGAGAAATCACTGAACCGTAATCTGCATTATTGAGATCCTGGGATATGTTCAACTGATTGCCATACCATTGACCTCCCTTGTTTTTACCTGTAATAACTTGAATACCGAACTGATCCTTGTCCGCATATTTACGCAACGCGTTTGTGACCTGTGATCCGCTAATGGTTGTTCCGTCATACACGGTAAATGCAGCTTGGGACAACTCGGTCTGGATATCGGCAAAATTGTTCTGTGCCGTTTTGGTTGCCTCCTGAGCCGAAATAAACAATAGAACCACAATTGTAATAAGGGCGATGGTCAGAAAGATGCCTGCTGCCACCTTTAAAGCACTTGATGCATTGTTCATGATAAATCCTCCTATATCGTTTTTAATTTATTTCAGACTGTGACGTACATGGTCGTTACAGTTTCTGAATCTGTTCATAATAAATGTTCATTTGCAGGAAACTCATGCCTACCAGCGGAATGACCAGATAGAGGAAGATCAGGGCATACATCGGTGTAAACCCGATCATTCTTCCCCATGATGCTTTAACATCAATCATCTTGGTGTATTCCTGCTTCCGTTGTTCAAAATAAAAGGCCATCATACTATCCAGATCATCAAATGCCTCTCGAATCGAAATTTTCCCAAGTGCAAGTTGCAGTTTTTCAACCAAACGCTGAAATTCAGGCAGACCTGCATCTTCTTTCAATTGTTCAAGTGCATGCTCCGGCCCATGTTCAAAGTGCAACAGACATTTTTGCAGTGGTCTTTTGAAAATGACAGCAAAGCGATTGAGCCATTCCAGTATTTCCTCTACAGACATACGGTCCATCTCTCGCAAGATTGAGATAACCGTCTGAAACTGATAGATTTCATGCCTCATGTCCATGCTTCTCATCTTGCGCTGGAACATCATGAGCCAGATCGGCATGTGATAACCCGCTAAACCTATCATCATTGCAATAATTAACTCCCACCAGTGGAGATATTGCTTGTTGTAACCTTCCAGCTTCTGCAGGATGCGTGCGATAGTTTCAGTCTGTGCATCATGCTCCAGTGGAACGGGATTTACGGACTGCAATGCATTGGAGATCTCATCAAAAGTTGCTCCTCGCTTCATTTCGATGCGCTCGAGTACAGCTTGATCCAAGCTTGTCTTCTCGGTAGCCTGCTTCAACTCCGCCTCTCCCATCGCGCCAAACATCCGGTCATCTCTCACAGGATCATGTAAAATATGATTTCGTTCAACCTGATGCAGCAGAAAGACACATCCAATGGTCAGGACAAAACAACTTACAAATAACATCAGCCTTCGTATCGCCAGCCATTCATATTTCAGTTCCGAGCTACTTTCCCGCATCAGTCTTACGGTTTGACTGTAATTGGTACTGCCAGGTTTGGCCACGAACAACATCGCGACTTTACGAATGAACGTCTGCCTGTATAGGAACTGATCGATTCTGGAGTGTTTGCGCCCTGTCCGATAGCGGGTTTCATCATATTGCTGAAGTCTTTGCAAAAGCAGGTAGGCAAGTATGATAATGACATAGATCGATATTTTGGTTACAAACCCGATTTTGCTGCGATAAAATTCATCCATAGTCGGAAAACTTCCTCTGGCCCAACGTTCGATTGGAGCTGTGAATAGAACGGGGGCCAGGGCGATGATATTCAACCCTTTTAACAGATAGTCCAATTTGTCCCGCCGCAAAATCTCCAGATGAATTTCCTGCGTCAGATTCCCCAGGCCTTTCAAGTAAATCGAACCCTGTGCTCTGTCTTTATCCCCGAACTCCATCACCATATATGAAATACCGGCAAAACCTTTAAGAAAGCGATTTGGCGCAATCTCATAGTACCGTTCCAAAGCTTCGTTCGGATCCGGAGAAGTCAATGCTTCATAGATCAACAGCACTTGCTCGGCAGCCTCTCCTTTACCTGCTTCCGCTGCTTCATAAAGTGCCTCCTCTACCATTCCATGCTGATGATACCGATGTCTCACGTCGGCAAACAGGTCCAGCATCTGTACCAAAAGTCGCTTCTCCATACGATTCAGACACATATCCAGTACAAGGCTGTTTAGAACTACAGCGCAGAGTACCGACAATATAACAAAGGCGATACCCGGCTGCATAAGGAAAAGGATTACACTGATACTCCCGTATCCTCCGAAGATAATTAGAACCACGTTCATAGTCATTCGTCTTAATGCTGGTTCGTCGCCTACATGCCGGAATGAGATTCGTTTCTGTACTTGTAAAATATAAGCAGAGAATAGCGGCACTTTCATGCCCCACCGATAAGACTGTAACAGGACCGATCCCCACCGCAGCGTACGAGTGCCGTTTAGCGTAGCGATCCCGATAGATTTACTTGCATTGTCTCCTCCTCTGTGACGTAACAGGTTCAGTACAAGTAGCGTGATTATCAGGCCACCTGCACATATCCCCAACACCAACAGAAGAGCTATCTTAACGGTCATAGGTATCACCCCAATGTTGCTTGATGAACTGTTCGAACAGCGCAGCGTCCTGCAGTGTCATCTGATCCCGCATATCCGTAATGCTTCCTATGGAGATCGGAGCTGTGATGACGTAATTGCCATCCTTGTACTCGATCACATTGCGAAACGTAAATCCCGCCCGTTCCTCAACGCTATCCCCTTTATTCGCACGTGGCAGACACTCCGTAATTCGTTCGATATATCTTCGTCCCTCTGCGTCCTTTTTCATATGTACATCGAAATTAATGACACTTACTACTTGCTCCTCGGCAATATGTTCATGTTGGAACATACCTGTTTTGAGCAGTGAATTACGGAGGGAGAAAACCAAATCACGAAACGTTTTGGCATGATGGGTAAACAGGGTGAACAGACTGGCAACCTGGGACATCTGAATCATCCATGCGGCTACTTCGTCACTTGCGACCTCACCGAGAATATTTACAGTACCATCCGTCTTTTTCTGTAAGTCCAGTCCCTGTTGACCTGAGATGTGCTCCGTCTCCCGGAAGCTTAGTATGTTACGCCGACTGTATATACGCCGAAGCTGTAACTCGAAAGCCATCTCCTGTACACGCAGGGTATACGAAGCGTAAATATGCTTCACCATTGCCATAAGTAGTGTCGTTTTACCCGATCCCTGTGCTCCTGTTACAGCTGTGATTCGACTGCCTTTCATCAAATATTGCAGCAAAGTGATTGGCAGATCTGCGTTGTTACCAGTAATCAACTGTTCCAGTGAAGCATTGGGAATATCAAATTTCCGGACAAAGAATGCCCATGATTCGGCAAAGGGAGGACGCACAACAACGACACGTGATCCATCCTTCATCTCGTTCACCTTGTATCCATTTGCTTCCGAAAGCTGTCCCGGATAGTTGTATTTATAAATATTTTGACATACCCTCTTCAGTTCACGGATATTGCCAAACGACAGGAAAGACAGATGAATGGACTTACCTTTATAGAAAATCCAGACACTTTCCATTCCAGTAAGTGGTTCTTCAAGGGGAGCATCTTCAAGTCCATCTGTGAGCAGATCATTCCACGAAGCTGGCTGCCGTAGCCCCATATCCTGAAGGGCATCCAGCATGCCACTCACACCACCACTAACGCCATCTATTCGTTGATCTCTTATTTCATCAACCACCGAGAAACCTTTGTAATGCTGGTAGATACGTTGAACGATGATATCTGTTTTTTCTCTGAATCCAAGCTCTCTATACTCACACTCAAACACATATCGGATGTCCTCCTCGGAGATATAGTAACTTCCTCCGTCGTCTGCACCTTCACTCAGCCTCAATCTGCCAAGATCATAAGTGTCAATCATGCGTGACAAGGCATCGACACCAAATTGCTGCCGGTATAGATAAAACACGATTTCGAATTGATCCTGAACCGTCAGCAACTCAGCTTCTCCAAAATATATGACCTCATCGATATTTGACTTATTCAGTCCTATACTGCGGGTAAGCAGATCACCTATCAGGTTTTTGACATACGTTTTATCACTGATGCTTCCTGATACACAACCTTTAAGCGCCTTGCGCATCTCGGCACGCTGATTGATTCTTCGGCGATATTCTTCTTCGTGCAATCCTGCATCCGCAAGTTGACTATGACTAAGCTCATGAAGCGAGTTCTTTACTTTCTCTGTCAGCACTTCAATCGTGAAGGATTCGCGCTCAGGAGCACGGTTATTTTTTTCACGATGGGAAGCTCTGTATTTGAACCAAACATACGCAAGACATAACAGCAAAATTAAAATTAACCATAGGGTATTCCAGAGCATCAGATGTTCAGGCTCCCCTTTCCAGCCTTTTTAGTACGGTACGCATCCCTGCCCCATCCATAATAAGACGAGCGAGTTCAGCCATACTTGCGGCAAAGCTCCCTTTACGAATATCTTTATTGTTGCTCAGACCTTCCAATTGCAAGTACGCAGCCGCATCACGACGATTGAAGGCATCCAGAAATCCGGTGGTATAAGGCAACACTGATATCGAGCCTTTGTATCGAAAACGCCGACGAATATTGGTGATGGTTGCGCGTGAATGAGGATCATACTTATTCAGCACGATGTGCAGTTTCTGATCACTCATGCTCTCGGGTCTGATTTTTTCAAAAAAATACTCCAGATCCCTCATATTTTGATTCAGGTTCACCACAACATAGTCCGCTTGATCCAGCAGAACCTGGTCACTAGTGCCTGCGCGATCTGCATCGAGAAGAACCAGATCATAATATTCATTGGCTACGTGCAACAGCCTTTTTAATGTCTCCACATGCTCTTCTGTTGAACGTTCCAATCGATTAATTCTGCCAGTCAACAAATCCAGACGGTCATTAAGGAGCGGCTTGGTGTAGTCCCTCAAATTATGCTTGTTCAGACTCCCGCTAATATGCAGCCGTTCCAGAGCATCCCATCCCCCCTCCTCGAATGTAAATACGGATCCCGTGTCCTCTATTTCTTTAGGTGGGAGGGCAGCTTCTGTGCTGCTCCCGACAGGACCTGTATTTACAAGCAAAATTCTTGTCCTATATTGAAGGGCCATCGCATAGGCGCCGATCAACGCACTTGAGGTGCTGCCTGTTCCTGCAAAAGGACTCCAAAACGTAATGGTGCTCATGCCCTCATCCTTTCTGCTTCTTTAATGGCCCGGCGACTCTGGACATTTTCCCATCCGGTCAACTGCTCCACTAACCTGCATAGCGATTTTTTATAGTTCCGTGACAATGGCCCCAGGCGAATACGGCGATGATGCTCATTTTCCAGTTTGACCGCTGCAGTCAGTTCATCCCAAGGCAACATCAGCGATTCCCCTGTCCATACAAATGGACTACCTTCCAGATACGCCCACAAATATCGAGCTTCCAGTTTGCAATCAACGGCATTAATCAAAATGCGCTGAAATGGTAGTTCTGCTGGTAGGGACTGCTCTTCAAGCAACCGCTTGAGCCAGCCTTTGCCCCGTTCCAGATTGTAACGTTCATAATCACTGACCCAGACACGGATATCTGCCGTGAGCCATAGATCACGTGACGCAAAGTGTGATGTTTCCATGTCGTAAAGGACGTAATCATAACTCTCCAATTTCTCGCCACTCGCTTCAAGATGACTCTCAACCGCTGTTGAAGTTACGAACTGACATGCGATATCAAAACCTTCAAATTCTGTAATACGCAGAGATTGCTGACTTTCCCCAACGCCGTATCCATATTTCTGCTGTAATGTTCCATCAACAAGCAAGACACGTTTACCGGAGGACGCCAGTATTTTGCAAAGGTACAGCATCAGGTCATTCTTCTCGCATAACCCAGCAAAGATCCATGTTTGCATAGCTATCGAATCTCCTTTTAATTTCTTTTAAACGTTGTTACATGAATAATAAATGGTTTTTCCTGCTTTTTACTCCCCGCCCGTCAGCAAGCTTTTCTGCTCATCCGCACTTGAAGCAGATGCTGAAGAATCATTGCTCCCTGTACCCGTCGTTCCGCCGCTACCAGAACCATCATTCCAGATGACCCCATCAGTAGATGAAGAGTTATTCGCTCCAGGGCGACTATTGTATGAAACGGAGGACTGTGCAACGTCCTGCTCCACACCTTGGGAGGGCGCTGAGATGGATGCGGCGAGTGAGCTTTCTAACGAACTCCGTACTTGCCGCGCTAACTCCACTTCAGCCCGACGTACAAGATTAGGATCACTCTCCAGCAGTTTTAACACTTCATTGTTAGCAGGGTATGTCGGAATCGCTGGTGTCTGGAACTGTGGTTCTACATAGGTTAAGGCATAGATTGAAGCTTTATGTAAATAGGCATCTACAATTGCACTTGAAAGGGAAAGGATCTCCTCCTCCGTCATCGTAATCCATAGTGTAGCTGCATTTAATCTTTGGACTTTCTTTTTGGACAGGAGAATGTAGTCTTGACCCGTTGGAAACTGAATACGAATATCAATGATGTCTCCCTTAGCAAGTGAAGAAGGTAATAACACAACCTGTAGTTCACGATTCCTTAGATCCGGCGGTGCCGGGGTATCTTCATACACCATTTCAGTTGTAATGGCTGTTCCCTTTTTTAATTCTATTTTCGCCACTTGACCATCCATCTGCTTGGAGCTGGACCAAAGATTCCTTGGTGCCTGTGCATCCGGAACGGCTATGAGTTTGATATCCTCGGGCAATATCGACTCCCCTGCTTCAACATCCCGTATTGTCACCCATCCCTGTGCCCCCGAGTTCCATTGTTGCATCAATTCAGCTTCTTTTTGTTCGTAGGCTGATGAGTATCGGGCCTCCACTTCAGACCTCGTATCACTCATGGTTTTGACATTGTAAATGACATATGCCCCAAACAACAAACCGATTGCTCCTGCTCCCGTCAATCCAGCGTAAATCAGTTGACGGCTTTGTTTTCTTAATTTAGACAAAAGAGGCTCTCCTTTCGCAATCTCTTCTAATCATGTACTCTTTTTCTTGCAAAGAATGAACGTTTCTTGGGAAGCTGCCCCATCATATGAGTCAGAATATGAGCAAAAACCTTATCCATCTGCGGTTCCCGATCAAAGGGATCGATATGTAAAGGCAGACCGTAGACACTGGAAGTGTCCAACGTTTTGCGCATGCGCTGAACTGCGTCAGCTGCTGCGAGTGGCAGGCAGTAGATCCATTTGTCTCTCGGGTACCGGTTGTGTGAACGGACAAAAGATCCAATCTCAGCTTGTCTCCATTCGGCACCCGAACCTATAACAATGGGCAAGTCAGCTCTGAGAAATTCTTCAAGCCGGTTCTGATCCTGACCACTGCCCAGATCCATCACAATGAACTGATAGCTGCCTCCCAATAAAGACAGGATGTCTGCACGTCCCGATTGTTTCCAGTAATGTACACCATCCACTGCAAACTGTCTGCCTGCTGGCACGGGTTTACCTGCATGTGCGACTTGTTGAATCCGTGCAAACGATTGGGAACGTGGCGACATCTCGATTATGGCCACTTTGAAGTTATGCCGCTCCAGATAGTGACTGATGGCTATGGCCGTATGTGTAACCCCAACTCCGGATGATGCCCCCGTCAAAGCGATCACTCTTGTCCCTCCGCTTATCGTCACCGTCGTTTCTGAACCACCAGCCGCTATTCCCGGTCTGCGCAGCAGCTCCTTACGAACTTCATCAGCCGATTGAAAGCGCTCATTCGGATTCAGTCGCAACAACCTTCTCGCAACAGGAATATAGGTACGTGGAACATCACTGCGAATGGAGCTCTCAACTCCCTGAATCCATTCCGTATAAGTTCCACAAGTCATGAGATAGAGCAACAATGCTCCAAGCCCGTACAGGTCAGAACGCGCATCAGTCTGTCCTGAACCATATTGTTCTGGTGCAGCGAAGCCGGCCGTTCCCAATTTAACCGTATCATCGACTCTTTGTGCTTTATAGCTCCGCGCTATCCCAAAATCAATCAGTCTCACTTCATGTTCCGGTGTAATCATAATGTTGGATGGTTTCAAATCCCGATAGATGACAGGTGGGTCCAGACTGTGCAAATAACTTAATACATCCAGCAGCTGAAGCACAAACTCGGTCATATGTTCAAGCGGAATCTTCCCCCGACATTGCTTGAAATAGTCACTAAGTGTCAATCCCTCAATGTACTCCATAACAAGATAGGTATACCCCAGCTCATCCGGTACAAAAAAATCTACGATTTGCGGTAATCTGGGATGCCTCAGAGATGTAAGAAGAGCAGCTTCTGACTCCATACTGCCTTCGTATGGCATCGCCGTCACGCTTTCTTTGATCGCCCAGGTTTTGCCTGGCAACTTCAAATCCTCTGCTTCATATACATGACTCATTCCACCCGAACCGAGAATGGACACAATACGGTACCTTCCCCCCAGCAGGCTTCCACGCTCGAGCCTAGCCGGATGTCTCATATAGACTCCTCCTTGTGTGCATAACAAAAAAGGGAAAGCTTCACCGAAGCGGAACAGACCGGATATCCGGACTCTTCACTTCGGGATGCTTTCCCTCAACTTGTTATGGTTAATATTGGTATCATTATAGTATAGGCAATAAGGTATTGTAAAGCATAAAGTTTAATGCCTTTAATAACTTAATACTTAATCATATATAGCGTGATTTCTTCACGGTTGTGAAACAACTGTTTGGAACGCTGAATCTGCATCCGGGAGCGCTCAAATGTATCGATGACTTCTTTAATCAAAGCGAGCGGCTTCTTATGCAATAACTTCACCGTTACAACTGCTGTTCCCCCTGATTGAAGACTGTATAACAGATCCGATATAAGACGGCTCATCAGCTTGGGGCTCCAGCTCATATCACATACGAGCAGATCAAATTCCCCTTCGCGGAAACGTACATCACCGGCATTTTTTTTCAAAAAGGTCAGTTTGGGCGATTCCAGCAGGGTCGCATCCATCTTGGCCGGATCAACAGCTGTAACTTCAAGCCCGCGCTCAAGCAGGAAAGAGGTCCATCCACCTGGTGCAGCACCGATGTCCAATGCTTTGTGAAAAGAAGTAAAGTCGATGCCAAATGTCTGCTCCGCTTCAAGCAATTTGAATTTGGCGCGGGAGATTTGCCCCTCTTCCTTCTGAAAACGAACTGCTCCGCCACTCCAGTCCGACAGATTTTGATCAGGTCTGGATACACCGGCATATAACATGTCATCTGTTACGAAGACAGATATAACATGATCCGCATCACGAACAACCCACTCACACCCAAGATCATCCAGCTTCTCAGTCAATAGCTGTTTCAAAGAAGCAGCGTTCTCCTGCCAGAAGGCACCTTCGGTTTTACGAACTTGTAATGTAACTTTAGTGCCTGTTAACTCCGTATGGTTCAACACAAATGAAATCAATTTTTCCATTGCTTGCGCTGAATCTTCCGTATTTTCCTGAAATTGAACAGGTTGAATATGACGTAAAAACGTCGGGCTTTCTTCCAAAAGCTTGATCGCTACCTCTTCTTCCGCAATCGGAAGACCGGCAAGCAGAATCTCACCTGGTACGAGTACCGTGCTCTTTACTGCCCCGAACGTACGGCGCAATTCCTCCTGAGCATAGGGCGCAAAACCATGATTGGCTGTGCAAATAAAACGGGAGAAGTCTCCTTCACCCCAAGATGACTGTGTACTCAAAATGTGTTACCCTCCAGAACGTACGCGAATCCAGGGACGTCCATCATCCCACTGGATATCAACCGGAACATCGTACGTATGCTTAATTGTATCTTGTGTTAAAACTTCATGTTTGGGCCCTGCCGCAGCAATACGTCCATCGCGGATCAAGGCCACGTGTGTGAACAAAGGTACGATCTCTTCGACGTGATGAGTCACATAAACGACAGTGATATTTCGCTTACGCAGTCGATCAATTTCGGCCAACATTTTCTCGCGTTCATACAGATCGAGTCCGGCACAAGGCTCGTCCATAATCAGCAATTTGGGATCTGCCATCAATGAACGAGCCAGCATCACTTTTTTGCGTTCTCCTTGAGAAAGGGTGCCGAGCGGATGATTAGCCAGTTTTGCAAAGCCCATTTCATCAAGCAGGTTCAATGCTTTGGCCTTCACATCATCCGGGATCGTTTGATAGAAACGCAAAAAAGCATAAGCTCCTGTTGCGACAACTTCCCACACCGGATCTCGAGGTGTCAGTTTCTCAATCAATGTCTGACTGATATAACCAATTTCTTTCCGAACCTCCCGCACATCACATTGACCATACAGATTGCCCAATACTTCAATGCGCCCCTGACTTGGAAACATATATCCATTCATCATTTCCAGCAGCGTTGTTTTACCTGAACCATTACGCCCAAGAATCACCCAATGCTCGCCTTCTTTAACATGCAGATCAACGTCATCCAGAATCTGATTGTCTTCCCTTCTAAGAGAGACATGCTCCATCGAGATTACACTCATTTTAGCACCGCCTTTCGGATTTCCCCTAACAGATGCTCGACAGAGTTCATCCGATAAACCATTCTGGGCACATCATGTTCTCCATCAAACAGCATAACCGCAGGCACGCTCGAAATCTGAAACTGCTGTACAAGTTCCGGGATATCGTGAATATTCATCTCGGTCAAAATCCCTTCGGGCAGCAAATGTTCGGCGATCTCAAGCATTCGACGCGCTGCTGCACAAGTTCCGCATAGCGGGGTATAGATAAATACAGCCTGAGGCATGCCTTCCCATACACCACGCATTAACATTTTGGTCGTAATCGGCTTCATCAGCTTTCTTCTCCCGCAGCAACTCGCAGCATAACCTCGCCCGACATCGGACCATTATGGACGGTAACAGAGTCTGGTTTATTGCTGTACAACAATTCGTACATCTGACGTTTGCCATACATGCTGGACGTGTGCAAATAGATCTGGCGTGGAAACAAACCTTCCCGGACGATCGAAGCAGCAACTTCTCCGCCATTCGGTGAATCTGGACCCAGTTCAAAATCCAGGGATAGAATGTCCACGTCACCTTCTCTAAGCAGCATCAGGCATTCTTCTGCATTGGTAGCCAGAACAAACCCTTTCGGACATGCCCGGTAATCATCCAAAAAAACATGCATTACAATCGCTCCTCTCCCATTTAAAGCCAGGAACGCATGAGTTCAATGTCACCACGGTGTGTTCCATCTTCGCCTGATTCTGTTTCCAGGACAACTACCGCTTGCTGAAATTCAGGCGCACATAACAGTTCCTGCATGGCTTTTTTCCCTATATAACCCTGTCCAATCCGTGCATGTCTGTCCTTGCATGAACCGGAAGGATATTTCGAATCATTAAAGTGAACAGCCGCAAGAGCATCCCAGAATCCCAGCAGTCTGCCTTTCTCCAGCATGGATGCCTCATTGCCTGACGTCCACATGCCTGAAGCAAAAGCATGACACGTGTCAAAACAAAAAGCAATATGTTCAGGATACCGGCTTAGCTTACGAATCTGTATCAACTCTTCCATCGTCGTACCCATGGGACCATGATCCCCAGCCTGATTTTCAAGCAGAACCTTAGCCTGTCCATCCCAATCTGCTAAAGCGGCATCCAGACAGGATATGAGATTCTGATATCCTTCAAGTGGTTCATTGCTCTTGAGATGTCCAAAATGGACTACAGTCCCTACTGAACCGCAGGCATCTGCAATATGCAGATCATTTTGTATCGATGCGATGGTTGCATGAAAACCCGCCTCTCCTCGGGTTTTGCCCAAAGCTGGATTCGTGGGATAGGGTGAGTGGGCAATGGAAGATATCCCCTGCTTCTCACACCAATCCCGACACTGTTCAGCATCTTTGAGGTCCAGTTCTTTCAAGCCAAGGCTCCGCGGGTTCTTCGGAAAATATTGAAATGCCGTAGCCCCCATCTCATATGCTCGCTTGGCTGCCTGAAGAAATCCACCTCTGGTGCTGACATGTGCCCCGATTCCACTTTTAAGCCTCATGCTGGCAATCCGGACAGAAGAAAGCCTTCTTGCCCGTAATTTCCACGCGAGCTATCGTTCCCCCACAACGAGGACAAGTTTCCCCTTCACGATCATACACTCGGCACTGCTCGTCAAAACTTCCCGTCTTGGTATCTCCCTGCATCAACGGCATTTCCATATAACCGCCTTCCGAGGCAGCTTCCCGCAACACGGATTGCACAGAATGGTACAAACGTGCTGTGAGTTCAGACGAAGCAGCAATATTTTGCGTCTTGGAGCTTGGTCTCAGGCCTGCTGCAAATGCAATCTCATCCGAATAACAATTTCCGATTCCAGCAATAATGTGTTGATTAACCAGTGTAGTTTTGAGTGTACCCCGGCGTCCTTTCAACAGGGCAGCAAAACGTTCTGCATTCATGCGCCGATCAAGAGGTTCAGGTCCAAGGTCAGACATGGCCTCTTCCGTCTCTTTGGAAGTAAGCAGATGCAGATATCCTAAACGGAGCCCGATAAAGAATAAAGTATATTCTCCAAACTGAATTTCCACTTGAGTGGAACGATCAGGGCGTTCAGCTTCTGTACCCCAGAAAATCATTCCGCCCAGCATAAGGTGCAGCACAAGCCGCTTACCATTAGCCAGATGAAAAATCAAATGTTTGGCCCGGCGCTCTACAAATATGATACGATTGCCTGTCAGTTCACGGGTGAACACATCAGGATCAGTATTAATCGACTTTTCACGGTTAACCACCACACCTGTAATCGGCAAATCGAGTATTTTCTCGGACAGCAAGGTCCGGTAGTTTTCCATTTCCGGCAATTCCGGCATCGTACATCTACCCCTTCTTGGATGCTTGGCTTGTCGTCTGCGACAGCCACTCAATCAGTTTATGCAAATCTTCAAACACATGATCAGGACGAACCTTGGTCGCCTGGATGTGGCTATCCATATTGTCCCGTGTCGTTATTCCAGTAAGAACCAGCAGGGTCTCGCAACCCGCAGCTGCTCCTGCCGCAATATCTGTACGCATATTGTCTCCGATTACAGCAACTTCATCAGACTTTAAGTTCAATCGGCTAATAGCCGACTTCATAATAATACTTGACGGTTTGCCAATGACGGTAGGATGAACTCCGGTTGCTGCTTCTATCGCTGCCCCAATCGTCCCCGCTCCCGGCGTAAGCCCATCATCAGAAGGTAGCTGCAAATCAGGATTGGTCATGACAGATTTAGAACCGCCATTGATCCAGCGAAGCGCTTTGGTCAATTTATGATAGGAAAATTCACGATCAATTCCTTGTATAACGTAATCAGGTTCATCATCTGTTAGTGTAAGCCCTGCAGCTTCTATCGCTTGCAAAAGCCCTTCTTCTCCGATACAAGCCACTTTCGCACCCGGAGACTCTTGTGCCACGTATTCCGCAGCCGCCACCGCAGAAGTACATACCTGAGATGCATCAGCGGGGATACCCATCCCGTTCAGATGATCTGCCACACCTTGTGGTGTACGAGAAGAATTATTAGTCACAAATAAATAAGGCATGCCTTGTTCATTCAATGTCTGAATAAGCTTATCGGCTCCTTCGATACGATGTCTGCCATGATAGAGCGTACCATCCAGGTCGATCAGATAGGCCTTAATCATATACAGCACTTCCTTTCTTTATTCCATTAACATTTCATGTCCTTAACCATTTGCATCGAACTTCAATGCTAACCTATGTATACAGTACATAAAAATGGCTTGCTCGCATCTGCACGCAACACGTCGAACCGAATCGAACACGGACGTCTAGCCCCGCGCGTCTTCTGTACAAGCTTGTCATTTCCTGCGCTTTCCCGGAAAATAATTGAATCATTTCCCTGCTCATATTGCCCATCCTACACGCTTTCCGGCCAGATTGCAAAAGGGACCTCGGGAGTAACTTCCCCTCAGTCCCGTGCAATTAACGGCTTGTTCTCCCGTCTTGTTTGGCTGTACTGTTTCGCACATCCACCATTAGGATTCGCTCTTACGGTAAACAACTGGAATCAGCTCGTGTTCAATCGCAAGTTTCGTATTTGGGAATATCGACTGCGCTTCTTCCAGAAGTGGCTGCAACTGATCCTCATCTTTGTAGCGAGAGCTAAAATGGGTCATGATCAGCTGTCCTGCATCTGCCGCTCTCGCCGCCTCAGCCGCTTGCTTCGAAGTACTATGATAGTACTCATGAGCCGTATCAGCCAAATCATGCAGAAACGTGGCTTCGTGTACAAGAACATCCGCATTTAGTGCAAGTGGCTGTACATTTTTACATGGGCGCGTATCTCCCAAGATGGTAATGACCATCCCTCGCTTGGGTGCACCCAACACATCTTCTGGGCGAAGGAAGTCCCCGTTGTCGAGGGTAATCGTTTCTCCCCGCTTCAAGCGACCAAATAGCGGCCCCGGCTTCAAGCCATACTCAGCCAGTTTTGCAGGGTCCAAGCTGCCTGGACGATCCTTTTCGGTAATCCGATACCCGTAACTGTCGATACGATGTTCCAGCAACGCAGATTCCACAATGAAGCTCTCATCTTCGAAAAGCACTCCACCTGTATGTTCTACAATGCTTAGATCATAGTTTAGACGTGACTGGCTCAGCTCCATAGTTGTCATGATCATTCGTTCAGTTCCTGGCGGACCATACACCGTTAACGGTGTAGTGCCACCCTGATATGCTCTGCTGGAGAGCAGACCTGGAAGTCCAAATACATGATCTCCATGTAAATGGGTGATAAATATTTTCTCCAATTTGCTCAATTTAAGCGGAGAACTTAAAATTTGATGCTGGGTTCCTTCCCCACAGTCAAACAACCACAATGCTCTGCGCTCATCCAACATGCGCAGCCCTATGGAAGTTACATTCCGTTGAAGCGTAGGTACACCAGCGTTAGTTCCCAGGAAATATAGTTCCACTCTGGATCGCACCTCTTTCTGCTGCCAGCAAAAAGCCTCCGACAATGCGGAGGGCTTTGCCTGACCTTTTACTTTTAAGCCTTCTCCACGTTAAAATACTTCGCTTGCGGATGGCTGAATACCATCGCCGATACGGATGCTTCAGGTTCCATCATGAAACCTTCAGTCAGTTCCACACCAATATCCTCAGGCTGTAACAACTTAAACAGTGGCCCTTGGTCTTCCAAATCGGGACAGGCCGGATATCCAAACGATACCCTGATTCCCTGATAGCGTGCTCCATGACGTTGCTTCATGGTCATCTGTGCTGAATCCGGGAATCCCCAGATATCTCTCATCATATGATGAACCCGCTCAGCTAATCCCTCTGCTACTTCAAGCGCTACGGATTGCAGAGCATGTGAGCGAAGATAATCACCTTGCTCCTTCCAAGCTGTCGATAACTCCCTTACACCGTGCCCAGCCGTTACGACCATGAAACCAACGTAATCCATTTGTCCAGATTCCACTGGCTTCAAGAAATCGGACAGACACAGGTATGGTTCAACTTTTTGACGAGGGAACGTAAATGTATGCAAGATATTACTTGTATTCTCTGGGTCATAGATGATGACGCTGTTACCACTGGACTGAGCCGGGAAGAAACGATACATCGCATGCGCCTGAATAATCCCGTCACGAACAGCTTCCTGCATAATATCATCCACTACCGCTTTCAGGTCAGTGGCTTTCCGATCACCCGAAGCAAGTAGCTGCTCTACTGAGCCACGCAAACCAAGATGGTGACCTAGCAACATCTGCATGTTCACATACGGTAATATGTGTGATAGCGGATAGTTCCTCATAACATGTCGCTCCAGATCCGGTGGAACGAGAACCGGGTTGTCTATTGCGATATCCGAACGCTCTACCCGAGTTAGCTCGGGAAGGGATTTAACAGTTTCTGCGCCAGCTGCGTCAGCCTCTTTTTCAGCGTCCATCTCCAACTGCATCACTTCTCGAGTGCTCGGGTTCATCAGCTTGTTGGCCAAATCCAGACCGTCCATCGCATCTTTTGCATATACAACCATGCCGTTATATTCCGGGCGTATACGATTCTTGGTGAATTTGCGTGTCAATGCCGCTCCACCAACCATAATAGGTACATCAATTCCTGCTGTGCGTAAGTCCTGAGCTGTAAGAATCATCTGTTGCGCCGATTTTACCAACAGACCGGATAGACCGATCGCATCGACTTTCTCTTCTCTGTATGCCTCAATAATTCGCTCTGGTGGTACTTTTATACCCAAATTAATGATCCGGTAACCGTTATTGGAAAGGATGATCTCCACCAGGTTTTTGCCAATGTCGTGTACGTCGCCCTTTACCGTCGCTAGAATAATCTTTCCTTTAACTGACGTCTCATTCTTCTCCATGAATTGTTCCAAATAAGCTACCGAAGCCTTCATAACTTCCGCGCTCTGAAGCACTTCTGCTACGATCAGCTCATTATTGTTAAACAGTCGCCCTACTTCTTCCATGCCCCGCATCAACGGGCCATTGATTACTTCAAGGGCTTTATATTTGGCGAGTGCCTGCTCCAGATCGGGCAGCAAACCTTCTTTGCTTCCTTCAACAACATACGATGCGAGACGTTCTTCCAACGACAGGTTCGAAATCTTTTCTTTTTTCTCAACCTTTTTGTTACGGAACGCCGCTACGAAGGCAGCTAGTGTTTCGTCATTCGTATTATATAACAGCTCTTCCGAGAGTCTGCGCTCTTCTGCCGGAATGGATGCATAACGCTCTAGCTTCTCTGTGTTAACGATGGCATAATCGAGACCTGCTTTGGTACACTCATATAAAAATACAGAGTTTAGCACTTCACGCCCTGCTTCAGGCAATCCAAATGAAATGTTACTGATTCCCAGTATCGTATGACATTCAGGCATCGCTTCTTTAATGACACGAATACCTTCGATTGTTTCTTTGGCCGAACCGATATACTGTTCATCGCCCGTCCCTACTGGAAACACCAGGGTATCAAAAATCAGGTCTTCGGCTTTTAATCCATATTTGTTCACCAGCAAATCGTAAGACCGCTTGGCTACCTCCAGCTTGTCCTCACGACTAATGGCTTGACCGCGTTCATCAATCGTTCCTACAACGACAGCACCGCCGTATTTATGCAACAACGGAGTGACCAGCTCGAACTTTTCCTCGCCGTCCTCAAGGTTAATGGAGTTAATTATCGCTTTACCTTGAGAGTATTGCAGTGCAAGGTCGATGACGGCTGCATCTGTCGTATCAATCATCAGTGGCACCTTTACTTTTTTGACAACAAGTTCAAGGAACTTCTCCATGTCTTCGGCTTCTTCACGGTCCGGGTCTTGAACACAAACGTCGACAACATGTGCCCCATTTTTCACCTGAGCCCGAGCAATTTCCGAAGCTTCTTCATATTTCCCTTCAACAATAAGACGCTTGAACTTCCGTGATCCAAGTACGTTTGTACGTTCCCCAACCATGTAAGGGCGATTGTCCTGTTCAACGTAGACTGGATCAATTCCCGACAATGCTGGTGGATGTGTTCCGTTCATTTCTCTTGGAGGGTACTTGGCAAGTGTATCCCGCATTGCCCGAATATGTGCAGGTGTTGTTCCACAACAGCCACCCGCGATGTTCAACCAGCCCTGTTCGGCAAAAGCACCGATCTTCTGAGCAAGCGATTCAGGCGATTCATGGTAATTACCATTTTCATCCGGAAGCCCTGCATTTGGATAACAACTTACTGCAACTGAAGCCATTCCGGAAAGCGAGCGAATATGGTCACGCATGAATTCCGGACCTGTAGCACAGTTTAGTCCCACTGAAATTGGGTTAAGGTGTTCTAGGGATATATAAAAAGACTCAATGTTCTGACCAGCGAGGGTTGTACCCATCGGTTCGATCGTTCCTGAGATCATCAAAGGAAGCTTGATACCACTTTGTTCGAATGCCTGTTGAATTCCAATGCTACCTGCTTTTACATTAAGCGTATCTTGTGAGGTTTCGAGCAGCAGCGCATCAACGCCTCCCTCAATTAAAGCAAGCGCTTGCTCAAAATAACTGTCGATGAGCTCTTGAAAAGTTACTCCACCTGTTACTGACAGTGTTTTGGTTGTAGGTCCCATGGCACCTACCACATAACGTGGAGACTCCGGTGTCGAAAATCGATCCACGGCCGCTTTTGCAATTCTGGCTGCTTCGAGATTAATTTCACGTGCACGGTCCTGAATGTCATATTCAGCAAGTACAACAGAAGTTGCACCAAACGTATTTGTTTCAATTAAGTCAGCACCGGCTTCCAGATATTCCTCATGAATACGCTGGATTAGCTCTGGACGTGTAAGTACAAGCATTTCATTACAACCATCCAGGTCTTCTCCGCCAAAATCTGCGCCTGTGAGATCTACTTGTTGAATCATGGTCCCCATTGCACCGTCGAGGATCAATATTCGTTGTTTTAATGCATCATGTAGGCTAAGCTTATCCAATATCGTCACCTCCGCAAAACGTTAAATCTTAGTTTAACAGAAACTAACTTAATGTGAAAGATCGGGTTTGATCAGTCCCCTGGCGGTTTTTATGAAGGTAGAATGAATTTGTGAATCGACAAAAATAGCGGAATCCGATATAATAGCGATTAAACCAAGTGGAAAAGAGGGAAAGAACATGGCTGAAATTGTAATCCGAAATACGAACGAACGTATCACTGGAGACGAAAATGTTCGAAATTTCTTAAACAAATATGAAGTACTATTTGAAAAATGGGACGCGTCCAAATTAAAAACTGATCTGCAAAACAACTTTGGACTCACCGATGAACAAAAAGAAGAAGTACTAAACACATTTGACTATGAAATCAGAGACTTGGCTGCACGTCGCGGGTACCAAATCTGGGATGTAATCACGCTGTCTGAACAAACACCAGATATTGAAGAGAAGCTTGCTAAATTTGAAGAGATTCATACTCATGCTGAAGATGAAATCCGCGCAATTGTAGCCGGCAAAGGAATCTTTGTCATCAAAGCTACAGATGATGTAGGTTACTTTAATGTAGAATTGTCTCCTGGAGACGTTATCTCGGTACCTGAGAACACCCCACACTTCTTCACTTTGATGGAGAACAAACAAATCATTGCCGTGCGTCTATTTATTGAAAAAGATGGCTGGATCGCAGATCCTTACCCAGATCCAACGTTTATCAAACAAGCCTAATAAGCAAATTCTATTATTTGCTCAACAAACCCCTGTTCAATTCGAACAGGGGTTTCTGCATATTCAGATAGTATACAACATTAGATGTTCTATATAAAATAATGTGGATATTTTGCCTTCATCTTCTCTTGTTCAACAACAACTAGTCTGAGATGAGCTTCCATAACCTCAACAGCTCGCTCGGTTTCACGTTCCGTGATAAGTCGGTATATTTCTTTATGTTGTGAAATAATAACCTCTGCATCGGAATCTTCAGACAAGCGTAATAAACGAAGGCGATTAAAGGGAATATTGAGCTGCTGTAGCATTTTCCAACTTCTCATTTTTCCTGTGCCTTGAAACAATATCTGATGAAACTCTTCATCCAGTTCAAAAAGCCGATAGAAATTATTTTTCCCTATACATACTTCCTGCATGGCAATATTGGTTTCAAGTCTGAATCTGAATTCTTCCGGAAAAGAAGCACAAGCCAGAGTGACAATTTCCTTCTCCATCTTCTCTCTCATAAACCGGCCTTCTTCAACATGCTCCAGATTAATATGGGAGACAATAGTTCCACTCTGTGGAATGATATCCAGTAATTCTTCCTCGGCAAGCTTCATGAAAGCTTCACGTACTGGCGTTCTGCTTACTTGCAACTCATCCGCAATTTCCTTCTCGGAAATCTTGGTACCAGGCTCAAGTTCAAGGTGCAGAATTCGTTCCTTTATCAGATTGTATGAATAAGCCCGGGTCGAACCTCTAATCTTTTGATTAAGTGACATTCCTTAACCTCTTCCTCTCAGCCATATTCATCCATCTTAGCACAATTTGCCGTTCCACTTAAATTCCCTAAATGAAACGGCAATGGGCAAATTTCAGTTTACATCTATTGTTGCTTGTTTTCTTTGTACTTCTTATATGTGTCATTGGAAAGCTGCATATACTGAGGCAAGCCTTGGCTCTCCAGCTCTTTTACAAATGCATCAAACTCAGAAAGTTTGCGTTCTCCCAAAATGAATTTAAGCGTATTTTGATCCGAGAAATCCTTAAGCGGTGTGCTAAGCAGTGTCACCTGTTCACGATCGATATCCGAGTAAGGAATTGGAGGCTCCGCAGGAACCACTTCTTTGATATCTTTCATGTCTTGCTGGAATTTCAGTTCTTCCTCACTAAACATGGAGTGCAACAAATCTGTGGTTCCTCCATAGGCAAACACACCACCGGAGAATCCATAGTCGATGCGCAAGTCCTTTGTGCCTTTTGGATTCAATCCGTTATAGTTCACATCTTCGGCCAACTTACGAACGCCATCCTGTTTGGTGAAGGTTTCGCCTTCTACACCCCATTTGGCAAATTCTTGACCTTCATCACTATAGTATAACCAGTCAATAAATTGCATGGTTGCTTTGAAATTCTCGTTGTCTTTAATTTTCCCGGAAATCATGACACCGTTTTCAAGTCTGGAGCCGGACATCAATTGACCTTTTGGACCACCAGGAACTGTAATTTTGGCGATGGAGAAATTTCCTTCTCCCAACGTTTTGTTCATGTCATTTCGATGAAGCACTACCGTTTGCGAGTTACCATTAATAATGAAGGATTTTCCAGAAACAAACTTTTGAATAGCCTGGTCATCGTCCTGGGTGAAGCTTTCTTTATCCAGCAGCCCCTCCGATACAAGCTTGTTAAAGTAAGTTAACATTTCCTTGTATTCCGGCGTAGTCGAAGTGTATACAAATTCATCCTGATCTTCTTTATACGTTAAACCATTGCCAAATCCCCACCCAGCTTTCGTTCCAAAACTGGTAGCAGCAATATTCAAGGTACTATTAAATTGGAAACGATCTGAGAACGGAACGGAATCTGGATAGATTTCTTTTAGCTTTTTGGCGGCATCATACAATTCGTCCCATGTCTTTGGAATGGCAATGTTATTTTTCTCAAAAATATCAGTTCTCACAATAAGGGTATAGTCCGGCCAAACCTCTTCATGTAAACCTGGGAGTACATAATATTTCCCATCTTCTTGTCGAAGACCCTCAAGTTCATCCTGAAGTCCCCATTTCTCAACCTTATCTTTGAAATTTGGCATCAAATCAACATAGTCACTCACTGGCAAAATCGCACCAGAGGATACAAAAGCAGATTCTTCACCCGGATAGGTTTTCGGAATAACCAGAGGGGCATCTCCAGAGCTGATCAGAAGGGATCTTTTCTGGGGATAGTCACTCATCGGAACGATGGTAGGCTCCAGCGTGACTCCGGTTTTTTCCGTGATTTTTTGGAACAGGAGCCAATCCTTTTTGTACGGGTATGCTGGCTGATCGCTGTACAGAATAGATAGATTAAATGGTTCAGCGGCTTTGAAGGTCTCTCCTACACCATAGGATTCCATGGCCCCCTTGGATTCTGGTTCAACTTTCTCTCCACCAGCACCGCTGCTACATGCTGCCAGAACGACACTCATCATTGTTGCCAATACCATCTTGCCTACAAGCTTACGTGGTCTATGTTTCATTCAATTCTCCCCCTGCATGTGGTTTAGATTGGCCTTACAATCAAGATGTTGAACTATATCGGGTTAGGATTACTGTTTAACAGATCCCAACATGATACCGGTTACAAAGTATCTTTGAACAAATGGATAAATCGTTAAAATAGGCAAAATGGTGAGTACCATCGTGACCGATTTGATATTTGCAGAAATTTGAGTCAAATTATCCGCTGAAGCACCAGCCGAAGCACCTCCCGTTGCACCTGCAATCATGTTGCGCAAGTAGATCGTAACGGGAAACAGTTCCTTTTTGTCGAGATACAGGAAGGCAGGAAACCAGGAGTTCCAGTGTCCCACAGCGTAAAACAGAACCATCGTTGCCATGACAGCTTTACTCAACGGTAGAATGATCCGTAACAAAATGCCATACGTATTCAAACCGTCAATGGCTGCCGCTTCCTCAAGCTCCTCAGGCATGTTTTCGAAAAATGATTTCATAATTAACATGTTATAAATGCTGATTGCCCCAGGCACAACCAGTGCCCACATCGTGTTATTGAAGCCCAGAGAGTTAATCAGGACATAGTTAGGAATCAAGCCGCCACTGAAAAACATCGTGAACACAGCGAACATCGTCAAAAATTTTCGTCCCATCAATCTTTTCTTGGATAGGGCATAAGCGAAGATGGTCGTCATGAACATGGAAATCAAAGTACCTACAACGGTATATATAATTGTGTTTTTATAGTTGGTCCAGAACATGCTGTCGCGAGAGATGGTCTTGTAGGTTTCTACATTAAATCCTCTTGGGATAATGCTTACCTTGCCTGAATTGATATAAGCCTCGCTACTGAAAGATTGGGCCACGACATTCAGAAACGGATAGAGCGTGATGAATACCACAAGCAGCAAAAAGATAGCATTGAAAACTTTAAATACTTTGTATGATTTTGATTCCAGCATATTGCTCCTCCTTTACCACAAGCTTCGTTGTGTCAGTCTGCGTGAAATGGCATTAACCGAGAATACCAGGATCAGTCCAATAATGGATTCGAACAAACCAATGGCGGTAGCATAGCTGAAATTGCTCGACTGCAAACCTACCCGGTACAGATAAGTAGAAATCACGTCAGATGTCTCGTAGATCAGCGGATTGTAAAGGAGCAAGATTTTCTCAAATCCAACCGCAAGGAAATTACCCATGTTCAAAATCAGCAATGTAACGATCGTTGGCAAAATGCCCGGTATGGTTATATGGAGGGTTTGCTTCCAACGGTTCGCACCATCGATCCGCGCAGCCTCATACAAAGAATCATCAATTGTTGTCAATGCAGCTAAATATAGAATGGCTCCCCACCCCATACCTTGCCAAACCTCAGAGGTGATATAGATTGTTCTGAACCATTCTGCACGTTGCATGAAAGGAATGCTGTCTCCAGTAAAGAATGATACCATTCCGTTAATAGAGCCATTAACAGCCGTTAATTGCAGAATCATTCCGGCAACGATAACGATGGACAAGAAGTGCGGAAGATACGATGCGGTCTGCACAAACTTTTTGAAACGTTTGCTTTTCACCTCATTCAGCAGCAATGCAAAAATGATCGGAACTGGGAAGGTGAAAAGTAACGCAAGTCCACCGAGCATAAGTGTGTTCCCAAATACTTTCCAAAAGGTTGGGTCTTGAATGAACATCTGGAAATACCTGAATCCAACCCACGTCTCTCCAAAAATACTGCCTCCTGGTACAAATCGTCTAAATGCGATTACGTTACCGAGCATGGGCCCATATTTGAAAATAATAAGATAGATAATTGGAAGAATTAACAGTGAGTACAGCTGCCAATCTTTGCGAAGCAGAGCTGTAATAGTTCTCAACCTGCTTTCTTTACGTAAAGATGTCATCGTTAGCGTGGTTTTAGTGGTTTCCGACTCCATATGTTATTTCACTCCGATCCTAAGCTTGATAAAATAAAAGCGTTTTCGATCAATTCTTATCATCTCTTCTTTTTGTAGAAGACAAGTAATCAGATGAACTTCACCCCCACCAGTAGAATAAAACAAATAATGTAAGCGATATCAATTATGGAGATCACTAGAGACACATATTGGTTAAGATGCTTATCCTCATTTTCTTACTAACCACTTCATGTTGTATTTCCAGAACTAAATGGTTACTTCGATTATGTAAAGCGCTTACAAACAATGTGAAAATTATAGCGAATAACTCCCGCTTCCACTTCATTCAAGTAAGTCAACAGATATTCGCTACATTCATTCGCATACTAGTCATACTAGTATGTTAGTTATATTCTAAATCAGCAGTTCTATAATTTCAATAACTTTTAATAAAAAATTTCATCTTTTGTTATTACGGTATAGTTCAAGCTGTCCCAACACAAAAAAACATTGTTAGGTTTTATGGATAAAATACATCTCATAAAACCTAACAATGTTTGAGTAGTACACTAAAAATACGATTTATGATGCACTCATTGAGAATTCAGCAATGATTCGTTCCAATTCGGATAAATGCTTGATTTGATGGTCAGGCACATACGATTCGGTATTCTCTTTATTCTCACGGTTAATCCAAACAGATTGAATACCTGCAGACAATGCTCCACGAATATCAGTCGTAAGCTTATCTCCAACCATCATACTCTCCTCAGGTTGCACTCCCAGCTTACTCAATGCGTGCTCGAAGATCGAAGGATCAGGTTTGCCTTTACCGAACGAACCCGAGATAATAATTTCGTCAAAAAAAGGAGCCAATTCAGGAACGCCATCAAGTTTCTCTTGTTGTAAAGCAGGACAGCCGTTGGTTAAAAGCAAAAGCTTGAACTTCCCTTGTAGATGACTCAACGTTTCCATCGTTTCTTCATAGACATGGGGTCTTGACCTCCGCTCCGCCCCAAATTGTAAGGCGAGTTGTTCCGCCAGATCTTCACGATCAACCCCCAGCTTTAACAAGCCACGACGCCATGACTCTTTACGATATGCGGGTGCGAGCTGCTCCAACTGGCGAAACTCCGGCTGATCCCCACCCGTGAAGTTAGCCCAAAGACCTTCAAACGGGTTAATCCCAATCATTTTGGTAAACGAAAAAGTTTCATAAGACTCATACAGATTACGTGCCTCATTACGAACAGCTTCTTCAAGGTCTTCGGGTTTAACGCCCGTCTCTTGCGCTGCGATCAAGCAAGTCTCATGAAAGGCCTCTCGAACACTGCGCTCATCCCACAGTAAAGTATCATCTAGGTCGAACAAAATCGCTTTTAACGCCATTTCGGTCATCTTCCCCTTTATGCAAAATTACTTTTTCTCGTATGTTTCCACGGTGATCTGATGTGCTTTGGCGAATTTCAGAAGACGTTCAGTAATTGCATCAGTATCATAACGATTCAGTAGTTTGGTAAATACCCATCTCTTACCTCGTGCATTATGCTCAATCACAACCGTACCTGGCTCAATTCTGAATTTCACGATATCGTCGACTCCAATTGAACGCTCACGGTTCCCTTTTGTCGTCAAAATCCGGTTACTTCCTATTTTGACATAAGGACGACGGAGCATGAAGATGACTGCCAAAAATACATACAGCAACAAGGTCACCCAGTCCCAAGTGGTCATCGGAGCTTTGACAAGAAATGTACTCATAAAGAGGTACAGGAATGCTAGTCCGATCAGAAAAATAGGAAACAGAAGACTGCGTCCTTTAAATACGTCCTCACCTGGTGTGCCAGAAACCGGTTTACCGCTTTTTTTACGTTGCTGATTCAACTGCTTAGAATTTTTTCGAACCGTTCTCTCGAACGAACGCGACATGAGAATCCCCCTTAGATGTTCTTTGTATCGGCTTACATAACTGCAAACCAACATTTCCCCCTATAATTTGCAACCTCTAGATAACAGGAAAAAACCTAAATATCATAATGATATCATTAGGTTTCCTTAATGTTTGAGTTTGCCTTGGTGGCCTTGATCGTTCTCATCATCTACAATTTCAATCGTATCCAGTTGTTGTCTGAAATTGCTTCGAATGTTATTCAAATAGATTTCTCTAAGTTTGGCACGTTCAGCGAGCTCTTCCTCTGTCAATCCAGTGGATTTTTGCTTACGGGCCAATTCATTAATACGTGCTACCAGACTATCTATATCCAAGCTTGTCCCCTCCAAAAATACAAAGTCATATTAACTTTGACATGTTAAGGGCAGCTTGTCAAGCTGACACGCATTAGCGCGTGTGGATATGCAGCTTTAATCTGTGAATTGAGGCAGTATTAAGACTTGCCCCACCTGTATTGAAGTTGAATGAAGTTGATTCACTTTCTTGATTGCTTCTATATATACACGTGTATCCATTGTTTCAGGTTTGTGATCCAATGATATACTCCATAGTGTATCTCCTTGTGAAACTGCCATCTTCCCTCCAGGCAATAAATCGTTCTCATTGCCAGCGAACACAGTGAGTACTGTACTGCATCCAACCAGTATAATTAAGCTTACGATTATTAATTTCAAGACCCAAGTTGGGACATTACCTTTTGCAAAAACCTTCTTAAAATTCCTTATGTTAGTTTCAACCACTTCTGAACGCACCGGTTCGTAAATGCTTTGATAAGTAGAATATCTCATTAAATATCGACCTCCAAACGTTTGTTCCTATCCGTTGAAATTAATATAACACGAACACATGTTTTGTACAATGACTTTTTAGAACAATTGTTCGCTTTTTTTTATCGATACTACATTCTATTATCTTTCTTCTATTGTATTGGAATTGTCATTTGCAGTATTTGATTAGACCAAAAGAAAATTTTCATCTTAATTTGCAAAAAAACATTGATTTTATGGCATTTTATTTAGAACTTATGTTTGTACGAACGGAGGTTCTATGTTATAATTTTCCCAAACGTTACTAAAATGGGGTTGATACGGTATGTCGAAGATATCCAGCAGGCAACAGGCTATTCTGGAGTTTATACGCAATGAAGTCCGGTTGAAGGGGTATCCTCCTTCCGTACGCGAAATTGGTGAAGCCGTTGGGTTGGCTTCCAGCTCTACAGTACATGGACATCTGGATCGTTTGGAGAAGAAAGGTCTGATTAGACGTGACCCAACCAAACCAAGAGCCATTGAACTTCTCAGCCAGGAAGAGTCAGAGCATTCACATCAGTTTGCTCACAGCGTTGCTCGCATTCCTGTCGTGGGTAAAGTTACTGCAGGGGTTCCGATCACAGCAACAGAAAATATCGAAGATTACTTCCCTCTTCCTACGCATTATGTAGGCGAACAGAAAGTATTTATGCTTTCGGTCGTGGGAGACAGTATGGTTGAAGCAGGCATTGTTAACGGAGACTATGTTATCGTACGTCAGCAGCAAACTGCAGATAACGGCGATATCGTAGTAGCCATGACTGAAGACGATGAAGCAACGGTAAAAACGTTCTACAAAGAGAAAGATCATATTCGTCTTCAACCGGAAAATTCGACTTTTGAACCGTTGCGTTTGAAACACGTTAGCATCCTGGGCAAAGTCATTGGCCTTTTCCGTGATATTCATTAATATGTATTGAAGTTGTACAGAAGTCTCACAATAAGATACATAAAGAGGTTGTCCCGTTCAACGGGACAACCTCTTTTTTTTATACAACTTATATTGTTCTACGTTAGTAGATTATTCGCTGCGTTTAAGAATGCTTTTATGATGAGAGAACACATCAAAACTCTGTTGACCATGGTAGGAACCCATTCCACTTTCTCCTACGCCGCCAAACGGAAGATAATGTGATGTCATATGAGACAATGTATCATTAATGCAACCACCACCAAAAGATACTTGATTCAGAACCTGATTCTGCAGATCCTCATCCTGAGTGAAGAGATATAATGCCAGTGGTTTTGGACGGCGAACAATCTCATCTAGCATGGGATTGAGGTCGGTATACTTAAATACAGGAAGAACTGGACCAAAGATCTCTTCTCGCATCACTGGGGATTTCCAATCCACTTCGCCCAGCACTGTTGGTTCAATGAGCAGCTGATCACGTTCAGAACGTCCACCGATCATTGCTTTGCCATCTTGGAGTAACACCGATAAACGATCAAAGTTACGTGCGTTGACAATGTGCGGGAAATCAGCATTTCTCATCACATCGTCTCCAAATTTATCCTGAATTTCTGCACCGATCAATTCCAATAATTTGTCATGTACTTCCTCGTGCACAAGCAAATAGTCTGGAGCGACACAGGTTTGCCCAGCATTCAGGAATTTACCGCGCACAATGCGCTGAGCTGCCAGCTTCAAATCTGCATCCTGGTGGACAATGACCGGACTCTTACCACCTAGTTCTAACGTAACTGGAGTCAAATGCTCAGCAGCTGCCTTCATAACAATGCGGCCAACACCTGTACTGCCTGTAAAGAAAATATAATCAAACTTTTCTTTCAACAATGCCGTACTCGTCTCGACTTCCCCTTCCATAACTGCCAGGTACTCACTAGGAAATATCTCATGAATCAAATCATAAGTCAGACGTGACACGGCTGGGGTTAATTCAGACGGCTTAATAATGGCACAGTTACCCGCAGCAATGGCTCCAATTAGAGGGCCGAAAGCCAGTTGGAACGGATAGTTCCATGGTGCAATAATAAGAGCAACTCCATAAGGTTCAGGATAAATTAAGCTTGTTCCATCAGGTATAGCAGAATTTGTAGGCACAGGTTTTGGTGTAGCCCATTCCTCCAAATGTTCCAATGCAAAATCTAGTTCACCCAACACGATCCGAATCTCAGAGCCATAAGCCTCTGTTTCAGATTTATTTAGATCCGCACGAAGTGCGTCAACAATACGTTGCTGATATTTCTCAATTCCCTGTCTTAATTGCTGAAGAGCACGAATACGGTACTCAATAGACTTAGTCTGACCTGTATAAAAAAATGCCCGCTGTTCGGCAACCAGTTGCTTCTCTTGTTCCATATTAACATCTCCAATTAATTGTCCAAAATTTAATTTCTAAAAACATAAATGAATTATAACGCAATTATATGAAACTATCAACATATAGATACTGTAAAAACAGAGCAAACAATTAAAACGCACTCTCGCTTCAACGATATGATCATAATTTAATTAACCATTCTATTTCTTATTGACTACATAAAAAGCCTTAACACTAATATGCCAAAAATTTATGCTACGAATGCCAGCTTCCTCTTTACATTCTTATTCCAGTCCCCGTTTTAGTCCAACATGATGTATCCTTCCTTCCAAATGATGGGCACGTGTTCTGTCTATATTTTCTCTCACTGAATTTTTTCTTCATTATATACACTTTGAGGGAGGATACACACTGACATCTCTTTATTAGAATAGGATTGACAAAAAAAGAGGTCATTGTTATAATCGCCCTCATATCTTAAGGAAGGATGATTCAGATGATTCGTCGTCTAAAAAAACTAAAGAATGTGGCTACCGCATCACGCTTCTAAGTTACTCAGAAATAAAACTTAGAAGCGAGGAAACTAAAATGAATATAAACCAATTTAATCACTGGTCTGAAATTAAGTATTTAAAAGATATTGTAACCAATCCATTAATCGAAGTTGGCGATTACTCCTATTACTCTGGTTATTATGATAACAATTCATCTTTTGAAGACGGATGCGTAAGATATTTATGGGGAGATGACAAATCGAGGAGCTTATTCAACCCCATTGAGGAATTTGGATGGCAAATAGATCGATTGATTATTGGTAATTATGTATGTATCGCAGCCGGTGTCGTTATTCTTATGGGAGGAAATAACAATCATCATGCGGAGTGGATCACTGTTTATCCGTTCGCTGATCAAATTAGCCATTCCTTCTCACCCAAGGGAGATACCATTATAGAAAGCGATGCATGGATCGGCATGAATGCAATGATTATGCCTGGTGTCACCATTGGTGAAGGTGCGATTGTTGCAGCAGGCTCAGTTGTAACAAAAGATGTCTCCCCTTACACGATAGTTGGTGGAAATCCTGCAAAAGAGGTAAAGAAGCGTTTCTCAGAAGAAGGAATCATGAAGTTAAAAGAAATGCGCTGGTTTGATTGGAAAAGAGAATCGATTGAATCAGTCACTCACTTGCTTTCGAGCTCTTCAATTAACGAATTATATGAGCATTATTTATCAGAAATTAAGGACTGAGCTCCTATAGACATAAAGCTAGGTAGAATAATATTCTACCTAGCTTTTTTTATATCTCCTTGCCCATAAAAAGAAAAACCCCTCAGCGCTAGAGCGCCAAGGGATTCAGCTATTAGTACAACGTGATATATTGATCGCGTTCCCATTGGTGGACTTGTGTACGGTTTACGTACGATCCCTTCATATTATTGTTTCTTTCAATATATATGCGCTATATACGACAATTAACAGGAACTAACGTTCGTATATAATCATAGCTTTTCACGACTTGGGGGATGTTTGGGGGACGAGTTGGGGGACGTCCCCTAAACTTCAAATTAACCGTTAGTACAGCTCCGATGGATCGCAAATCATATGTCCGAAACAACCCTATATAATAGAAGGAAAAAACTGAGCTCCTTGAGTAATCCCTTGGAGCTCTATCAATTATCGGCTTGCCCCGTCTCCTTTGTAGTCCTTCTTGCACCAAGTATGCTTCTCGGTGTTCTGGGTAACGAAAAAATATTCATTCACTTTTACATATTTAATTGAATATGTAGGATTTATTGTTTAGACAACCTTTGTTAATTTTTGTAATATTAATTCTTAATTAACCCTGAGGAGGAAATAAGAACCAATGAAAAGAAAGATCAATCTACTATTAATTTTCACGCTTATTTTGTCTGTGTTTATCCCTTTATCTTCTGTAAGTGCTTATACGGGTGGCTATGCTAATGGCAAAGATTCCACAATTATGATTCCTGATATCTACTTTATTACAAAGCCACATGACTCTAAAGTTGTAACAACATTAATTACCGATAATAATGAAACGACAGGAGCTTTACTTCCTAAAAATAAAATGGTAATGATTGATTTAGGAACAGATAGAACAATTGATTCCTTTAAAATTAACAGCGATTTAAAAAATATGAGAATTAACTTTTACGATAGATCGACTGGTTATTTAAGTGAGTTCACCCTAAAAGGTGGGACTGGAACACTCGAACCACTACCCAACGGAAAAGTTATAAGTAAAGTAAGATACATTACTTTGTACACAATGTCTGGAGAAGACATTAATATTAACGAACTTGACTTCTTCTATAGTAAGGATCCGAATACATCACCTGACCCTACTGATCCGGTTGATCCAGTAGATCCAGCTGCAGATCGTGCCATTCTAGTTGTAACGATGACAACAGGCCTTGAAAAAGAGTTTGATCTCCCAATGAGTGATGTAAATGCATTCCTCAACTGGTACGATGCTCGTGATGCAGGCGCTGGCCCGGCCAAGTTCGCCATAAACAAATATGGCAACAACAAAGGTCCTTTCAGCAAGCGTACAGATTACGTGATATTCGATAAGATTTTGACATTTGAAGTAAGTGAATACACGACCAACTAATTACACGACTCTGTGCTTATTGCACGGAGTCTTTTCTTTACAGAAATATATGGAAATAACCAAATAGGTCTGATAGACTATTCTGGATTGATTACAAAACTGGAGGACATATGAAAGAAAAAGTTGAGTATATTGTTGTAGTTTCTATGGCCGCTTGTGTTCTGTTGATTATTTTTGGATTCAGTTTAGTATTGTTTTTAAATATGTTTATTAATATTAAGAGAAGAATCAGTGGTGAAAATTCAAAATTGAGACCTTGTGTTTCTTGTGGACATTCCATCTCTAGATCTGCTCTTTTGTGTCCTAATTGCGGACATAGTTACGGAAAAGAGAGTAGTATTTATGATTCTATAATAGCTTGTTTTATATTAGGAGTATTTACGCTTGGAGCAGGAATAGGAGCATTAATAGAGTTTCTCCCTGATTTTATGGGGAGGAGGTAGAAATGAGTTTGATTGATTACATAGATGAGGGAAATGATTGGAAGACACAGATGCATTTTTATGATTGTTGAAATGACACCTCTTGCCATGATAACTGTGTCAGCAATGTTGGATATATTAAAAGATTTTTGACATCAAAAAGGAGCCTATAAATGGCTCCTATTTTTGTACCCGAAATTCATACTGTTCTCGAAAGTATCTCCCGCCCATGATTTTAATGGATACTGGACTATACTCTTCTGCCTGTCCCCCATAGTCAATGATGTGTTCGTGATCACCTAGGACATGCCAGACAGAAACACGGACTTGCTGCGAAGAAATCCATATCTGTGGATAATATCTTATATGTATAATTCATCTCATCACCAAATCTACAAATTCGACAAAAGGCATGTACTTCCTACACAAAATAACTTATAAACCACAAATTCCATAATAATATTTGTTCATCCAACATTTAACAACAATATCATTTACAAATATAACTTACATATGGTATATTTATCCATGGTTGGCCGACCTAATTATGTAAGAGGCTCTTCGACATCTTTAAGTTCAAATAACAACATAAAACAGAATCTACTTTATTGGTTCTAGTATATTTGGGAGGTTTGAATATGAAAAGATTAAGAAAATTCTCTATTTCTGTTATGGCAACCGCTTGTTTATTGGCATTTGGTTCAAGTTCTGCACTCGCTAAAACCGGTTGGGCTGATACCTTTGAGACAGCAGAAGTGATGTACTCAAGTGTTAATCAGAATTCTGGATTTAGCGCAACACAGTATTTAGATAGCATGAGTGATAATGATTATTATCTTGTAGACAACACAAATGGATCTTCTGTAATCTCATTTGGCGTTATTGCTACTCCGCCACCTAATTTCGATATTATTATGGGTGTAATTAAAATGGATGCAAGCGGTGCGATCCTGTCCATTCAAATGGATAACTGGAATGGGCCTGGATACGCTGAGGCAATTGGTATGAGTGCTAAACCTGGTGAGAAAGTTTACTTCAGAATTATGGATAACGGGATCAATAACTACAACCAACCTTATACAATTCAATTTACAAAACACAGCTAAATAATATTATAGTAGATGTTCGAATGGCTCCCCCGCTTAATTTGCAGGAGGGCCATTTTTATATGTAGTATTTTGTCGGCGAGATGAGAACAGAGATAAATTCAATTTGCGGATACCCCGGAGTCTGCACCAGCATTTGGTGGAGCGGGCCTCTGCGGAAGATGTGTCGTTAAATCAGTATTGCCTGTACAAATTGAGTAGATAAACCAAAAGAGCCCTGAAAACCATTGAAGGTTAACAGGGCTCTTTTGGTTATCAACAATATATATTCAGAGATCTAATTCTTTTTCTATTTTTTCGACCAAATCAACACCTAATTTTGTAGGGATAATGTTATCAACTCGTTATCTGATCTTCTGATTTCTCCACTGTCCAAAAGATACTCAAGTGCCAAACGTTTCTCAAGATGAAAACTGTCATATTCATTTTGAGTTATAGAGTATTTATATTTCAGGGTAGTATTTGGGGAGAAATACGATAAGTAAATATCATTAAGTAGTAAACTCCTAAGCTGTTGCCGTTCTCCAAACTCCAATACGTAACCCAATTCTGTGTTATCAACTATATTTCTCAATAGATAGTACTTAGATATTGCCTGTGAGTCTTCCCAAATATGCTCTGGATCAAAGAACTCACTATAGACTTGGGCGTAATACTCTTTCATTACATACTTTTTTAAAAACCACTTAAGAAATTTTCTCTTCTGGATCGAATCTGATTCGTTAAGCTGGCTTTCAATATCATTAACACTGCACTGAATAGCAATTTTATCATAATCAAAATATACTTGTTAGACATTGCTCCCTCAGGGATTGGAAGATTTAATTCAATACATACCATCCATATTTGAAACATTACAATATTGATTTTTGGTATTATCCCCTCAAGGTAGACAGTGAAAAAAGAGGTCATGTTAAAATGAACTCAACACTGAAAACCGGAGGGGATTTTTGCTATGCCAGCTAAAAAAGGCCAAACCTTTAATCAATATAGTGAAGAAACGAAGAAAGAGGCTGTTCGTCTGCGATTGGAAGAAGGTTGGACATACAGTCGGATCATGGAGAAGTTTGGTATTAAGAGTGAGAGCCAGATTATTACTTGGGTACGGAAAAGCCAAAATGGAGAGAGTTTTGAGGATTATCGAGGACGTTGGACGAAGAAACATTTTAGCACTGCAGAAGAAGAAAATGCTTATCTGAAAGCGCAGGTAGAATATCTAAAAAAGCTCAATCCGAATTTGCACGGAGAGGGAAGCTGGATTTCGAAACCCGGTGCCAGTCCGTTCAAGAAATAAGCAAGTGGGCACCCGTGGTTTGGTTGTGTAAAATGGCTGAAATTTCTCGTGCAGGTTACTACAAATGGAAGAAGAATATCGTCCTCAGAGAGAAACGAGCAGATCGGGATGCGGATCTAAAAGCACATATTTTAGGCATTCACCGGCTTCGTCCTTATTTTGGCTACAAACGTATGCGAACCGCGTTAGGAAAGGAAGGCCTCGTGGTGAATCACAAAAAGGTACGCCGCTTAATGAGAGAACTTCAGATTCGTTCCGTGATTCGCAAGAAACGTCCATTTGCTGGCCGGAAACCGTCCGTTCTTTTCCGTAATGTCTTAAATAGAGAATTCTCGGCGGCAGCTCCTCTGCAGAAGCTCGTGACGGATATTACGTATGTCCGGATTGGGCATGATTTTGCTTATCTCTCGGTTGTGATGGATCTATACAACAACGAGATTGTAGCTTGGGAACTATCCGAGCGAAATGACTTAAAACTCGTTATGGACACGGTGAAGAAACTGAAATGTGGACCTACCTTGCTCCATTCCGACCAGGGGTTCCAGTATACAACACAGAGCTATGCCAAGTTGCTTGAAGAGAAGAAGCTAACAGGAAGCCATTCTCGGCGTGGGAACTGCTATGACAATGCATGTATTGAGTCGTTCTTCTCCCACTTAAAGACGGAGAAGTTGTATTTGGAGAAGCCTCAGAATCTGGAGCAAGCAAGGAACCAAATTACAGAGTATATTTTGTTTTACAACAAGGAACGTTTCAAAAACAAACTCGGCGACCTCTCCCCGATTGAATTCAGGGAAAAAGTCGCCGCTTAATGGAATTTCTCTTTTTTATTGTCTACTTCACGGGACTATGACCAGTATCTATTAATTGCCTCTTCTTTTTTCTTTAATTTATCTCTTTTTGATATTATTAAATGATTTACCAGTTGACCCCCAATAGCACCAGTTAAAAGGGGTCCGAATACTGCAGAATATGAATTGAAGAAATTTGCTAAATCAGTTATCACAACCATCCTCCAAGTTTTGTCAATTCTTCTATGTAATTATTCAAATCATTAAATAAGGACTCGACCAGTTATGCCAGTAGAGTCCTTTTTACCGATTACTTCGGATGTATTAAATTCAATTTAAGTTGCGGACTCACGGGGAGGGGGACTATGCCTGCAGTATAACTGACTATCATAGCCCAAATTGTTTCGAGCATAACAGACCAATATGTTTTCATTTTAGAGATTCCTTTATTCATAGGCATCTCCCCCTTTTCAGTTAGTTTTATACTTGCGTATCTTACGATACTTAGAAGCATAACAACCAAAAGGGCTATGATTACTGCACACAAGACGGTTGGCAGTCCCGCTACACCAGAGACCATCGTCCCCGTCAATCTACAACTAATAGTCCCCGCTAGCTATTGTCAGTGGGGACACATGCCGATTCTTTCGGATTTTAATTCATAGTACCATAATTATCCTCTTTGATCAAAGTATTTCAACAACAACTGACCACGGTCCCAAGCTCCTCGCGTGCAACCGCTGCACCTGGACGCGTACCATCGAAGAAACCCTTCTCCGTTACTTCCTTCCAAGTTGTCTCAGCCCACTTACTTGGCACTTTAATGTCTCTTTCCTGAATCACCGGCTTGTCCGCCTTCGTTTTGGTCAGCCCCAAGTATGCAGAAATCCCTTGGACATGACCTTCAATAATCGCATCGATCACAGCGGCCTGCTTGAGTCGATCTGCGTCAGTTACCACATCGACAAACAGGTTTTCTGTCAGAACTGCCGGCATATTGGATTCACGAACCACGTGAAGTTTCTTCGCCTTCTGTCCACGATCTGTGCCGCCTAGCTTGCTCATGATTGCCTTGTGCAAAGCTTCCTGCAGTTTGATGCTTCCCTGAGATGCTAACGTGTAACGGAACGTCTCAAAGCCACCCTTTCCACCGCCAGCATTACAGTGAATGGATACCAGGATGTCAGTACCTGCAGCGTTCGCCTTGTTCGTCCGCTCCTTCAGCTCCAGGAATACATCTGTGGATCTCGACAAAATCACCTGTACATCCTGCTGCTCCCAGGCAGGCCTTGATACCAAGCGACACTTTCAGCGCGATATCCTTTTCAAGAAGTCCGTTAGCCACTGCTCCCGGATCCTTGCCCCCATGACCTGCATCAATCCAAACTTTAAACATTTTCCTCAACCCCTTTCTTAGTCTGTTTAATAAGCTGATTGCCAAACACCGCCACGGCGCCAACCAGAATGCCCTGTACTACGCTATCAACCGCCAGCCCGAGCATTAGGATTGAAAACAAAATTGCAACGCCAGTAACGATGTAAATAATAGTCCAGTCCGGTATCCGTGGAGTCTTCTTCAGCACATACCCGATCACCCAGCAGGCCGCCCATACGATCAGCAGCCTGCCATCAATTAAACCTTGAATAATGTCCCATCCCACACTACATTCCCCCCCTAACTTGATTCCGGCCCAAACAGCCGCAATAAGAAGACCAGTTATTACAGTTAATACTGCACCGTACACCGTACGTTTCAACCATATTTGATCCGCGTCATGCTTATCTAATCGTGACAATGCATCCGCTGCATTACGCTTGGCGTCATGAGCAACGTCAGCGACCTTCTTCAGCTCCGCTTCGACCTCAACAATACGAATGGCCATCTGCTGTGCCGTCTGCTGTGCTTCTTTGGAAATTTCTCTGACCTATGCCAATCCTGGAGCCAAAGCAGCCAAAGGTTTCAATGCTTCCTCAATCTGGGCCAGTTGGACCTTCAAATCCACAATCGTATTCACATCCTGCACCTGCATGTCATTCACACCTCCTGGTATGGCTTCCATACGCCAATCCCCCGTCTCTATCTGAATATGAAAAAGCCCCCTGACCACTCCAGAGGGCTTGTATAGTACATATTGCTAAGTGAGCTTAATCCTGAATTAACTCCTGTCTCCCCTGATCCTCTAGGTACTGATACTATTCTCTCTTCTTGAAGGTCTGGTTTCTTTTAGATATTACATACCTATATGTGAACGCACCCTCTATGGTTCGTTATCCCATATAAGCACCCATTACAACGCACCTCCCATAATCAAGCTATCCATAGCCTTTTTGATGATGAGCTGCCACTCATCTAATTTCGTCAGCAATAGGGACTTAACTGTTTGTTAGGATTTCATTTTCACCAGGGGTTTCCTGGGTCGGTGAATTTGTGATGATCAGCACCATTGCCTGGTCGTTTGCTGGCACGTGCTTGATTAAAATCAATGCTGTGTCCTCCTTTATACTTGAGTCATGTAGGTGTCAGGGAAGTTGATCAGGGAGCGACTTAGGTATGAGTTTGTGCCTGAAACCACTGCAGTGTGTATCAGTTTTAACGTGTTCATGTCCTGACCCGCTTGCATGTTAGTCCACCCGCTGTTTCGAATGGTTCTATCGGTTTGGGTGTAATAGGAATACCGATAACGGCGGTTCGCTGGTTCAATCACTAAGGTCAAAATATAAGTCAGAACAGACTGACCAGAACCTGACGAATACGCTTGACCTACGGAAACCGCGCTGTTAGCGGCATCCGCTATGGTAAGACCACTGAACGTTGTATTGTCCGATGATAGGGATGAGTTACCTGTCATTGCTTCTAAGACCATACCTGTGCTGGATGAAAAGATGGTTACTTTATTTGTGGGTATATCGGCTACCGTGTTTTTGACAGATGCGCCATTGGTTGTACCGTTTACACCTATACTAGAAGCGAACTGTTGAAGTAGACCAGGAACCAGCGTTCCAGCGACACCAAATATATTAATACCTTTGAGGATATTCTCGGCGACCAGATCGGCGTCACCCATTACCGTGATGGCGCTACTGTAGTACCCGGCTGCCTTCGTTTGATTAGCAGTACCGGGCGTCACAGTTCCTCCTGCACCTCGGTTCGCCATTGTTCCAGTCAATCCATTTGCTGAAGTGTTACTAAATGTTGCTCCTGACAGCACTTGTGCCCCAGTAGCGTTCCCTGTTGCTCGGATTACTGTTTTAATCTTGGGTATGAGCTGCGCCCATGTTTCGGATGTGGATGCCGTTACTCCTATGGAGTTGAGAGCGGCAACCACTTCCGCTTTCCGCTCAACTCCAGATTGAAAAGCCAGTCCTACCGCTTTCTCAGTAGCAGCAACCTCTTCCCTATCGCCGTCTGTTTTGCTCGATAACTGGACCTGCCCTTTCTGAGTTAAGGACGCGTCTGGAATATCCATCTGGTTGACTAATTGGCGAAGCTCTTCTACATCTTCCCGCGTTGCAACACCCTCATCGATCTTCTCAAAGATCGCATTGATTCCTACACGGCTTACACTTTCATTCCCCAAAGGCAGGGGCAGTTTTAAACGATTTGTTTCAATTGGCATGATTAATTCCTCCATTTTGTTGTTATTAGGTCTATACGATTTAGTTCATAGGTTGTTAAATGGTCTGAAAAAGGGCATAAAAATAGCGCTCCGATTTCGGAACGCCTGTTACACGATATTGCCGTTTTGGTCCATGTCTCCAGCCTGCAAAGCCGCTGCCACTTGATCACGGCTGCATGCTGGTACTTTCTCCAGCTTAATCAAGCCTTTATGGATCATCATCACGTATACAACTAACATTATTTCACCTCCCCTCATGAGTGCTACAGCCCAGCGGATCAGTAGACTTGCAAGCCTAACCTTCATCAGGCGACACCACACTCAGCACAAGCATGTGCAGCTCCATAAGTGCCAGTTGGTTCGCATTGCTTTCCTCGTCGGCCAGTTGCTTGTTTAGTGCTTCCTATGCCGCAAGTCTACGTTCCAACTCAACGTAATCTGCCGAACGACTGGCATGGTCCGCTTCTTCCTTGAGCGCCTGATCCAGAACCGGCACGCCATCCTTTAAACGGTAATAGCCTGCGTTAATACCTACGGGCAAAAATGTATTCTCAAGCTCTGCTTCTGTATATCCCTCATGTTGATAGGTGATTACGTCACGGATAATGTCTCCATCAAGCTGAAAATAAAATTTCGTCATAAAATCGTTACCTCCATATCGTCATAATCTCTTTTGATTCTCCTCGGTTCCCGCTTTCCAGCGCATATCCTACGCCAGTCATATATTTTGCCAAGCCAGCAACTGCATTTGTACTTTTCCTGACGTAGTCGTAGTTACCGCTATACACGGTTAGGTTCAGCACTCCCGGGTACCTACAGCTAATAACTCTCCGTTACCAGTAGCAGACAAGCCGTTGCCAATCCCGGGCAAGCCTATAATATCAGATTGTTTCACGAGTTCCTTGTTTACAAGTCGATACAGAATAACGTAAGGAGCATTAGCAATACCTGCAGCCAAATAAACGGTGTCATCGACGTTTATAAACTCTACACTATAAACTGTTGTACTCGGTACTGTGTAGGTCAAGTCAGCTTTAGTAAATACATCACCATTTCGACTATACAAAATCAAATTATTCGGAGCAGTGCTGCTGCTCCCTAGAGCTAAAATATTTCCGTCTCTGCTAAAGGCAACTGAATTACCTATGTATGATGGCAAAGTGGTGGGATTAGCTAATTTGGTAAATGTATCAGCTGTTCGCTTATAGATAGAAAGATAAGGTGATGAGAAATGAGTGACTGCCAAGTACGTTCCATCTGGGCTGAAAGCTAACGACCGACCTGAGGACGTCGGTAATGTCGCAGGATTGGCTAATTTGGTAAAAACGTCACCCGATCTCTTGTAGATAGTAACGAATGGCGACGCGGTATGAGCAACCACCAGATAATTTCCGTCTGGACTGAAAGTTGTGCTATTTGCACTCCCATTTGGCTTAACATCTGGATCGGGCAACTTGATTAAGGACTTACCTACACGTTTATATATAGAGAGATAGGGAGCTGTTTGGAAAGGACAAGCAAGATATTGACCACCAGGACTCCAAGACAGTTTATATACAGCATTCACCGGTCGCTCCGATATAGTTACATCTAGCTCAAACGTTTTCGACACATACACCGGGTCATTAGCCGCGATACTCTCCGCGTATGTCCGCGATACCTTCTGTTAGCCGTTAATCACCGTAGACGTTTCGATGGTTTCAATGCCATCTGCGAGATGCTGGAATGAATGCGGGGAAGTCCCTGCTACCGTTCCCCTTTTGACGATGACGGCGGTTTTGACAAGCTCTTTCCCCTCATCGACATGTGTAAAAACCTCGTTGAGCGCATCAACCAGTTTGTCCTTTTCCGTTGTCTGTAGTTCGGCAAGATTTGTTCGAGAACGGCTTGGTCATGGAAGTGTGCAAATCACCTCCGAAATATATGCTCACATCTCCAAAAAGTTAGAGCAACGCAATATTGAGAAGTATGAACAGTATATCGCCAACATTCTTGGTTCGAAAAATCAAAATGGGGGACGTTTGGGGGACACTCCTCAATAGAAGTATAATCCCCATTCAAACGTCCCCCATTTAAATCCTCAAAAAACCCCAAAGGTATAAGGTTTATTCAATTAGTACAACGTGATATATTGATCGCGTTCCCATTGGTGGACTTGTGTACGGTACATGTCCCACTCAATTTCTTTCAGCTCATAGAAGTGAGCCAGGGCGTGGTCGCCAAGTGCATCACAGATGACTTCGCTGCGGATCAATTCGTTCAATGCTTCTTTCAGGTCAGCTGGCAAGCTTGGAATGCCTTCTTCCACGCGCTCTTCTTCTGACATGATGTAGATGTTACGGTCAATCGGAGCTGGTAAGGAAAGCTCACGTTTGATTCCATCCAAACCTGCTTTCAGCAAAACAGCCAAGGCAAGGTAAGGGTTCGCAGCCGGATCCGGGTTACGTACTTCAACACGTGTGCTCAGACCACGGGAAGCTGGAATACGGATCATTGGACTACGGTTACTAGCAGACCAAGCTACATAACAAGGTGCTTCGTAACCTGGTACAAGACGTTTGTATGAGTTCACAGTTGGGTTCGTAATTGCAGCAAACGCACGCGCATGCTTCAAAGTTCCAGCCATGAAGTGACGTGCAGTTTTGCTCAGACCCAGCTCGTCCGACTCGTCTACGAATGCGTTCACTTTGCCTTGGAACAAGGATTGGTTACAGTGCATACCGGAACCGTTCATACCAAACAGTGGTTTCGGCATAAAGGTAGCATGTAGACCATGCTGACGTGCAATCGTTTTAACAACGAGTTTGAACGTTTGGATCTGGTCTGCTGCTTTTAGAGCATCAGCATATTTAAAGTCGATCTCATGCTGACCTGGAGCTACCTCATGGTGGGAAGCTTCGATCTCAAAGCCCATTTCTTCAAGTGTGATAACAATGTCACGACGACAGTTTTCACCAAGATCCGTAGGCGCTAGGTCGAAATATCCACCTTGGTCATTCAGTTCGTTAGTCGGGTTTCCTTTTTCGTCTGTTTTGAACAAGAAGAACTCTGGTTCAGGACCGACGTTGAAGGAAGTGAATCCCATTTCTTCGGCTTCTTTCAGGTTTCGTTTCAAGATGCCACGCGGATCTCCTGGAAACGGATTACCATCCGGAAGATATACGTCGCAAATCAGTCGAGCAACACGGTTCTCGGCTACCCAAGGGAAAATCAGCCAAGAATCGAGATCCGGATAGAGGTACATGTCGGACTCTTCAATACGCACATAACCTTCAATGGAAGATCCATCAAACATCATTTTATTGTCCAGAGCCTTAGTAAGCTGGCTCACAGGGATCTCAACGTTTTTGATTGCTCCAAGCAAATCGGTAAATTGCAAACGAATGAATCGTACATTTTCTTCTTTTGAGATACGTAGTATGTCTTCTTTAGTAAAACTCACGATACCCTCTCCCTTTCTTCTCTGCGTATTTGGCTTGCCTGTTATATTTGTACATTAGAATATTGCATGGGTCAAGGAGTCCTCCTACCCAAAAGCAGGATTTCCCCTGACTTACGAGGTTATACGAACTTATTTTTTATTAAAGAAACGGGAAAGCTCTCCCTGGATGAGAGATACTTGTCCAGGTCTCTTACCTGACACCAGTTGTTGTTTAAGCAGACGGTGTAGTTGGGAGTCCGATAGTTCTCTACGTTTCACTTCCGTATCGGCTGTAATAACAGTCGCTTCTTCTGACTCTTTAGATACAGGATTCATCACTTGTTTAATGCCTGCAATGTTAACTCCTTTTTCAATCAGAGCCTTGATTTCCAGCAATCGTTCTACGTCATTGAAAGAGAACAAACGCTGATTACCTGACGTTCTCGCAGGAACAATCAAACTGTGCTGCTCATAATAACGAATCTGACGCGCGGACAGATCCGTAAGTTTCATTACAATACCTATCGGGAATAAGGCCATATTTCTGCGAATTTCGTCACCCATCATTCATCAACCTTCCAGTCATCTATTCTTCACTCTATTGTACATTTAGTTGTTACTAAGTGTCAATGATGTGTTAGATAAACTCACAATAATTTGCGTTCTTTCATGGTCTGTAATGACATCAAAACGCCATATTTAACATGAGAGTACGTTAAACCGCCCTGCATATAGCCAATAAAAGGCTCACGGATAGGCGCATCTGCAGACAATTCAAGGCTTCCACCCTGTATAAACGTACCTGCCGCCATGATGACAGGGTGCTCGTAACCCGGCATGTCCCAAGGTTCAGGAACTACATGGCTATCTACAGCAGCAGCCCGCTGTATCCCTTGTACAAAGGCAATTAAATGCTCGGCCGAACTGAATTGAACAGCCTGAATCAGATCTGTACGCATCTCGTTCCATGCCGGTTTGGTTACAAATCCGGATGCAGCAAACATCGCCGCAGCGAATGTGCTCCCTTTAATGGCCTGTCCTACAATTGTCGGAGCCATGTAAAGTCCTTGGTAGATGCCACGAGTTGTTCCCAACATCGCGCCAACCTCACCGCCAATTCCAGGAGCAGTCAAACGATAGGCAGCCAATTGCACGTACTTTTCCTTCCCGCATATGTATCCACCGGTTTCCGCTAGACCTCCACCGGGATTTTTAATCAGTGAACCTGCCATCAGGTCTACCCCGATTTCAGTTGGTTCACGTTCCTCCGTGAATTCACCATAACAGTTATCCACAAATACGATGACATCTTCCTTGATCGCCTTTACACGTGTAACCATATCAGCGATTTCTTCAATACAGAAGGAAGATCTCCAATCATATCCTCTGGAGCGTTGAATACCAATGACTTTTGTCGCTGCATTGATACTTTTCTCTACCGCCGCCCAATCTACTCCGCCATCTTCTAACAGAGCCGTCTCTTGATAGCCAATTCCGAAATCCCGTAATGATCCTGTTCCATCACCAGGCTTGCCAATGACTTTATGTAATGTGTCATAGGGCTTACCCGTAATGTACAACAACTCGTCACCTGGACGAAGTACACCGAACAAAGCTGTAGCAATAGTATGTGTACCTGATGCAAAATGGGGACGCACCAGTGCCGCCTCTGCACCAAACACATCGGCATACACTTCATCAAGCACCTCACGCCCGCGATCGTTATAAGCGTACCCCGTTGAACCCGCAAAGTGAAAATCACTGACTTTTCTACGCTGAAAAGCATTGATTACTTTCCATTGGTTATGATCGGTGATCCGGTCAATCTGTTGCAATTGCCCCTCAATCTTAGTTTCAACCTGTCGTTGAAGTTCAATAATCTCTGAATCAAAGCTTGCCATCTTGCTTCATTCCCCTTCATAGCACGAATCTGACGTCAAACATCAATTATCGTGTCAACTTATCACACAAATATGTCATCGATGTTACAGTTGTATGAAATCTTCAAGTAAATAACCGAATTTCTCATATTCGCCTTTTTGCAGTTCCACTTCATAAATTACATCATTATCTTCAAATGTGGTCTCAACAACATCGCCTATTTTGTAAAGTACAGATGTAAGATCGCCACGCTCAGCCGGAATACGGAACCGTTTGGTAGCGCCAGTCAATTCAGCCTGGATAAGCTCACGAATTTTCAGCAAGTCATCTGCATCTAGAGCGCTCACTTTGATATGTTCTTTATCCAAAGGAAGCATCTCAAGCTGCTCCGGTGTACAAGCATCCTTTTTGTTATACAATACCAATTGAGGCTTGTCCCCTGAACCCAGTTGCTGCAAAATCGTGTGTACAGTTCTCATCTGGTCTTCACGCATTGCAGATGATGCATCGACCACATGTAATATAAGGTCCGCTTCATTCACTTCCTCCAGCGTTGCCCGGAAAGCCGCAATCAGATCATGAGGAAGGTTTTGTATAAACCCAACCGTATCTGTGAGTACGATTTCTTTACCACTTGGCAGTTCCATCGTCCGTGAGGTTGGATCCAGTGTGGCAAACAGCTGGTCTTGAATATACACATCTGCGGCCGTTAATTGTTTAAGCAAGGTGGATTTACCCGCATTCGTATAACCTACAAGGGCTACCTGAACGATCCCCGTCTTCTTGCGACGTTCCCGGTGCAGCTTGCGATGACGTGTCACTTCTTCCAAATGACGCTTCAAGTCATCTATGCGGCCACGAATATGTCGACGATCCGTCTCCAGTTTACTTTCACCTGGACCCCGCGTTCCAATTCCGCCACCAAGTCTGGACAAATTCTTTCCGTGACCCGACAAACGTGGTAACAAATAGCTCAACTGAGCCAACTCAACCTGGATAATACCTTCTCTTGTGTTGGCGCGCTGCGCAAAGATATCCAAAATCAGCTGGGTGCGGTCAATAATTTTGAGATCCAACGCTTCTTCCAGGTTACGAACTTGAGCACCGGACAGCTCCTGGTCAAAAATAGCTGTTGTTGCTCCCATTTCCTCAGCCACTGCACGAAGTTCTTCCACTTTCCCCTTACCAATGAACCATTTGGTGTCCCGGGTTTTCAGGTTCTGTGACAATACACTCAGCACTTCCACGCCTGCCGTCTCGGCCAGTTTTACCAACTCCTCAAGGGAGTACTCCGGGTTAATACCCGAACGTTTGACCTCATCGGTAACCAGACTCACCAACACGGCGCGATCCTTCTTCACCATATCTGTATCATGTGTTCCATTTGTCATCGTGTATATTCACTCCTTCTACTACGTTTCCGCATATATTCTGTGCCACCTTAGATGGCATGCTTTAAGCCGAACCGGTTAACCCGGCCGGCTGCGTTAAAAATTATATTATCGCTTACTTTTGCTCAAACTTCAAATCCTCTGTGCGGATGGTCATCAGCTCTAGTTTTCCCGGATTTCCCTGGGTATACTGTTCCAATAGTCGAACTGCCTGATGGCGAATCGATCGTTCAATGGCATTTCGGACATATCGGGCATTGCTGAACGCATGAAGAGATTCATTTTTTTCCTGAAGCAGATGCTGCTTTAGTTTGAGTATGGTCTGTGGCATGAGAATATAGTCACGTTCCTTAGCCATAATTTCGGAGATTTGAATCAATTGATCAATGCTATAGTCTGGAAATTCAACCTGGATCGGAAAACGGGAAGGTAATCCGGGATTCGTCTGTAGAAAAAAATCAATTTCTTCCGAGTAACCCGCCAAAATGAGGATAAATTGATTTTTATTATCTTCCATTGACTTTACAAGTGTGTCGATAGCTTCCTTCCCAAAATCCTTCTCGCCCCCGCGAGCCAGACTGTACGCCTCATCAATAAATAAGATTCCACCCAATGCCTTTTTGACCAAATCCCTCGTTTTTTGTGCCGTATGCCCGATGTATTCTCCGACCAAGTCTGCACGTTCCACTTCAATCAAATGACCCTTACTCAATACACCCATCTTCTGAAACAGCTTCGCAACGATTCGTGCTACCGTTGTTTTTCCGGTTCCCGGATTGCCTTTGAAAATCATATGATACACGTGCGCCCCACTTATCAGTCCAGCTTCGGTACGCATTTGGGCAATCTGTAAGAAAGCATAGATTTCAAATACTAAATCCTTGATATTTTCGAGTCCAACCAGCTGCTCCAATTCACCTTGAATCTCCTGAAAATGCGCATGTTTGGCTAATCCTTTTGCCGCTTGTATTGCCGTATCTTCTTCTTTGACCAGCATCTGAGGTTCCTGGTTACGCAAAACAACATTAATTTGTCTGGATGGTCTGCCTCCCGGTTGCCCTCCTGCAGCCATGACCCGTCCGTTCATTCGCCATCACCTCTATTTTATCGGGCTGAACTCTCCTGATTATTAATGTATTCTATCAGGTGCTCTAATATTAGAAGGATGGCGAAGAATTCTGCGACTTTTCCATGACTAAATCTGAATATTTTTTCTGAACTCCCCATTCTCAAACAAGGATTGTCTATGCTTCAAAGACAGCTGGAAATAAGGAAACACATGAGCATCAATGGCATGCAACAATTCCTTGGCTGTCCGGTTAGCCAGATCATAATCCCCCGTCGTAATGTGCTTACGTGAAAGAGCATCTTCAAGTTCATCCTCGTCCAGCAAAAATATTTCTCCATCCTTCAGGACAACGACATCCAGATACAGATCATCAAACCACGGAACACCCTGATCGGTTATGCCCTGGCTGCGGCATGTATCAATGTACCATTCAACGATCCGTTCCTGATCGTCAAACATGGCCGTAACAACAAAGTGCTCGCCCTTCGGATAATACTGCAACCAGGAATAACCTTTATCCGCAATGCAAAATGTACTTCCTCCATAGGTTTTCCACAAAGGCTCTTTCAAATCTTGTATCGTATACAACGTAATGTAACCCGTAAAAATTTTGGATTGAACGAACCGGCATGTAAATTGTCGGTTCGTAATCCGGCGCCAGTTCGCGCGGTCCCCGAATTTCCGTTTCATACGAACCCCTCTTTGCCGACCACAGGTCCGTGACCTGCTGATATTGGTGAACAGCGAATAACGTCCGCATTACCGATTCCACAAGTGCCTGAATCCGCTTTGCACAACGTATTACGAATAGTTACAGCTTACCATATTTAAGTTATACACTCAAAATCAAGCTTTGCCCCATCTATTAGAGAGTTATGGTTCCACTCCAATGGTTATACAAACCAAAAAACCTGCTTCCCCAATATGAGGGAGCAGGTTTTAGGTTGTAATGATTTAATGCGCCTTATTCTTGTTAACCGCCAGTTCCAGTTTGAGAATCTGTCGGTGCATTCGTTTCTCCATTGTTGCCGTTGTTTCCACTATCTGGTGGCGTGACCACTTCGCCCGGTGTCGTCACAGATCCATCATTGGAACCCTCACCCGTACCTCCAGGTTCTGTTGTTCCCTGTCCAGGCGGTGTATTTCCTTCTCCGGTCTGTCCGTTCCCTTGACCTGTCCCGCCGTTGTTTCCGTTGTTTCCGTTGTTTCCATTATTGCCGTTACCATTGTTGCCATTTTCATTTCCGTTGCCATTGTTACCCTCAGAACTTCCATTCCCCGGCGAACCGTTGTCTGGATTTTCTGTTCCAGGCTGTTCTGTGCCCGGTTCCGTCCCTGGCTCCGCGCCCGTATCTGGCTGTTCCGGTTCCAATTCCTCCGCTTCAATCATCAGCGATATGATGTTGGACGAATCAGTCTCCAGTCCCGTAGCTGAATCAACAGCTGTCACATAGTATTCGTAGGTGAGACCCGGGAGTGCACCTAGATCCTGCGCACTGGTCGAACCAACCGCATCTAATAGATGGGTGAACTGTCCCTCAGATGTCTCTTTTCTGTAAATCCGATACTGTGTCGAGGAATCTCCCGTTGCAGTCCAATTCAATGATACAGTTTGCGTAGATGAATCATACGCACCATTCAAACCACTCACTGAAAGTGTTGGTTTCTCTGGTTCTTTCTCCGGTGGAGGTGTCTGGGCTCCTGCTGGAGCTTCGAAGTCCTTCACAGGAACTCCTTTCAACGCATCCCCCATAACTTTGGCAAAGAACGCCGCTGATAGCTTACTGCTATTTTTGAGCATATGGGTTGCATCAGGATTGTCGTAACCCATCCATACTGCAGCAGTCCATTCTGGCGTATATCCGACGAACCAAACATCACGGTTAGCACTGTTGCCAGAGATACCACTTTGAACGGTTCCCGTCTTACCAGCAACTGGTCGATCCAGACGTGCTGAACGACCTGTACCGTCATTCACGACATTTTGCAGCATCTTAGTCAAGGAATAAGCATTTTGCTCACTCATAACACGTGTCGTTTCCGATTTATCGTGTTTATAGGTCGTTTTTCCCGCGCTATCCTTAATTTCCTTAATGGAATACGCCTGCTGGTACTCACCCAGATTGGCGAATGCACTATAGGCTTGCGCCATTTCCAGCGTATTCGTACCTTTGCTAAGACCACCCAGCGCAATCGCCAGGTTTTTGTCTTCATCCGTAAGTTGGATACCTACGCTCTTTGCAAACTGAACACCTGTATTCACACCAATTTTGTTTAGGAGCCATACTGCCGGGATATTCTCCGATTTTGTAATGGCATCCGTCATACTAATGGTTGAAGAATAACCATGCAAGTTACCCGGGCAGTAATTTCCGAAGCATTGCTTTTCATTACTGAGAGCTGAGTTTGCATTGTAATTACCTGATTCAAGAGCCGGTGCATAAGTCACAATCGGTTTAAATGCCGATCCAGGTTGTCTGCGGCTCTGTGTTACCCGGCTGTAGCCTTTTGTTTGATAATCCCGTCCGCCCATCAAGGCGACGAGACTGCCATTTTCATGGTTCATAATTACCATGGAACCTTGAACTGGCTGATCGTCTTTACTTGACTCAAACAAACTGTCATCCGAGAAAGCACTTTCCATGGCTGTTTGAGCCTGAGCATCCATCGTCGTGTAAATTTTGTACCCGCCGATATTCAGATCATCCTCCGTTTTACCAGTCACTTTTTCCGCTTCACGAAGAACATAGTCGATAAAGGCTTGATACTTTTGATCTTTCTCAGGCGGTGTATAGTCATAATCTACTTCTTTGGCTTCATCCATTTCCGCCTTGGTGATGTAACCTTGCTCATACATCAGCTGCAATACCACAGCACGACGTGCCTTGGAATCGTTGGGATTGCTCAGCGGGTTATAGGCAGAAGGCCCTTTAGGCATCGCTGCCAATGTGGCAATTTGCCAGATTTCTAATTTGTTAAGGTCAGATACGCCAAAATAAAATTCGGACGCAGCCTTAATTCCATAACGCTGATGACCAAAGAAAATCCGGTTCAGATACATCGTCAGAATTTCGTCTTTTGAGTACTTGCGCTCCAATGCCATTGCAATGGAAACCTCTGTCGCTTTACGGAAGAAGGTCTTGTCACGGGACAAGAACATATTTTTCGCAAGCTGCTGAGTCAGCGTACTGCCACCCTCCACCATGGAGCGGGCCATGACGTCTTTAACCGCTGCCCGTCCGATGGACCAGATATCCACGCCCTGATGCTCGTAGAATCGTTTGTCCTCCGTAGCAACAAAAGCTTCCTTTACTAAATCCGGAATATCTTCTTCATTGACCGGCTCCAGCTTTTGAATGGACAACTCGCCCATTAACTGTCCGTTACGATCATATACTTTTGAAGTCTCATTGATTGTTGTTTTGTCCTTGTTGGCTTTGAGCAGATTTTCCCCACTCACCATAATAAATAAATATCCACCCAGTGCACAGAATATGGCGATTGCCATGGTGAAAAACAGTGTCCATCCAACGCGTTTACCCGTAATTTTTTTCTTTTTAGAGGTCTTTGGCTTCGCTTTTTTGGTTGACTTGTTATTGCTGTTGCGATTGTTAGACCTCGACAACGGATCGTTTGGCATGTTACCTCCTGACTCCCTTTCAGTTGCATAATTTCTATTCGTCTACTGGCTCAAGCTCCTATTGAGCTTATTTTGCCCGGAATGAAAAGAACAACCCTTATTCAGGTTGCTCTGTTTCGATTCCTATACATGTAGACGAAATGGTTGATAAAAAGGTTTCGTAATTTTTTAAGCTTCGCCGCTATTATCTTGCTGCATCAGCGATACGCTGCGTTGCGGCGTGAACGTGGAGATGGCGTGCTTGTAGACCATTTGCTGGCGTCCGTCGCTGTCAATGACGATCGTAAAATTGTCAAATGCCTTGATCGTTCCGCGGATTTGAAAGCCATTGGTCAGATAGACCGTAGCTGGAATGTTTTCTTTCCGCAGTTGGTTCAAGAACGTATCTTGGATGTTGATGGACTTGTTCATTAGCCGTACCCCCATTGGTTCATTTGAATTCGTGTTATAAGTAATATTCAATATCGCTGAGTAGCTTTCGTGCTATTATATCATGAACGGATTCATATAATCCACAAAAACCCCTTGCCTGCTATTTTGCACCTATGCCTGAGCTTCGCTTGCAACTAGAAGACTTATCCATTATACACCGCTTGTCAGAATTGCAAAAGAGGGACAAATTCTACCTTTTTCCACGTTTCCCTTCTACTTTTCTGGATCTGTATATGGTTTCCCTTCTTCTCTGGCTAACGTCATATGTTTCCGATTTTTTCTATCATGGATTAAGAGTTTGAGGTATGTATTGGTATTGATGAGAACAATAATTAACCAAATTAAGGCGACAAGACCTCCAATGGCGAAACCAATTCCAAATAATCCTGAGAAAAAGAGATATAAACTCGCTACTCCGCTCGGTTCTGCACTCATAAAATCTCCCCCTTCACCTTACAAACAAAATCAAATGGCCTGTCATGTGAATTCATTTTAATATTTATGTTATTTTTTTACAATGAATTTCTTTGCTTAAATCTGCATAGAACTCCGAATATTCCCTCTTTTAATAACATCATTTCATATAAAAAAAGTAAAAACCTCTACCTTTTATTTCTAAAAGATAGAGGTTCTAAAGTCCTAATCGGTGGCAAATTCCACCTTCTATATTCAGTCAAACTTACGTTTGATCATCTCACATACATGGGCATAATTCCCTGCAAAATCTTCGGTATCCGTCATATCCACCCATTCAATGTCTTTCATATGCCGGAACCAGGACAATTGCCGCTTGGCAAAACGACGTGTATCCCTTTTCAGCCACTCTACCGCAGCCTCCCAGCTTACTTCACCCTGAAGATAAGCCGCAATTTCCTTATAACCGAGCCCCTGCATGGAGATATGTCCTCTCGCTACGCCGCGCTCCAGTAAAGACTTGACCTCATCTACCAAACCCTGCTCGATCATAAGATCAATTCGCTCTTCCACTCGGGCATACAGTTTCTGACGATCCATTGTCAAACCCACAATAAGCAGGTCATATGGAGACTCTTTCTTCTGGGAAGCCAGCTGCTCGGACAACTTCTCACCTGTAAGGTGATAGATCTCCAGTGCACGAACAATTCGGCGCTGGTCATTCGGATGCAGTCGTTCTGCGCTAACCGGATCAATGACCCTCAGCTTATCATGTAACGCCTGCGGGCCATGTTGCTCTGCATAACGGAACTGTTCATCCCGGAACGCTTCATCTGAGCCGCTGTCCGAGAATTGAAAGCCGTAACATACCGATTCTACATACAGACCGGTGCCACCAACAATAAAAGGCAACTTGCCGCGCTCATGGATTTCCCCAATCAGACGTGTGCAGCTCTCCTGAAATTCCGCCACGGAATAGGGGTATTCCGGTTCATGGATGTCGATGAGGTGATGAGGCACACCCTTCATTTCATCGCGAGTAATTTTGGCCGTCCCGATATCCATTTCGCGATATACCTGCATGGAATCCCCCGAAATAATCTCACAATTGAACGCCTGTGCAAGCTCAATACTCATTCTTGTTTTGCCTACCGCTGTTGGTCCAACCAGCACAAGCAGCTTCGGTTTAACTTCCGCTTTCAACATTAATCACTCCGTACAGTGTTTTTGCATTGCCCCGGTCATGTACTTCAAAACCGAGTCTTGTAAACTCCGCGCTGCCGCGCTTCTCTTTCATAACTACCCGCTTGCGGGCAACTCTTTTCGCTTCAATAATACTCTGTTCATCCAGTGCATTTGGATTTGCATAATCTCGCAATGGCTGAATGGCGCTTGAATCGAGCATTGGTTCACGGAACATCGGATCGAAATATACCGTGTCACAGCTTCGGTCTGGCAAGGAACGCAGCAAATCGAGATGATTCGCATGCCGCAGCTCAATGCGCCGGAAAGCTTCGTTTACCGCAGGCTTAATACTCTCGTACTGAGACATGCCTTCTACTAATAACGTGTACAGCGGCAGGGAACTTTCACAGGCGATGACCCGACCACTTTTGCCTACAGCAACCGAGAATACCAGTGCATCGGTGCCCAATCCTGCTGTACAATCGATAACGGTATCCCCTTCAAGGATTGCCCCCGCGTCCAGCATCGGATCAGCTTCTCCTTTTAACACACGTTTGGCCCGAACAAATCCCATACTGGGGTGAAACTCAAGCAGCGGTGAATCCGGACGAAACAAACGAACTTTACCCTGAAGCACAACTATAATCTCATCAATCTCATAATGTGCAATCATTGCAGGTAAAGACATCCTTTTGCGTGGTACATATGTTCCTCCCGTTGTTTCCGCAAGGTTTCGTGCACGTTCCACAAGGTGGCCTGCTTCCTTTTCACCGGTTGTAATATACATAATTTCCTCCTAAATAGCTACATGACCCGTTTAAACAATTTCTCCAGATCATAGGTTGAAAATGACACCACAATCGGTCTCCCGTGTGGACAAGTATACGGTTGACGGCAAGAACCAAGACGCTGAATCAACACTTCCGCCTCCTGATCCGTCAATTTCTGATTGGCTTTGATGGATGCCTTGCAAGAGCACATGATCGACGCCGCTTCTCGCATCTTGGCAACATCAATACTACGTTCACTCAGCACCCATTCAGACATCTCTTCAATAATGTCTTTCTCATCCCCCTTGGGGAACCAGAACGGGTGGGAACGCACCCGGAAGGTCTGCCCACCGAAATGTTCCAAATAGACACCCGCCTGCTCGAACCAAGCCAGTCTTGTTTTGAGCTTTTCCGTCTCGGATGGTGTGAACTCCAGTGTAATGGGCAGCAGCAACTCCTGCGAAGCCTGAGCCGGATTGCCAAACTGCTCGTAATAATACTCATAATTCACCCGTTCATGGGCTGCATGCTGATCAATCAGATATAGACCATCTTGATTTTGTGCAATCAAGTACGTCCCGTGGTGCTGCCCAATCAGGCTTAGTTCAGGAAACGCAGGCATAGAAACATCCGATTTAACGGCAGATGCCAGCCTTGCCGGGTCAGGTAAACTTGGAGCTTTCCAGCTCCGCTCTCCTTTTGCAGCCACCGCAGATGGATTATAAGATGAACGCCCTTCTCTAACCGGAGAATTCATCGAATTGGAACGATACGCAGAAGTCGGAGCATTTGAAGTCGATAGCCCCTTATCTTCAGTTGAAGGTAAGGCATCTTGCGCAGCACGATCTGTAGCAGCACCGGTACTTCCACTCACAGCAGAAGCTGAATCGCTATGGGAATTTTCGTCATCACTATAATTCTTCAAAACATTAGATCCTGAGTTCCCGCTCAACATCCCAAATGGATCATAGGATGGTGGTATCTCGGGTGGAGCTTCAGGCAACGGCAGCGTCTGACCCTCACCGTTACCATCAGGCTCTGATTGCACATCAGCCGGAGCCACATCAGCTGGAGCATCCAGATCATCGTCCTCTGAAGTCATTTTAGTGAGTCCAGCATATTTCCCCAATGGACCCTGTTGCCCATACCCTGCGGATTCCGTTTCCTCCTTTAGAGGACCTCTCGGGAACAGGAACTGTTCCTGGATAAAGGAACTGTTATCTCCACGTCTGATTTGCTGCTTGGTTACCTGTGGAATGAGCACTTCCTTCCGCAAAATTCCACGCAGTGTCGTTTCCACAAACTCATACAGCTCCGCTTCCTTGCTGAAACGAACCTCCAGCTTCGCCGGATGCACGTTCACATCGACCAGGGATGGATGCATTTCTAATTGCACCACGACAAGTGGGAACCGATTAATGGGCAGCAACGTATGATACGCCTTCAGAATAGCCTGGTTGAGCCCGTAATTCCGAATAAAGCGTCCATTCACAATGGTCGACATGCCACCACGATTGGCACGAGTCCATTCCGGCAAACTGATCAGCCCGCTCACTCGATAGTCCAGACTCTCTCCCTGAATGGGGAGCATCGCTTTGGCGGCACTAGTACCATAGATCGCTGCAACCACTTGCAGCAGATCCCCATTGCCCAGCGTCTGAAGCAGTGTATTTTCATTATGACGCAGCGTGAACGAGATGTTAGGATGAGACATTGCCATACGATAGAGAACATCCGAGATATGTCCCAGCTCGGTCTGGATCGTTTTCATATATTTAAGCCTGGCCGGCGTATTGAAAAATAGTTCTTTCACCTCAAAGTCCGTGCCTTGGGGTGAGGTTTCATCCTCATGTGAGAGAAGTTTGCCTCCCTCAATCACGATTCGTCTTCCTCGCCCATCATTCCCGCTGGCCGATAACACTTCCACTTTGGAGACAGCGGCAATACTCGCCAAGGCCTCTCCCCGGAATCCAAGACTTGTGATCTGGAACAAATCGCGGCCATGAGCTATTTTACTAGTTGCATGACGATAGAAGGCCTTTTCCATATCTTCCGGCTCGATACCGGAACCATTGTCTTTGACCCGAATACGGAGCAGTCCGCCCTCTTCCACCGTAACATCAATCTTGGAGGCGCCTGCATCCACCGAGTTTTCGAGCAGCTCCTTAACGACTGAAGCAGGCCGTTCGACCACCTCACCTGCTGCAATCTGGTTGGCAATATGTTCATCAAGCACATGAATTTTCGCCACAGGTTTTCCCCTCCCCTATACTCAGGATAATTGCTGTGCCTTTAATTTGAGATCATTCAGTATTTGCATCGCCTGAAGCGGTGTCATGTTCATTACATCAATATCCTTCATATTACGAATAAACTCCCGAGCAGGCTTGTCAAGGGCAACTACCTCCATTTTCGGAGTTACACTTGGCTCTTCATCTCCAAAGATGGACAATTGAACCACATCAGCATGTTTGGAGACTGCCTGCTGCTTGCCATTTTGTTTTTTGTCCTGTTGTTTCTGTACTGGAGCTTCAGTCGCAGCAGTGAGTTCGACAGGTTCTGTAGATTCCTGCTCCCGAATCAACGATGAATGATCTGTGGACTGGAACTCTGCACCGACTCGAGCATGATCACCCGATTGCTGCTTGTCATTCCCGGCAAATTCGCTGCCAACCGCAACCTGAGCCGCCGCATGCTCGAAACCGTGCAGCAAGCCATTCGCCCGCTCAATGATACTGTCCGGCAGTCCTGCAAGCCGTGCACAATAGATCCCGTAGCTGCTGCTGGCAGCCCCGGCAATCAATTTACGTAGGAAATTGACCTTGTCCCCGCTCTCCTGAACGGCCATGGAGTAATTCGCCAACTTGTCCAAACTCTCTTCCAGATGAGCAAGCTCATGGAAATGAGTTGATACCAGCGCTTTGCACCCAATGATATCGTGCACATATTCAATGACAGACTGGGCAATCGCCATTCCCTCACTGGTAGACGTTCCCCGACCCAGTTCATCGATAATAATCAGACTGCGTGGTGTTGCTTTATCCGTCATGACCTGAATGTCGGCCATCTCCACCATAAACGTACTTTGTCCACCGATGAGATCGTCTGCCGCACCAATCCGTGTGAAAATACGATCCATAATCGGTACTTCAGCTTGTCCTGCCGGCACGAAACAGCCGATCTGAGCCAGAATCGAAATCAGCGCCACCTGCCGCATATACGTACTTTTCCCCGCCATATTCGGACCGGTAATCAGCAGAATGCGCGCCTCTTCCTTCTGCATCGCAGTATTGTTGGCGATAAAAGCACCATCTCGCATCACCGCTTCAACCACCGGATGGCGACCCTGTTCCACAACCAAATCGTAACCATCGGTCAATGTAGGCCGTACGAAATTACGCTCTGCACTGATGACGGCAAAGGATTGATACACGTCAATCTCCGCGACCAGCTCAGCCAGTTTTTGCAACCTGGCGATCTCCTGATTAAGCCGTTCCCGCAGTTCCGCGAACAAGCCGTACTCAATATCGACCATCTTGTCCTGAGCTTCCAGAATCAGCGTCTCTTTTTCTTTCAGCTCCGGTGTAATATAACGCTCAGCATTCGCAAGGGTTTGTTTCCGCTCATAACGGCCTTCTGGCAGAGAAGCCAAGTTCGACTTGGTAATTTCAATATAGTACCCAAATACTTTGTTGTAGCCAATTTTCAACGAGCGAATGCCAGTCGCTTCACGTTCTCTGGCCTCCAGTTCAGCAATCCACTGCTTGCCATTCACCGAGGCTTCCCGAAGCTCATCCAGCCTCTCGTGGTATCCTTCACGAATTAAGCCACCATCACGCACGGACACAGGCGGCTCATCAACGATAGCCTGACCAATTGCATCTCGCAGATCACTGCAATCATCCATAATGCCAGCAATGTGCTGTAGCGTCGTGGAAGGCGAGCCTGCACAATACTGACGAAGCCCCGGAATTTTGTCTAGTGACAGCTTCAGTGCATTCAGATCCCGACCGTTGGCATTACCAAAGGCAATTCGTCCCACCAGACGTTCCAGATCGTAGATGTCTTTGAGTTCTGCACGCAGATCTTCCCGCAATATAAACTGGTTATACAGCGTATCTACCGCTTCCAGACGTTCATTGATTTTTCCTTTTTGCAGCAAGGGTTTATCAACCCAGCGACGCAGCATGCGAGCACCCATAGACGTTTCTGTGCGGTCCAGCAGCCAGAGCAGCGATCCTTTTTTCGAACGTTCACGTACGGTTTCCACCAGTTCCAGGTTACGCCGAGTAAAGGGGTCCAGAATCATAAAGTGATCCGGCTCATACGTTGAAACCTGTGTCAATTGTCCAAGTGAACGTTTCTGTGTCTCACTTAAATAGGAGAAAAGACGCGCTATGCAGGCTTGACGTTCAGGCTCCAGACGTGCCCATACCGCTTCTCCGAATTGCTGACGCACCAAATCTTCCTTACTCTTCGTCCATGGTGTATACACCACAGGTCGACCAATTGGAGATGCCTGGGTAGCCACCGTATCAAGCAACGCAGCATCCCCCACTATTTCAGAAGGTTCGTAGATTCCGATCTCATCCTTGAGCCACTCTTGTGAGTATGGAACAGAGGTCACGTAGAGCTCCCCTGTGGACAAGTCACAGGCAGCCAGTGCAAGTGTGTTCTGATTCCCTGTCAGGCAAACCATATAGTTATTGGACTTGTCCCCCAAGGTCTTGCCTTCCATTACCGTTCCGGGTGTTATAACTCGTACAATTTCACGCCGCACCATGCCTTTGGTTACCGTTGGATCTTCCATCTGTTCGCAGATGGCTACTTTGTATCCTTTTTCAATCAAGCGCTGTATGTAATTGTCAGCCGAATGATAAGGCACACCGCACATCGGGATTTTATCTTCTCCCCCACCTGCACGTGCTGTTAATGTAATTTCTAGTTCACGGGAAGCATTAACTGCATCCTCAAAGAACATTTCATAGAAATCACCTAATCTAAAAAAAAGAAAAGCGTCCTGCGCTTCGGCCTTCACTTGCAAATATTGTTGAATCATTGGCGTATACTGAGCCATGAGTATCCTCCATCCGTTCCAATGTTGTCAGGAAGAGAAGCTGTCTCGGAAGGAACAATAAGGCGGTCAGGCACCTTATTCTGCCACCGCCTCATGTTTCGGCTTCCGCCGCTTCCCTCACAGGTTGCTGTTCCATTTCTTCCGTAACGATGATTAAAATCGACTTATTTCTCATTATACCAAAAAAGTGTCCACTCTTCATGAACCTGCTCGAATATTCCAGAGTTTACGTATATCCCGACTCTCGTCCCATGTTCTACCCTGTCTTAGCTGGCTAATTAATGGAGCGGCGTAACGTTCATAACGCTCATAACCGTCCATTTGCGTCAGGTCATCCAGCAGTGCCGGAATATGCGCCTGCATTACCTCACGGTTTCCTTCATAAAAAGCAGTATGAATAGCAGCCTTCGCCAAAGGACGTTGACGCAGCTGATTATAACCTCTCGCGATAAGACCAGCTAGAGCAACAACACCTTTGGCAACCAGAGGAGATACCAGAAAACTGGGTAACGTGCGGTATTCAAATCCACCGTAAGATTTCAGCCGAAAATCACCCAATGCCCCATAACGTGGACGCCGGCCTGAACCTCGTGGGTCCTGAAGAACGGCAAGCGGCAATGCTAGATAATTGTCAAATGCGCGCAGCAGTTCCCCGTTTAGTGTAACGCCACTGAAATGGATATGTCCGCCGAGCGGCAATCCGCGCTGGGGCATTCCCCCTGCCTGCCAGATCAGCGAGTGATCACTAATACTACGAGATGCGGCCGCAAAGGCTCTCATCAGATGAGCCAGCAGTTCGCGCGGCTCAGAGCTGGGAGCGGGTCGCAGTTCGGCTACCGGATATATTCGTCGTCCACCGATCGTCACGGAATCACAGCCGGCTACGCCTGTTCGTTCAAGAAATCTAGAGGCGGGCACGATTTTGGATTCTGGCATTTGCACAAGTAGGAATTCAGGGTCCATTCCAAGTATGGGGGCTGCATTACGATGCCGCTCTTCATCCAGTTCGGACTGAAGCTGTTTCCAGCCTGCACGGTACATGGCAGAGAGATCTGTCATGCCCTTCCATGGCCTTGGGTCAATCGAGATGACAGAACAACCGCTCTTTCCTGATGCTTCCAGTCTTACAGCGCCGTGATCCAGTCCAACCGTATACAATGTTTTGGTGGCAAGCCGTTCAATACGTTTGAATAACGTTGATGCTGCTTCACGATCCAGCACACTTTCTTGCGCTCCACCCATGCCACTGGTGTCCCTACGTTTGATGCGAATCGCTTGAAGACAGCATATCTCTACATCATAACGTACACGCAGACCCAACTCCCGGTCACGCCTGTCCTGCGAAGCCAGCACTTCAATCCCGGATCGTTTCAGGCGATCTGCTCGTTCACGAGGGAGCATGCGTTCATATCGGCGCACCGCCTCCTCGGCCTCATCTATCACATTCATCCTGTCCCTCCTCCCAATTCTCGCCCAAAATGAAAAAAGAGGGCTTACGCCCTCTTCACTGCCGCTTGCGGCGCATATGATACCTTAAGTTTATGAATCCAGATCGCTGAGCTTACAGCTCATCGTCAAGCAGGTCGGGATCGAGATCGTCATAATCTCCATCACCACTGCCGAAGTCATAATCCTTGTCTTCATAATCTCCACAGCCATCCGTGCACACTTTCACACAAACTTTGGTCTCGGCGACCAGTTCAACAGCGAATTCCCGTTCTACCCGGATAATTACGCTGCCTCCACCTGCCGACACCGTGGCTTCCACACAGCTCGGTTCCTGCGTTGCATCCGCAGATACCTCTACAGTGGCGGCCCGGTGTTTCGGGTCCAGATAGGACAAAGGCACATGTTCTACATACGACACCGTTTCTTTGGCTACATCCGTCTGTGAATTTTTGTCATAGGAATACCAAATGTTGATATCGTAAGTACCAATAACTTCAATTCCGTCCCCCGCTGATACGGCTTCATATTGGTGGTTGATAATCCAAGCCCCCAAAATACTGGTCGGACCATGTGGCGGAGTCACGGTATGTGTTACGGTAGAGAACTTACGACCTTTCCCGCAGATCGCCTTCGTGATGATCTCTCTACATTGATGTTTATGACTCAATGACATCTTTAAACCTCCTCCATACAATCATTCTTTACAAGTGTATGCAGGGCATCCGTCTAGGGTGACAACTATTTTCTATTATTCATTTGTAGATTGGGACCGGTCCGATACCGGAGACGGAGCTTTGTCCTTCTTGGCTATTTTCAGATACAGCGCGAGTTCCCGGCACAGCTGGAGAATAGCTGAACGAATCTCGAATTCTTCCCTTGTATCCGGCAACTCCATTCGCTTGAATTCTTCTTGCACATCTGCGAGAAGTTTTTCTGTACGTCCGGTGTAAGATTCAGTGAGTACATCCTGACTGAGCTGGTCGAACAGCTCCGATACCATTTCCGCATGCGGCATCTTCTGATAGATCTGGGATACCAGATGCATCATATGCTGGATGGAATCCAATTGCGTTTTGCGCATATAAAAGTAAACACTCCATCCCTCGTTCGGATGGATGACCTGATTCTCCAATGAACGTTTGGCTGCTTCAATGCCGCCCAGTACAGCTTTGTCAGCTTCGATCAGTTCTTTCCCTGCCCACACTTCATTCGGATTACGTAGCGTAGCTGCAAACTCCTTAAAGATAACCGAGAATAACTCATCAATTCTTTTGCGAATACGCAGCATCTGCGGGTCCGCAGCCGGCATATACGCCAGATTGACAACCATCGCGGAACCGAGACCAATCAGCAACAGCCCAATTTGGACCAAAACCACATGTACGTCCATTTCACCGCCGCCAAATACCCGGAACACCACGACAGAACCCGTCACAATGCCTTCCTTGAATCCGGCCCGAACGATAACCGGAAATGCAATTAGTATGTAGAACGCCAGCACCCAATAATGGAAGCCAAGAAAGTGAAAAAGTACACTTGCAAATAAAAGCCCCACTACGGAAGCGAAAAATCTCGCAGATATGGTGCGAATACTTCTTTTCCGTGTCACATCAACGCCGAGTATGGCTAACAAGCCCGCCGATGTTGGTCCGGGCAAGCCGCACCAGTCCGCAATCAGCACGGCCATCAGCGCGGCTATTGCGGTTTTAATTACCCTAAAACCCATTAACTCCCTCTCCTCTAAGCTGCAAAAATGTCAAAGCCAGCGAGCCATACCTATCCAAGTGAGCGCTTGTCCAATGCCTGACAGCGTGTATCGTCATATATCATATCCCTAGTATTACACATCCTGCCAAAAACCATTTCTTATCTAATCAAAAGAATCATTCAGGAAGAACCGCATTTCGGAATTAGCTGCTACAGTCATAAACGGCATCAACCGACATGCATATGCATGTCGGTCTCAATAACGCGCCCCGGATGAGGGACGCTGGCAATTTGATTGATGCGACAGAAGCCTCTAGGCCCTCTTCTCCAATCGTCGCATTCATTCCGGACTGCGCGGAATATTCGTATTAGTATGGTACTTGATTTTTCGGGTTCGGGCAACGTGACACCTCTTGTGAAATTGTATACATATCATGAAGCATTCTATTTTGCACACGCATGTTTTGTAGAATTACCTGCGTCCTGCCAGCAGCTTGCGTTCTACATATACAACGAGCTGGTACATCGCTGTAGCTACAGCCGCAATAATCAACAGGCTCGATAAAACAAGGGTAAAGTTAAACACTTGAAATCCGTAGATGATCAGATAGCCCAATCCCTGCTTGGCGACCAGAAATTCACCCACGATTACACCGACCCAGGCCATGCCCACATTTACTTTAAGGGTAGAGACAATGGCAGGAAAGGAAGCGGGTAATACGACTTTGCTGAAAATCTCGGAGCGATCACCACCAAACGTACGGATAACCTTAATATAGTTCTGATCTACTTCATTAAAACTGTTATACACGACAAGTGTAGTAATAATGACTGTGATTGACAAAGTCGTCATGACAATGGCCGTAAATCCTGCACCAAACATGACGATAAAGATTGGACCCAGCGCTACTTTGGGCATGCTGTTGAACACAACCATATAAGGATCAAGCACTTTGGACAAAAAAGGAGACCACCAGATCAGAACCGCAAGCAGTGTTCCGACGAGTGTCCCCAGCAAAAAGCCGACTGCCGTTTCCCCTACGGTTACCCCAACATGCGCCCATAGTTCTCCACTGACGATGTCCTTCCAGATCTGATTGAAAATTTTGCTGGGATAACTGAACAGAAGCACATCAATCCAGCGCAGCCTTCCCGCCAGTTCCCACAGCAAAAACATAAACACCAGCATGGACAGCTGCACCGCCAGCACTTTATGTCGCCATCTGGCAACCTGCTGAATATGACTTTGGTGCAGCTGTCTCATCCAATCATCACGCATTTCCTGCTTCTGGTTCATCTGATTCACCCGTTCTTCTCACCTCCTCCGGACTGATCCAGTTCACTCCATAACGCCTGAAACAGCTCATTGAACCCGGGCTGCTCCCTTGCGTGAAAAGGCTGTGCGTTCCGCAGATCTTCAGGAATGATAAACTCCTTCCGAATGCGCCCCGGATTACGATCAAGCACAATGACGCGGTCACTGACGGCAATAGCTTCGGACAGATCATGGGTGACAAGCACCGAAGTTTTGCCGGATTTCTTCAGTGTGTCTGAGACCAGATCCTCCAGCTGCAGCTTGGTTTGATAATCAAGTGCGGAAAAGGGTTCATCCAGCAACAGTATTCCCGGATCCGTAGCTAGTGTACGTACCAAAGCCACCCGTTGCCTCATGCCCCCGGATAACTCGGAAGGATACTGGCTTTCGGTTCCAGCTAGACCCATACCTGCCAGCAGTTCACGTGTGCGCTCGCGACTCTCGTCATTGAGCCCACCTGTCAATTCAAGTCCGATCAGGACATTATCCAAAATGGTACGCCATGGAAACAGATAATCCTGTTGCAGCATATAACCAATCTGGGCGGACGGACCTTCGATACGTTTACCTTTAACCTTGACCTCGCCTGCGGTCGGTGTGAGCAGCCCGGCGATGATCGACAGCAATGTCGTTTTACCACATCCGCTTGGGCCAACAAGACTAACGAACTCTCCTTGCTCGACCTGAAGATTCAAATTTTCGATAACCAGAGATGCTTCACGCTCGCTGACATAGACTTGCGAAATCCCTTCCAGTTTGATCACCGTTTCGGATTCAGGCATACATGCTCACGTCCTTTCCTGAATACCTGGTTACTTCGCTGATGCTGCTTGTTCTGCATAGGAATTATCCACAATCGTTTGAGAATCCACACGCTGTTTCAGTTCTCCCGCAGCACTCATGACGTCTAGCAAGTTATTCCATTCGTCCTCATCAATGATTGGATCGGTTGCATATGTGCCCTGTTCCTTGTAACGGTTCACACTGCTTACCAGAATGGCTGGATCAATATCTTTGAAATAAGGCTTGATGACTTCAGCGATCTCTTCAGCGGTGTGGGAATCCACCCAAGCTTGGGCTTTGTGCAAGCCGTTAGTGAACTTCTGAACGATGTCCTTGTTGTCATTAATATAGCTTTGTTTGGTCATGAAGACCGTATAAGGCAGATGACCACTTTCCGTTCCAAACGAGGCTACAACCTTGCCGCGACCCTCTTTCTCAAAAATGGACGCCTGAGGTTCAAACAGCTGCACGTAATCCCCCGTACCTGAAGCAAATGCAGAAGCGATGTTGGCAAAATCCACATTTTGAATCAGTTCCAGATCATTCTGCGGATCAATGCCATGTTTTTTCAGCGTGAATTCGCCTGCCATTTGAGGCATGCCGCCTTTTCTTTGTCCGAGAAATGTACTCTGTTTCAATTGATCCCAATTAAAGTCACCTTCGGGATTGCGGGCAAACAGAAACGTTCCGTCCGTTTGTGTAAGCTGAGCAAAGTTAATGACCGGATCTTCTGCGCCTTGTTGATAGACATAAATAGACGTCTCTGCTCCGACCAATGCGATATCTACTGAGCCTGCAAGCAATGCGGCCATCGTTTTGTCTCCACCAGCCGTCGTCTGAATGTCCACTTCAAGCCCCTGTTCTTCAAAAAAACCTTGGGCCACGGCCACATACTCCGGTGCGTAAAACACAGAACGTGTGACCTCACCAATCGTAATTTTGGTTTCATCCTTATCTTTATTGCAGCTGGTGAGAGCCACGATGATAATGAGCAAAATGACGATGGCCCGGATGAACCAGGGCGTGTATTTCATGATATTTCCCTCCTTCACTGGTTTCAGCTGTTCTCTCTACTATGGATATGCTGATGCCCAGCAAAAGGTTAAGAACTTGCATGCAAAAGAAGAGCCGGGCAATGATGCCCCGCTCTTCAAGAATTTGATAATAATGTTATAGCTGTCTACAGCTTGTAAATCTCAGCATATTTCGCTTCCAGATAATCGGCCAAATAGTCTGGGTTCAACTCTTCACCCGTTACGGCCACAATCAGTTCGGAAGGTGTACGGCTTTTGCCATAACGATAAATTTTGTCAGTCAACCATTCCTTGATGGGAATCAGGTTACCTTCGGCAATATGGGCATCGAACTCAGGCATTTCTTTGCGCAATGTATGTAGAATCTGTGCAGCATACATATTGCCGAGCGAGTAAGAAGCAAAGTAACCAAAGTCACCACCCGACCAGTGAACATCCTGAAGCACACCCATACCATCATTCGGCGGCACAATGCCAAGATATTCCTTGTATTTTGCATTCCAGGTCTCCGGCAGGTCCTTGACTTCCAGACCTTCGTTAAACAGCATTTTCTCAATTTCATAACGAATGATGATGTGCAGATTGTACGTCAGCTCATCGGCTTCAATCCGGATCAGAGAGCTTTCAACCCGGTTAATTGCCCGGTAAAAGTCTTCCAGCTCAACCTCGTTTAATTGAGGGAAGTGCTGTTGCAAATCTTTATAATAACGCGTCCAGAATGCAAGACTGCGGCCAATCTTATTTTCCCAAAGACGCGACTGGGATTCGTGGATACCCATGGACGTTCCTTCGGCAAGAAGAGTACCAGCCAGGCTATCGTCAATATTTTGCTCATACAGAGCGTGTCCGCCTTCGTGTAGTGAACTGAAGACCGCACTCGTCACATCATCCTGCAAATAATTCGTCGTGATCCGCACATCACCTGGATTCAGGCCCGTTGCGAACGGATGAACACTCTCATCGAGTCTTCCGGCTTCAAAGTCATAACCCATTTGTCCCAGAATAAACAGACTGAATTTCTCCTGTTGATCCTTGTCAAACAGCTGGTTCAAGAACTCCGTGTTCGGCTTGTTCGCCGAAGCATTGATCTTCTCTTGCAGCGGAACCAAACGGGCTTTGAGACGGGCAAATACCGCATCCACCTTTTCTACAGTCAGTTCCGGTTCATACATGTCCAGAAGGGTATCATAACGAGTATCTTTCACACCCCAATAGTCAATGAACTCTTGTTTGAGCTTCACAATATCAGTGAGGTAGGGCGAAAAACCTGCAAAATCACTGTTATGCATGGCATCTTCCCAAGCCGTTTCTGATTTTGCGGTAAGTACGGTATACGCTTGTACTTTTTCTGGTGGTACGGACTGACTGCGATTATATTCTTTCTGGCAATCTTCCACCTGACGACGGTCGATATCTTCCAGCTGTTCCAGCACGGCTGGATTTGTTAATGTATCCAGGTAGGATTTCATCTCAGCTGAGGTTTGCAGTTTGAATGCTTCGGTTGACAGCATTCCCAGTGTTTCCGAACGTGTCGGGACACCTTTTTTGGGCGCACCTGTGCGCAGATCCCAGTGAAGCAAACCAATGGCTTCATGATAACTCTTGATTTTGCGAGCCAGATTACGGAAGGATTCCAACTGTTCCTGTGTGTGTTGTTCCATTGTTAACGTTCACCTCTTCAAAAAAATGTTGGTTTCCCTATTGATGATACTTTTTGCAATGCGTATAATCAACTTTTAACAGATGCAAATTGCATTATTCCTCCAAACCGAGGAATAATGCAATTTGCTGACCGTGGTATAATAAAAATACCAAAGGGCGTAGGACAAGCTGCATTTGATGCAAGTGGCCGTGCTCATCGTATTGGATAACAGGAGGCAATAGACATGAACAACATTCAAGAGATTCTGGCTTACAACAAATCATTTGTCGAGACTAAAGAATACGAAAAGTATACGGCAGGCAAGTTTCCAACCAAAAAGATGGTCATCATCACTTGTATGGACACTCGTCTGGTGGAAATGCTGCCCAAGGCCATGAACCTGAAGAATGGCGATGTGAAAATCATCAAAAACGCTGGCGCAATCATTTCTCAACCTTTCGGGTCTGTTATGCGTAGTGTTCTCGTCGCCATCTATGAGCTTGGTGCCGACGAAGTACTGGTTGTTGGACACACGGAATGCGGTATGGCTTCCCTACACGCAGAGACCATGATTGGACATATGGTTGAACGGGGTGTATCTGAGGAAGTCATGAGCACACTGGAGAACTCCGGCATACGTTTACAAAAGTGGCTACGCGGGTTTGACAGCGTTGAAGAAGGGGTAAAACATACTGTGGAAGTGATCAAGAAACATCCATTGCTTCCACCTACTGTACCCGTTCACGGCATGGTCATCGACTCCTACACAGGTGAACTTGATCTTGTCGCAGATGGGTATGGGCAATAGACTTCTCTCTAAATGGTTTTGGGTGCGGACCTCAGGGTCCGCACTCTTTTTTTGTCTAAATTGAGGCAGTTGTTCTGTCAGGTTGTCAAACCATACAGTTTCAGTGTACACTTTTATGAAAGCGGTCAAAGAAAGCAATTTACATTGTTTTTGCTGGCCCAGCCCTAATATTAAGGAGACATGTGCATGAACATACTTTCCTACGGATTGCTCGGGCTTCTTACCCGCGAGGAGTCATCAGGTTATGATCTAATGCTGAAGATCCAGCCGCATTGGCAGGCTAAGCACAGTCAGATCTATCCGCTCCTCTCCAAAATGGAAAACGATGAGCTTTTAGCCTCCCGCTGGGTGCAACAGTCTGACAAACCAGACAAAAAAATGTATGCAGTCACGGAGAAAGGTATTGAAAAACTGCTGGGATGGATGATCACTCCCGTTACCGCTCCGGTTACGCGTGACGAGTTCAATCTGCGCATTTTATGTGTCGGCATTGCAGAAGACGGAAGCATGAGACGCATTCTGAATGAGCGCAAAAACTGGTTCATGGAACGCATCCGTTATTTCGAGGATTTGAAGTCCCGTATCCCTCAGGATAATCTGCGAGTAGGCAGTCGGGAATTCGGAAGTTACATTCTGGTACAAAAAGGGTTAATGAACGCACAAACGGGCATCGAATGGTGTAACTGGGTAACCCAATTACTCGATGGTCAGGCGGCAATTCAGGACCCTTGTCCAAGTATTTCAGAAAGATAAACAAAATTTGAAACGTTCCTGTAAGTTGACCGTATTACTTGAGTAAGGCCCATTTTTGGGCGAATCAAACAAATTAATCGGGGGGTTACGATCTTTACAATGAAGAAAAAATTCGGAATTAAACATCTCATGATGGTTTTCATGGCCTTTACATTACTGTTTGCAACAGTCGGAGTCGCGAATCCGGATTCTGCTGATGCTAGACGTGGTGGCGGTTTCAAATCGGGAACAAAAAGCTATACCAACACACCTAAGAAATCCGATTCCAACAGCAATGTGAGCAAATCTAATACGAATAATAACTCCAATGGAGCAGCTACAACGAACCGTGGCGGATTCTTCGGCGGTGGCGGTGGATTTATGAAAGGTATGATGCTGGGTGGTCTTGCTGGCATGATGTTCGGCGGATTGTTCGGTGGCATGGGCGCTCTGGGTAACATTCTTGGATTGCTCGTAAACGTAGCTGCAATTATGCTGATCGTGATGCTCGCGATGGCCCTGTTCAGAGCCATTACGAATCGTCGTAAACCAGCAGCAGATGGTCGTTATGACCGCAAAAATGATCGTGATGATGATGACCGTAACAGAAACGGACGGTACTAATCTCTATGGTTCTGAGCATGGATGAAATTGTCAACGCGATCTGTATTCACATGGCTGAACGCAAGGGTGTTCGCCCAACCGATGTCAATGTGGAACTGAGCTGGGAAGAAGATACGGGATATTCCGCAGAAGTCTGGATTCAAGGCCGAAGTCAGTATCTGGTCGAATCCAACATGATTGAAGCGATCCTGCGCTATCTGCACAGTGAATACGACATTCGAGCTTACCGTGAGAATGTAAGACTGGATCTGGATGAAGAGATCACAGCGATTGTGAATCAATAAATGAATAACTAATAAGCCATTTGCGGATGGAATATAAAAAGGACCGTCTCCATGATGTCATTGACATGATTGGAGACGGTCCTTTTTTGTGTTCCTTGGGAAGATGAAACCTTTGCATCTACCTTCCCAAGATTCATAATGTAATCTTATGGCTACTTCAATTTCACCAGACTGTAGTTTTTCTTGCCTTTACGGATAATGATGAATTTACCACCGATTGCGTGCTCTGCAGAGACCGTGAATTCCAGTTCCGTAACTTTCTCACCATTCATGGAAATGGCCCCTTTGGTGACATCCTCACGCGCCTGACGTTTGGATGGCTCCAGGCCAAGATCCACGAGCCAGTCTACAATATTTTTTGCTTCACCATCGGTTTCGAAGGTCGGCATTTCTTTAAAGCCCTGCTCGATTTCGTCAGCTGTAAGGGAACGAATGTCTCCGCTGAAGAGTGCTGCGGTAATGCGTTTCGCCTGCTCCAGCATGTCGTCGCCGTGAACAAATTTCGTCATTTCTTCAGCGAGTGCCTTTTGTGCTTCACGCTTGTGGGGCTCCGTTTCTACCTTTTCAGCCAAAGCTTCAATTTCTTCTTTGCTTAGGAATGTGAAGTATTTCAGGTATTTGATTACATCACGGTCATCCGTGTTCGCCCAGAACTGGTAGAATTCGAATGGAGTCGTCTTATTCGCATCAAGCCAGATGGACCCGCCTGCGGATTTACCGAATTTCGTTCCGTCGGATTTGAGCATCAGCGGGATCGTCAGACCGTAAGCTTTAGCTTCTGGCCCTTCTTTTTTACGGATCAGGTCCAGACCGCTTGTAATGTTGCCCCATTGATCGGAACCGCCGATTTGCAGCTGTACATCCTCATGTTGGAACAGGTGCAGGTAATCGAGCGATTGGAGAATCTGGTAGGAGAACTCGGTAAACGAAATTCCATCTTCCAGTCTGCTCGCAACCACATCTTTGGCTAGCATCGTGTTGAGGTTAAAGTTCTTACCGTAGTCACGCAAAAATTCAATCACATTGATTTTGTGTGTCCAGTCGTAGTTATTGACCATACGTACCTGATTGTCGCCATCCGTTACGAAAAGCTTTTTCATTTGTGCAGTCAGAGCATCTACATTGGCTTGTACCTCTTCCAACGTTTGCAGGGAACGTTCCGATTGACGACCACTTGGATCACCAATCGTTCCTGTTGCCCCACCAATCAGAATGACTGGACGGTGCCCAGCGAGTTGGAAACGTTTCAGCATCATGAACGGAATCAAATGTCCGATGTGCATGCTGTCTCCTGTAGGGTCAACTCCGCAATACAATGAAACCGACGTGGTCTCTGTCAGCTCACGCAGACCCTCCGCATCTGTCTGTTGATTAATGGCGTCGCGCCATTCCAGTTCATCAATAATATTCAAAACAAACAACCCCTTCTCTATGCATTGGTATTAGGCCATGATCTACGTTAATTCACAAGGAGCTAAGCCGGGCGAGGCTTTTTTGGACACAAAAAAATCGCCGCCTTGTCTTCAATAGACATAGGGACGATTATCATAACCGTGGTACCACCCAACTTGCACAGACAACAACTCACACGCTGTCCATACCGCTTTCAGCAAAATATCGTTTGCCATTCCGCTTGGCATTACCCAAGTACTCCAGAGTGTAATTCGCAGCCCTTGTATGTATCAGGTTCCATCAACCCCTGACTTTCTGTAACAGGGACAAAGCCGCTACTGCGCTCTATCAACGTAATTCATGTATTCAATTTATAGCCAGTATAGCCGAACGTCAATATCATTGCAAGGCCAAGTATTTAATCTTTATATAGAGCAACAGATGAGTGCCTACGCCAAAGTTTATAAAGACATCATGTTCAACTTCTCGTGGTAATATGCATAAGCCTTTTCTGCAATCTGATCTTCATTGTTCCAAAATTGCTGATCCAGCGCATCAAGATGTTGCTCTTCCTCTACTGTTAGAAACTTAGGAATATCCCACAGTTCAGCAAGTCTTTCATCCTCTCCCAAATGCTTAATGCAGCCATATGCTGACTTTATGATGTCCATTACTTGAGTCGCACCAATGGTATGTAATGCCTGCAACGCGTAAAGGTATACCTCTTCGCCCAGTTGCAGAAAAATTGAACAAAACCACCGTTAAAGACGTCCACCTCTAGCAGCCATAAAGCAGCAATTTCCTGTTCATTCGTTGTTAACGCAGCCCAGCCCTGAGCGGATTCATTCTTTTTTCCCCACAAAGGTTAACGCATATTCATACCACACATCATTAATATCCTGTTCACTCATGTCAATCACCTCTCTTTTCTTGGTTCCAGCCTCTCCAGATCTTGCCGTTTACCCGTCTGATGCCAATACAAGTAAGGATCTCCAAGCTGTTGGAAAGCCTTCTCAACACTTTGGGTCAATTCTTGCGTCACTGCGTTTGTGTAATTCAAGTGTGTCTGTTTATTATCCACACCATATCGTTTCAGCAATTCCACATGCGTTGCCGTAAAAATGATATCCTCCAGCAGCCAGTAGATTACTGCTTCCGTCTGTTCCATTCTTTTTTCCAACATAACCATGCCACGCTCGTATATACGAACTATATATGCATCATTTTCAATCTCTACATATGGAACTCCTTCCCCTTTAAAGCTCTCAAACAAGCGGTTAACATAGTCCTCAATCTGCTGCCTGCGGAAGGATGTCCGCTCAAGCAACTGAAAAAGAGTTTTTGCAATCTCTGTTTTGCTTAGTATGTTGGACATAAAATCTCCTTTTGACATGATAATGAAAAAGCTGCCAATGGCAGCCTCTTCATAACAAGTTTTCAATCAGGTTCCACAGAAAGTCCGGTAGGAGGTATCGCACTGCGTAGGCAGTTCCGCGTACTCAGCTTGTTCGGTAGAATGTGCAAACGGGTTTGAAAGAACAGCAAGAAGTTTCTCCATCACACTAAGATCTCCGTGATTCTCCGCTCGGTCCAGTGCTTCTTCCACCCGATGATTACGAGGAATCACCGCTGGGTTGCTAGTTCTCATCAATTGCTGCGATTCTTCTTTCCCTTCCTGCTGTCTGCCTAATCTTGCCTGGCGACGCTCATTCCACTCCGCAAACTCTGAAGTATCGAATAAAGGAGCTCCGTTGAGCGTATCAAAGGTCAGTGAGAGAAACGTATTTGTGTAATCTGCACTATGCTTCTCCATCAATTCAAGAATATCCCTGATTAGCGCTTCATCCTCAGCCTCTTCATTAAACAAGCCCAGCTTGCTCCGCATTCCCGAGAGCCAGTGGTGGTGATACAATTCAGAGAATTGTGCAATCGCATCCTGAGCGATTTGTACAGCCTGTTCTTCATCCTCATGCAGCAGTGGCAGAAGCGTCTCGGCAAACCGAGCCAGATTCCAGCCGCCAATATACGGTTGATTTCCATATGCATACCGACCTTGCGTGTCAATGGAGCTAAATACCGTCGCTGGATTGTAGGCATCCATAAACGCACACGGCCCATAATCGATGGTTTCACCACTGATGGCCATATTATCTGTATTCATTACGCCATGAATGAAACCAACCTGTTGCCACTTGGCGATAAGTGAAGCCTGTCGACGAATGACTTCCTGAAGTAACTGGAGATAGCGATTATCGGCTTCGGCAATATCGGGAAAATGCCGTTTCAGTGTATAGTCAGCCAATGCTCTGAGCTCATCAATCGATCCCCATCTGGCTGCGTATTGGAAGGTTGCTACACGTAAATGACTTGAAGCCACTCGCGTCAAGATTGCACCAGGTCGCTCTGTTTCGCGTGTAATGTTTTCTCCAGTAGATACAACCGCCAGACTTCGCGTCGTTGGAATACCCAGTGCATGCATCGCTTCACTAATAATATACTCACGCAGCATTGGCCCAACGGCAGCACGTCCATCACCTCCGCGAGAGTACGGGGTTCTTCCCGAACCTTTCAGCTGGATATCCACTCGCTCGGCTTGTGGTGTGATCTGTTCTCCCAGCAGCAAAGCTCTTCCATCACCAAGCATATTAAAGTTGCCGAACTGATGACCTGCATAGGCCTGAGCCAGAGGCTCGGCACCTTCCGGAATCAGGTTACCTGCAAACACCTCCGCTCCTTCATCACTGTTAAGAGCCTCGGCATTTAGCCCCAGGCTGGCTGCAAGCGATGTATTGAAGATGATCAACTTGGGTGATTGAACAGGTACCGCACCCTGATTTGTAAAAAAGGTCTGTGGCAAACGTCCATAACTGTTGTCAAAGTGCCAGCCTTTTTTCAGCGTTTCTTGTTGCATGGTGATCACAACTCCTTTTCTGTAACCAAGCGATATCAGGATATCCCTTCGTTTTATTTTAGCCTTGTGAACCAATGCTCATTTATGTAGTCGCATGGAAATTCAACTGAAAGAACATTCAGCATGTTCATGATGAAACTTTAGCATATTTATATCCCTTTTGCATTCATCCTGCTGTAACTTTCATACCCGAGGCACCGTTTAAGTTTCAAAGGGGGATCAGATTGAGAAAATATATCTATTGGATTGGGTCTATAACACTTTTGTTTATGTGCCTTACGGGTTGTTCAGCGGACAACATACAATCAAAGGGAAATCAGGTTATCGTTCAACAACCGGTTGAGAGCTCCAATCAATATACCCTGTATAGAAAAATTACCGATCCAGCACAGGTGCAAGCCATCAGGAACATCACCGCCTCTATCCCGTCGAACAATACTATAGCGGATATGGTGCGACCTCCGGATTATAAATTCTTTTTCAAGAAAAAGAACACAGATTCCTCAGATAAAAGTGTCATCTATAACCTCTGGATCAGTCCCCATCAGGATCAGGTTGAAATCATCATTGAAAGTAAACCTACTTATGTTCAATTAACTAAGAAGAAATCTGCAAAACTTTTCGAACTCATCACAGGTGAAAAGCTTCCGGGGTATGTTGAGTAAAAATATCCAATTGTACTCCGCAGTTTACCCAAAATAAAGACCCAAGAGGTTCATTGGCAAGGGGAGTCATTCCGATCATTCCACCTCAACCAATACATCTTGGGTCTGTTCCATTTATTCAGATCGCATACCTGTTACAAGACAATCTTAAGTATGTGCTTCTTGAGCTTGTACAGGCTGTACGGGCAGACTCTCTTTTTTAAATCCGAGGTTAAAGAAAACATTGAGCAGGATGGCACACAGACTGCCTGTGATAATACCATCCCCAACAATAATGCGGATACTTTGAGGCAGCTGGGCAAACAGATCCGGCACAGCCGTGACGCCAAGACCGAGTGAAACCGAACAAGCAACGATTAACAGATTGGATTGCTTGCTGAAATCCACATGTTGCAGCATTTTAATCCCGGATGAGACTACCATGCCGAACAGAACAACCGTTGCCCCGCCGAGTACCGCGCTGGGAATAATCGTTGCGAATGCCGCAACTTTGGGGATCAGTCCAAGAAAAATCAGAATACCTCCGGCTGCAACAACCACATTGGTCGTTTTCACTTTGGAGAGCTGAACCAAACCGACATTCTGAGCAAATGTGTTATACGGAAAAGCATTGAAGATACCACCAAGTACAAATGCCAGACCTTCTGCGCGGTATCCTCGTGCCAAATCCTTTTCGTTAATCGGTTGATCACAGATTTTGCTCAAGGCCATAAACACACCTGTAGATTCGATAATGACAACTGTGCCGACAATAATCATGGTAATGATCGGACCGATTTCGAAGGTAGGCCATCCAAAGTAAAAGGGCTGGGGCAAATGAAACCAAGAGGCTTCCTGTACAGAGCTGAAATTCACTTTCCCCATGATGGCAGCGACGAGGGTACCCACAATAATACCGAGGAGAACTGCGAGGGATCTGACAAAGCCGCGAGCATATCGATTCAGCACCAGAATGAAGAGCAATACCCCGAATGAGAGCGCCAGATTGTCCAGACTTCCGAAATTCTCACTGTTTGCTCCACCTGCCATGTTCTTGATGCCCGTTGGAATTAACGCCAGACCAATAATGGTTACGACTGTTCCAATCACAACGGGAGGAAACAGTTTGACGATTTTACTAAAGAAAACAGCACATATAACGATGAATATCCCTGCTGCTATGATGGAACCGTAAATGGCCGGAATTCCATATTGTGATCCAATCGCAATCATGGGAGTCACAGCAACAAATGAGCTTCCAAGAACCGCTGGCAAGCCAATCCCCAAATACTTCCCTTTACGTGCTTGAAGCCATGTCGCGACACCACAGGTTAACAGGTCAATCGATACCAGATACGCTAATTGTTCCGCAGTCAGGTTTAACGCTCTTCCCACAAGCAGCGGAACCAAAATGGCCCCGGCATACATCGCCAATACGTGCTGAATTCCCAGTGAAAAAATCCTCATTCTCTTGGTTTCTCTCATCCCTACCTGCCCCCTGTAATTTAGAATCACTTTACCGCTGCAAAAATCATGTTATGTTGATTCACATTATATAAACAATTGCGGGAAGTTCCATGATCCATAACATAGAATTGTTGCAGGTTATAAAGAGAACACAATATATTGGGCATTTTGTACAAAAAGGAATGAAAACACCTCCTTCTTTTGTTATATTATCTCACATAAAAAAGGCTAGCCAGAAAATTCTGACTAACCTGATCATATGAAAGCCACCGCCATGGCGACTTCTTATGCATAATATAATATGGACAATATGCAGACTCAAATGGAATAATCGACCACAATTACATTCTCCAGCCACTCATTCAGGGAGGCTACAAATGCCTGATGTGCAGGATGCGGGCCATAAGCACGCAGCGCTTCCTGATCTTCAAATGTCACTCTCAGGCCAAGTGTGAAGCCCTGAATATGATCCGTCTCCTCTGTTACATTAATACCTGCGGTGAGATCCACAATTCCAGGAATCTGTTCCTGTAACGCGAGTAATTGAGCTACCAATTCTTCCTGTTTGACCGTAGTGATTTTATCGTTCAATTTGAATGCGACCAAATGTTCATACATTATCTTTTCACCTCATTCCTTTAACGAGTAGTGATTTAGCTTTTTAATACTCTGCTCTGAACATGATGCAGAAGTTTCTGAAGCCAGATTATATCGCTCTGAATGGAGTGGTACGCGTGATCTCGCATCAACAACAGTGCATCTTTCAGATCCTCCTGCACATCAATCTCCTGAGGTGTATGAGATTCAATATATTCCAGCCTCTTATTCATCTTCTCAATAATATCCTCAATCAAATACGCGATCTTCTGATTATCCACCTTATCCAAATGGACCAACGCAGCGTATAAGGACTGTACATTCGTAAACTTCTGGAACACCTTATATATGCTCTGTTCAAGGGACTGACGTCCTTTTTCGGTAATTCCATATGTCGTTTTGTCTGGTCGATTTTCACTCTGAATTGTTTCTACCTTCTCAATAAGACCCTTCTTCAGCAACACTTCAAAATTATAATAAATGGTGCCTTCGGTAATCTTGGCATCCGTTTGATCCAGATGTTTCCCAATTCGCTTCTTAATATCATAGGGATAATAATTCCCTTCACTTAGTGCACCGAGTATAAATATTTGAATCGACATGTGACTGCCCCCATTCTGCTAATCGAAGGGCATAGCTTCTTCTTCATCGCCTACCCTCATATCTTCTATTTTATATCATAACGGGCTGTTGTACAGACTCCTGTGTGGTACTAGTTTGCTTGGCTTTTTTGAAATGATGAATGGCTGTATTGATAACAAAGGCTCCCACACCAACCAATGCCAGCCCAATAGCATAATGCACCGTTCGTCCCCCACCGAAGAGAATATTGTAATCCAGATGCGTTGAATAGAACATCGGTGTGATTTGACTTACGAATTTGAAATATCCTGGCATCATCTCCGGTGACATGGACGTCCCGTTTGCAATGGATTGGCTGAGTACGAATATCATATTGATCAGCATTCCGCCTTGACCCAGAAGCATGATAAAGATACTTGTAAACTCAATCGACACAAACAACTGCAAACTATGCACCATCCACAGTTTCAAAAACGCTTCCACGCCATACCCTTGCACCATAAAATAAATGCCTATCCCTACAAGTGGAGCAAGGATGGAAACAAGCAGGTTGACTCCTCGCATTGCAAAGAATGCTTTCCATTTCCCCATCTGTCCTTGCAGTTGTTTCATTCCGCCAATGCTTTGCATCGCATAGATCATGGCTCCAACATAGAGCGCCATGGTGATAAACATCGGTGCCATCTGATTTTGCATGCCTGCTGGTTGCGGGTTGCTCAGAACGATGTCGGATGATACTTTGTCCATGGTCGATTCCACAATCTGTTTCGATTGCTCCGCAGGAACCTGCATACTGCTCAGCACACCCTCGAAGCTCTGTGCCTGAACCTGAGCACCGATCTGCGCAGTGATTTGAGCAGCTACATTTTTCATTGAACTGGTGATCGTTGTTGGGTTCGATTCATTAATCAGGTACTGGAGCTGAGCTTTACCGCCTTGTTCAGACAGTTTCTCCGTAAAATCACCCGGTATACGTATGATCATATGAATATCCCGATCTTCAAGCCCTGTCTTTGCCTGTTGCAATGATTCGTTGGTTACTACCTTAAATGGCAATTGTTCTTGCAATTTTTGTACAAACTCAGTACCGGATTGCTGGTCCTCGTTGACAATGGCGACCGTAAGATTGGTTACATTTTTGGGGATTGCGCTATATCCCGACATAAAAACGGTCAACATTACAATCTGATAAAAAACGATCATGAATATGCCTGCCTTGACTCCGCCGTGCTTCAGTATGTTCTTCACTCTTTACTCCACCTTGTTGTTTTAATTTAAACTACTTGAATTAAAGTACTCTTATTTGTTATATTTGTCAATGAGACCAACCAAGGAGGCGAAACGAATGACGAAGAGCTCTATTATTTCTCTGTCAGAAATCACGAATTTCCAATCGAAAGAAGAAGAATTCAGTCCCTACCGTTGGTATCGCAGCATGTTGAATCAGGAACCTGTCATCTACAATGAAGAGACCGATTCCTGGCATATATTCAAGTATGATCTTGTCAAAACCGTGCTTAATGATCACGAGCACTTCTCCAGTGTGAGAAAAAGATCAATTGTGAACGTCGGATATTCAAGTGAAGAAAAAGGTGCGGACAGTGAGCATCACATGCCGGACAAGCTGGATATTCACAATGTAGATCCGCCGGATCATCGCAAGCGGAGATCATTGCTGGCAAGTGCGTTTACACCGAGAAGTCTCAAGCTTTGGGAACCGAGAATACAGGCAGTGGCCGAAGAGCTAATTAAAGAGTTTGAGCATCAATCAGAAGTGGACATTGTTGAAGCTTATACTAGCATGTTTCCTGTCATTATCATGTCTGACCTGCTTGGCGTTCCTTCCAAAGATCGTCATTTGTTCAAGGGTTGGGTGGACACCATGTTTATGCCCACTACCGATGCCACCTTTGATCAAATTAACGAAATGAAAAAGATTGCCGGCGAAGAATATTTTAAATACTTGTATCCCTTCGTTGTGTCCAAAAGATCCAATCTGGGAGAAGATATCATATCCGACCTGATCCAGGTGGAAGTGGATGGCGAGCACTTTACGGATGAAGAGATTGTGCGAACCACCATGTTTATTCTGGGTGCTGGCATAGAAACAACAAGCAACCTGCTGGCCAACTCGTTCTATGCCCTTCTGTATGATCAACCGGAATTGTATGCCGAACTCAGGGATAACCTTGAGCTTGTTCCAGCCGCGGTAGAGGAAATGCTGAGATATCGCTTTCACATCAGCAAAATGGACCGGATGGTCAAAGAGGATAACGATCTGCTTGGTGTTAAACTGAAAAAGGGAGACGCTATCGTAGCGTGGATGAGTGCAGCCAATATGGATGAGAACATGTTCGAAGACCCGTTCACCTTAAATATTCATCGATCGAACAATAATAAACAGCTTGCATTTGGTTTTGGTACTCACTTCTGTCTGGGGGCACCACTGGCGCGTCTGGAAGCCAAAATTGTACTGACCACATTCCTAAAAACCTTCACCAGCATTGAACCCGTGGAAGGATTCAATCTGGAGGAAAACCTGACTGCCTCTGCGGCCGGACAATCTTTAACGACCCTTCCGCTGAAGCTATATACGTAAATTCATCTGACGTAAATTCATTTATGAATTGATAATCTTCACTATATTTTCGATGGATAAAATCAAAACAAAAAGAGCAGATCTCATCTGCTCTTTCTTTCTACATTCGTTAATTCAGTAAACCTGTTCCATTCATCATAAATGGCACCACTCGCTCAGCCAATTCAGCCGGGGATTCCTGTCTCTCCTCCAAATTCCAGCGATACGTCACCCCATAGATAGACCAGCTCAGCATCGTTGCCAAGTTCGCCAATGTTTTGGGTGGCTCTGCTCCATCTGTTTGACTCATGGCAAGCTCCAGAACGAGCTTCTCTAACTGGGCCTTAATATTTTCTTCAAAGATTGGCGCTACGGACTCATATTTCTTGATACATTGATTACTTGAATCATGATAATTACATAACGAGATCACCAGTTGCTTCAGGGTCTCTTCTGTCAAATGTGCCTCTGCATCAATCTGTTTGAGCACATATTCTTGGAAAGCATAGGACAAAACGGATTCAAGCAGTTCATATTTGTCTGCAAAATGGGCATAGAATGTGGCCCGGTTAATCGTCGCCTTTTGTGTAATATCCTGAACTGTGATGGCTGAGAAATCCTTTTTATTCAAATGATAAAAAAACGCATCCTGAATTAATTGACGGGTTCGGATCACCCGTGGATCATTGGGATTTGGAGAAAACTCACCTGACATATACAAAGTGTCCCTTCTAATCGATCTTGTAATCAAACTTCTTAATGCTCTGCTCCTATTATAAATAGCTCCTGTTAGCTCAACAAGTAATCCGGGGTTAAACCAACATTATTATGGTCGCTTCGCTTAAGCAACACATTGGATAAATCGTCGGTTGATGCAGCCACTCTCCATTGATAATATTGCACTCGTACCCCGCTTGGAGGTGCACTATTATGGAGGTGTTTGACTTGAGTAATCATCAACAACAAGTTCAATCCACGGAAAATCTGTTTCAACCTTATACGATTCATAACTTAACCCTGCAGTCTCGCATCGTTATGCCCGCTATGGGTCGGGCTTTCTCACCCGATGGTGTACCGGGTACCGATGTAGCGGCTTATTATCGCAGACGTGCCGAAAATGGCGTCGGACTTATTATTACCGAAGGTGTAACCATTGATCATCCGGCGGCAACCAGCGAACCGCGTGTTCCCCGTTTTCATGGTGAAGAAGCATTGAACGGCTGGGCAGAAGTCGTCAGACAAGTTCATGAAGCAGGGGGCAAGATTTTTCCTCAGCTCTGGCATATGGGTATGGCTCGTCCAGCGGGATCGCAGCCTCATCCGGAAGCTCCATCCATTGGACCGTCGGGTATTGATCTCGAGGGAAATCTGACGGGTGAACCGATGACAGACGAAGAAATCGCCAACATCATTCAGGCTTTTGTGGACGCAGCAGTTCATGCCAAACAGCTTGGGTTTGACGGCATTGAAATTCAAGGAGCACATGGTTACCTGGTTGACCAATTCTTCTGGGACAGAACAAATACACGGACAGACCGCTACGGCGGTGATCTTATCAAGCGTACGCAATTCGCTACCGAACTTATTCAAGCAATCCGTTCTGCCGTGGGTCCCGATTACCCGATTGCCATTCGTTTGTCGCAATGGAAAATGAGTGATTATTACGTCAAACCGCTGGACACACCAGATAAGCTGGAGTTATTCCTGAATGTGTTGGTAGAGGCCGGCGTCGATATATTCCATTGCTCAACACGACGTTTCTGGGAGCCGGAATATGAAGGTTCGGAACTTGGATTTGCCGGCTGGGTGAAAAAACTGACAGGCAAACCAACGATAGCCGTGGGTTCTGTCGGTCTGGATGATGAATTTACAAGTCTCTATACGGAAGGTAAAGGTGCAGGACACAAGGATTTAGATGATCTTCTCCTTCGTTTGGACCAGCAGGAATTTGATCTGGTTGCCGTTGGACGCGCACTACTGGCTGATCCGGCGTGGGCTGTGAAAATCCGTGATGGCCGTGTGAATGAAATTCAGGCTTTTTCGCCAGAAGCACTTGCTACGTTGCTATAACAATAATTTAGGTTCAAATTAATATTGTTATCCGTTAAATGAGCTATAATTGAACCAAAATACTCGTCATCCATCTAGTTAGGGACAGCGGGTATTTTGGTTTTTTTACATGTTTGAACAAAACAGAGCGAGCAATATCGTCCAAGAAAGTTCCTTCTTTTCATATTATAATGACATTTAACTTACCAGAAAGAAGGTGCAGCAGGTGACTCGCGAAGTGCGAACCGTCGTGTTCGATACCGATTTACAGCTCGAAGCCTATCAATTTGAAGGTATTATGCAGAAATTCCCCAATCATTTTCATGACTATTACGTCATTGGATTTATTGAGCAAGGCAAGCGCCATCTCGTATGTAATAACGAAGAATATATCCTGAACACTGGAGACATGATTATTTTTAATCCGCATGATCCCCATGCCTGCGAACAGGTGGACGGCAGAACTCTGGATTATCGTAGCATCAACATTCAACCTGAGGTCATGCGCCAATATGTGCTGGAAATTACCGGACAAGATTATTTGCCACGGTTTAATTCCCCTGTTCTCTATCAGAGCGAACATGTTACTTCTTTGCATGAGCTGCATCAGATGATCTTGGAAGAGCAAGCTGACTTTCACAAAGAAGAACTGCTGCTCTTTCTGCTGGAACAGCTGATGAGAGAATATGCCGTTGCCGAACCGCCCATTTCCGCCCAGGACGTCACCATCGAGATTAGACTCATATGCGAGTACATAGAGACTCATTATATGGAGAGCATTACGCTGAACCAATTAGTCGAGTTAACAAGGCTGAGCAAGTACCATCTATTGCGTTTGTTCACTCGGCAAAAAGGGATATCTCCCTACCGCTACCTGGAAACAATTCGCATCAATCAGGCCAAACGGCTATTGGAACAAGGCCAACTCCCGATTGAGGTTGCAGCGCAGACCGGTTTCAGTGACCAGAGTCACTTTACGAATTTTTTCAAAAAGCTAATTGGCTTGACCCCCAAGCAATACAGACGCATCTTCAACCATGAATTGGATCCAAAGCGCACAGCGGATGATCTGTCATGACAGGTCAGAACAAAATTTCCACTGGACACCTGCTAGCCTTACTTACGATCCTGATCTGGGGAACAACGTTTATCTCCACCAAGGTGCTGCTGATCGATTTCACGCCGGTGGAGATTCTCTTTTTCCGTTTCGTGATTGGCTATGTGGTGCTCTTCCTGATCTATCCGCAGTTAATGCGAATTACCTCACTCCGAGAAGAAATGCTGTTTATCGTTGCTGGATTATGCGGGGTTACGTTATATTTTCTCATTGAAAATATTGCACTGGTGTACACCTTAGCTTCCAATGTAGGTGTTATTGTTTCGATTGCCCCTTTCTTTACCGCAGTCCTTGCACATTTCTTCCTGGATGGAGAGAGATTGCAAAAGCGGTTTATCTTGGGCTTCGCCATTGCCTTGTCTGGCATTATCCTTATTGGATTCAACGGCAGTTTCATTCTGCAACTGAATCCCCTGGGGGATCTGCTCGCTTTCGTGGCACCTGCTGTATGGGCGATCTACTCTGTTCTCATGCGCAAAATAGGTGAACTTCCCTATCACACCATCGGTGCTACACGCAAAGTATTCTTTTATGGACTATTATTCATGCTGCCGGCTTTGTTCCTGTTCGAATTCCACTTCGATCTCGGGCGCTTCGCCAACATGACCAACCTCTCGAACCTTCTCTTTCTCGGACTGGGTGCCTCGGCCTTATGTTTTGTAACCTGGAACCGGGCAGTGAGTCTGCTGGGAGCCGTCAAAACAAGTGTGTACATTTATTTGGTGCCTGTCATTACTGTCGTCGCTTCTGCACTGATTCTACATGAACGGATTACCTGGATAACGCTGCTTGGCGCTCTATTAACGTTGCTCGGATCATTTATCTCAGAGAAGAAAGTACACAGAAAAGACCACCGTAGTACGTTGCCAGAACTTGAATAGTATATGGTTTCATCGTCCAAAACTCAAAGAAAGGCATTAATCCATTACGGATTAGTGCCTCTTCATTTTGCCAGGACATTGAGCAGATGCAACTTCTAATTCAACATGGACAGAAGATTCACCAGCTCCTGCTTCTCCAGATGTCTCCATTGTCCACGTTCCAGTCCATCCAGCGTAACATTCATAATTCGGATGCGCTCCAGCTTGAGCACTCTGTATCCCAAGGCTTTGCACATTCTGCGGATTTGCAGATTAAGCCCCTGAGTCAAAATGATACGAAATACGTTCTCACTATGCTTATATACCTCACACGGTTTCGTCACCACATTCATAATCCCAACCCCTTGCGACATCGCCCGTACGAATTCGTCTGTCACTGGTTTATCTACGGTTACTACGTATTCCTTGTCGTGGTTATGCTCCGAACGCATCATCTTGTTCACAATGTCCCCGTCGTTCGTCAGAAAAATCAATCCCTCGGACGCCTTATCCAGCCTGCCAATCGCAAAGATACGCGAGGGATAATTCACATACTGAATGATGTTTCCCTCCACCTGTTCGGCTGCGGTGCAGACAATGCCGATGGGTTTATTCAGAGCAAGGTAAACAGGCTCGCGATCATTGTAAGGAATCTCCTGACCATCAATGAGCACAATATCCTCAGGCTCCACGTCCGCTCCTTTTTCACATACTTTACCATTAATCGTAATGCGCCCGGCTGCAATTAATCGGTTCGTTTCCCTGCGGGAGCAGTATCCTGTTTCACTTATGTATTTGTTAATTCGCATGCTCCACCACCACTTTGTTCAATAGGTTAGTACCTTGTACTGATTTTCATCAAACATCATCTCACTTATAATGAAACGAAGCAAATAAATTGTTATTCGGAGGTACATAGGTAATCCAAAATAAACTATGGAAAGGAGTTAACCATGGACAAAAAGTGTATGAGAGTCCTTAAAAAGTTATATTTTCACGCCAATGGTGATTATGACAGAGCACGTGAAGTAATGATCTATCAAACGGATACACTTACTCCTGCCGAACAATATATACTGACTTCAGTGGGCTGGGTGGCTAATGATCTGGAGATGGTCCACCATGATGATATCATTCAACGACTAATCGCTTTCCAGCAGAATGAACGTCTATCCTGGTCAACGATTACCCAAGCATTTATTGCAGGTGTCGGGGGCAGTTATCCTCGAGGCATATCTACGCTCGCAAGCTACCATATGATGATTCACTCAGAGCCACATGCTTACGAAGAGACTGAACAGTTCCTGGCTTGCAGAGTTTGCGGTTTCAGTCATAGCGATGAGAGCTGGAAGAATCTATCCAATATCCGTTACGCCCTTCACCAGGGTTATGATTACAGTGGCACAAGCGTAGGTGCATACGCCGATCTGACAGAGTTTGTCACCATACTTGAGCAAGGACCAATTAAACCGACTCCCGAGGATATCACCACATTCAATCAACTGCTTCGCATGCTGGATCAGGCTGAAGACGAAGAGTCTCCGGGGAAATTTGAGAAACGACTCACTGCAGAGAGATTAGTCAAAGGACACGCCGGGATTCGCCGAAGTATTCTTCAAGCGCTGTCCAGAGTAGGTGTACTGCCCAATCAGGTTCTCTCCCTCAGTACAGACCATTGGACCAACAACGAGCATATCCTGAACGGTGAGTTGCTGCTTAATAATACCAAAGGCCGCTCTGATATGGAGATGCCTTGGGCTGGCTGGCAAGGTAAACTAGGCGTCGATTGGGACAAAGCACGCAAGCTGTTTGGAAATGCGATTCAAGTCAAAGACTGAACGGTCAGCCCGTCATAATTAATGTGTTGTCCGTTTAAACAGCTTAATCCAGACACAAAGAGGAGTTTACCATGCACAAAGTTAACCAGCTTTCAATTGACCCTGATGTTCTGAACCAGAATACTGGCATATGGATTGGCGGAGAAATCGCATATGTTACAGATTGGCCGCTTAATCAGGAGAGCCAACCCTTGTTGCATCTGTTCTCCATTGATTGCAATACACTTTTACAACAGATGCATGTCCCTTCGTTGCCACCCGGGAAGTACATTTCGGTCTTCTCCACCTATTTCGCTTCGGAATACTTTTTGGACCAGGTAACCTATACGGGGGATGAGCTGGAATGGAAGGAGAATATTCTCGCTGGATGTACATATGTATCCGTATCTTCAGAGCCACTAACTTCCGTATGTCCCATTCAATCCATTCCTTTATGCGGAGTAGGATTGACGGAAGTAGAGATAGAGGAACAGGATTTCCCCCATCCCTATCAGGATATACTGGGACTTTCCGATGCAAACGGATATTTGTTATTACGAACTGGCCCTGCGACTGCTCAGGCACCCTTGGATGGAATTTTCTTTGTGCAAACTGCTTAGTGGGACGACAGCTTAAGTTAAATCATATTCGGATTAATGTTTCCGAACGTCAAGAAGTTTCCTGTCTATTACAGATAAGGAAACTTTTTTTACTTCGACACGAAATCGTTTTAGGTTGAACATTGTGTGAGAAAGATCATTCATTCGTCAAAAGTTAACATTATTTTACAATAAAAAGCATGTACAATTGCATAATTATGGTATAAGTTATATACGAAAGAAACATTATTTACATAATATAAAATTTATATCCATCTTAGGAGGACAACTTATGAGAAGAATTTTCGCTTTAAGCTGCGGTTTTTATCTGTTAATCGGCATAACCAGCGTTGTACTCGGTGCACTTCTACCCGTTTTATTGACACATTATGAGCGTGGTTATAGTGATGGCGGATTTTTGTTGTTTCTGCAGTTCCTCGGTTTTCTTGTCGGGGTGCTCGTTGCTCCTTCCATGACTGCCCGCATCGGCAGAAAATCCATGTTAACCATCGCACTGATCTGTATTGTGGCCGCCTATGCCGTTCTCGGATTCTTGCCATCCTGGACAGTTGTTCTTCTTCTAACCATTATTGTCGGGTTTGGGTCTGGTATCATTGAGCCCTCCGTTGGTGCGTTTACGATAGAATTTACGGAAAATCAGAAAGCAGTAGCAATGTCCAAGCTTGATGTGTACTTTGCCCTCGGAGCACTTCTCATTCCGGCAGTCGCTGCCTTATACATTTGGCTGGATCTTTGGCATCTTACGTTTTATACCGTTTCCGCGTTATCCCTTATTCTCATGCTGTTATGGGTGACCATGCCCACCTCCGCCGCTTCTTATCTGAAACAAGCTGGTGAAAACACCGTTGGACATGCAACGGGCAGGGCCCAGTATTCCAGAAAACATATGGGGCTGCTCACCATCTTCGTCATCTTTTTCTTCGTTTACATGGGTCTGGAGTTAGGCCTGATGAACTTCCTGCCTTCCATCCTGGTCGAACGATTGCAGTTACAGGAGTCTGTCGCTTCACTCAGCGTATCCATCCTATGGATTGCCATGATTATCGGTCGTCTTTTTTCCGGAAAAATTGCTGAAGCTGTCAACTACATGCCTTTCCTGATCTGGAGTACGGTAGGTACACTTCTGTTCGCCGTTGCCATGGTGTTCGTTACGGGCCAATGGGCAACATACCTGCTAATCTTCGGAACCGGATTGTTCATGTCAGGGCTGTTCTGTATTGCACTGGTCTATGCCAACATTTTGATTCCGGGCATGACTGAGCGCACAACCAGCATCCTGATTGCATCAGGGGGTATCGGTGGCGCCATTCTGCAGTATGTAACCGGATGGAGCATGAGTGCGTGGCCTGTAGTGAACACGATCTGGATTTTGGCCGGATTTTGTCTGATTTTGCTACTCACTCTCGTACTCTCTCATCTCTGGAATGTAAGGAACAGCGCCGTAAGTGGAACTCTCGCACATCAGAGTAAAGAGATTTAAACGTTGCTTCTTGAGAGGGGTGATGCCCACGTAATCCGGAATTATTGATCTTCGTTCAGGCTAGTACATTACATTTATGGAGGGAATCGTATGCAAACCTTAACCAAAAACCGTTTCAGAACCGGACAAGGGATTAAGTTGATTGACGATGCAGGCGTTGAATATCTGGATGGTGTGTCCGGTACGTTCAACCTGTCACTGGGCTACAATCACCCGCATGTCGTGAGCAAAATTCAGGAACAAGTCGGCAATCTGACGCATATGTCTTCCTCCTTCACAGAACCGTATGTGGATGAAGTGCTCGATCATCTGATTGAATATGCTCCAAACGACATTAATGCCGGATGGATGCGGGATATTACGGGCTCAACCGCCAATGAATGTGCCACCAAAATTGCACAGAAATACACGCAATCCACAGACATTATCAGCCTGTACCTGTCCCATCATGGTCAGACCCAGTTTGCAACAGGGATTTCGGGAAATGCCTTCCGGCGGAAACGGTTTCCAAATTCGGCTGTTGCCAACTCCGTTCATGTGCCTGCACCATACTGCTATCGTTGCCCATTCAAATCCTCAAGCGGAGACTGCGGATATCAATGCGTTGAAGCTATCTCCGATGCCATAGAATATGCGAGTTCCGGCTCAGTCGCCTGCATGATTATTGAACCGATCCTCGGCAATGGCGGCAATATCATTCCTCCTGCTGGTTATTTCAAGCGCCTGCGTAAACTGTGTGATGAGTACAATATCATTCTTATTGCCGACGAAGTACAGACGGGAATCGGACGTACCGGGTATATGTTTGCCAGCGAACTGTTCGATATCCAGCCTGACATGATTACCCTTGCCAAAGGTCTCGGTGGTATCGGTGTGCCTGTTGCTGCGGTATTGATGCAGTCCCGATTAAATGTACTGGAAAAGCATGAACATTCCTTCACCTCAGGAAGCAATCTGATCTCTGTAACCGCAGCCAAATCTACCTTGGAGGTTGTATCCGAACCCGGATTCCTGGATGACGTGAAACGCAAAGGTGAAATTTTAGGTGGATTACTGCAAGATTTGGCCATGAAATATCCAAGCATTGGTGAAGCTCGCGGAGTCGGCCTGATGTGGGGATTGGAAATGGTGGGTGACAATAATGAACCGGATACGGATAAAACCAACGCCATTATCGACCGTGCCTTCACGGATGAGCATCTGATTTTAAGAGGATCACGTTACGGCTTCGGGAACGTAGTTAAGGTCAGACCATCGCTTACCACAACAGAAGATGAGTTGGTTGAAATTGTAGAGCGACTCGATTCAGTACTTGCCAGCGTCCATTAAAACATTTCAATGCCATTGCTCGAAGTGGTCGTTTCGGTTACGAATCGTTCTTCTGATCGCTGTTATCCCCGGATTTTATTTGATTTCCCTTTTCCGAGGGAAAAATCCGTTGATAGCGTATGCTTCCGAAGCAGCTTTCTTTCAGAAAGCTTTAAGGCGAACGCTCCGCTTCTCCAGAATCGATTTCGTCTCCTTCACTACTTACGTATCTTGTCAGAAACTGTTTTTAAAATGAATCGCTATAGTTACATTTCATATTATTATAAGGAGGTTTTAACATGTTAGCATTGGTATACAAATCGGCTTGGGATGTAGCGCTTGAGGAACGGCCTGTTCCAGAAATCGCAAGAGACAATCAGGTGCTGGTTCGAATCCGGGCAACGGGTGTGTGCGGTACCGACCTCGGTATTGTTAGCGGTAAATATCATGCGGTTCCTTCCGTTATTCTGGGTCATGAGTCTGCCGGGGAAGTCATTGCCGTGGGCTCTGCTGTAACGACACTGCAACCGGGCGACCGGGTTGTCATCGATCCTACCTATTATTGCGGGCAATGCGACATGTGCAGAACAGGCAGACAAAATCACTGCACACATAAGTCGGTTACAGAGACAGGTGTGAGTGCTGACGGTACATTTACGGATTATTATGTAACCGAGGATCGCTTTTTGTATAAATTGAAGGACCATGTGAGCTATGAGGAAGCGACCTTGACTGAACCACTGAGCTGCATGCTTACAGGCATTAATCAGATACATCTGCTGCCGAATTTTAGAACGATTATCCTCGGCGCAGGGCCGATTGGTATTCTATACAGCTACGCCCTCGCTTCCAAAGGTGTCACTGGCTGTCTCGTCGACATCTCCGAAGAACGCCTGGCTATTGCAGGTTCGATTGCACCGGATCGCTGGGAGGTTCATTCATCCTTTGAAAATGCGATAGAGTCGCTGGCACCAACAACTAATCAGGTTGATATGATTGTGGATACGACAGGCGTTGTGGGCACACAAGTGCTCTCGCAACTCGCCAGCGGCGGTTATCTCATGCTGGTCGGTCTGAGAGATGGAAACACATCGTTCAATCCCAAGGAAGTTGTGGACCGCAGTCTGAAAATCATTGGCTCCATCGACTCCCTGGGTACATTCGCAACAGCACATTACATGATTGAGCAACAGATTATCCCGGCGAAAAAAATTATCACCCATTCGTTCCCATTGGAGGATTACGAAGAGGCATTCCGCACACTCGGCTGCGATATTCAGGGGCGCACACTTCAAGCTTCTTCACATGCCATCAAAGTGGTGCTGCAATCCAGCGGCTCCAGTATCTAATGTAGCAAGTTAATCATGATTGAGATAAATTAGAGATAATTGCTTACAGAATCCTGGAGGAGGAATACAACATGGTAGCAAACAAGGAGTTTGACGGGCTGGGAGAGTCGAAGGATGACAGCATTCAGGCGGTCATTTTTGACATGGATGGCGTACTGATTGACAGCGAACCGATTTATTTCGAGATTGAACGCAGCTCTTTTGCCCATTTTGGCGCAAAAATGACGGAGGAAGAACATCACACCTATGTTGGAGTTACGCTGGAATCGATGTGGCGGCAAGTGTTGGACAAGCACCAGTTGACGGCTACCGTGGAAGAAGCCCTCGCCTACCATCAACATAATGTGATGCAGACGATGCTGGCTCACCCGAAGCTGACAGCCATGCCTTCTGTGGAACGCTGGTTAAGCTGGCTGCATGAGCAGCACATTCCGATAGCCGTTGCTTCTTCATCTCCACGTGCACTGATCGATCTGATCATGGACAAGACCGGACTTGGAAAATACTTTGAGGTCCGAATGACAGGTGAGGAAGTCACGAACGGCAAACCGGCTCCAGATATTTTCCTGACTACAGCTGAAATGATTGGAGCATCCCCTTCGAACTGTCTTGTCATTGAGGATTCGCGCAATGGTGTTCAGGCCGCCAAAAGTGCAGGCATGCGCTGCATCGGATACCGTAATCCGGGATCAGGTGACCAGGACTTATCCAAAGCCGATCTTCAGATTTCCAGTTACGATGAGTTATGGACGCTCAAGGATACACTTCCGTTGGAAGGCAGATCGCCAAGCTTGTCGGAAATAAACTAAGACGAAAATAAACAACCCAAACGGCTTCAATTCAATGGAATTGGAGCCCTTTGGGTTTTGCTTGCTGCAAATTTAACGCGAGAACGCAAACTCAAATATCGTCTAGACCGAAATATCCAGACTTCCACCCAAATTAGGATGAGGAGCCGGAACCGACTTTAACATTTCTGTTAGTTGTTGACCTTGCTGCTCTGCCATGTCTTTCGACATTGACATAACTTGCAAGCTCGCCGACTGCGCCACTGAGACTTGACTCATAGCCATTGATAATGCTGCAATATCCATGTTCTGCACTCCTTTCGTTTTCTGGTCATAGGCATACCTATTTTATATCGGTCAGGTGGGAGGAAATATGTAATTCTCTCCTTCATGTCCATCAGCTTAACATTCGCCCCACCCTAAATCCCCTCGAAGATGCTATAACAATACAAAACATCAACCAATACGTATATGTTAAAATCATGAGGGAGGGTTGTTTATGAACGGAAAAAAATTTGTTATCCTTTTATCAGTCATCGCCGGACTTTGCATCGGATTATTTGGTATTTATCTACTGGGCCTTGTCCGGAGTCTAGAACATTTCTATGAAAAAGAGTCCCTAACCCAAGTATTTTAATACCTTTAATACCCCCTCCGTTTCCTTCGCTCTCAGGGTTACTTTGGCTAATAACTGTTCCGGCTGCTGAAAATCCTCTTTGATCTCTGCCATCATTTCCTTCAACATCTCTTCCAGTTGCGCTAGTGTTGTCTCTTTAGGTAAAATCCGAGTTCTTGCGATCTCATGTTTACGAAACGAATCATCGTACGATGGAACTGTTTCCTGACCGAATGCACTTATTTCTAGCTCAACTTTTATTCCTTCCGACATTGGTTTCACCTCTTCCCACTCATTTGAAGTTGATTAGGACTCAATCAATCCATATTTCACAAAACTGTGGTACAAACCATCTTCTTCGATAGTTCCAGTTATATCATCTGCAATGGCTTTGAGACCTGGTTTGGCATTACCCATCGCAATCCCTACAGCACAGAACTCCAGCATCTCCGCATCATTCATGCCGTCCCCAATGGCGAGTGTATCTTCACGTGACATACCCAGATGCTCCAATAAATCTGCAATAGCAATGGCTTTATGAATGCCCGGGATCATCAGTTCACCGCTTCCTTCACCGAAGATGGGCACTGTGCACTGAATGACTTCGAATTTGCCTTCGAACTCCTGCTTGATTTGATCGAACGGAATCGTAGAGCTTTCCAGAAAACAAACCTTGTTAACGTCATCCTTGTACAAATCGGCTTCACCATATGTCAAACCAGCAATAAACGGATGTGGCTTTTGTTCTTTTTTCGCTCTGGCACCGGGATCATTCTCTACATCCCCATAAATGCGACGTTCCAGATGAGATTGAAGATTGGCGCTGGCGTACAAAGCCGAATTGGATTCGAGGTAGAAGTCAATCTGGTGTTCATTGAAAAAATCGACCATATGTCGTACATCTTCTGCCGTTACCCTTTTGTGATACAGCACATCCTGACCGAATTCAACATATCCACCACCAGCACCGATCAGACCGTCAAATCCTACGTCCCAAATAGAATCATAGATTTCCGCCTTCGATCGTCCTGTACATAAATAAAGCAGATGTCCATTTTCACGTGCCTGTTTGCATGCCTGTTGTGCGGAAACCGGAATGTTACCGTCATCATCTACCAATGTGCCATCAATATCTATAAAAACAATTTTGCGATTCGTTGTGCTCATCTCGTATCCCCCATTAAAGTAATCCAAACGCATCACCCTATATTCCCCTTCGGTATCCGCAGTTCGTACATCAAAGCAAAAAAAGTCATAATTACTTATTTTATAGCAATTTGTCCATATGCGCCGTCTGCCAATCATCGTCCTGTTCCACTACAACCACATATCCCTGACGTTTCCAGAAATCCACGGCACCAGGCAAAAAGCGATGTGTATGCAAATACAAGGTTGTGTAGTGCAGCTCTGCCACCACTTTCTCCAGTTCTCTTACGAGGAGTGAACCGATACCGTATCTGCGATATTTAGAATCCACATAACATTTCACAATTTCGGCGGCAGACTGCTCAGGATATCGTCCATTCACAGCTTCGATACGCCCATCATAAGGCAGGATACCGATGGAACCCACGATCTCATTATCTTCCGTGACCGCAACTAGAAAGACAGTAACGGCTGAATCCAGATAATGTTCTTTGAATTGCTCCAGATCTACAGGTAATTCCTCATGATCCAGCATTGGAAATACTTCTTTGCGTACACGCATGGCAAAATCAATTGCATCTTTCATTTGGTGCTCTTGAATAGCTATCACTCTCGGTACGACCTGAAGCTGTGTCACAACATCCACATTCCTTATTCTTAGATTCGAGCCCGTTTCAGCTCCGTATACGAACCCAACGAAACGCAAGTTCGCTCTCTGCTTACAATTCTACCGAAATAAACTCTTCCTATCAATCTATCTAAACTCCTAACCAAAATAGCAGAAAGCCCGCGCGATTTGATAGGGTTCGCATACGATAAGGCGTGTCATCAATCAAATTCGAGGGGGAAGAACATATGTGGTTATCGCTTGGAATGTCTGCTGCAGCTCTGCTGGCAATTGGGTTCGTCTATCGTTATGTGGAAGATAAACTTGCCGCCAAAAAGTTTTATCCCCACGCACCCAAGCAGCTGTTAATCAAGTTCAAGGAAGGTACGACAGCTGACGAGATGCACACTCTGCATAAAAAAGCAAAATGCAACGTAGCCGAAACGTATGAAGATCTGGGCTGGTATCGCCTTGAATCAAGAAAGAAAATGCAACGTATGTTAAAACACTACAAGGATCATGTGCTCATTGAGCACGCTGAACCTAACTACTACCTTCAGGCATCGTTTACACCAAATGACCCGTTTTTCCCTTACCAATACAACTTGCAAAAAATCAATGCTCCTGCTGCCTGGGATATTTCCCAAAGTAACAGTTCGGTGAAAATCGCGATCATTGACACTGGTGTGCAGTTAAACCATCCAGAGCTCGCTGGCAAGCTCCTTCCCGGATACGATTACGTTGATTATGATAATATTCCCGAAGACGGTAACGGACACGGTACCCATGTAGCTGGAATTGCGGCTTCTATAACCAATAACGGAGTTGGCATTGCAGGTGTGGCACCACTCGCTTCGATTGTCCCGCTGCGTGTGTTGGATAACAATGGACAAGGTACAACGGGTAACGTCGGAAACGGACTTGTTTATGCAGCCAACAACGGTATTCAAGTCGTTAACCTGAGTCTCGGTGGACCAACGGGAGAAGCCTTTCTTCAGGCTGCCGTGCAATATGCATGGGATCGGGGCGCTGTCATTATCGCGGCAGCAGGTAATGATAATACTTCGTATCCGATTGTACCTGCATCTTATCCCAATGTCATTGCGGTAGCTTCAACCAATCCTTCCGACCTCAAATCGAATTTCTCAAACTACGGATCGTGGGTAGATATGGCTGCACCGGGTGATACCATTCTGTCCACATACCTGGGTGGCTCATATGCCTATCTAAGCGGAACGTCCATGGCCGCTCCTCATGTAGCGGGAGTGGCTGCATTGCTGGCTTCCCGTGGGAAAACTAATGCGCAGATTCGTGATGCCTTATGCTTCGCATCCGATCCCGTATCCGGCTCTGGTGTCTACTGGACATATGGGCGACTGAATGCCTATCAGAGTCTGCAAGTGCCATAACACAATTACATTCACTCCTAATGGCATAGATCATCGCTATTTGCATTTCTCACGAATAAAGAAATCAAAAAAACCATGGGGCTTCATCGAAGCTCCATGGTTTAAATAAGTTTATTTGGTTCTACACTTTTGCTGCCCATATTTCGATTTCAATTTTAATTTCGGGTAGACCTAACTCCGTAATATATCCAATTGTCATCGCAGGATAATCCTGACTAAATAATTGTCCCCACTCAGCGTATAAGAAATCCCAATCGATCTTCTCCGTTGCCCATACGTTAACTTTGATAATATGTTCAGCATCTAAATGCTCGGATTCGAGTACTGTTTTAATATTATTGAATGTATTCGTGACTTGCTCATTCAGACCGTCCGGAAAGTGTCCGCTACGATCTGCTCCAATTTGACCCGATGTCACGAATAACTCTGCATTCCTCGGAATTCTTGTAATATGCGTGTACTGTCCTACAGGAGCTGGCATATTAGCTGGATTTTTTCTAGTAATTTTGTCGGTTTTCATGTTGATTATCTCTTCATTCTTAAGATTTTTCTGCGATATTCCCTAGTTTTCTTCCTCATTTGGGCACACTTCTCCCTTGGAATAGATTCTAGAAAAAGACAGCAGTGGAGTATCCATATCCCGGAGATATAAACGCAAGTGATTTTTTCTTCATGATTGGATGCTCCTCCCTTCTTAAGTGACAAGATTCTCTTGATCTTTTCATTATATATATGAAACAAATTATGAGTCAAATTCATCCCTCATAAGCAAAGAGCAATCCCGTGTCAACGAGACTGCTCTTTGTAATATTCGAAAGGGACTACACCTGGAGTTAAAAATATTGCGCTCCATTATTGGCAATAACCTCTTTGTACCAATGGAAACTTTTCTTTTTCACTCTGCGAAGTGAGCCGCTTCCATCATTGTTCCGGTCTACATAAATGTAACCGTAACGTTTTTTCATCTCCCCTGTACCCGCGCTGACCAGATCAATCGGTCCCCAGCTCGTGTAACCCAGAAGCTCAACCCCATCCTGAATGGCTTCAGCCATCTCGGCAAAATGACGATTCAGATAATCAATGCGGTAATCGTCTTCAACGATGTCATTGTCTAGTAAAACATCCGTTGCACCAAGCCCATTTTCCACAATAAACAATGGTTTGCCATAGCGATCATACAGCTGGTTACAGGTAATTCGAAGACCCTTCGGATCAATCGTCCAGCCCCATTCGGAAGCTTGAAGATACGGGTTCTTCACTGAACCAAACACATTACCTTCGGTCGAATCCTTCAAAATCTCCGGATCGGTACTTGTACAGCGGCTGGCGTAATAACTGAATCCGATATAATCGACTGTATTCTGCATGAGAATATCTGCATCTTCCGGCTGCATATCAATCACAATTTCGTGTTCTCTGAAGAAACGCTTCGTATACCCAGGATACGCTCCTTTGGACTGAACATCGATAAAGAAGAACGACTCCCGATCCTGCTCCATGGCTTTCCATACATCGTCTGGATTGGAAGTGTACGGATAGACCATGCCTGCTGCTAGCATGCAACCAATCTGTGCACCTGAAATGATCTCGTGACAGGCTTTCACAGCCAAAGCACTAGCAACCAATTCATGATGCGCTGCCTGATAGAGAACCTGCTCTTTATTCTCACCTTCCTGGAGAACAATACCCGCTCCAATGTACGGAAGATGCAGCAGCATATTGATTTCATTAAACGTCATCCAGTATTTCACCTTGTCCTTGTAACGATCGAACAATGTCTTGGCATAAGTCTCAAAGAAACCAATCATCTTACGGTTCTTCCACCCGCCATACGTTTCGACCAGATGTACAGGGACATCAAAGTGACAGATTGTGACCACAGGTTCAATATTGTACTTCAATAATTCGTCGAAGACATCATCGTAAAACTGCAATCCCGCCTCGTTCGGCTCAGCGTCATCGCCATTAGGGAAAATCCGTGCCCATGCTACAGAGAGCCTGAAGCACTTGAATCCCATTTCCGCAAATAGTGCGATATCTTCTTTGTATCGATGATAGAAATCAATCGCTTCATGCGAAGGATAAAACTCGCCATCTTTGGGCTCATATGAATTGAGATTTCCCAAAGCAATCGGGAAGCGATTAGCCCCCGTGGGGATCAGGTCAACCGTAGTTAACCCTTTGCCACCTTCAAGATAGGCTCCTTCAAGCTGGTTCGCGGCCGTTGCTCCTCCCCATAGAAAATTCTCCGGGAAGGCTGTTAATTTTTCATACATTCACGTCTACCTCCTATCCATAATGAACGTTCATTTAACCGAGCACTGTAAGCAATTTGTCTTTCTCTTTCACAGATGCATCCTTCGTGCCTACTACATCCAGATAATTGGACGTGTTCGTAATAATAATCGGTGTAACCGTCTCATATCCGGCATCCTTGATCGCTTGCAGATCAAATTCCATGATCAGATCGCCCACATTAACGCGGTCGCCATCTTTTACATGAGCTGTGAAATGCTGACCTTTCAATTGCACCGTATCCTGTCCGATATGAATCAGCATCTCAACACCATCATCAGTGACAAGTCCAATGGCGTGTTTGGTGCGATATACCGTTTGTACAACACCCATGATTGGAGATACGACTCTGCCGCTGGTTGGACGAATCGCAATCCCTTTACCCATATGCTCTCCTGCAAAGGTAACATCATTGATCTCTTTCAGTTCAACCACTTCACCAGCCATTGGGCTGAAAATTTCATATCTGTTGTTCGGGTTTGGATCAAGTACAGGTGTTGGCGCTGGAACTGCGTCTGCTTTGTCTTTGAAACCAACAACATACGTAAGAACAAAACCAAGGATGAACGCAACCGCTGTAGCTACAAGAGCCATGTAGAACCCGGAATCAACGCCTGTTTTTGAGTTGATGAAGGTCGGATAGCCGAATACGCCAAGTCCGCCAAACATGTACATTTTCGATCCGAATAATCCTAGAATTCCGCCTCCAATACCACCTGCGATACAGCTCATGATAAATGGTTTTTTCAGTGGAAGTGTCACACCATAGATGGCTGGCTCAGTTACACCGAAGATCCCCGAGATGAAAGCTGGAATACTTAATGATTTCAATTTGGCATTCTTGGTTTTTAACATAACGGCGAGTACTGCACCAATTTGGGCAAAGGAAGCGGCGAAAGACATCGCAACCACTGGGTCAGAACCGGACGTACTCAGGTTCAGAAGCATGACAGGTACGAGTCCCCAGTGAAGACCAAACAATACAAACACTTGCCACAAACCGCCAATGACCAAACCTGTAACGAGTGGGCTTAATTCATAGATTCCTGTTGCTCCCGCACCAATCAATTGACCTGCCCATGTGGATATTGGACCAATTACAAGGAATGTTGCAGGAACGATAACCAGCAGTGTGAAGAATGGAACCAGGAACGTACTAACCACTTTAGGAATAACATTTTTGAAGAATTTCTCTATTTTCACTGCAAAGAATGTAGCGATAATGATCGGAATAACTGATGATGAGTAATTCATCAGGATTACAGGAATACCCAAGAACGTAATGTGAATTGGTGATTCAAATAATGTACCTGCGAACAACGTATACAGTGGATCACCCGCAGTCAAACCGGACAGCGTAGGATATACGAGTGTAGCTCCAATCGCCATACCGAGGAACGGTGAGCCGTCAAATTTTTTGATGGCCGTATAACCCAGGAATACCGGGAAGAAGTAGAACAGACAGTCGCCCGTTGCATTCAGCAGATGGTACGTACCTGATGTGTCCGCTATCCATCCGAAGGACAAAAACATGGCTGTAAAACCTTTGATCATCCCCGTCGCAGCCAGCAGTCCAAGCAGCGGAGTGAAGACACCAGAAATCATATCAATAAAGCGACTAAACAAACTCCCCTTGTTACCAGAACTTTCCTGTTCTTCTGGAACCTGGCCCTCAGCAGGCAGATTACCAGCTTTTACAACAGCTTTATATACATCCGGCACTTCATTGCCGATTACGACCTGATATTGTCCACCACTCTGCATGACGGTAATGACACCCGGCAGATTTTTAAGTTCTTCCGTTTTAGCAACGCTTTCATCTTTGAGTTTAAAGCGCAATCTCGTTACGCAATGGAATACACTGTTTACGTTTTTAGCTCCGCCTACACCAGACAAGATGTCTTTGGCCAGTTGATCGTAGTTCATAGTAATTCTCCCTCTCTAAGTAGACTCCCGATGCTTGTGAAACAAAGAAAACCTGAACTACTGAACATACACAACGCACCGAAAAATCCGGAAACAAGTCGTGATATTCAGCAATTCAGGTTTTGCCCTTAACGGTTGCAACCCTGTAAGGCTGTACACAGCGATATTCAGTTGTAGCATTAACAACTTCATCTTAAAGTAAGTTGCAACCCATCTTTACGGACCCAGAGTGGTCGGAAGTATCGGAATTGCCTGATTGAACAGTTACAATCCGATTGATGTATGCGCTTACTTTATGGATTCATAATATAATAACTTCTAATCTTTTGCAAGCGTTTTTTTAAGAATCTTTATTTTGTAATATCGTTACTCTGAAGTGGCATGCACCACACGCTCAATATGAATGGTTAAATACATCATTTCTTCGTTAGTCAGTTGATACGTGTAGTTATTTTCAATGAATTTTCTAATCTTCTCCGAGCACTTGTGCGCTTCAGGATACTTTTTCTGAATCATCTCGAATAACTCATCGTCGTTGTTGCTCTTATAATGCTTGCCTTTTACCAGCCGTTGGGCGAAAAACTTCAGATGAGTCACAAATCGATAATAATTCAATGAGTTCTCGTCAAAGTCCATTTTGAAATGATATTTGATGATCGTCAAAATCTCCTGCATGACCTGAGTCATGCTTCGGATGTTAGGCATCTCTTCGTTAAGTGCTGCATTTACAAAATGAAGTGCCATAAACCCCGCCTCATCTTCCGGCAAAAGCACACCAAACTGATCACAAATCATATTTAACGCTTCCAGCCCTACCTCATATTCGTCCTTGTAGAGTTGCTTGGTCTCCCACAGCAGTCCATTACGGATGGGCAGATTGTTACGATAACGTTCAATGGCAAAATGAATATGATCCGTCAGATGCAGATAGATACTCTCGTTTAGCTTTTTCCCAAGCTTCAGCTTGGCATAGGCAATAATCTCTTCAGACACTTTCATGTATTCCAGTGGTATGCTCGCGATTAATGCCTTGAAATTTTCCTGAATATTTTCATTCTGTAAAGTAAATATCTTATCAATATGCTGCTCCGACACCTCATCGCCGGCTCGCTTCTGAAAAGCAATTCCCCGGCCAATAACGATGACTTCACGTTCATCTTTAATCGCAACTACAGCATTATTGTTTAACACCTTCTCGATCTTCACTTTATCCACTCCAATATACAGAAAAAGGCAAACCGTGCCTTCCATAAGGTCACTGGCCTTGCCCATTTCACTTCAATGTTAACTATATGTGCGTTCATGGTATTACATTTTTCTACATTGTGCAACAAAAAAATCGATGATGCTTTCCACCTAAAAAAACACTTTCTGAAGGCATAAATGAATCTGTTTATCTGCTTTGTATTTTTTTCTATTTACGAATAATCATTCTGTATCTATCTACCTTCCCATTATAAGCACTCCCTTAGCATGACGCCTTATCCAGGGAATTATACTTGCACCCAGAGCTCCAGATCCAGAATTTCAATACCTGTCTGTATTAGATCTGTATCATTCAGCCTACTCCTCGCCTTCCACTTCGTCCATTAATAAACCAAAATTTATAGATACGTTCATGAACATTTTCGCGCCAGTTCAGATAAAAAGTGCTTGCACTTATTCACTATATTTTGGCTAATATGCTTCTTGAAATTCTGTTGAATTCGGATCATAAATAAACAAAAAAGCCCTCCTTAGAGGAGGACTTAATGTGTCCGAATGATGAAAAATTGCATACAAAAAAAATTAATTATCATTATTTCGTCACGCTTTTCTCACTTTTTTGCAGACATATATCATCTCTCGAATCCATTGGCACTCTATTTCTTCATTTTTCGTGTAGTCGGTTCATCATGATTTATTCTTTTTGCTTTCCTTCTCCAGTTCTGCTTCGATTCTTCGATTAATGATCTTCAACTGGTCCGAATCCAAGTGTTCGATATCCGTTAACTGTTTATCGATCTGGTACTCTTCCGCTTCGCCCTTGTGCATCAATCCTAGATGATGCTTGATGGATCGAATATCCTCGCGCATACTCATGGTCTGACGATAATTGTCTGCAACAAGTGCAAATATAATCGCGCCTGCCAGAATCGTACCATATGGCATCAGAAGACACAGAACAAATCCTACTATTAAAGCCAAAATGATATACATGCTTTTCCCCTCCACTTTCAATTACAGTTTGAATCGTTCTTGGATTAGCTGTGCCACGTCTTTCGGGCTCTTGTCAGTGTTATTAATCCGAATATAATGCTCATGCGTAATTTCTCCAGGCTCGGAGTTCAATCGATATTTCTCCATACTCGAAAGCAGATCCTGCTCTGACCATTCGACATTACGCTTCGTTGCTTTGTGCAGCAGCCGATATGGGCTCTTGTTACGCTCCAATCGTTCCGCCAGATCAGCCTCCAGTTCAACATAACATACCTCTGCACCTCTGGACTCAAACAACGCACTGACTTTGCGAATGTACTCCCAATCCTCTTTCATATCGAATGCCCACACAAATGTAAAAATCAAACCGGGCAGCTCGCTCTTCGCCACTTCTTCAAAAATCTCCTGACGGAACAGATTAACAAGTCTCTTTCCTTGAGGTGTACCATAACTGAAATAAGGGGACACCAATTCAATCGTCATATGATTGTGAAACAATTTCAGATCGGTGATCTTCTCCAATTCCTGACCCACCGTCATTTTCCCTACAGCCTGTGGACCAAAAATAATGATGAACTTCATTCCACCACTCCTGACATTAACAACATGTATTCCATTACTTGAATTTTATGGACATTAGTCCATAATAACGCCTCTTCGACAAATAAAAAAGAGATTTCAAGTCACCCGCTGAATGTTCAGGGCTTGAAATCTCTTTTTCGGTTTTACTTTATATTCATCGTAACACAGTCTGCCCAACGTTAACGTCCGATCAGAACCCATCCCCACTTCATTCGACGAAGTCCCATGGCAATAATCCATGAGAGCAAAATCGCCACAACATAAGACAGCATAATACCAAGACTGAAGTGTGGGGCGAGTTCCACGGTGAGTTCTCTTCTCCAGAACAAGAGCACTAATGGGTGTATTAAGAATACACCAAACGCCACCGTACCCAAAGAGTTCAGAATGCGAGTTGTCCGATTAGATCCATTCTGTTTCCATGCACCTATTCGTTCACATACGATCAGTAAGAGTAAGCAGGCTGAGAGAGTAAACAGATTACGGAATAGAAATAGCAACGTATAGGTTAGCGCCGGAGTTGCGGCGAAAGCCGTTTTTATATAAGTATTACCGTAAATAAACACTGCTCCTCCGCTCAACAATGCAGCAATCAGCACATAACGGTACGAGAACAATTTCTTCAAAGCCGCATCGAAGTTCAACCCAATCCATGCACCGAATCCAATAACAATTAGGTAACTGGGCAGCAAACTCCCCATCCGTGAGAAATGAAACTGCAAATGCAACGCGTAAAAAACAGCCTGCGCAGCAATAAAGAACAAAGGTAAATATCGATTAAACAAACGATAACGTGTTAACGATAGAAGTAGTGGAAACACCACATAAAATTGCAAAATAATCAGAAAAAAATATAAATGCGTGTGTGCAGTACCGGTTAACAATTGCTCCGAGAACTGCTTCATATGTGCCAGAGGTTCTTTCCCTGCTAGCCATTGTTTGACGATAAAATAAATGAGTGACCAGGCCAGATAAGGCACAAAAACATAAAATAATCGCTTTTTATAAAAAGCGGGCATCCAGCCCTTTTCCTTTATCTTGGAGCTGTAATTGTAGAACAACACCAATGAGGACAGAAACAGGAATGCAGGTACGGCGAATTGCAGAAAGCTGTTCCAAAAATAATAAAAGTTATGATCCAACGTGTGCTTGGGATAATGTGCAACTGCTGTTGAAGTCGCATGAATGGCGACCACTGCCATAATTGCAAAAGCACGATAGAGATCCAGATACTCAATACGCCGGGGCCGATTAACCGGTTGATTCATAATAAAACCTCACTTATGCCTGATAGGATGATAGTTTCCGGCCGCAATCCAGATTCTAACCTTTATTTTAATCAGCAGACGTGGGTATTACAATCATGATCTATATTATTTTTGTTAAATCACAACAAGATTCAGCATTATTCGACATTAGCTATTTACCTATCCAGAACCGCTCAACGATATTCCCGTCAGGTTCTACATAGTCTTGATCCTGGATGCCCCCGTTACGAAGAATAACTCTTCTGGATGCCTCATTATGTGCGTCACATACGACTAATACTTTGGGAATCCCAAGATCTTTGGTAATTTCCAAGGAAAGCTTGAGGATCTCTGCACCGTATCCGTTTTGCCTCTCGCCTGGACGAATTCCATAACCAATATGCCCTCCGCTATGGAACAGCTTCTCATTCAATTCATGTCGTATATTTACGGCTCCAACAATTCGATCACTCTCCGTCACGAGCCAGTATGTACTGTCCCTAACCCAGCCCTCAGGAATATCGATGCCTTGTTCACTGCGTTCCAAAAAAGCTAACATCTCTTCAAAAGGATAGGGCTCTTTCGAAATGACCCACGGTACCATTGATTCTCCGCTTGCAACCCAGTCTTCATAAAATGCTGCATACGTTTCTTTATATTCAGCTGAAGGTTTGACTAGTCTAACTTTCTCTTTGCTCATTCTAAATACGTCCTCCTTACTCATAATGTCTCTGTCCAAGTAAAAAAAAGAGAACCTGCGTGTGCAGATCCTCTACTCGGTCCAGCTTTCGCTATTATATTAGTTCACGATCCTGCTTGCTTATTCCTCTAATGCACACCAGTTATACTGATTCCACCTGTTGTGCGTGCACTTCCTGATCTGCTTTAATTACCTTGTATGTGAATTGATAGCTTCCTGATCCCAGAGCAATTCGTACATCTGATCCCTGCGTTTGAATTTCGTGAATGTCCGCTACTTGGTCCACAGCTTTTCCGTTCTCCAGAACTGTCTGTACATCTGCTCCAGGAAGAAGGAGCGTGCCTGTCGTATTGGCAGGAATGGTCACACGAACCTCCATCTCGTTATTATCGCGGCGATACCAGTTGGATGTGACAGAACCGTACATGGTCTCGAAACTCGCTTCGACCCACTCCAGTCCTGGTCCTGGTTTGGGCTCGATGTGTACAATGCGGAACCCGGGCTGTTGCTCATCTGTGTTAATTCCGGCAACATAACGATATAACCACTCCCCTATGGCGCCGTATGCATAATGGTTGAAGGAATTCATGTCTGCACTCCACAGACTGCCATCCTCCCTGATTCCGTCCCAATGCTCCCAAACCGTAGTTGCACCTTGTGTCACTTGATATAACCAGGATGGATAGTCTTCCTGAAAGAGCACCGTATAGGCCAGATCATGATTTCCCGTATCACTCAATACCGGATTCAGATAAGGTGTTCCAACAAATCCGGTGGTTAAGTGGTTTCCAGCGTCCGCAACCAGTTTTCCCAACTGATCAATGGTACGTTTCCGAGCTGCAGAATCCAATAGGTCAAAATGCAAAGCAAGTACATGGGCAGTCTGAGTGGGAACTGCAAGTTTGCCCGCAGGTGTCACAAATTCATTTTGAAATGCAGCAACAATGTTGTCATGCAGATTATCATAATAAGTTACATCTTCCGCCTGCCCTAACACCTCAGCAGCCTTCCGTGTTAGAGAAACAGAATAGGCATAGAATGTAGTTGCTACAAAATCCTTATCTGTAGCCCCAATATAGCTGTCCGGCTTGGAATCCAGCCCGAGCCAATCCCCGAAATGAAAGCCAGTATTCCACAAGTAAGGATTCTCTCCTTGAGCGTGAATGTAATTAATCCAGCGCTTCATGCTGTCATATTGCTCAGCCAACAGCCTGACATCCCCGTACATCTCGTAAATCGTCCATGGACAGATCACCGCGGCATCCCCCCAGGCAGCGGAAGAATGATTCGTATCCGCCCACCCGTCTGACGTCGAACTCCTCAAATCAGGAACGTAGAAAGGAATGCCTCCATCCTCTCCCTGATCCGCCTGCAGATCCCTCAGCCATTTAGTGAAAAAAGGTGCCGTGTTCATCAGGTATGAGGATGTTCGTATAAACATCTGCGCGTCTCCCGTCCAGCCCAGCCGCTCATCACGCTGCGGACAATCTGTCGGTACGTCAACGAAATTCCCTTTTTGCCCCCACAATATATTGTGATGAAGCTGATTCACGAGTGGACTGGAGCTTTTAAAATCACCGGTTCGCTCCATATTGGAATGCAGAACTACACCTGTGAAATCCTCAAGCCGAATCTCATCCGGGAATCCAATCAACTTCACAAAACGGAATCCCTGAAATGTGAAACGTGGCTCGTACGTCTCTACTCCAGCGCCTTTTAGAGTATAGCGGATACACTGCGTTGCCCCACGCAGGTTTTCAGTGTAGAAATTACCCTGATGATCCAATATCTCGGCATGTAGCAACTCAACCGTATGCCCCGTTTCACCCTGAATGCTGAATCTCACCCAACCGACCATATTCTGTCCCATATCCAGCACACGCTCTCCCAGTGGAGTTGTAAGCAAAGCGATAGGTTTAATTTGCTCTATTGGCGTTACGGGAACGTTCTCTTGTGCAATAATAATCTCCTTCGAGTAATCCAGCACACGTACTGGCGACCATTGGACTGAGGATGAATCTTGCCATTCGGATTCCATACGTGCATCATACGTTTCCCCCATATAAATGTCCGAACTGCGAATAGCGCTGGGGGAACTCTTCCAGTTTCGATCCGAAATAATACGTTCTTCTGAACCATCGGTATAATGAATATGAAGTTCCAGCAGCAAACCTGCATTCGTTCCGTATATCTTCTGCTTTTTCTCCCATCCCAAATGTCCTTTGTACCAGCCATCTCCCAGATAAGCACCGAGTATATTCTGTCCATTCTGAAGCCGATCGGTAACATCATAAACCTGATATTGCAACCGCTTACTATAACTGGTCCAGCCCGGGGTGAAGTACGCTTCGCCCACTCGCTGATTATTCAGATGAAGTTCGTACAATCCAAGTGCAGTCACATATATTCTGGCCGAAGCTACAGGCTTTTTCAATTCAAACGAGGTACGCAGTCGTGGGCAAGACTCATCCTGCTGAGAGGAAGGATCGACTGTGATCCACTCCGCCTGCCAGGCATCTTCACTACCCATGAATCCCGTCTCGAAATACGCTGTCCCCGACCAGTCTGATTCATCTCCTGCACGTTCCCAGACACGAATGCGATAATAGTAGCGGGTTCGTGCTTCGGGCACCCAGTGCTCCAGTTCAACATGAATGGACTGATCAGAGCTTTTTTTGCCGGAATCCCACTCCATCTGAGCAAAATCTTCCGTCCGTGACAACTGAATTTGATAATCTGACTGTACACAATTTCTGTGATCGGATTGCAAATGCCAGCTTAATCTGGGTGACGTGATATCTAGTCCAATCGGATTTACTCTATACTCACAACGCAGATGACTTACGGTCAACATCAGAGAAACATCCCTTTCCATCGTGGTTTCCAATTCAAGGTTACGATATAATTATATCGATTCTGTGATCGGAAATACCCGGTAATGAGGACAGTTTAACCCGGTAATCTGGTCATTCCAACTAAGGAGGCTATTCCGTGAATCCAACCATACAGCTGTTCAAGAGTGAATCCTTTTTCCAGAATAATCTGAAGCTGTTCGTGAACCGATGTTCCGAGGATTTTATGGTTCCCTTTCACGCACACGAGTTTGTTGAGTATAGTTATGTGGCAGAAGGAAAGGGCTTTCATCACATTGGTGACGATATTATTCCGGTACACAAAGGGATGTTATTTGTCATTCCAGTCGGCGTTCCTCATGTATTCCGCCCAGCTACTGCGAATGTATCAGAGCATCCACTCATTATCTATAACTGTCTGTTCAATTCCGAACTGATCCACACCCTGTCCATTATTATTCAGGAGCAGGAGATTCGAAACCATCTGACAGACCTGGAAAAGAATCGGGTTCCTTATGTATCCATCACAGATTACAGCCAACGGATGGAAGAATTAATGGTAAAACTGTACCGCGAATCTGCCGTTCCGGGGATCGGCTCTTCCACGATCCTGTATACGCTTGTTAGCCAACTCGTCGTGACGACTTACAGAAAGATCCATCAAGCTACCTGCAATGAGAAGGAAAACGCGACTGATATGGAACATATCCTTCATTACCTGGACCAACATGTGAACGAACGAATCCGTCTAAGCGAACTGGTGAGTATTTCTGGTTGGAGCGAAAGACATATTGGACGCATGTTCGTGACCCATACCGGGCGGACGTTTGGTGCTTATCTACAACATTTGCGCATACAAAAAAGCTGTGAATTGCTCAAGAATTCACAACATAAAGTCAGTTTAATTGCTGAACTTGTAGGTTACCGGGATGTAGATTCATTTTACGCCGTCTTTAAACGAATTACGGGAGAAACCCCTCAGGGCTATCGCAGGAACTTCAGAGCAGAACCATTGAATTAAGTGTGTTCCTGCCTTCCGTTCTTTCTCAGGGTTCATTTCTTTACAGGATCAAACTTAATCTCTTCATGTTCTCTTTCAAGCAGACGATCTACATAAGCCTTTGCACCTTTCCAAGAGGTCATCAACGGAAACTGATGCTGCTCCCGTTCGTTTATATTCCATGGATGAGGGATACAGATGACTTTTTTTCCGTCATTCAGCGCGGGTATCAGGTTATGTGCTCCATCATCAATTAATAGATCGAAGTTAATCAAGTTTTTCCGTTTACAGGTTATAAACTGTTCTGGAGATATGTATGGCATGTGCTTCTGAAGCCAATTCCACTTCTCCACAACCGTTTTGGGCTCAGCCGCCGTTAGGATTAGCAGATCATAGGCTTGATGGAGCTTTTCCACCTCTTCTACTACATATTCATCGTAAATCTCCAGTTCCTCAAACAGCCCTGGCCGACCGTAAAATACATCATGTGTACATTCCGGATGGCGCATATGGGATGTGTCCCAATGTATCATATCCTCATATCGCAGCGGATGGGTTGGGAAGTTGATGTTGTTATGATAGATGGCTCGCTTGACCAGATGACATATGGTGTCATCCATATCTACAGCAATAATAGGTTTCTTCATCTTTATCCCCTCCAATAGGATCACAGTATATCATCATCGTTGTAACAGCGCTATCCTTTTTGAGCTCAAAATAAAAAGCGGCCCCTGCGCCGCAATAACTGCTGCGCAAGGACTGCCCCCGAAATCAACCCAAATCTTCGCCATTCGTAGCGATGACGTTCTGATACCAACCAAAGCTCTTTTTCTTATAGCGATTCAATGTGCCTTGTCCGTTGTCGTCCTGATCGACGTAGATTACGCCATAACGCTTGGACATTTCCGAAGTGGACGCACTGATGATATCAATCGCACCCCAGTTGGTATAACCCATAAGGTCTACCCCATCCATGACTGCTTCTTTCATTTGTGTAATATGTTTTCTCAGATAATCAATCCGATAATCATCATTAATGGAACCATCGGCCTCTACGGTATCCTTGGCCCCAAGTCCGTTTTCCACGACAAACAATGGCAATTGATAACGATCATACAGCTCTTTTAGCGCCACACGAAGTCCGATCGGATCAAGCTGCCAGCCCCATTCTGTACGCTCCAGGTTCGGGTTCTTAATCGTGCTGTACAGGTTGCCTCCAGTTACCCCATATTCCTCCGGATTCACTGCGGATACCAGCGATGTGTAATAGCTGAACGAGATGAAATCAACCGTATGCTCTTTCATGATCGCTTCGTCTCCTGCTTCCATCGCAATGGAAATGTCATGTTCAGCCCAATAACGAGCCATAAAGGTTGGATAACTTCCTCGCACTTGTACATCAGTATGCAGCAGGTTCAGCTGATTATCGATCTGAGCTTGCAATACATCCTCCGGCTTCGACGTGGCCGGGTAGTGAATCATGCGCGCAAGCATACAGCCAATCTGGAAGTCCGGGTTAATCTGACGCGCCTTCTGCGTTACCAGACTGCTGGCAACAAACTGATGGTGAAGTGCTTGATAGGAAGCTTGCATCACATTATCGACACGATCTTCAATGATGCCTCCACCCGTGAATGGCTCAATAATGGTTGTGTTGATCTCATTAAACGTCAGCCAGTATTTCACCTTGTCTTTGTAGCGATTCATTACGGTCTCGGCGTATCTTACAAAATGTCCGATAACTTCCCGACCTGCCCAGCCGTTGTACTTCAATACCAATGACATCGGCATTTCATAGTGAGAGAGCGTCACGAGAGGTTCGATATTGTGTTTACGCAATTCGTCGAATACTTCATCATAGAAACGCAATCCTTCTTCATTCGGCTCTGCGTCGTACCCGTTCGGGAAAATACGCGGCCAGTTGATGGAAAGACGGAATGTCTTGAAGCCCAGCTCGGCGAATAACGCAATGTCCTCTTTGAAGCGGTGATAGAAATCAATACCGTAACGCTTCGGGTATCCCTTCGCACTGTGGTGAGCCATCGCTTTCTCAACCGTTGCACTGGTCACGTGCATCAGTTCTCTAAGGTTGGTGTAATCCTTTTTCTCAAAATAAGGAACCATATCCGCTGTGGACCAACCTTTGCCCCCTGCATCAAATCCACCTTCAGCCTGGTTGGCAGCAATTGCGCCGCCCCACAAAAAACCTTCTGGAAACCCTTGTCGATTGATCATGCGTATCTCTCCTCTTCTTATTGATGTCGTCTATTTCTTCTTAAGTTCGTCTTTAGACTTTAAATTTCAGCTTTCAATACTTCTTCACCGATTGTAATTGCACCCAATTTCACAGGCAGAACCTGCTTGTAATCTGCTGTATTCGTAACGACCATCGCCGTTGTAATGTCATATTCCTTGGAGATTTGATCAAGTTCAAACGTGAGTAACTTATCTCCGGCCTGTACACGTGCTCCCGTAGCGACATGGGCCTCAAAATACTGACCGCGCAGTTTCACAGTGTTGATCCCCACATGGATCAGAAGCTCCATTCCGTTATCACTGCGGACCACGATCGCATGTTTCGTTTTGAACACATTCATGATGGTACCTGTAACTGGTGACACCAGTTCGCCAACCGTTGGAACAAATGCCACACCTTTACCCATCAATTCATCGCCAAACGTTGGATCATTAACTTCTTTGAGTGCAATCGCTTTACCCGTCATCGGTGCAATGGCTACCGCATCACTTGTTGGTGTCGGAGCACCCATATCGTCCACGTTCACAGTTGCAGCATTATTGGAAGGTGCTGCCGCTGGTGTCGTAGAAGCGCCTGGTGAGAATTGAGCCAATGCCTCGGCATCGCCCTCTTCTTCCTTGATCCCGAACACAGTAGACATAATTGCACCCACGACAAAGGCAAGAATCATACCGCCAAAGGAATACCAGAAGGTTTGTCCGATCAGGGATGGCAGACCCGGAAGACCACCGTTACCTGCAAGCACATAAGCTTTGGCTCCAAAAGCAAGAGCGAATCCGCCACCCACTGCACTACCAATCATCGCAGCGGCAAACGGTTTTTTATATTTCATGTTTACGCCGTACATGGCTGGCTCGGTTACACCCATCAGAGCTGTGAAGCTGGTGGACAATGCAACGGTTTTGAGCTTTTTGTCTTTTGCACGGAAGAATACGCCCAACGTCGCTCCGGCCTGTCCCATATTGGAGATGAACGTCAGTGGCAAGAATTTATCGAAGCCTAATGTAGCAATATTGCTCAGGATGATCGGTACGAGCGCATAGTGCATACCTGTCATAATAATGAGCGCCATCGCGCCGCCCAGAACAATCCCTGCAATTAATCCGCCTTCATTCAGCAGCCAGTTAATACCACCGGACAACCCACTACCTACAAATGTACCCAATGGACCGATCGCAATCAGTGTTACCGGAACCATAACAAGCAAGGTAATCAGTGGCACAAGCAGCAACTTCAATGCTGCTGGAATAACGCGGTCAACCCATTTCTCAACATAAGACATCAGCCATACGGCAAGCAAAATCGGAATAACCGATGAGGCATAGCTGACAGCCGTTACCGGAATACCAATAAACGCAACCGATTCACCGCTGGATAGCAATGCGCCCATATCGGGATACATCAGCGCAGTACTTAGCGCAATGGCTACAAACGGATTACTGCCGAATTTACGAGCGGCACTAACTGCGATTAGCAGCGGAAGGAAGTAGAATACGCCATCCCCAATGGCGGAAAGGATACGGTACGTGTCAGTGCCTGCTGACATCCACTCCAGGGATACGAATAATGCAAGCAATCCCTTGAGCATACCCGCAGCTGTAATCGCTGGAAGCATTGGTGCAAAGACACCCGCAATCGTCTCAAAAATATTAAGAATTACATTTTTACTTTTTTCCGGTTTAGGCTGTTTATTTTCTGTACTTTGCTGTATTGCCGGATGTTCCTTCACCATAGCATCAAATACTTTGGACACATCATTCCCGATAATCACCTGGAATTGATCTCCTGAGATATTTGTTCCCATGACTTTATCCAGTTTCTTGAGTGAATTATTATCCACTTTATCGTTATTTTTCAGATCAAATCTAAGTCGTGTGACGCAATGATACACTGAGTTGATATTGTTTGTTCCCCCAACGGCTTTGATGATTTCCTGTGCCGTTTCCTGATGTTTCATGATCATTTCCTCCTCATTTTTCCAATAAAAAATACCCGAACAAATAGCCACGTCTTCTACGTGTCATTCATTCGGGTATTGCCTGATTGAACAGTAACAAGCCCATTTGATATTTAGTTAGGTTCTGGTTCATGTGCTGATATTTCATTGGTCACGCTTCGGTTTCATTAACCGCTCCAGATGAAGGGTCAGATACAACTGTTCCGAATGCGTCATATCATACTGATAGTTCTTATGGATAAAAGTCTCAATCTTGCCGATACATTTGAAGGTTTCGGGATAGTTTTTCCGTACAACCTCGTATAAATACTCCTCCGCATCGTCATGTGACGAGTGAGTAATTACCCGTTGGCAGAAATACTTCAAATGAGTAATGAAACGGAAATAGTTGACGCTATCTTCATCCAATTCGACATTGAAGTGATATTTGATAATGTTCATGATCTCTTGAAGCAGCTGCATCAAATGAGTGACATCATTCATGGAATCATTGACTTCCGCATTGATGAAATGCAGCGCTATGTTGCATATTTCATCCTTGGGAAACTCCACTTCCAGTCTTTCCTTCAGCAAGGTGAGCGCTTCCCGGGCCACGTCGAACTCGGCCTTGTAGAAATGCTGTACTTCCCAGGAGAGCGGATTTCGTGTAATCATTCCCTTTTCCAAACGCTGGACAGCAAAATGAATGTGATCCGACAGTGAGACATAAATCCCGTCACTGATGGTTTTGTTCAATTGCGTACGTGCCAGTGTCACAATATCATCTGTCGCCTGCAGAATTTCAATCGGCACTTCCGTGACGATGGACTTGAACTTCTCATAGATCGATGCATCCTGAAGCCGGAATACTTTCTCAATCCGTTCTTCATCAATCTCATCGCCCGCCTTGAACTTAAATCCGATACCCCGGCCGAGGATCAGCAGTTCCTGGTTTTTGTCATCCACGGTACTGACAATATTGTTATTAAATATCTGTTTAATAATCATTATGGACCCACCTGTTTTTTTTGAGGATTAAAAAAGGGCAAAACCAAAATAGAAATAATAAAATCATTTCCATAGTGGTTTTGCCCGCATTACCGGTAACAAGCCTCGGATATAATCTATCACAACCTGAAAACGGTGTCAACCCAAAATGCTACTACTGCTATTTCACTTCATCTTGCTTTCAAGAAATATTTCCCTACAGCTCCACGGGTGAGGGGTATGCAGTCTTAATATGTACATGTTGATACAGAAACAAACTGGAGAAGTCTTCTACTCAACGTGGGAATGTTTTCTTTTCACGGTAACTCATCTGACTTGTGCACAAATAGGAGCCCTTCTTCCGAAGGGCTCACTGTTACTCATATCGCTAATTATTGTTGGAACGTCACATGAATCTGTACAATCTCCGAACGACTGCTAGTACGAATCGGAGGTCCCCAGAAGCCGAATCCAGAGGTCACGATAGAGTGCATGGACCCTTTTTGCAGATAACCCCAATCATTCTCGTAGATGGCCTTAGTAATAAACTGAGCGGGTGCGATCTGACCACGATGGGTGTGACCAGACACAACCAAATCTACGTTGTTCTGTTCCGCAATATCCAAATCATAAGGCTGGTGATCCATCATGAGCACAGGCTTACTCAAGTCGGTATCCTGCATCAACGTCGCTACTTCTGCACGATCCTTCTCTGTCCGGTCTTTCCGTCCAATCAGCGTAATCTTATCGTCCAATGTAATTTTATCATCATACAGAACTTGCATATTACTCTTCTCCAAAGCAGCAATCAGATCCTCGATCGGACCATTATACTTGTCGTGATTGCCCAGTGAGGCGTACACCCCGTAAGGAGCCTGAATGTCGCTAATAATATCCGCAATCCCACTCTTGAGATACATATCCAGGTTATCATCGATAATATCACCAGGATACAGCACCAAATCCGGCTTCAACGCGTTAATTTCTTCCACCATGCGCTTAGCATGAGCAGGACCGGACAATAGACCAAAGTGCATATCTGCAGCCATAACAATGTTGAGGCTGTCGACACCTTCCACTTTTTTATCAATGTGAATGTTGTATTGTCTTACGACTGGACTATAGGCGTTATAGATACCATAGCCCAGCGTGGACAGCAACAGCACGAGGGTCACTACACCTGCCCATTTATGAGCAGAATGTCTTGGGATGCGAGTTAGTCTAAGTAACCACAACGTTATATGAACCACCGGCAGGATCAATAACAGCAGTGAAAAGATTGCAAGCCAGTATGAACCGATAACACTCAGGAAGGAAATACTTCCAAACAACCTTGCCAGTATGAAAGAAATTGAAAGGAATACGAGCGCAACGATGTAAAACCAACGAAATCTTGCAGATACAACCGGCTTCATCCAGCTCCATCCGCTCCGTCCTATGTAAAACACTAATAAACCGTACACTACCAAAAACAAGATGCCTGCAAGTACGAACATGCTTCCGTTAACCTCCACGTCAATAAGTTGATTGCTGAATTTTCTCCAACCAAATTCCAGTCCATCTGCACAAGTATAACGTAGTTAAAGGGGTGAGGACATCTGTTTCCATTCCTCAGATGCGTACAATTTATTACAATTTGGAATACTTAAATTTCAATCATATATTAGGCGATACATCGACCCATAGCCTGTCATCTGAATAAAAAAGCATTCCTGCGTCCGCTCATGACTAACTAACATCATGAACGAGCACAGGAATGCTGAATGATCTCGAATTACATATTACTCGTTGGTGTCCATCCATTGGAAGTGGAATGAACCTTCTTTGTCCACACGTTTGAATGTGTGAGCGCCAAAGTAGTCACGTTGTGCTTGCAACAGGTTCGCAGGCAAACGTTCAGTGCGGTAGCTGTCATAGTAAGACAACGCGCTTGAGAATCCAGGAACTGGAATTCCTTGAGTTACCGCAGCTGCCACGACTTCACGCCATGCACCTTGGTAGGATTCAACAATGTTTTGGAAGTATGGGTCCAGAAGCAGGTTTTTCAATTCTGCATCCTTGTCATATGCTTCTTTGATGTTTTGCAGGAACTGTGAACGGATGATACAGCCACCGCGGAAGATCATGGCGATGTTGCCGTATTTCAGATCCCAGCCATATTCGTCTGAAGCTGCACGCATTTGAGCAAAACCTTGTGCGTAAGATACGATTTTACTTGCAAACAGCGCTTTGCGCACATTTTCGATGAACGCTTTTTTGTCGCCAGAGAATGCTTCAGTTGCTGGTCCGTTCAAAATTTTGCTTGCTGCTACGCGTTCGTCTTTCATTGCAGACAGGAAACGGGAGAATACGGATTCCGTAATCATGGACAATGGTACGCCGAGATCCAGCGCGCTTTGGCTCGTCCATTTGCCTGTTCCTTTTTGTCCAGCTGCATCCAGAATGACATCAACCATTGGTTTGCCGGTTTCCGGATCGTATTTGGAAAAGATGTCTGCTGTGATTTCAATCAGGTAGCTATCCAGCTCGCCTTGGTTCCATTCCGAGAAAATTGCATGCAATTCTTCAACGGACACATTCAATACGGATTTGAGCAGGTGGTAAGCTTCACCAATCAACTGCATATCCCCGTATTCGATACCGTTGTGCACCATTTTCACATAGTGTCCGGCACCATCTGGTCCAATATAAGTGCTGCAAGCATCGTCGCCTACTTTAGCGGAAATGGCTGTCAGAATGGGTTCAACGAGCGCATACGCACTTTCTTGTCCGCCTGGCATGATTGCCGGGCCTTTCAGAGCGCCTTCTTCCCCACCGGATACACCTGCACCGATGAAGCGGAAGCCTTTGGCTTCCAGATCTTTGCTGCGGCGTTGGGTGTCAGGGAAGTATGCGTTACCTCCATCAATGATGATGTCGCCTTCGTCCAAGTGTGGCAGCAGTTGTTCAATGGTTGCGTCCGTTGCTTTACCCGCTTGAACCATGATCAGGATTTTGCGCGGAGATTCCAGGGAAGCTACGAACTCTTCAATCGTAAATGCGCCTGTCAGGTTTTTACCTTCGGCTTCTTTGAGAAGATCGTTCGTTTTCTCCGGGGAACGGTTAAATACCGATACCGAGAATCCTTTGCTTTCAATATTAAGGGCAAGGTTTTTACCCATTACTGCAAGTCCGATGACACCGATCTGTTGTTTACTCATTATGTCCTCCCAATACTCTTTATATATAGTAGGTTAAAATTCGAGATCAACAATCCGTTATTACTGAACTGTTTTTTTCCAGTCTGCTGCGAATTTCTCCATGCCTTGATCTGTCAGCGGGTGTTTGGAGATTTGTTCAATGACGGAGAATGGAACAGTAGCGATATGTGCTCCTGCCATTGCTACACGTGTAACGTGGTCCGGATGTCTTACAGAAGCCGCAATAATCTGTGCATCCAGGTTATGTGTACGGAACAGCTCAGCAACTTTGGCAACCAATTGCACACCATCTTCGGAGATGTCATCAAGACGTCCCAGGAACGGGGATACATATGTTGCACCGGCACGAGCAGCTAGCAGCGCCTGGTTCACTGTGAAGATCAACGTTACGTTGGTTTTCACACCTTTTTTAGTCAGGTATCGGCAAGCTTCCAGTCCTGCAAGTGTCATTGGCAGCTTGATTGTGATGTTTTTGTCGTTGTTATTGATTTTGATCAGTTCGTCTGCTTGAGCAATCATCTCTTCAGCTGTGATCGCATCTGGTGTTACTTCCGCAGATACGGATTCAACTTCAGGTACCTCACGCAAAATTTCTTCAATACGATCCTCGAATTTCACGCCTTCTTTGGCTACCAATGACGGGTTTGTTGTTACACCAGACAGGACGCCGATTTTGTATGCTTTTTTGATGTCTACCAAGTTTGCTGTATCGATGAAAAATTTCATATTCATTTACCTCCAAGGGATATGTTTTATTGTTTTTTTATGTTACAGATTTGCATTAACAGCCAAAGGAACTTCAATATCATCTTCAGCCTGCTGATCGGCAGGTTGGTCAAACCACCAGTGGTGCCCTTCCGCAGCGAGCATCTCATCCGACTCTGCTGGTCCATAACTTCCCGCAGGGTACAGATGAAGTGGGAGCAAATTCTCCTGGAATGCATCCAGAATAGGTTGTACCCAAGCCCAAGACAGTTCTACTTCATCCCAATGGGCAAAGAACGTTGGATCACCATGCAATGCGTCATGAATCAAGTTCTCATAAGCCTCGGCCAGATCCTCACGATCTGGTGACAGATCGATATGAACAGGTTTGAACTCCCCTTTGTTTTGCGGGTCGCTGGCATTCAGCTGCAGCGTCATGCTCTGGTCAGGACTCATCTCAATCACAAGCAGGTTCGGTTTGGAACCGTTAACCACGTTAGCCTGTCCAGATGGTTCTTTGAATTCGATGACAATGCGAGTTGATTTCTCCTTCATTCGTTTACCGGTACGGATATAGAAAGGTACTCCGCGCCAGAAGAAGTCATCAATCTGCAATTTTGCAGCGATAAACGTATCATTCATCGTATTCTCGGCAACACCGGGTTCAGCTGCATAACCGCTAACGGATTTACCTTGAATGTTTCCTGCAGCATACTGTCCGCGAATGACACTTGCACCCACGTTTTGCTTTTGCAGTGGCTGAATCGATTCCATAATGTGTTTTTTCTTCAAACCGACTTTTTCCGTGGTGCTGTTATATGGAAGCTGGATCGCCATCATCATAAGCAATTGCAGCATATGATTCTGGAACATGTCACGCACGGCGCCTACATGATCATAATAGGATGCCCGTTCTTCCACGCCAACAGTCTCATTAGCGGTGATCTGCACATTCGAGATATAACGGTTGTTCCACAATGCCTTCATGATCGGATTGCTTTGATGCAAGGTTTCAAGACGCTGCACCATCGGTTTGCCCAAATAGTGGTCAATCCGATAAATTTCTTCTTCTGTGAACGCCTCGCTTAATTTGCGATTGAGATCACGAGCCGATTGCAGATCATGTCCAAATGGCTTCTCGATCACAAGGCGTTTCCAGCCCGCAGTTGATCCAAGTCCACTACCCTGAATGTTCTCTGCAATGGGTTCGAAGAATTCTGGACCAACCGAAAGGTAGAACAGACGATTGGATGGAATGCCAAGTTCAGCCTCTCTTTGTTCCACTAAATTTAACAGCTCTATATAATCTTCCTTATGGCTAATATTCAATACACTGTAACGGAAAGCCTGCACAAATGATTTCACAACTTCAGGATCAGCAGGGCGTCTGGAAAATTCATTTAATGATTTTTCCACTTGTGCCTGAAAGAATTCATCAGACCATTCTCTGCGTCCTAAGCCAATCAGCGAGAAGGATTCCGGAAGTTTCTGCTCAATGTATAAATTATATAAGGCTGGATATATTTTTCTTTTGGCTAAATCGCCAGTCGCACCAAATAAAATAATGCTCGTTGGTTCCATCTCACTATTCTCCTTCCAAGTAACTCTGGTTTCTTTGCTATAGTTACACTATAATACGTTTCATAGCCATACAAGTAATTAATATATTTCACAGGAGCTATAGACGATATCTATGACAACAAATTATGAATTATATAAGGTATTTTATTGGGCTGCCAAAACAGGAAGTTTGACCCAAGCCGCCAAAGCGCTATATATTACTCAACCAAGTGTCAGCCACGCCATCAAACAGTTGGAAGAAAGCTTTGGTCTCACGTTGTTTTACCGGAATTCCAAGGGAGTTGCGTTAACACAGGAAGGTGTGAGTTTGTATTCCTATATTGAGCAATCTCAGATTCTGATCTCGCTGGCCGAGGAGAAAATGGCTGCATTGAAGAGTTTAGACAACGGAGAGCTAAGGATTGGTGGCAGTGATTCGCTGTTCAAGCATTACATGCTTTCCTATCTGGAAGAATTCCATGTGCTCTACCCTAACATCAAGCTGCATCTAAGTCATGGGACAACGCCTGAAGTCATCACGTTTTTGAAAGAAGGCAAAATTGATTTGGGTGTTGTGCGGATGCCCATCGTTGATCCGCAGCTTGAGGTCAGGGAAAGTATCCAGCTCAAAGACTGCTTTGTCGCGGGCGAACGTTATGCTCAACTGAAGGATAAAGTTATGACATTGGAAATGCTGCTGGAGCATCAACTCATTCTTTTCTCCAGAAACAGCCGGGTTCGGATGGCAATTACGGAGCTGTTCAACAGTTATGGCTACACACTCAAACCTGAGATTGAGGTCGGCAGTGTGGATTTGTTAATCGAATTTGCACGGAAGGGATTGGGCATATCGTATGTCACCCGTGAATTTATTTCCAAAGAACTGGAAGAAGGCTCTCTCTTCGAAATTCAGCTTGATGTTGCCCTGCCCCCTTCACATGTAGGCATCATGACAAAGCGTAATATGCCAATTTCACTGGCAGCCAACCGGTTTATGGATCTGATTTTCAAGGCGGATTAAGATTCCTCGGTCTACTGGTCTACAAAAAAAGTGCCTCGTCACCCCAAAAGGATGATGAAGCACTTTTTTTGCTATATTCATTTTTCTAAGTAGACAACCTACCAATTCTCATCTTAATTCAAGTTCTCTCAATCTGCTCTCAATTCTCTCAGGAATCATAGTAAACAGTTGCTGCCAGGGCATGAATAGACTCGGCTCAAGCAAAAACTCCTCAAACTCCATAGAGGGAACAAACGCCTTGGTCTGCAGAAAACTCCGCACGCTGGCGTCAATTTCTTCATTGGTCTGGAAATAACCTTTGAACATCTCGTTCACGAGCAGTCCGTCACAACCCGCATTGGCGCCTGCTGCACTATACAAATCTGGCAACAGTTCAAACACCACAGGGATCGGAGAAAAAGCATGTTTGCCTGGCTGCGAGTATAGACACACATGGCGTCCAACCACATTAACTCGATCCTTCAGCAATCCCCGAAGTACTCTGCCATGGAAGCTGGCTTCACAATCAACGACTTCACCATCATGGCCCACATATATCCACACATGCTCCATTTCGTACAAATGCCCTATTTCATAATCCCACCAAATCGAAAATTCAATTACATATTGGACCGCCTCAACCGGAAAATGAATTTCTCGCTGGAATGACGGTGAAGGTCCTGATTGATCCAGAATGGAAACGCCTACAAAATCAGGGTAAAAGGGTTCATTTCGATCAAACATCAATACAGGTGCATAGCTCATCGCGGTTTCCAGCATTTCCTGCTCAGTCATGGTCATGGATCGTCCCTCCACATTCTTTGAGTGCTACTACTGTAACAAGCCAATGTTATGCCTATCTTAACAGAGAATTCGGAATGTGTTAATTGGAACAAAATTTAAGCCCGTAATCGGAAAATTTTCCGGTCACGGGCCTGAAATCGGTCATTTGATAGGAGAACGAGATAACGTTATCCCTTTGAGTTTTTGGATGATTTAGAAGCTTTGATCGCCTGATCGGAAACAGAATCCACACATCCAATCGGCGGTCCCAAAATCGCGTCATTTTTGATGGATGCCACCGCCGTCCTGTACGCCTCCTCATCAATACAGTATGCACGATGGGCTACTTCAGGCGGTGTTGCAGCCAGGAAGTCAGCCCCCAGCACAATGTCCGGTGTAGGTTGATCAAAAATCGTCAACAAGTGCACATCATCGGTCTCCGCCACAAACCAGTGAAACCATCCTTGAGGGAATATCGAAACCTGGCCTGGCTTCAAGTGATAACTTATCCGCTCCCGCTTGAACGGATCGTAAACAGAAGTGGTAATTTCCCCGTTGATCAGAACGACCATCTCGGTGACATTTGTATGCCAGTGTGGCTGCACAATAATTCCTTTGCTCATGTGTACATTGAAGAAACCATTTTTGATCGTAGGCAGCTGCGGTCCAAATAACTGGGTAATATAATTGCGCGAATCACGCTGATAATTCAACACCGCTGTCGAATCGGCCGCCAACTGAACATTCGGGGCTTGTAGAATCGGATTAGTCATACCGCTGTTTCCTCCTTGTAGGCGTACATCTCATTGTTGTACTGTATGCGCTAATTAGCGGAGATAATACCGAGGACACGGTTCCAATGCAATTTTTATCCGACCGTATAACTTCATTTGTCAATTAGGTGAAGATCATCCACTCGTAAGTAGAACACAAAAACACCCTTTTCCTGTTAAAACAGGTCTGGGGCGTTAAGTGTTTTATCTATAGGCTTGGCTTATATTAAGCAAGGCCAGGGTATCTTCCCCCTGCGGCAAATCCTTTGGGAGATATCCGTTCAATCTCAGCCCATTCATCATTGGTGAAAGAAACGTGCAAGGCACCAAGATTCTCATGAACTCTCTCCAAACTGCGAGTACCAGGAATCGGAACGATATGTTCTCCCTTTTCGAGTAACCAGGCGAGTGCAAGCTGAGAAGCAGTGCATTCTTTTTGCATAGCCAGTTCTTGGATCAGGCGCACCACCTCCAGATTTTTCTCGAAATTCTCACCCTGGAAACGTGGATAATGACGACGATAATCGTCCTCTGGCAGATCGTCTATCGATCGGATCTGACCAGTTAAGAAGCCGCGCCCTAATGGACTATAGGGTACGAGCCCAATGTTCAACTCGCTGAGCAATGGCAATATCTCATCTTCGAGCTCACGACTCCACAATGAATACTCCGTTTGGAGTGCTGTGATGGGGTGAACGGCATTCGCACGACGAATAGTCACTGCAGACGCTTCAGACAGACCTATATAACGGATCTTTCCCTGCTGTACCAGATCGGCAAGTGTTCCCACCGTTTCCTCAATGGGAGTATTGGGATCAGGGCGATGTTGATAATAGAGATCTATATAATCCATGCCCAGGTTGTACAGACTGGCATCTACTGATTTTTTGATATACGCCGGATCTCCCTTGGGCCCCTGGGTATGTGTTATACCGAACTTGGTCGCTACAATAGCATCGGCTCTTCGCCCTTTGAGCGCGCGCCCAAGCAATTTTTCGTTGCCTCCAAATCGCTGCTTTTCATATTCACCGTACAGATCAGCTGTATCGAACATCGTTACTCCCGCATCCAGTGCACCCTGGATTGTATGAACGGATTCTTGGTTGTCTGGCATCATCATCACGCCCAGCCCAAGCCCGGATACCTGCAATTTATCGCTTCCCAACGTTCTTGTCTTAATCATGTGGTTCCCTCTTTTCGTTAATAAATAGAAAGATATTGAACTTGTATTCATTCTATTTCACGAACAAAGACCCAACCACAGTCTGTTTATGCTAGTACTAGAATTACCACCCTGATCGTTATTGTCACTCCACAACGGGGATGTACACACAACAATGAATACCTGACTGTTCGTTAAGATTGCTCATGGAAAAGATATCATAGGCATGGGCAATACCATCCGTCCGATCTGTTGTCTCGAGAAAGATCCGGTTGACTTTTTTCTGTTTAATCTGGTGCAGGCTCCAAATATTTTGAAAATCCGTGCTGTCTTCGATCAATTGTTGAACTATCTGGTAAAACTCAGGTTCACCCGGGTACTTGTCATAGTACGTACGAAACACCGCTACCGAATGCCGTGCAAATTCATCCCAATTATGCATACGTTCCCGGAGCGTTGCATCTAGAAATAACATTCGCATCATGACACGGTCGTTCACGTTCATCGAGGAAAAGTCAAAAAGCTTCTCATTCGCTGCCTCATTCCATGCAAGTACTTCAGACCTTTCATTCGTAATAAATGAAGGGTATGCAAGTTGACTAATGATACTCTGCCATCCCCCTTCGAGATGTGAATAGGAGGCAGGGAATTCATGCTCTGCATTGGGGTCCCATAAACGAAATAGGTGTCCCTTCTCTTCCTCACTTAACTGGAGTGCACCCGCTATACTTTCCATAACCTCTCTAGACGAGTTAACCTCTCTCCCCTGCTCAAGCCACGTATAATAAGTTGCACTGACACCCGCAAGCACGGCAACTTCCTCACGTCTTAATCCCGGCGTTCTGCGTTGTCCATACGATCCGGTGATCCCTGCTTGCTCTGGCTGAATCCGGCTCCTCCGAGATTTCAAAAATTCACCTAGTGTTTTACTTCGGCTAATACCAGTAGTCATGAATAACCTCCCTTAGATATTCAGATTTCTATGAATTCAAATACGGCTCTATCCAAAATGGATGTGATTGAACGCCTTTGATATAATTCTTTTATCATCATTTTGCAAAATCCTTAGTTTACAAGAAGCTTAGCATTGATTTATGCAGAACGAAAGGAGCACAACATGGTCCCAACGATCGGAGACATTTACTGTGTATACGTCGAAAGTTTACAACAATATGCTGCCTGCCAGGTAACTGATCTGAAAGAAACCGGGAGTATGGGGTCCCGCCAGCTTGCCGCAATCCTGCAATTGGACTGGACAGGAGATCAGCCGCCCGATGAAACGGAACTTCTGGATATGAAACCGTTGAGCTGCAATTACTATTTTTGGAAAGGCAATTGGGATCACAGCTTCGTGAATGCTGAGGTTCCACCGCATTATGTTCTTGCAGGTAATCGGGCTCCACTCATAACGGAAGAAACCCGAAGTTATAGCGCAGCATGGCAGATCGGAGAGAGTCTGTATCGGCAACATCAATGGGATGCCATCGATGAATCACGAAGGGAACACTTCAAACAAGCTGCCGAAGACTATAGTGAAATTCCACTAGGTGATGCAATGGTGAGAAAAAACACCAGTATCCTGCGCAACTTCAGACCAACCTCTGCCGAGGATGTCGTCGCACTAGTCCAGTTTCCTTGTCTTACACATATCGAAATGCGTGGATATACGGAAGACATTATTCCTTTTTTGGAGCAGAATCCCTTTATATATGAACTTCATATTCATGAACATGGACAAACCGCGCTGGATTTAAGCAAAACACATCTAACCAAACTTGTGCTGGATATGAACCGTGTGAACAGCTTGACTCTTCATTCCAGGATCGAGTTTTTAAGCTTTATGGGAGACGTGTCCCCTGACTTGCATGTGAATGCTTATGAAGAAGGCCACCAAATGACGTTGAATGTAGCAGCGACCGTACCTCAGATTACAGCGTTATCTCGGCTTGGAGGTTTGTATGTTCGAGATATTACGGAGCTTGATTTGCAGCCTGTTGTACATACTTATCCTGAGCTTTCAGAATTAAGATTGTGGGGAAAACCCGGCAACGTAAGCAATATACAGTCAATTCAGCAATTGACCTCTTTGCAGACCTTATCCATGAACGATCTTTTTGGATTTAAAGGAGAAGATTTCCCTGGCCCCGAGCAGCTTCCCGAACTAAGTACACTCAGGCTGACCAGCCTTCCCTCAGACGCCGCCAAATCCATTAAGGCAAACTATAAAAAGGCAGCGCAAACCCGAATCGATCTGGAGATTGGCAAACCACGCAAACCGGAATGGCTTGCCGAAAATCTCAACAATCCTTTTCGGGATTGGGACGGGAGGGATCACATCAAAGCAGGGTATGCCAAAAAAGCAGCTCAAACCTACAAAAAACACCTCAAAGAAATTCGAAGATTAAGTCAAAATATGAGCGATTTGGACCTTATACAGAAACAACTGATGTTATTAGTGGAGAAGTACACCGAGACGTTTAACCAAATGGAGGCCAAAGCCAACTTTATTGAAACAATCGAACGTGAAGAAATTTATAACGCCCTTGTTGAATTGTTGGATCAATTGGAATCACAACCGGAAATTGACCAGACAAGTGCTATTAAAGTTAATCGCAAGGAGCTGGATGAAGTGTTTGAACACAGGAGAGATTTTTAGATTCAGGATGTGTGAGATAAGAGGTTCTTTCTCTTACTTTTATCCGCAAAACGAGCTTAAGATAAAAGCCTGACTCCATAGGAATCAGGCTTTTATCTTTTTCGTGTCCATTCAGAACTATTTTACGGAGCTTCAACAGTTGTTCCACAATATTCACAATCCGTGGATTGCTTCCGATATACCTTCGCCTTCGCACCACATCCCGGACAACTCACCGAAACCTTCCTTTGTGGTTCCTCGACCTTTTCTTCAGCGTCTTTTTCATCGGATATATTAATCTCTGTATAGTGGATTGTATTGTGACTGGTGTAACTAACGGTATTGCTATTGTAACTTGAATAAGGCAAAGGGTATGCCAATTGCATAAATCATAAAAATGATCCAAAAAACTTTCTCAACATCAAGATTCCTTCAAAAACAAATCTTTATAACCGGCTTCTATCACATCGGGAATCAACAAAATGGTCATGGTGTCTATTATGTTAGCTAGGAGATCCTCATCGTTGTTCCACAATACTCACAGTCCGCAGACAAATTCGGATATACCTTTACCTTGGCTCCACACCCCGAACAATTCACAGATACAGGTTCTTGCGGTTTCTCGTATTCATGATCGTGGTACTCATCTTCATAATACCCTTCATCATCATATTCCTCTTCATTGTCATAATGGTAGTGATAATGATCAGCCTTGGGATGGAATTTAGGTCGACTACACATTTTAATTCCTGTAACAAGTACGATAACGCCAGGTATAAAAAGAATAATCGTACTAATAATAGCCATTTCGGTTCCCTGGGATATTAATAATATAGATAATAAGATGGTCAGAGATGAAAGTATAATGAATATAATTCCAAAAAATTTCTTCACAGCTTTTCCTCCTATGAATTTATGATTTGCTTGTCACGATCTGTTGATTCCGCTCTTTCAAACGGGACTTTAATCGGGATAGTTGTGAAGCAAGATGCTCGCTATTCACCAGTTCCCCTGCTTCGTAATGAGCTGAAAGCTCACTATTTATCTTTTCAATATCCATCAAAATCTGGCGGTCATTATATTCAAGTGAATGTGGAGTGATCGGGTCACTATATTTCACAAGTTCTATTAATGTTTGAACGGTCTTCCTCTCTTCTTCCGCAGTCAGAACGGAATGGCGCTCCATCGTGTGAAGCAGCTGCTGCAAAGCGTTTTCAATCAAATGTAGATTGACCAATTTCGTTTGCTCAACGGCTTCATTACGACGTGTACTTTGAATAAAGATCAAAATGATGCCACACAGAATGAGGGCGATAGCTAAAGTTACCGTATGTAACAAAACGAACCAGCGTAGACCATGATCTGCTAAACCTGTAAACAGAGAATATATCATTACACAAATCAGATACATCACCAACACGATGCCTAACGCTGTGTAACCAGGAACCAATTGTTTAAAGCGATCCATATGTAGCATGACATACCTTATATAAATCCAAATCGCCGTAATCGCGACATAAGAAGCCACAAGATTCATCCAGAAAGAAAACGATACAATGGCATGATTAAACACTGTAAAAGAAACGACTGAGGCTACAAGCATGCTGATCAGATAGATGGCATCCAAAATGAAAAGGTTGCTCCGTTTAATTATCACTATCCCTGCCCTCCATCTTGCAGATTGTTTCCGCAATCCAGACAGAATTTCTGACCGGGCTTCACTTCGTGTTGACATTGACTGCATTTCAAGGACAGACTGGAGCCGCAATTGCCGCAAAATTTAGTTTGATCCGAATTCATATGATTGCACTTAGGGCATGGGCTAGGCATCGGTTCGTGACACTGAACACATTCCAAAGCATTCTCCGCATTATCTGCCCCGCAGGATGGGCAGGCATAATATTTGTCACCACAATTAGGACAAAATTTGGTCCCTTTTTGCAAGGCATGTCCACAGTTGTTACAACCGGTCATTGCTGATTTTTCGGCAATTGAATTCCCACACTTGCTGCAAAAAGAACTATGCTCCTGGTTCGGATGACTGCAATGTTTGCATATGCGTACAGCAGGTGTTTCCGTTGTAGCCATCACTTTGGACATCTGGGACATCTCGCTACTAAATGATCCTCCCAGTCCAACGCCCATCCCCATACCAAGCCCTGCACCCATAATATCCGATTGCATGCTTCCTTCATTTTTGGCTGCACCTTCAAGCGTATCGAATGAACGCTCTTGTTGATAAGTGAACCCGATAATATCCATTTCGGCTTTGCGTGCCAACGCTTCTCTCAATCGAATGACCGAAGGGTCCTCTTCAGGCAGATTGACATTGTGGATATACAGGTTGATTAACTCAATACCAAACTCTTCAAAAGCAGCTGCGATCGTATCAGCAAAATGTCGTGATATTTCGGCGATATAAGCATTGATTTCCAGTACACTTACTTTTCTATGTATTAGATAGGAAGACAGCATGGAGTTAATGTTCATAATAATTAACCCACGAAAGTAATTGACCATATTAGCCTGGTTAAATTCAGGCAGCGTTCCCACAAGTTTGACCAGAAATTTGCGAGAGTCCGCTATTTTTATTCCCATCTGTCCAAATGTTCTCACAGGAACGATAATATTATATTTCGGGTCCTGTACCTGAATTGGATTTGCTGTTCCCCATTTCACGTCTAATGCGCTTACTTGATTGACGTACCACACTTCTGCTGCAAAAGGTGATTTACCTCCGAACGGAAGGTTAACGATCCGGTTTAAGATCGGGATATTCGCCGTACTTAGCGTATGTCTTCCTGGGCCGAACATATCAAGCGCCCTTCCATCCTTAAAGAGGATCGCCTGTTGGGATTGATTCACAATCAACTGGGTCCATGTTCCCAATTCATTCTCAGGGTGTTTCCAAGCAAATACATCAGGTGAACCGTCATACTTGATTACGTCAATAATGGCCATTTCTCTTCCTCACTCCAGTAGTAGAATACTAAAATTTCATTGAAACAATTGTACTAACAATCGCTTTCTAACAATCTAAAGTTAAACCATTTTATATCTTACTTATCTGCTAATCTTTCAACTAAAATGTTTTTTCATGTTTAGGCATTGCTATTTTACCATTTATAACCTCCTTTCGCACTAGTATAGTTACTATTTCATGAGATATTTTTCCTATAGATGAATGTTAGAGACACTAAAGAACCTCCTGTATATCGACAATATACAAGAGGTTCTTGTGATGGCGGAGGCCCACCGGTTAATTCAGGAGATTCTCCATATATGATGCGGGATCGGCCATGAACGCTTCGAACGTGGAGATTGTTCCATGCTCCTGATGTTCAATATCAGCGTAGCCAATCATTTTTTTGCTGGGATTCCAGACGATCAGAATATGGGAGTACTGCTCCACGTCAGAGGATATGCGCAGCAGTTTCTGTCTGCCCAGCTTCATCTCCACCGTATCGATCAGATGGAAGAATTCGATGTATCCCACGCCGGACGGATTGTCCGGCAAGTCGATTCTGCGGGGACCTTCCGTTAGAAAACGGATTAATGCATCAGGCAGTTTGTACGATTTGAGCACATGCAATTTATTGCTCAAATTGTGAAATTCTTGCGGTTCATGAGATTTCAAATACTCTGCCATTTCTGCGTTCTTCTGACTAATCGCAATCGTGTATGCTCGTTCCCCGTCCTTCTCCTGAATGGTCACATCCGCCCCCTGTTCCACCAGAAATTGAACCATCTTCATATTGTTGTTGCGAGCCGCTATCGTAAGCGGTGTGGCCTTGTAGGGATACACCATATCCGGTTCATTATAGTTAATATCTACACCCTCATCCAGCAAGTACTGAATGGTTTGCAGATCGTGGTCTGACACTGCTCTTCGCAGTGTTTTTCCTCCGTATTTTCGAATATCCAATCCTAGTTCTTTCACAACGGCTAAATTCTTTTTGTTACCGTAATAGGCTTCATCATATGCATTCGACTTCACCTTGCTCAACCCGTTCAATTTGGCACCCTTCTGATGCAGATATCGGATGATTTCTTCCCCGCCATATCTGACCGCCTTAAGGATCGCTGGATTATCCTTTACATTCAAGTTTACTCCGTTATCCACCAAAAGCTTGACCACTGCCTGTTGATTGGTGATTAGAGCAATATCCAATGGCGTCAATGCTATGTATTTGCTGAGCGTAATCTCTTTTTCTAGATCCATGCCCTGTCTAATGAATTCTTCTACAGCGATAACGTCTCCCTTGTAAATCGCCATGGCGTGATCAGGCAACGTTTCAAACGTACCTTGGTTTCCGATTTTGAACAAAAGGCGTAACCTCCCTCTGGTTAATATCTACACGACTAAAAGCTTCTGATGCTCATTATAATTAGTATACCTGCTATCCTTTTTATTTGTACAAACCTCTACCAAAATCATGATTCCAGTCCTAAAGCCTTTCAAACAAACCAGCCCCGAAACATAAAATTCCGGGGCAAGCATCCTCCTTTAAACTACACCAACTCAATCAATCATGCGCTAAATTCGTTGGGTCTGTTGGCACAATATCAACCCCCTTCTCTAATCCCTTAATGGATTTAAGTTGAGAAGTGATGACTGCAATAACGATAACAAACACCCCTGCAATAATAAACAACAACGCAATGCCTCTTCCCGGACCAACGCCGATATATGATCCTACGGTCGAAGCTAGTGCTCCACCTTCCACCAAAAGCGGGTTGAAGACACGGTCTGCCAAAAAACCTGCGAGACTATAGGATACAATAAAACCCAATTGCGATAATATGCCGATGATTCCCCACACCCTGCCTTGCTTCTCGTTGGATATGTTATTACGCACTAATACATCTGCACTCATATTGACAAAAGGCAGGGAGGCCAAAAACAGGAAACCTGCAAAGATAATGATAAAAATATTGGTGGAAAATCCCAAGAGGGAGAATGATATTCCGGACATAACCAGACCCAGAACAAGTATTTTTGAATATTTTTTACTCATGGTGAACATGCCAATGCACAGGCTGCTAATCAGCATACCGATCGCGCTCACAGATAGAAACGTGCCAAGCATCCTTGAATCCGAAAATGATAAGATCATAGGACCAATGAGTGTCTCAAGAAATCCAAGATAAAACGTGATGATTGAAATAATAATGACGAGCAGAAGCACGCCTTTATTCGTCGTGACTTCAATCCAGCCATCGTTTAGCTCAACAAGCCAAGGCTTCCTCTCATCATCGCTTCGCGCTGCTTTAATGCTTTTCCGGATGGCAAGCACCGCTAGAATGGCAACCAGATACGTCAACATATTAATAACCAGAATGACTTCAATGGTTGTTATACTGAGCAGAATTCCCGCTAGAATGGGCGAAAATAGAAACTTGGATGATTCAGCGAGCTGCATCAGGCCGCTGCCCTTTGAATATTGATCTTTATCGAGTAAATCGGTGGCTGAAGCCTTATAGGCTGGACTTTGGATAGCCGAGAACACGGAACTGAAAGTGACGCCAACATAGAGATACCATAGTTCAATATTTCCGATCAGGATCATGATCCAGATAAAAACGAGACCAGCGGCAGAACCAAGATCACCGATGACCATCATCATGCGCCGGTCAAAACGATCTGCAAGGACTCCACCTATAGGACGCAACAAGATATTAGGCAAAAAGGTAAACAGTGTAATCAGTGCCACAGCTGTCGCCATATGGGTTTTCTCAAATGCGTACACTCCAAGGGAGAATGCCGTCATTCCGATCCCCATTGTAGATATGAGCTGTCCGAACCATACCATCAGAAATTTGCCAAATGACCTGTTCTCCATCTGTTTCATTGGATAAACCCCTCTCCAATTAACCGTGTTAGAACCCTTGATCCGTTAGCCATTTACCTAAGCTGCTCTCTCTCGCTTTAAGGTCATGCTGTTCGTTAAACTTACCCATGTTGCGATCTGCCACCAGTTTTCCGTCCATCATGAATAAAACCCGTTCAGATCGAGCTGCGACTTTGACGTCATGAGTAACGATTAATATTGTTGTTCCAGAAGCATTAATGTCTCCAAGAATATCCATGATTTCATTGGTTGAACGTGAATTCAGTGCCCCTGTGGGTTCGTCACCAAACAGAATGTCAGGCTGATTGATCAACGCCCTACAGATAGCAATCCGTTGCAATTGCCCACCCGATGCCTGAGTGATATTGTGGTTGGCCAGTTCATTAATCCCCATTTTTTTCATCAAATTGAGTGCTCGTGTATTAATGGAATCTCTACTGCTTTTTTTGGCCAGATAAGCAGACAGAATGATATTGTCGAGTAGATTCAGATTTTTCAACAGATGGATGTTCTGAAATATAAATCCCATCTTGTTCAAGCGAAGCTGTGCCAATTCTTTTTCCGAGAAATCCGAAATTATCTTGCCAGCAAAATAAACACTCCCGCTACTTACCTGATCCATGCCGCTGACATTGTATAGCAAGGTTGATTTTCCTGATCCCGACGGACCCATAATCGAGACAAATTCGCCCTTCTTCAATTGAAAATTAATATCCTTCAAAATAGGATGCTTCTCACGCTCACCAGTACTGTACGATTTGTTCACGTTTTTGGCTTCCAGGATTATAGCCATGGTTGTCCCCCTATTCGATAATCATTTTGGAAATGCTGGATTCTTTGATGGATTGAATACTGATTAGAGCGGTACAGATAATCGTTGCAGCCAGCAGGAGCGGACAAAGTAAGTACGCCTGTAGCGGGTCAATGACAAAAACGATATTGGACGCTCCGAAAGAAGCCATTATTGCACTGATCAACCACTCGCCTGCAGTATTCGATAGCACGGTTCCTACAAGGACGCCAACACCCAAGACAATAAGGGACATTGATACATATTTGAATTTAATTGTGGAGATGGCAAATCCCAAACTTCTGAAAATTGCGATATCACCGCTGTCCTTTGCGACAAGCATTTTCAGGAATAATGATGTGATCAGGATCGTAACCAATACTGCTATAACAAGCGCCAACACCGTAACCAGCTTAAGCTGATGAATCGTTCCTCCAAGTGTTTGATCTAAGTAGCCTTTTAAATCGGTCACCTTTGCAGGTGAGAACGCTTGCTCATATTCCGCAATTTTATCTGAAATCTTACTACCGTCATCTTTCAAATCCAAACTTACGACATACCAGAGCACACGATCCTTGTTATAGGGCAGCCGTGCTTTGGCAGTCTTTCCACCATTGGTCACATCCTGATATACACCACTGACGGTCATTGTTTTTTCCTGTCCATTTACGATCAGTACCAAGGAATCTCCTGTCTTCTTCTCCATGTCTTTACTGTTCGCATCAGACAAAGCAATTTCATTTTCATTTTTCGGTGCTGCGCCATTCACGTAAGACAAAGGAAAAACGTCAAAGTCACCTGTCTCTACGCTTAAATGATCATAGCTACCTTCACTGTTAAACACTTTGAATTGGCTTGTGACAAGGGGTGAGTATCGAAGTACGTTCTTATCCTTTTGAACATAATCAATTAATTCAGCGTAACGCTGTTCGATATCTTCAGAATGCCTCAGATCAATACGCATATCGCTTTGACCTACACCCATGTAAGAAATGAAGCTAGGAGCTTGTAACGTATGGAGGAAATTTATAGGTACGATCATAATAAATGAACTTATAATAAACACAAACAACAGCAAACGGAACATTTTAATTCGTTGGATGACTTCTTTTAAGCTCAGAAAAACCGGAACTGATAACCACCGATTTTGGGACAAATTTAGTCTGTTTTGACTTATTCTCGTCTCACCCATACTGCCCGAACGTAATGCCTCAACAGCTGAAATGTGATTAAAACGCCGAAGCACACGGTTGCAGAAAAATACAACGATGGCAAATATGAAGACAGCCGCAAACAATGTTATGCCGTAGTGCAACCATGTCTTGGGAGCTGCCCCCATGTAGAGCAACATATTGGACATGAACAAACGGTTAACCCATAGTGATGCTAGAAATCCTACGATAGAGCCCAATCCTGCCATAACAACATATTTACTCAAGTAGAGTTTCTTAATATTACGCTCGGATATGCCGATAGCTTTCATGACGCTAATCTCTCGATAATCTTCTTCAATAGTTGCGAGCATAGTGAAACGAATGCAGAGTAAAGCGATCACAATCAAGATCAAACTGACCAGAATGACTATAGCTGCGACTACCCCATCCGTCAACGCATTCAACAACTGAAACAGATTGTAGTTCACAATAGGACCAGCGTTCGGCAAACTCGTATTTTGATAGGCTTGGGTAAAGTCGCTAATCATCTTGGAATCTCTAAGTCGAAATTCAATCAGATACTCCGACTCTCCCGTATTTTGTTTCAAGGTTTGGAATTCACTCTGACTGATGACAAAACGTTTGGAGTGAATGATCGATGGATTCATTTGAGCATCACGTACAAATTCCACAATCTTGTATGTTCTGCTGAAAGAACCGTCTTTAATATGAATACGGTCACCAATACTCAATTTCTTCTGCTGCAAGTAGTAAACGGGAACCGCGATTTCTCCATCATTCACCTGCACAATCTCACTATCCAGATTCAGCAGAAAATCAAAATCCTGATTTTGTACAACAAAATCAAGATCCATGATACTGTTTTTCTCGGCCTCCGCTCCAAAAAACAAATGAGAACCGTCAATGTTAATCATTTCTACGATCTGGTGTTTATCTACCATTTCATTTGTCTGTGCCCATGTATTCACCTTCATTATATCCAGTTTACCTGCATGCATTTGCACAACATGAGGCGTCTTGGATTCTGTAAATAAAAAGTGAATTGAATTGGTTAACTCCATAATCATTCGTGTACCTGAAGAAACAAGTAAAGCCGCTAGTAAAATAAAAACAAATAGAGCGATGTTGATTCCTTTTTTCCTAAAAAGATCATTTCTCAACATACGTAATAGCATGAATAACACTAGCTCCTTTGTATGGAACACTACTTTGGAATAATCAGGTACACTTTATGTAATTAATTTTTGCCGATATGTCCAACCCTACAGACCAAAGCTCATGTTCCTCTTTTCCTGTAAAATAACCCCATTTATTATGTGACCCGATTGTATCAATAAATATGAACAACTGAATCAGTCTGCGGTCCAGTTCTTACTAATCCCTGAGTCTGAGTGAGGTGGATGAATTGAGAACTTATTTATTCCTATGCTATGATAATGATTCAAACCTTTTTCTAATGAATACTCAATTTATGGGGTAAGTCCCAAATAAGAAAGGACACTATGAATCCTTCATCCATACCATCCATGTTGCATCAAATGATCCCACCGCTTGATCTGCGCAGTTGCTTAGTCAGCGTACGTGGTGAAATCATTTACGAACACTACCGTAATCAAGAAGCAGCTACCCATATTGCAAAAATCAATTCCTGCACCAAAAGTGTGTTGTCCGCGCTCATCTGTATTGCTATGGATCAAGGGGTGCTGCCTGAGGCTGACACGCCGATCTCCACCTTTTTCCCACAGCTGGTATCAGACTCTGACCCCCGCAAACCTGAAATAACGTTAGAGCAGTTATTAACCATGACAGCCGGATTCAACTGGGACGAATTCGGAGGACAGAATTCATTTCCGCGTATGACGCGTACGGATTACTGGGTGAAGTTTGCGTTGGAGCAACACTTAAGTCATGTGCCAGGTACATATATGGAATACAATTCAGGGGTATCGCAGATATTGTCTGCCATCCTCATGCAAAGTACAGGTATGTCCGTAGCTGGGTTCGCGGAACGTTACTTATTTGGCCCGTTGGGGATTCAACAGTATGAATGGGAAAGTGACCCACAAGGTGTACATACCGGGGGGTTCGGTTTAAAAATGTTGCCGCAAGATTTACTAAAATTCGGACAACTGTTTTTGCAACAAGGCATGTGGAACGGGCAGTCGCTGATTTCGAGTGATCTTGTTAGCCGCTCTACAAAACCTGCCATTTCGGTTACTCCACCCAATCATGGTAGTTACGCTTGGCATTGGTGGGTAGATGCTTATACCAACGAAACTTCGGAAGCTAAGGTTGCGGAACAGCCCACTTCCATACTCCACTATTATTACGCCCGTGGATTTGGTGGTCAATTTGTATATATCGTCCCGTCCCTGGAACTCGTTGCCGTGCTCACCAATGACAAACGAAAGAAGGAAAAACCTCCACTGGATGTGTTCCCCAAGCGGATTGCTCCTGAACTGTTAAAATGCTTGTAGCTTTCTTCGTTTTCATTTAATGGGTAATAAATAACCCCCAACCGTTAGGGAGTTTTCCCGAATAGTTGAGGGTTATTTATTACGGCTTTATTAGAACTAGACATGCCAGGCTCTCGATTATCGCAAGCCTTGCAGTTCAGCCTCTGAACTTCCTACCTCCGTCTTTCTATCACGGTAAGATCTGGTATTAATTAGATAGTATAACGTTGCGTAGATCGTAAGAATAAACGTGCCAAAGAACATACAGAAAGCCAGCGATGGACGACTTACACTCTCATGCATAAGTTCAACCAGCGTCTCTCGATTGGTTAACGCATCCCAGCTGTTCAAGCGATATACACGTCCCAGCAGAACACCGTAACTCCCCAGTGCACAACCCGCTAGCACAAATATCCATGAAAACCATCGTCCCAGTTTGTGATGGATCACTTCCTGAAGCTGATACATCGAAAGAAATCCGAGCAATAAACCCGTCCAAACGAACATCAAAACCACAATTAAGTCATACCAGTACTTGTAGTCCAATCCATTGCCTCCGCCATAATAGCGGGAACTGCGTGCCGTCAGGTGGACAAGATCCGTTACAATGTAGGAAGAGTTCGGGAAGAACAATAGCCAGAGCAGTCCGCTTGCAACGACAAACCATGTTGCCCCTTTCCATTTAACATGGCTAAAGCCATAGGCCACATATGAAAACACAAAAGGAATCCAGCCCAAAAACAGATTCCAGATAAGGAAGCGAAAATAGCGCTGATCCAGCCAATCCGCAGCTGCGTAATACAAACCTAGAGTCACCACTGTGACCACACTAAGGAAAATAAATACTTTGATATAATTCAGTTTTCTCAATGATATTTACCTCACTTGATCCAATGAAATACATTCAGTTCCGAAAATAACGGATAATCTCTTCCTTGTTCTTTTCCACACGCAGATTCAGTCCACGTTTATCCTTTAACCCATATTGCTGTAGTTCATGTCCCGGATCAAGCACCAACGGTTTTGTTACTACATCCTCCAACAAGTTCATTGTCAGTTGATAGGCTTCACGCAGCTTATCCACCGGAATAATCGATTCATATCGCTTGATCAACTCAATCAGACGTTCCGCATACACTAGACGCACCATACTGTCCGCACTCGTCAGTTGTCTTGATGCGAATGCTGTGACTGCAGCAATAATCAGCGGATTTGCATGATATCTGGCAATCGACGTAAGCTCATCAACCGCGTCCCAGTTCATGATGGATAATTCAGAGGTTAACTGACCTATTCTTTCTTCCATCCATGTCTGCTCCAGCTCTTGCGGCACATCCCATTGTTTATATTCTGCATAAACACCACCACGATGCATCTGAACAGCGCTCCCATAATGTTTAACGAATAACGCTTTGGGAACACTCCAATCGGTTTCCATCCAACCACCACCATACCTGTCTCTATTTTCGCTTATAACCAGCACACATTACATAAATTTACTGTTGAAGACCATACTAGGATCATACCATTTCCCAAAGGAGAATCAAATTCACAATGAATCCAAATTCAATGCAGCCTCCAAACCGAATACAACCTGCTAACAACACAAATTCAGACTTCACACCCCACTTGAACCATGGCGGGCATGAAATGTTTGATATGCATGAAATTCTGTCAGGAGCCATCAACGTATTGGATCAATACATGATCTTCAGGACGTTTGTACAAGATACTGAACTTCTTCATATTCTTGATCGTCAATACAACTTCATGTTATCCCAATATAATCTGACTGCAGAATGCTTCTCAACTGGGCACAAGCCTCATCACGAGACTGCAACCTACATGATTCCGAACATCGTGCAACCTGTGTATGGCCTCAAGCCGTCCGCTCCGAAAAAGCCAAATCAATCCCTTTCGGATGTCAAAGATGCAGGCATCAGCGGTCATATGCTGGGATTAATCAAGTCTCACGCCTCTTTGCTGGCTATGTCTGCACCTGAAATTACGAATGGCGCCGTACGCCGGGTCATCGCTTCGCAGGTTCAACAGTTTATCGAGATGGCTTACGAAATTTTCACGTATCAAAATCAACATGCCTACTATCAAGTGCCTCAACTCAGTGCAAATGATACCACACAGATGCTTCAGGCCTACGTTCCAGCAAACGGCACACCTCAGATGCCAATCAACAATAAACCACCTCTCCATTAATTTAAAATAAGCTTAATCAACAAAGAACAGTATCTTCAACCCACTCAAGGTTGAAAGATGCTGTTCTTTGTTATTTCCAGAATCAACTAATGTTTGCAGCATGTCTTGAATAACACATTTTATTTTAAAAGAATTCTCCCTTGATTCGATTACCAGAAACTGGTTTAATCAGAATGTGGTCACAATTACTCATTATGTAACATGGGAGGTTTTTGAATGCGATTGAATCCATCGATTAAACTTGGTTTTCTAGCCATTACATTAAGCTTTACGGCCATCTTTGCAACTCTGATAACATCCCAAACTACATTGGCTGCACCTGTCCCAGCTTCCAAAGCGGTATATCATCAATTTCAAATGTATTCAAAAAATGCAGTGAAATCCACGCCCAGCCTGGTTCAGGCACGTAAATATCTATTGAATCATATCGATGAAGTCGGACCTTGGCAGGCTACCTTGATGACCCTTCAACTGGAGAATTTGCAAAAGATCAGACTGGCTGACTTGGATCAAAAAATGTATACGGAACTGTTTCAAAGCGTTCTCTATGAAGCCCATTCCAACATAGGTTATGAACAAAGGCTTACATATAGCAGTCTGCTCAAAGTGATTAAAGATCCGTCCGTTCGCAAGCTCTTGCAGGAAGCTTCCGATCTGGGATTCAAACTGGAAACTAGTGAAGGTCTATACTATCCCATCCTCAATTATGAGATGTACAAAAAGTTTCAGCCCTACGTGAAACCTGACATTGTTGCTTACATTGATATTATGGCTGCGGAATCCAACCAGCCCACAACTTCCGATGCGGCCTTTATCATAACCTGGGATGAACTCATCCGGCGTACTCTAGAAAAGGAAGCTTTCCTGAACAACTTCCCAAGCTCTAATCGTACGTCAGCAGTTAAAAATTCACTGTACGTTGGTTACCTGTTTTATGGAAGTGATAACTCTCCCGCCTATGACTGGTACACGGAAGAAGAAATTCGTACTATCGATCCAGAAGTGAAAAAAGCATATGAAAAGGCTGTGGCAAATAGGGAGACTAACACGAAGAGTGTACTTCTGGATACAGTGGAGAAGATTTTGCATCTTCTCGATAAGAGTAACGACGAACTTACCCCAGAAATCAGAGAGATTACTGACCATGTTGAAAGCCTGTTTGCCAATAATTAATAAATAATAACCGGTCCAAAATGGATGTTGTTAGTTCACAATAAAATTAGCTACAATCTCAAAGCTAAAAAGAAGCGGCACTCCTCTTTACAGGATGTGCCGCTTTAACATGCCTTGAGCCCTTCTTATTCCATTCCAGAAAAGTATTATCTCGATACCGATGTAAGTTTGTCTGGATTCACAACGAGATAGAACCCCTCAATTCGCTCTCCAAGAGAGTCCAGTTCCAAACACAGAACTTCGGACAACTGTCCGTTTTCCAGTAACACAAGGTGCTGCTCTCCGTTGATAAATGTAGGCACCCACTCTCGTTTTCGCAATCGGGTAAGCACCCGGCGAGAGGTCAACAAGGCGAGTACACCCTTACGAACCCTCATCGTTCTCATGACCGTATGCACACGTCCACCGCCATCTGCCGTAAATACCGGTTGTTCAGCAAGCAGCTCCAGCATCTCGGAGACATCATAATTCAGAAAAGCCGTTGTAAAACGAGCCAGCAATTGCTCTTTTGCAGCATAATCTGCAGAACTCTGTTCCATCGGCGGAAGTCTATCGGGAAGCTTGCGTCTCGCCCGGCTAAAGATCTGACGGCAGTTGCTCTCTGATTTGCCCAGCCAATCCGCTATTTCCGTATATTCATACTGGAATGCCTCACGAAGTACAAAAACGGCGCGCTCCATTGGGGAAAGCTGTTCCAGCATAACCAGATAAGCGTAGGAGATCATCTCCTTCTGCTGCACGGTTTCTTCCGGGATGTTACCCATTTTACCGTCACTCATCGGCTCGGGAAGCCATTCTCCAACATAACTTTCCCTTTGATTGCGGGCAGAGTTTAGCAGATTCAGACTTCGGTTTACGATTAGTTTAGCAATATAGGACTTGGCATTACGGATATCATCAAGAGACTTGCTCTGAAGCTCTGCAAAACAATCCTGCACAATATCTTCAGCCTCCACAACACTGCCAAGCATGCGGTAAGCAATGGAAAAGGCATAGGCTTTGTAACGAATATACAATTCACCAACTTCCAGAGAAGACACTTCTGGCTCATTGGTGAGGGAATTGAATTTCATGAGAATGGCCTCCTCTGGCAGATGGTCGAATGTTTACTTAATTAAAGCAGCCTGGATACATCCCTGTTGTAATGGCAATCCGGTTCCAGCTATTAATCGTGTTGATCGCCATGATCAGATCCACCAGTTCGGCCTCACTGAAATGTTCTCTAACTTTTTCATACAATTCAAGTGGTACGCCTTGTTCCGAAATTAGTGTTACGGCTTCAGCCAGCTCCAGCATAACACGTTCTTTTTCTGTAAACAAAGGCACCTCGCGCCACACGCTCAGCAACAAAATGTGATCGGCATAATCTCCAAGCTTCAACAGATCTTTAGCATGCATATCAAGACAGAACGCACAACTATTGATTTGGGATACACGGATTTTCAGTAGCTCATATAACGGTTTGTCTTCAAACTGACCTGAAATGTGCTGCTCCAATGCCATCATTGCTTTGAAAGCACCCGGGTTAGCCACTCTATAATTCACTCTTAAACTCATTGCATTCGCCTCCGTATTTTGGTCTACAATCTTAAGACAAACCAAGGCTCACATTTGTGACATTTTTCTATAAAAAATTTCTTCAGCATACTCAGGCACAGAATATAGCTCGATTAACAATTAAGTAATTAATCTGCGTGGAGCATAACCGACATAAATATAGTTCACGTAAAGCGTTATGTATAAACAGGAGTTTCCGTATTTATGTTAGCTGTTTGATGTTTTGTTTGTGATTTTGAACAAATAATCATTATACATATTGATACACGAAACAAAAGAGTAGTAACATACGGCTACAAAGTAAACTTTCCTGACATGAAAAAGAACGATTCATTATCCTAGCAAGGAGTGATTTCCATGATAACTTCCAATTCCAATCCTCAACTTACATCTGAACTGCCTCGCGGTTGCACGTTCTCCGCAGAAGACTGGCATGTATTATCTCAATATTGGTATCCCATTGCCCAGGCAAGCGAAGTGACAGATAAACCACTTGCCGCTCAATTGCTTGATGTCCGTTTGGTCCTGTATCGCAGCAACGACAAAGTTGTAGTTGCCAAGGATCTTTGTTTTCACCGTGGTGCTCCGCTCAGTAAAGGCTGGGTAGAAAATGGGGAAATTGTCTGCCCATATCATGGTTTCCGTTACAACTGTGAGGGTAAATGTACCGCTGTACCTGCACACCCCAGCTCCAAAATTTCTCCCAAATTGAAGCTTATCGTATATCCTGCAGTCGAACGTTATGGCCTGATTTGGACTTCACTCGCCGGTACCGACGAGCAGATTCCCGCATTCCCGGGATGGGATGATCCAGATTATATCAACATCTTGCCCCCGAACTTTGATATCGCAGGTTCTGCTGGACGTCAAATGGAAGGGTTTCTGGATGTATCCCATTTTGCCTACGTGCATACCGAAACGTTCGGCGACCGGAACAACACCGAAGTGCCCCAATACAAAGTAAAACGCGTAGGCAATGAACTGCTTGCCGAATACTGGAGTTCTGTCAGCAACTATGGCAAAGGTCAGGATAATGTCGCACCCGAAGGTTTTCAGTGGCTGCGTGAATTCCGGGTATTTCCGCCATTTGCCGCATCACTTACGGTTCACTTCCCGGAGAACGACAAGCTTAACATTCTGAACTGTGCCTCTCCCATCTCTGCACGTTTTACGCGGTTGTTCTGTCCGATTACCCGTAATTTTGACAAGGATGCTCCGATTGAAGATACAATTAAGTTTAACTTGCAAGTATTTGAGGAAGATCGGGAAATGGTGGAATCACAGAAGCCAGAGGATTTGCCACTGGATCTGCATGCAGAAGCGCATATTCCCGCAGACCGTACCTCTATCGCTTATCGTCAGTTATTGACAGAGCTTGGTTTGGGACGAAATTACACATCATAAATTGAAAACAAATGGACAAAAAAAGAAGCGTTTCTACGAACGCTTCTTTTTTGTATAATTGCTACACTTTCACTCGTGACAATGTACTGGGTTTTACCCCATTTAAATGCCTTATATCGTTCACTTACCCTTGATTATTCGTGTTCACAGGAGGTTCTGTATAATACGGACAGCCTGGTTCGTGAATAATGCGTGGATCAACCCATGTTCCCCAATATGGAAGTCGATTCACATAAGGCTGCACGTTGGGATGGCTATTCGAGTTAGGCATGTTGGTGCTCGGGGAAACTTGAGTAACACAGTCCACTGGCGGACCAACGATTACCGTTTTTTGAATTGGAGCAAGCGTTTCCTTCACCTTGTTCTCATCCAGACAATACGTATGAGCCAGAACACTCGCAGGTGTTAGCCGTAAAATATCCGAACCAAATATGGCTTCAGGAACCGGGGCATCGAAGATAGCCAGCAGATGAGTCTGATCTACCGTTGCAATTTCATAGTGCCACCAGCCTTGCGGAACATTCGCTACTTGACCCGGTGTGATCGTAAAATTCAACAACTCTTTGGTAAACGGGTTAATAAGGGAAACGACCGCTGAACCACTGATACAATACACCAGCTCGGATGCATTCTGATGAATATGAGGATCAACCACATTGCCCGTGCTAAGAAAAATGTCCAGCAAGGATACGTTACCCAATGTGTTTAATTGCTGAATGGAGAGAACATTAATATAGTTATTTCCGTCTTTTTGGAAGAAAGAATTCTGGTTCACGTCAGCTGTAAATTGGGTGGTAGGTGAGGTGAAGTCCATATAAGAGGTTGCCAAAATAAAACGCCTGCCCTTCGCTCTCGGTTTAGGTGATAACCTATAACGCCAGCTTATGCTCTGGGCTTCTATGCGTGAGCCCATTTATGCTGCAGGGTTACGACACAGCTACCAAATCATATCCCCCTTCACTCATACCACGTTCTATTAAGCCCTCTGTGTCACTCCATTGCATCGCAGCATAGGCTAATATCATCAATCAAACACTGGAGGCATGCATCATGGCATACGGACCTGGTTCAGTTCCTATCCCGCCAACTGCGGGTTATCCTTACCCTTATTATCCACCGCCACCCTATCCATACCCCTACCCTTATCCATATCCCTATCCACCCATCGTACCGTTTCCGCTGCCCTTTCCCATCGGACATATCGGAGGCCCAGGATGGCATGGCGGTTACACGGGAGGTCCGCACGGTCCATTCCCTGGAGGCGGCTATCCGGGCGGACCACATGGCGGAGGACCCGGGGGCCCTGGTGGACCTGGCGGAGGTTTCCACGGCCATCGTTTCTAATGGTAAAATAGCAATGCAGGAGCTGCTGTTCGCAGCTCCTGTCTTTGTTCAACTTTCTTTAAAATATCCAATGCCCTTCTGTTGAACAGATTCTACCTGCTCAATACTCAATCTCATCCATAATCTTCAGATTACGGTTGGACACTTCCAGCAAGTCTGTAAATGTCTCAGACACATAATAAACAAAGTCCGGATCATGCACATACATAATCACTTGCCCGTAGGTTCCTTTCTCTGTCGGATCAAAATCAAGCATCAAATACAGCGAGCCTCCCGCCATCGTTGCAAAAGGAATCCACTCTTTATGGAATAAGTAGGGCTTAATCTCCGGGTCTAGTTTGCTGATCTCTTCGTCAGAATAGTACTCGTCCAATTTCTCATCTACTTCACAGAAATATTGTTTGGTTTCCCGAATTTCCTTCAATGACATCAGATAAAACGGATTACATTCCTCTGCTTCCGCATCACCCGGATACAAGATATGAAATGCATAACCACTGCCGTCTTTACGCTTATAGAAGGAACTGAAATCCTCCGGCAGCCGGACGCCATGCTCCGTTTCAAATGCGGTTAGACTGTGCTCAGAAGCACCCTCCCGATGCTGGTATTCGTCGTATAACTGCCGAATTTCATCATCATGGATTTTTTCGTTCAGGAGCTCATTCAACGCATCAAACAAATCATTCCATTTTGCATTAGCCTCAGGTGTCATACACACCCCTCCCTTTTCAACTCTTTTCAACCCGTTCCCGCACATATTCCTGATATCCCCAGAACGCCTCTTCTTCCCCTCCCTCCGTCTTCGATCAGAACCATAACAGCGTAGGAAAACAGATCCAGCCACCGTTCCATCAATGCAATCTGTTCATTTGAGATCAATTGATTACTCTGCAACATTCCTTCAGGTTCGACGGCCCATGCACGTCCAAGGTGGGTAATTCCCCATAGTGAAGCCATAATTTCACGATCCAGCGTAGGTTGTTTTAGTTCAGGAGCCAAAACATGCAAGATTTCCATGAGTTCATGAAAATTTTCTTCATTCAGGTTACCGCGAAAGGGGCGCAAGCTACCAAGAAAACCGGTTTCCATTGTCGAATGATTCAGATCATCGCAGGCAAAGGCATGACATTTCAACAAAATCACTGCTTCTTCACGCTTCATTTAAACCTCCACTTTACCCAACCTTACTTTATCCAGTCTTGATCTTCAATCATTGGTGTTCACCAACGTAAAGGTTCTTCTCCACGCCATAACACGTAGCGCTCAATTTCACGGAGGGTGCCTGTGCCTATACCATACTCATCCATCTGATCAGAGTTAAGATCAAGAATATGCAGCATGCCCCCGAACGTCCCCACTGCAAGCTTGGACTGGTCAGGCGAGATCGCCAAGGAATAGATGGTGCTGCCTACAAAATGTCTCCACACTTCCTGCCCATCACCATTCACACAATATAAATATCCGTATGCGTCACCAAGCACCATACCTGCATCCAATTCTACTGCAGCGTAAACACGGGCATTCTCATCCATTACAGGCCAATCTTCCTTACTCTCATTACCATCGATCGTTTCTAGCTGAACTTGTATTGTAGCACCGTTATAAAAGTGACAGGCATTAAACCATACCTTCAAACTGTCTGCGGTGAAAACCGCATAATGAGGATAGCTGGATTCAGGATAAAGCGAATATGTCTTATTCTGTTGGCGATCCAGAACCATATGGTTACTGACCTGGCTACCGTAGGCAATCCAGCGACCGTCACGTGAGACTGCGGCATGACCCATATCAATCTGTGTATCTTCCAACTCATATTCTTCGATTTCTGCAGGATCCGGGTGCAGCAGGGATACCTGGTCTTGCTCTACCAGGTAGATTCCATAATTGGAGAAAATAAGAACGGATTTCCCATCATTGAATGGAATGAGTCCTTCAAGTGTGCGTTCCGGATGCTCACAGTCAGCAAGGGATTCGATGCGTGGCAAAGACTTCTGGATACTGGATTGGATATCTTCCCAGCGATACACCGCAAGCTCTTGTCCTTCCAGATGGCGATCTGGTTGTCTGATGATACGAATACCTTCTGATCCGGCCAGCGCATAGTCTCCACCGTCTGGCGAACAACCTGCGAAGGTATACTGAGAGAATAGCAACCATCCATGTTGATCAGCCGTATATACACAGCCATTCTCCGTGAAGGTGCTGGTTGTGAATACTATTGTTTCTGTGTTCAGATAACCTACTACCCGAACGGCCTGCATGAAAGATTGAAAATGTTCATTCAATGGCCATGTTGCAGCAGGCAGTTCAAGCCGAAGCCGTTTCAAATCCCCTTGAAGATTGGCTTGCTTCACCATCTCCCACACTCCAGTACTAATAGAAGCTCTGGCATCCTCCGCGAGCTCCGATTCATCCAGTTGCTCTCCTGCCATGCCTCTGCGTACAAATGCATTAACATCTTTTGCGTATCGTTTGCCTTCATTTCGCCACGTTTCTGCAATATTTTCTTTCAACCAATTCAATTGTTATTCCTCCACTCCGCCTCTATTGATGACTGTACAATGATTTGCCAGCAAAAATTGATCCAGATCGTGATCCCTTGCACCTTCCGTCCCGTGCATCTCTTCATAGAAAAGCGCAATTTCCCTGCCGTTCGCATAATTAAAACGTAAATATCCACCCATAGAGACCATAAAAAGCTTACATGTGTACTCATTTTCCATCACTGCATCCCACTTGAATTTACTCTTACACAAATCGGCCAGTTCTTTCATGGAGCCTTCACGTTCAACGTTAACCAAATGGTAGAACGTGTGGTTTCGCAGCTCGTTCCACGGTTCAAAATACGCCGGGGTCAGCGGTTTATCCTGATGGTAATATCCGCAATAGATCCGGTCCAATGTCTCTCCAAAGTCAGCTTCTGAGCAAGTCCACAAGATAATATGCTCATCATGACGCGGGAGCCATAACAATCCCTTCACCTCTGGATGAATCGCCAGGAAATCACCATCCACCGAACTGCCGATACTGATGCACTCCTGAAGCTGATCCTGGGTAACCGGTGTATCCTCCGTGTGCATCCAAAAATCATATTCAGCAAAAGGTTTCAATACCTCCTGGTCCGGCCGCTGCACATTCATCCAGCCCGTATACGTGCCTTCCCCGTATTGTTCCAGCCATTGGCGATATGACGCAGGTAACGAGGTAGAATGCTGTTCTTCAAAATGATCCAGTTCCTTAGCCGGTATGGGCTTCAACGCACGAGTTACTATATACATTCACGACATCTCCCTACGATCGTTTCGTTCAATTCACCAGTCATTCAACCGGTCAGCAAATTCAACTAGCCTAAGCCAGTTCTTCCTGCACAATCTCGGTTATTACGCCTTTGCGGTTTACAATGCGTATGGCAAATGCATCATAGCCGTCACGTTTCACCTGCTCAAAATCCATGCGCTCTCCCGTAATTAATTCGAAGGTTCCACCTTCATCCACATCTTCCCCGAACTCTTCATCCCACGGCACATTGTAGAAGGCAGATAGCTGTACTTCAAATATGTCTTCTCCTTCGACGTCCAGGTAGGGCCGTAGCGGCCTGTTATTCAGGTCTTCCTCTGGATATGTCTCACACAACATCGCATCATAACCTTGTTTGGCTGAATCGATGAGTAAGTAACGTTCTCCTGTTATAGTGTGCTCTGCATATACAATGAGAGGTGTCGAATCATGCCAGGTTATCAGATCATCTTCGGTTAAGTCACCATAATAAAAAATATGGAACTTGTCTTGCCCATCGCTCGTCTGCAACTTGCCTTTCCATTCGACTTCATGAGTCTGAACATCCGAAATCTCCCGAACCGAACCTTCCAAATATGTAGGTCCTTTATGTACACCAAATAAATTCATCATCTCGCCTCCGCTTTATTCATTCGAATGGTTACGACTTTATGTTCTTCATCCACATCCAGCTTCACATCGATGTCCAACTTATCATAGAACAAAGCCGTAACGTTGATATAAGGATCACGAGCAGCTTCGCTGCCTCCATTGCTAGAACGACTCATCCCCTGATGAATAATGGATTGTACCAGCTGTCCATCCTCTTTTCCAGTATTTTGATAAGTATAAATCACCTCTTTGTCCTTATTATAAAAATTCAACAACGTTGTAAAATCTTTAGCATTAATATATTGCTTTTCGGATTTTACATATTCATTCTCTGTGGATTGATATCTCACTGTACCCGCCAGATAGGGATTATCTTCACTGGATCGAACATCAAACTCCTGATAAGCGATGTGAAAAAGGTATTGAATATGATTCACATTTTTGACTCGCGTTCTGCTGGTTTATCCAGTCTTATGCTGAAGTTTGGTCAATGTGCGGATAACCAGCTCCCTGTTCTTGGCGTTCTTAATATAAGCGGGAATGGAATGTGAAGCCGTCTTCAAAGGTACATTTCCAGGTTTCACGCGCAAATCAGCCGAAATATATGAGATCAGATAGTTTAAATGCTCTCGATTAACAGCCCATAACACCTTACCTCTGATATAGTCCAGAAAGTACAATTCCATATTAAACACAGGATCTCGCCCCTCTCGAATATCGGGATAATACCCTAGGTATGCTAGCTTTTTATGTAATTCGACATCATTAACGGTCCCGCAGTGCGGGCATTCAATATGTGATGCTTTGTGAGTTATCTTTTTCTCATCCGTCACTTCAATATTGAACCAGCGCTCACATCGGATGCAATTGTTCTTGGCATTGTACTGATATTCTGTCTCTTGAATTCCATGAGCGTAACATTGCGAACATTTCCATGCTAGATGATCTTCTTCTATGACAATAAAGGCGTGCCCGCCGCATGGTTTACATTTCACATCGACCTGCTCTCCCCGGCGAAGAACAGCGTAGAAGCTGTATTTATAAGCCCCTTCATCCTCGAAACGTTTCATTTTCAATCCTGCCTTCCCCCTACATGATGACAATCGCTAAAAGCAATCACTCAGCATTTCCCAGTTGTTCTACCTAAAATTATATGTAACTCCAGTGCTTAGCACAAGAAAACACAACGTAAAAAAGAGTACCTTACTCCAGATCATCATCTGAAAGGTACTCTTCTCCCCTATTAAATTGAATGAATCAAAGGTCAAGCAAAAGGGATACAAGCAATCCCATCGAAGCGATAAAACCTACTACCGGCCCACCTTCTTCGAACGCTTCCGGCATCATGGTGGAGCAGATCATTGCAATAATGCCTCCTCCGGCAAATGCCCCAATAGCCGCGGCCATCTCATCAGGAAGCTGCTCCAGGAACAGGTATCCTCCCAATGCTGCAAGTGCAGAGATGATCAGTACACCCAGCCACAAGAGAATAATCTTGGAGCGGGAGTATTTATTGCGTTGAAGTCCAACCGTACTGGACAGACCCTCCGGAATATTACTCACAAAGATAGAAACAACCAACACAACACTGACACCTTTCCCGGCGAGTAGACTGGCCCCCAGCATGATCGATTCGGGAATGGCATCCATGACCGTACCTGCAAAAATACCAAGTCCGCTCTGGCTGGAATCTCCGTTCCCGGTGTTTTCCGAACGCTTGCGCCCTGCTCCCCCTTTACTGGAAATGAGCAAATCGAATAGCGTGTACACTACGGCCCCTGAGGTAAATCCAATCGCCGTCGGCACAATTCCACCATCATTGAGCGCATCCCCAATTAATTCAAATGCAGCTGCACCAATCAGGGTACCTGTACCAAAAGCCATGATCCAGCCAATAACTCGTTTCGGAATTTTCAGAAACAGCGCAGCAAGTGCTCCTATGACAACAGCCGAGGCGGAGATGCCGCCCCACATGAATGCAGTCCACATCCGGGATGACCCCTCTCATGTTCATATATGATCTATCACTCCATTAACCGGAGCATAGAGAACAAAAACAGGGGAGATGACCAGATTAATATAAAACCGCTAACTTTAAACCATCATTTTGCGTAGTGAAGATATATATCTTGAACGAATGACGAAGAAATAGAAGGTCTGTGCCAGCAGAAATGCACCAAATACGGTTAATACCGGAACAGTATAATTCGTAATACCGAATTCAGTCAGAAACGGCTTAACAACAACGAGCGTTTCAACAATTGAGATCAGGATTGGGAAGAAAAAGAGAACCGCGATCTGAATTGTGGATGATCGTTTCATCTCCTGAAAACTGAGACCCATTTTAGACAAGGAATGCACCATTTCCCCATCTGCCTCCAGATCCGTGTGCAGCCTGAAATAGAGAAAGCTCGCTGAGGAGATCGAGAAGATCAGTCCAATGAATATCCCCAAAAAGGTGAAGAGTGCCGTTGTCTGTCTGAATTCTTCGAAGTCAGCATATCGCGTCGTGAAAAAGCCCGAAAAATCTTTATCATTAGAGTTATTCCTAATGATTTCATCCATGCCCGCCAGCCGATCGCTTACCATCACTTCAGATGATTGCCTATCGGGCACCGATCCCCCCCATGAAGGGATATGATAAAGATATTTACCGGACACAGCATCTTTGTCCAATTGTCCGGCAAGAGCCTTAAACTCTTCATCACTTACAATAACTAGGGCTGATGTATACAGAAGCCCGTTGAATTCCGGTTCATTTCCAGTGTATTTAATATCGAGTGTAACAGGCCCTGAATTCATATCCAGCGTTAACTGATCGCCCTTGGCATAGGAACGAAATCTTTCTTCATGTCGAGGCTTCTCCACATTGCGTGAATCGATGAATATACTGGAATGAGCTGAGAGCTTATAGGTCGGTTTGTTCTGGATTGTGTTGAACTGGTTGAAATCACTTAGAGACATCACACTGATGCCGCTATCATCCGTACTTGTCCAAAAATATTCCAGATAAGCGTTCTGATATTGAAGACCCGCAGCGTCAAGAACCTCATTGACGGGTGCCATGTTAGGTTCTTCCGATGCACTGTACACGTTATAACGAATCGGAAAATGATTGTCTCTAAATACTTGTCGATTCTGTTGATCCAGCGACAAAATGACCACTGCACTCATGGAAGCAATCGCAATAACCACCGTCACCATAAACAGCATGCGTGCATTATCTTTTATTTTGTAACTCATCTCGGAAATCCATAGCAAGCGTGTACCATGCCACACCCGTTTGCGGTTACGTTTCAACAGACGAATGGCCAGCACGGAAAGCTGCGAGTAGAAAAAATACGTACCTGCAATGCCTGTCACAGCAGCGATCAGAATACTCTCACTCGACAAACTGCCGTATAGCGCAATGAATCCCGTAGCGAGAAACGCAAGCCCAAGAATAGAGAATACCCATGATGCTTTAGGTTCCTTTTTGGGTTTGCTCGTGCCCGTTAGCAGCTCCAATGCGCGCTTATTTCCGATAAAGATCAGTGTGAACAGGGAAATGCAAAAGAACAGTACTAAAAAAGCAATCACTGTAATCAACATGGCCTTTACCGGGAAATAAAAAGGCAGGTCTTCCATACCGATAAATCGGGTGGTTAACATCAGGAACAGCTTGGATAATAACATGCCTCCACCTATTCCAGCCACAATGGACAGACATCCGATAAACATATTTTCCAGAATGACCAGTCTTCGAATCTGTCCTGGTTCCGCGCCCAAGATGGTTAAAATACCGAATTCCTTGTTCCGTGATTTCAGAAATGCACTAATGGAATACATAACAAAGAAGATCGCGAAAACGTATACGATGACGGAGGCAACCTGCATTCCCGCTGCCGTAGTCTTACCAATCGGCAATTTCTCAACAAACGGATGATAGATAAACATCGCATACGCGAAGAATATCATGACCATGAATGCACTACTTAGGAAAAAGGCGATGTACGCTCGCCCGTTTCGGCGAATGTTGTTAAAGGCGAACTGAGGAAAGCTCATGCGAATTCCCTCCCCAGAAGGATAATGTATCAATAATCCGTTGAAAGAACGTCTGTCGGTTATCGCCACGATGCACTTCGGCTGCGAGCTTGCCATCCTTGATAAATACAATCCGATGGCAGTAACTTGCGGCAAGTGGATCATGCGTGACCAGCATAATGGTTGTTTTCTCTTGCTGGTTGATCTGTTCAAGCGATTCCATTACCGCTTGAGATGAGGTGGAATCCAGCGCACCTGTCGGTTCATCGGCCAGTACGATGGATGGCATATTAATCATGGCCCTGGCAATGGCTGTTCGCTGCCGCTGTCCGCCCGAGATTTCATAGACTCGTTTATCCAGAATGTGATCAATTCCAAGCTGAGTGGTAATCCGATCGAGTCTGCTCTCCATCTCCTTCAGCTTGACCTTGTCCAGCGTCAAAGGGAGTACTATATTTTCAGCAACGGTCAAGGTATCGAGCAGATTAAAATCCTGAAATACAAATCCGAGTTCCCGGCGTCGGAACATGGCGAGTTCTTTCTTTTTCATATCAAACGGATTCATGCCATTAATCAGCACCTTGCCTGAACTTGGCTCATCAATGGTCGAGACCATATTGAGCAACGTCGTTTTCCCACTGCCCGATGGCCCCATAATCCCTACAAATTCACCCTGCTTGATGGTCAGATGAATATCACTAAGGGCTTGAGTCTGCACTTTGCCCTGATACACTTTGTTTAGTGCCGAAACTTGCAACATTTCCATGGTGTTTCCCCTCCAAATAAACTATGCTTTCTTTTCATATCCTTATCCTAAACGACCTCCTCCAACCCTGCTATCGATTTACCTTAAACTTTCCTTACACAGCGTTTAAGGTTATGTTCCCCCTTCTTCCTATTCCATAAAAAAAAGCACCTCGCCCATAGGCAAAGCACTTCTATTTTCGATTCATCCAGCTGAATCGGACCAATGTTCCTTCATCGGGTTTGGAGAACAATTCTATCTGGTTACCCAAACGTGTACTGATCTCACGGACCAGATATAGTCCCATACCTGTAGATTCATGATACTGTCTTCCCCGCTCTCCGGTGAAGTAAGGATTAAACACACGTTGAATATCTTCAGCCGATATGCCGATGCCCTGATCCTGAATATCTAATACGATTCGTTCTTCCTCAATATAGGCGGTAATCATGACTTTTTTACCAGCTTTGCTATCTGAGTAATTAACGGCATTGGTCAAAATCTGGGTAAACATGAACCGCAGCCATTTGGAGTCACTGTAAACTCGAAGGTCGTTGTCCATTCGAATATCCGGTGTAATTCCTCTGCGAATAAACAAACGTCGATTCTCAGCTACGCTGCTTCGAACCACCTCGGGTAGAGACAGAAGCTCTACGCGAAAATCCCCTTCGAACTGTTCCAGGCGTGAAGAATGAAGTACCATTTCCAACCCTTTGCGCATTTTATCCAGCTCATCCTGTATGCTGCCTGCAGTTTTATCATCATCCACATCTTCCAGGGTCAACTGAATAATGGACAAGGGTGTCTTCATCTGATGGACCCAACGATTCATGAATACAACCTGCTGCTCACTATGCATGCGCAATTGCCCCATCTCATTCTGACGGTTACGCTCCAGTTCATGCATCAATTCCTGTAAAGAATTAGCCACAGGGGCATTACCAAGTGATTGGAAAGGCTCCTGTACCAGCCGTTGTGGCTGCTGGAGCACACGGTAATACGGATGGAGCTGGAAATAACGCACGGTCAGATACACGATCAATACCACTGTACTCAGAAACATGCCATAAAGAACAATCCTCATGGGGCGTTCCTCACCTGAGAGCCAGTATACACATGGGACAAGCAGCATTTGTAGCAAATAAAATCCGATGAGGGGCAGCTGATCTCTTAAGAACAGTTTCATTGTGGGTCCTCTTGGACAGGTGACTCCAAATCAAGCAATCGGTAGCCCGCTCCGCGAACGGTTTCCAAAACCTCTTCTGCCCCCAGATCCTTCAGCTTGCGGCGAACACGTGTAATGTACACATTCAACGTATTATCATCAATAAAATGCTGATCTTCCCACATCAGTTCGAGCAAACGTTCCCGGCCCACCACCCGACCGGCCTTGGCCATCAGCGCTTCGACCAATATGGATTCCTTCTGAGTCAGCTCTACGGAAAGACCATCGAACTCCAGTACATATCTTTCGGGGTACAGTAGCATAGAGCCATTTTTCACTTTCATTTCTGGTTGAACAGCTGCATACATCCCATATGCTCTACGCAGGTGACTACGAACTTTAGCAAGTACGACCTCGTATTGAAAAGGCTTCGTAATATAATCATCCGCCCCATGTTCCAGCGCCATAACCTGATCCATGCCACTGTCACGAGCCGAAATAAATAGAATGGGACATATGGAATGCGAACGGATCTGTCTACACCAGTAGTAGCCATCAAATTGAGGCAGATTTACATCCATTAATACCAAATCCGGACCGATCTGCATGAATTCATCCAGAACATGACGGAAATCTGCCACAATCTGCACTTGAAAACCATTTCGGATCAGATATTCACCCAGCAATCCTGCGAGCTTGGCATCATCTTCAACCAGCAATATCGATTGCATCGTCAACCTTCTTTCCGTTCCCTGACATATCTTCTACATCTAGTTTACCATTCTAGTCAAAAACGGATTGGAAATAAAGGATTAGACCACCAAACGTCCACGTTTCTCTGCCAAGCCAATAGTCGCTTCCACTCCGGAATTAAATTCAAGAAAGTCCTGTTCTACCCCGTCACTGAAAATAACGCCGTCCTCCGGCATCTGGGAGACAATCTGCAAAGGCTGTTTCGGATGAATCTGTCCAAACACCAGATTGGCTGCAGTCGTCCGGCTGGGGAAGGGTTCACGTACTGTAAAATACAGATAAGGCGCATCCCAGCCAAAGTGATTCATGTCGCTCATGCTCCCCTGTGCAGAAGCAGTCGCAGCGATATGTGCTTCTGAATAACCTTTCCCTCTAGGGTTCGAGTTTGAATGAGAGCTTCTGCTGTCTCTATCGGGAATGAACGCTTCACCCGATTGGATGTGCTGCCACGCTTCCGAGCCCACGACTCCAGCAGCACCTGCCAGCACACTTTTGAACCAGCCCGTCGATCCCATTCCCGTGGATACAATCACTCCGCTGGAGGATTGTTGTTCTACCGATGAACCCATGCGAACTTCATAACGAGCAGATACATGCGTCTTTCGGCCAATGAACAGATCGTTGACGCCATAGAGATATTGCCCATCATTCAGCTCCACTTTGGCCAGAGTCACTTCTTTCAGAGAGCGACGTTTACGAATAACATCGGGAATAATGAAGCTCAGATCCTCTACCGTAAATGGCAGCAATACCCCATCCCAACGCATGGGGTCAGGATTAACACCAATGAGCGGCTGCTCGGTTACATACTTGAGCGTATTGGCAACAAGACCGTCCTGTCCAATCACTACCACAATGTCCTGTGCTCCAAAAATAAAGTTGGGCACATGTTCCCGATCAATGGTCTGAACCCGGCCCAGTTGGCTGAGCTGCTGCTGGGCTTGCTGCACGGAATGATGATAACGTCTGTCCTCCTCCAGGTAATCACTGAAGTCTGCTCCCAAGCGTTCGATATAGAACTGCGCTTGTTGGACCGTATTATAGCGGACCACCAATTCTTCCAGCCTCGTTCTGCGTTTGACCAGAATCAACTTGTATTCGGTCATCGGTTCTCTTCCAGTAATGTGTGCGGCTACAGTCTGGCTTGCCTTCCCAAGTCTCATCGTGCCCGACCTCCCTGCTGCTCTCTTGTCGGTGGATTCATCAATCCTTGCAGCAGATCCGGCGAAATGTTAAGCTGTCCAATTTTCCCGGCATTCTCAGCCAGCTCCTGGAATGCAAGGGCAATCAGTTTATCCGAGTTCATACCCATGTTAGCCATCGCCTGTAGCACGCTAGGCTCCACCTGTTGTAACGAGTTCATCACGGCAGCAATTTCATAGGCTTTGGCATCAGCTTCGGCATTCTGATTGGCAATCGTCAATTCAATAAGCTGTTGTTTCCGTTCCTCCATCGCCGTATTGAATTGGAGCTGTTCCTGTTCCATCTCATTTTGTTTCTGTTTCACCGAACGCTCTGCATGTAATTGTGTTTCTCGAATCTGCTGTTTCTTCGTCTCAACGGCAATTTCCGTGTTTAGTTCGTTCTCCTTCACTTTCCGCTCCTGTTCAATGGATGCGTTGCGACGTACATACAGCGCTTCGTCGGCCTGGCGTAAAATCTCTTCCCGCGCTTGTGCTTCCAGTGCACGCATCGTCTCTTTATTGGGCAAAATGGCCAGAATGGACAGACTCATCAGCTCTACGCCCAATTTCTCCAGTTCCTGACTCTGCACCACTTCCCGTTTCATGCTGCTGGCCAGCCGTTCGCTCGATTGAATGGCTTCCTTCAGGGGCATTTGCTCCAGATGTTTTTTGGTCAGCACTTTGGCGGTCGTAATCACACGTTGATCCAACTTGCCAGGATCGTCGGAAATATATCTGTTTTTGCGCAAATTGTACGTGTAGTTCAGGCTTTGGGTGATTTTCATATAATCAACGATACGATAGCTCAGTTGACCCTGAACCGTAACGGTTTGATAATCAGCTGTTATTTCTTCGAACATAAAGGGCACATCCACCGAAGATACAGGCAGAACCACCACCGACGTCGTCGGCTCATAATAGTAGAAGGACAAACCCACTCCTTGAAGCTGAACCTGCCCATTCTTCACTTTCATTACGTACTCACTGGGTTGAAACTTCACGAATCGGAATCCAAACATCGCTCATTCCCCATTTCTTAATATTATCGTTTTGATATTATCGAAATGATAACAAATGAATTCGATATTGTCAATATGACATTAACAACTTTTTTTTTGCTTTTATATAAAAAAAACCTACCTTAGGCAGAAGCCTTAAAGCAGGTCGATTTTCTATAATTATAGTCAGTAATGACAACTCATTGTGGGTTAAGTTATGCGAGGCGCTAGCCTAACATTAGAAGTCATCAAGCTGTTAATCATTTATTTGTTTTGTTCAGCGCTCTTCAAGATCAGATCAACAAACAAATCGATCTGGGCAGTAATGGCGATTGGATCATATCGATAGAATGTATCAAAATCATTCTCGAAGAACCGGTGATTCTTCACCGCATCCAGACCGTTCCATACTTTGGACTGTTTGAATTCCTTCAGTGCTTCGCCTTTTTTCTCAGGATCGTACACCGTCATGAACATGTAATCCGTAGCGTATTCAGGCAGTACTTCGAGCGATAGCTGCACGGTCTGATTGTCTTTGCTCACCTTGCTCGGCATTTTCAGCTTCAAAGCATTGTATACAACTTGCCCGCCCCGGCCTGCGTTGTCGCCAAAGATCCACAGATCCCCTTTGTCCGTCAACTCGTATAATCCAACGGTTGTATTTTCGTCCACGATACCTTTCAGCTTCTCGCGTCCCTCTTCCGCCTTTTTCTCATAATCGGCAATGAACGCCTTCGCCTGATCAGGTTGACCCATTAAATCACCAAACAGCTCAACTGTCTTGTAGATATCTGTGGCTGTACCATATGGGATATGCACAGTTGGTGCAATTTTGGACAGTTCCTCGTAGTTATCATCATACATCACAACGATCAAGTCAGGCTGTAATTCCAGCGTCTTCTCCACGTTCACCGGATAACCCACGTCTGTGGTGTCTTTCAGCTTGTCCTTAATGAACGGATTATCAAAGGCACTTGGCTCCACACCAATCAGATTACCGCCTACAGACAGAATTTCGCCCCCGTAGTAATCGGTCACGATGCGTTTCGGATGTGCAGGAATGGTAACCGTCCCTTTATCCGTCTCATATTCACGTGTTTCACTTTCCGCTGATTCATTCTGAGCTGTATCGGTTCCAGTGGATTCCTGATTCTCACTCGTCTGTCCTGAGCCGCTCCCCGTTTCATCCGTTGTCTTTCCTGCATTTCCGCAGCCCGCAAGAACTAGCGTAAACACAATGAATAACGTGCAGATGGAAAGAATCGATTTGGATTTAAACATATACATGATGCCCCCTATAATTCATTGCTTTTTGTGATAATGGTAATCATTATCATTGGAATCATAGCAGAATTGATTACTAACTGTCTACCATTTTAATTGAAATCCATAAACATAGGGATCGAGCCAGAAAGACCCGATCCCTATATCATATATACACTTAGAATTTATAAATCTGCTCCATCATTCTGGCTACAGCGACCGCCCCCTGTGCTCGGTTGGCATGCTGTTTTGGCGCAAACGTGCCATCCGCCATTCCTCTAAGTAGACCTTGCTCCTGCATGGATGCAACAGCTTGTTTTGCATATTCAGCGATATCTGCGTTGTCATTAAATGTGGTGCTGTTGGGTGTTGAATCAACGGCTGTACTGGTGTTCTGCTTCATGACCTGTATCGCACGGTTTAACATCACCGCCATGTCCTCGCGGGTGATACGTTCATTGGCTGCAAACGATCCGTCTGCTCTGCCTTGCACGATTCCCATCTCCAGACCAAGGCGTACGGAATCTGTATACCACTGATCATTCTTCACATCCGTTAGAGCTGAAGTGGATGTATCCGGCAAACGTGATTCGCCAATCCCCTTCATGATCATTTGCAGAAATTGTGCTCGTGTCAGCTCTGCTTGCGGACTGAATCGGGTATCTGTCATGCCTGAAATGATTCCTTTGCCATACAAATTCTGAACCTCTTTAATGGCCCAGGAGTAGGATTGTAAGTCATTCAACGGCACCTGCACTTCAGTAATCACGAAACGGCCTGATTGAAGCGGCTTGAAAGCCAGACTTTGGGTCATTTCATCATATTGAGTAAAGGTTACTGGTTTCATTTCACCATTTGCCAAAAGGGATTGGATAACCAGCACAACGTCTTCTGCATTTGAATTTTGAACATTCGACATCGCAATTTCAATGGATCTATCAGTCCACTGTAACGGCTGCCCATTCAACAATAGATCCACACTGACCACGTTGCGGTTACCGATGGCTTTCTTTTGCGCTTCAGACAGATTGGCTGTGGAGTCTTCGACCAGAATGACATCCATTGTAACTCCATCTTCATTACGAGCATCCTTCAATAGACTTAATGGGATGCGGACAGATGTCTGCTTCATGATCAGCTCCAGCGACTGTAATGCCTGAGTACGTGCCCATTCCTGAAGTTGATTTGCATTGAGCCGGAAGGTCGCAGCCTTTGTATCCTTAGGAACATCTGCAATCAAGGTGAGCTGTTTGCTGCCTGCTCCCATTCCGTCAATCGTTTGAGACAACTGCTTCATATCAGGTTGAATCACATAGGAGCCCGCTCCGGTACTTGTACCTTTGAATGTAATGGAACCACTTTCTCCTGGATTACCGGATTCAACAGGTGGCGTTACAGAAGGATTGCCGGGATTCTGCGATGATCCAGGCGTGGAAGGCTGTGCAGGTTGACCGGGCTGTGACGGCTGACCCGGAGTCGACTCTTGCCGTACAAGCTGACTAAGCGCCTCTTTCAACGCGTTATCCGCAGCACTGATTTCCTGTGCACTGGCTTCTGCATCATCCATAAGCACACGAGCATACGACAATGCCTGTGCAAACCTATTCCAGCTTACGGCCGTGTAATCATTTTGATGCAGCTTCGCAGCGGAATTCACTGTAGTTCCCAAGGCAGATTTGTCCGCCAGGAACATACCGTAAGCTTCAAAATCCATAAAGCCTACCCACTGAGAACCAGCGGTAATGGTCAGTTTAATATAACGCGCCTCCGTGCCTGCGGGCAGGATATGCCTCGGACTGGTGGAAACAACCACATCACTTGTTGTATCCACGACTTTGACAAAGTTCTTGTTATCGTTGGATACTTCGATCTGGTATTTAATGCCTCCACTCCACATGGACATTTCCAGCTTACGGATCACAGCGGTCGCCCCCAGATCCACTTGCCACCAACTATCCACACTTTGGTCTGTTCCCCATGAAGTAGTGGGGTCACTGTCAATCGCTCCCCCAGGTGAGTTGTCTTTTCCACCACCAGTACCGGCACTGCTTGATGCAGTAGCTGTTTTACCTGTTGTTAATGCCTCCAGCAAAACAAGGTTGTTATGGGCTTTCTGAAGTATTGTCAGAGCCTCCTGCACTTCCGATTGTATGGCATCCTGCTTGTCTCTGACCGTGATTGCCGATAACAATGCCGCTTTCAGGTTTGCCCAGCTTCGCTGTGTATATGAAGATTCGGTCAGCTGCTGGGTTTCACCGATGAACTGTGTCAGCTCAGTTTTGTCTACATTGGACAACCCATGAATTGCTGCTTCCACTTGTTTTGCTGCTGTATTCACCTCGGTCTGAGTGGCTCTTAGATCTGCCATGATCTGTTCTGCACGAGTAAGAGACTTAGTCAGAACAGCCCAGGTTGCAGCAGACCAATCTGCTTGCTTATATGTTTTGGCTTCGGTAATAATCTCCTCGAGAGTGTTCCGATTCGCCGCTATAACATCAAGCTGCTGCATAACCTCATGAAGAGTGGCAGTCGCAGCGTCCGTATCCTGTTGTGTCACACCAGATGTATACGCCAATTTGTACGTATGCTCGGCTGCCGCAATGGCCGGAGCGAGTGTGGTCCAGCTTTCAGGTGTAAAATCACTGGATACCAGCGCCTTTGCACGCGTAATGGCTGCCGACAAATCTTTCCGATCTGCGGGCAGAATGTCTAAACCACGTTTGTACACATCCAGCGATGGCAGGGCACGCCCTTCATACGAGTAACCGCCATTCGCCGGATATTCGTCATAATCAAACATGGCGTGATTCTCCCATGCGTCTCCCTCGGAAGCAATCCAGCCTACATTGGCCGCAATCCATGCAGGCTCCCAATAGAAGAAACCCGCTCCCTTCTGATCCGGAACTTGTGAGATCATGTCCATGATGCCTGAAATCGCATCGTATTGTCCCTGCACGGTTGCCGGGAAGGTAGCACCTCCCACATTCAGCGTTTCCGGGTTGCCAATAATATTGCCGTGAGCGTCCCCGTTTTTATACGAGAATGGATAGGACGTCTCAGCAATAATGACTTCTTTTCCATATTTCGCAGATACTTCATTCATCGTTTTGCGCACATCTGCGAATGTTCCGTGCCAGAATGGATAATAGGACAGCCCGATAATATCGTACTGCAGCCCCTTTTTCTGCAATTCGCCGAAGTACCAGTCAAATGTATCCGCTTTGCCCCCTTCAGCCAGATGGATCATAATTTTGACCTGATCTCCTCCAGGGACATCGCGTACGCCGTCCACACCGCGCTGAAGCAAAGCTACATTTTCATCAAAATTGACGTTACTCTTCAATCCGTTTAACACGCCACTGTTAATTTCGTTACCGATCTGAACCATGTCGGGCATCGCGCCCGCATCCTTCATCTCGCTTACCACTTCACGCGTGTAATCATAGACAGCGTTCTTCAATTCGTCGAATGAAAAGTTTTCCCAGGCCTTTGGACGAAGCTGTTGGCCCGGATGTGCCCATTCATCAGAATAATGGAAGTCGAGCAGGACCTTCATGCCCTTGACCTTTACCCGCTGGGCCAGACGAATCACATCTTCCTTGTCGTTATATCCATTGGATTTCTGTGGATCATTCCACAGACGAAGCCGCACATAGTTCACTCCACGGTCTTTGAGAATATCGAGCAGATCGCGCTCAGCTCCATTGCTGTCCAGATAATAACCTCCATTATCCTCAATGGCTGTTAACGTGGAAATATCCACCCCTCTGACAAAATCACTACGATATCCTTCTACCGTAACGGTAGCTACAGGTTGAATGGGAGCTCCATATACATCACCTGTAACGGTAAAGCTGCCTGCTGATGCATATTTTGAAGGATTAATTTCCTCCCATTCAACCGGGACAAGGCCCGATTTCTCGTTCTGGTAATGTGCCATGACTTCATTAGGCAGAACTGGGGCACTCCGGCTTACGGTTGTTACGTTGACTGTATCATACTTCTCGATGTCTGCCGGGTTCCGCACCTCTTCCTCCCCCCAGATTTGGAATTCAGAAATGCCAGGCCACCAGTCGGTACCCGCATAATAAGGAATCGTGACCTTCACATATTGAACCGCATCTGCCTGAAAATCCAGATTGACCTGTGATTCCGCTTTATCGTTGGCAGAGTGATCTGCCACAGGTGTCCAGGTATTTCCGTCCTCAGAAACTTCAACCAAAAACTTCACAACCTCGTTTGCATCCTTCCACGTTAGTTCCGCACCGGAAAGGTTGTATGAAGCTCCCAAGTTTACCGTCAGCCAATGCGGTTGATCTGCTGAAGTAGGACTATTCGCACTCCATTTAGTATCTCCTTTGCCATCCACCGCTTTTTCTTTATTGCCCCCCCATTGTAGATCCTCCGAGCTGACCGTAACCGCCTTATTCAGCGCAACGTTTACTTTCGCCGCTGCCGCTGCGGGCCGAACTACCAGCCCCAAATCACAGAACAACAACAGTAATACGAGACAGCCACTTATGTATCTTTTGTGCACGCTTGATCTCCCCCTAATCGTATTTGGTTCAACTTGAACAATGAATGTTGTAAATCATTATTATTGTAAGCGCTTTACAATAATCGAGGACACGGTATTATGCCAAGGAAACAGCAGTTATTTTAACACATCGAATGGTAATTCCTTGCTCACTGTGGATCGATTCCCATTCCTAACAAAAAAAATCTGTCCCTCTGCCTGATTAGGCAGATTGGAACAGATTTTAGCCTTACTATATGCTTACTTGCTGAGCTTCAGCTCCAGTTGAACCTGAATGTCATTTTCAGTAGAAAGGACCACCGAATGTGGATTCTCCATACTAAAATCTTCAAAGTTAACCATCGTTGTGGCGGACAACAACACCTGGTCATTTTCATAAGCGGCTTTTACGTCAAACGTTACCTCTTTCTCAATCCCTTTTACCGTTAGGGTTCCGTTCATTTTAAAATCTACGGTCTGCCCTGCCGGCCATTCCGTGGGTACACCTTCAAATGAGGTAGCCTTAAATGTAGCTTGTGGATAAGTACTTGCATCGAAGAAATCAGCCCCCTTCACATGTCCATCCCGCTGGCTATTGCCTGAATCAATGTCACTCATCTCAATCTGTCCATCCGCCTTCATCTGGGACGCATCGTCTACATTAAGGGTCAGGTTACCACTCACCTGCTCGTCGGCAAAATTGACGGTTTCCTGTGATGTCGTTACCGAGAAATATACTTTTGAACCTTCGCTGATGCTCCAGTCTCCATTCAGTTGCTCTGCTCGCGCTGCATCGTTGGATACGCTTGTACCACTGTCCGATCCGGCTTCCGTTGCGGACGCGGCGGTGCTGACAGGAAGTACCTGTTCAATCTCAACGTTGTTGCCCAGGTAACTGTTCGCGAAATAGTACCCTCCGCCTCCAAGAATAACAATTGCTGCCGCGCCTGAGATCATCCATGTTTTTGTCTTTTTATTCATCTCTATTTTCCTCCAATGGGTAACTGTATAAGTTGGTTATTTATCAGCATCTTAACAGCCCAATGTGTCAGGATGACGTCAAGAAATGACATACAACGCATTTTTTTCTGAAAATAATTGCCTCATTGGCATTGTGCTTCCGCTCATGTAAAATCAGTACACAAGCTTCTGAAGTGAAAGGAGACACCTTCTTGAAATCCATACTCATCGTCGAAGATGAACAAGCTATCGCCCGTGTGCTGGCTGCCTATCTTCGAAAAGCGGGATTCGATGTTCGTCATGTAGCGGATGGACCCACTGCTTTAACTCAATTTGATGCGGATGTTCCTTCCTTGGTTTTGCTGGATGTGATGCTGCCCGGAATGGACGGTTGGGATCTGCTGCGAATCATCCGCGAAAAAAGTGCTTGTCCCGTCATCATGCTAACCGCACTGGATGATATTCAGGACCGACTGAATGGGCTGAATGCCGGTGCGGACGATTATATGAGCAAACCCTTTGTGCCCGAGGAAGTGGTCGCCAGAGTCAATGCTGTGCTTCGCCGCAACCCACACTGGACAGCCGAAGGTGAGGGCAAACGTTACTTTGGCAATCTGGTCATTGACCTGGCTGCCAAACAGGTACTTTTGAACGGCGCCGAGGTTGCACTGACACCACGTGATTTGTCCCTGCTCCTGTTTCTATCGGAATACCCCAACCGCACATTTACCCGAGACCATCTGATCGAACAGGTATGGGGCATGGACTATGACGGAAGTGATCGGGCTGTGGACCTGTCGATCAAACGGCTGCGTCAGGCGTTATCTCACTGGCTACCGGAAACGGGAGAAATCCGGACTTTACGGGGAATGGGGTATCAATTTTGGATCGCCAACTAAAACGAAATACACCGAAACGTAAAACATCCATTCTGTCTTACTGGACGCTTCGTTATTTTCTAATCCTCTGCATCGGCTTTACCATTATTGTTGCAGGGGCACTTTACTGGATCAGAACCACTTCCATTGAGAAAGGTCTCAAAACGGCCCAACTATTAGGTCTGGAAATCGCCGAGAAGGTAACTGGCACAGAAAACAAACTGTATATTCCCCCGGATCTTGACAGACTGGTGGACAAACGTACCAAGCTTTTCAATACAGATAATTACTTTTGTATTATGGTGCTCGACAACAATAATCAATTGATTTATTCCAAACCAAAAATGACGCAGCAGGATGTGTATTATCGGCTGTCTGACGACCTGCGCGAACCAAGAAACAATAAATTCGCCGGGGTTACGGTTAACGTCACAGATGACGATCAGACGCTCGGTAAAGTGTGGGTCATGCAATCCAAAAAGTCCATTGCATACAATCCGGAAACGATGCTGGTGGTGTGCATCCTTTTCGTTGCTTTAATCCTGTGTGGTTGGTTTACAATCTACCTCCTGTCCCGCAAGCTCTCCAAGCCTATTCGCCAGGTCGCCCACGCCGCGGAGCAGATTCGAAACGGAAACTATGAAGTCAATTTGGATCTGAATACACGGGAACGGGAGATGAATGAACTCGTTGAATCTTTTCGCGAGATGTCCATTCGTTTGCAGCAATTGGAGGAATGGCGTGCCCTGTCACTTGCTGGGGTAACCCATGAATTGAAAACGCCGGTAACGTCCATTAAAGGGCTCGTGATGGCTGTCCGGGATGATATCGTTAGTCCGGAGGAAGCAAAGGAATTTCTGGACATCGCACTCAAAGAATCCGAACGTATGGAACGTATGGTCGCTGACCTGCTGGATTACAATGCGATGAGCGCTGGAAGTGTTGCTGTTCGTCGGGAACGCATAGATCTGAATTTGCTGGTGGGTGAGATTATCTATCAGTGGAAAATCGCTTATGAGGACAAGTCTCCCGAAATTGAATTGCATACACCTTCGGGTACGCTCTATACCATCGGTGATACCCTTCGGATTCAGCAGATCATTGTCAACCTGCTCAATAACGGACTGCAAGCAGCCGCTTCCGACCATGCTGCCGTCTTTCATATCCGTTTGCGTGCGGAGGAGGACAACCTGTTTGTTAATGTGCAGGATAACGGTACGGGTATCACCAAAGACGATCAACCCAAGATCTTCGAACGTTTCTACCGTGGCGAGATCAAAAAACGCCGTACCCGTGGACTAGGTCTGGGACTGACCTATAGCCGCTTGCTTGCTCGAGCCCAGGGAGGGGAGCTGTCCCTGACCTCCAGCAGTCCTGAAGGCAGCCTTTTCACCTTAACTTTGCCACGATGGTCTGGTCCTGAAAAAACAGAGATAGAACCATCTTACCGCGCAACGGCTAACGCTTAGCAGGACACGATGTCTGCATCTCATAAACGGGCTTTCTTCATCTGCCAAAGAACCATGAGCAAACGGCCCAAGTAAATTGCTGAAATATCGAATAGCCCGACATTCCTTCATAGGAACCGGGCTATTCATTATGTGAGAGTGTTTGCTGATATTCATATACAAGCTATGTGGCCAGTACCCGCGGCTTATATTCTGCATACGCATCATTAATGAATTGCTCATGTAATGGGATGTTGGCAATAATGGCTTTCCGTTTAGCTTTTAAGACAATCTGCTCTACATCGGCATAACTGCATCCTGTGAGGCGTTCACACGTGAATTCTTCCAGTCGGCTCTCCTGCTCAAACTGCCCCATCAACTTGCTAATATATAATCTACGGCTCGATTCATCCGGCATCCCATAAGTCATTTTGGTATCAAATCGCCGCCATATCGCATGATCCAGCTGGGTCTCCAGATTCGTAGCAGCAACCAGAATGCTGTCTCCTTCGAATTCGTCCAGGCATTGCAACAATGTATTGACGACACGAGCCATCTCTTTAACCTCATCATTACTTTCACGCGTACGACCTACGGCATCAAATTCATCTAGAAATAGCACACAGGGGTTAGCCCGTGCATATTCGAATAGTTTACGGACATTGCTTCCCGTCTCCCCAAGGTGGCTGTGTATAATGGCATCGAGTCTTACAAGAACCAGGGGAAGCTGAAGTCGGTGTGCAAGATGAAAAGCAGTTAATGTTTTGCCTGTACCCGGAGGACCAAACATCACCATTTTGTTCGGCATTGGCACATCATGTTCTGCAAACTGATCTTTCATACCGAGAATCGTAATAAACTCCTCCACAACCCGTTCATTGTCTGCGGAGAATACAATATGCTTTGCCTTGCGTCCACACTCTTTCGGTGAATAAAAAGAGGCCATATCGATGCCTTTCGCTCGGGGTATCCGGTTTACATGGTTGGTTTTGCTCATCGTTGATCGTTCACCTTCTTCTATGTCTCAGGGGATCATCCAAGTTAAATGCTATCGATTCATTCTCCTCCATATTTAACGATCTTTTAATCGTAATTATTACTATTAAATAATAACATAAGACGGCCTCTTTGCAAAGTTTCCGTGACTTGTCCATCATTTTGCGTAAGGTCCCGTCCAATTTGTTGCAAGAGGAAGCAAAATTTGCTATTCTAAATATGCATCGTTGTGTATAACGAAAAAAAGCCCTCTATTTACTCGAGAGAGCACAAAATTTTTCCAGATTTGCAAGCGGCAACTTGCCATTTCCGGAAGTTCTTTTATACCAACGAATGTAATCCAATCAAAGCGAGGTTATCAATCATGGCAAAAGACGTATTATGTGAGGTTAATTCATGTCGTCACTGGGCTCAAGAGAACAAATGTAATGCATCTTCAATCTACATCGTGAGTCACAGTTCCAAAAAAGTAAGTGAATCCGCTGAAACGGATTGCAAAACATTTGAAGTAAAATAATAAAAATTCAGTTTGTTCAAGTTAAAGGAGCCTTCGCGGTTCCTTTTTCTTTTTCTATTGTAACAAGAATGATAATTATTATCAAGCTCTTTTCTGCAAAATCTGAACTCCCCTCTCTACATGCACATTGGACTGCCTATTAACGTACACTACGAGAGCAGTCAAACTGCCCATGAACGAATAGATTATAGAGGTGAGTAACGATGCCCGTAAAAAGTGGCAAACAGTATATCGAACGTATCGATGCCCAGACAGTCCCCTGCTGGTACAAAGGGGAGCTTATTACCGGAAAACGTTCTGAACATTTTGCGTTTGCAGGTTTGATGGAAACACAAGCGAAGTTGTACGATCTTCAGTCCGATCCACATTTAATCGATACGATGACTTATGCATCTCCTGCTGACGGAAAACCAGTAGGTATGTCCTTTCTGCCTCCAACCAGTGTGGAGGACTTGCGCAGACGTCGAGAAGCAATGAATATTTGGTCAGGGACTCACCATGGTTTTTTGGGACGATCACCCGATTATATGAACACAGCAATTATGGCCTTTTATACTGGAGCAGATATTCTTGAGGAAGTATCGCCACAATACGCCGAAAATTTGAGAAACTACTATGCCTACTGCCGGGATAATGATATTACCCTCTCCCATGCATTCATCCAGCCTCATGCCAGTAAAATTTCGGGACTATTGGACGCGACCGAAGATGCCATTGCCGCCAAAGTGGTTGATCGCACTGAAGAAGGTCTGATCATCAATGGTGCATTCATGATGGCCACTCAGGCCGCCACGTCAGACGAAATCCTGGTGTATCCTTCCCCTTCACCGGCACCGTTCGAAGATGAAAATCCGTTCGCCTTTGCCTTTGCTGTACCGAATGACTTGCCTGGAATTAGCCTGATCTGCCGGGATACCTACGCAGCCGAATCTAATTTCAACTATCCACTCAGTTCCAGATATGAAGAGATGGACAACATCGTCATTTTTGATCATGTGCTTGTTCCTCATGAACGGATATTCTTCGCCGGTAATGAGGAAATGTCTGGCCGCCTCTTTAGCGGAAGCCATTTTCACATTCACGCAGGACATCAGGTCGTATGCCGGTATATTGCCAAAACGGAATTTGTTCTGGGCACCATTCAGTTACTCGCTGACACGCTCGACCAAGCTGCTGAAACGCATGTGGTAGAGAAAACAGCCAGGGTACTCGCGGGTCTTGAAACGTTAAAAGCACTGGCTCTGGCAGCAGAAGCTGGTGCTATGGAAGATGGACGGGGATTTATAATACCTGCCTCCAAACCGTTAATGGCAGCAAACCTTTTATTTCCCAAACTGTATCCAGAGATGATTGAAATTTTGCAGCTCTTGGGTTCCAGCGGCGTAATTATGGTGCCTCAGGAAGAAGAATTCCGCTCCGAAATCGCGCCGCATCTGGATACGTACCTGAGAGGAACCGACATGGTATCTCAGGAACGCACAGCATTGTTCCGCCTAATCTGGGAGCTTGGAGCAGGATCATTCGGAGGCAGACAGACCCAGTTCGAACGGTTCTTTTTTGGCAACACGATCACTGTGTCGAATCGGATGTATTCAGCAAGCTCAGCAGATCAATCGTATCGTCAACTCGTACGCAATTTTATTGCCAAGACCGGCAAATAAGAATGAGGGATGATCCCCTCGTTTAAACCAGATGGTCGTAGACCGTCATCAGTTCAGAGGCTGGTCTGCCTGCGTCGGTGTCCCGAAGTGCAGACTGGTCTCCGTAACCGATGTGGAATACACCCAATACCTTTTCCTCACGCGTTAAACCCATCAAATTCATAAACACGGGATGCTGTTGATAATCATTGATCTTCCAGACGGCATTCAAACCTTGTTCCGCTGCCAGGATGCAAAAACGTTTGCTCCAGGCTTTTGCAGGCAATAAATGGTCCTCCCTGGCACTTGAAGGGGCGACAACAACCAGATGTGCCGGAATAGCTTCTGTATATTGATATGTAGCCCAGTCTCCGTAACGATCTGCCAAATGTGGTGGGTAACTCTGTCTGACCGCCTCCAGATACAGTTGACGTCCTTCATTCGCGAACAACATAAACCGCCAAGGCTCTGAACTTATCACATATAAAGATGGATCTGCTTCATCCAGCAACCGTCTTATAACCGACTGTGGTACAGGCAACGGGCTGAATTCACAAGTTCCTGTACGTTTCTTGCCGCTTGCTGCATCTTGTCTCAAACCGGTAGACATGGCTCATCCCTCCTTAATCTGCACGATAGTTCACAACATCCCTTGTCATTCTTTACATCAACCAGTTTTTTTTCGGTTCAGTCTCACTTCTCCACCGATCAACCTCTTCATGAACTCTGGCTTTGTCCTGAACCGTAAATTGATCAGATTCCACCTTCTCTGCGCTCGGAATGCTGTCACGAATCAATCGAATATAATCCATCGAACGGATAAGCGACTGTCGTCCCGGGATATATCGAATCTTGCGACCTTCAAGCAAACAATAGATTTCGATCATACCTGGCAGCTTGCCAAATGCTTCCCAGCAGAACACGCTCACCATATGCTGGAACGCCTCAACCACGTTTGGATCATGGACAACCATATATTTTTGGATGAGAAGCGAATCCCAGCCCTCTGGCTGCCAGGCCGCCTGGAAGATCATGGACAGATGCATCGACAAGGTAGGAAGCTCCGTTCGCCATTGTTCAAACAGAATGGTCGGATGCTTCAGATCATCGTTCATTGCAATTGCAAGGGATAATTCATCGGTAATTTTGTTTTTTATATCCCAGTAATGAAGTACTGATTCGAATCCGGTTGCCTTTCTAGGCCACCACTTTTCGAGTAAATACTGTACAGGCACCTCTTTGCGGACTTCCGGGTCCATACTGTAAAAAGCATTAACTGCATGGCTGACTGCATATTGTACACGGTGTCTCCATTGCAGCGGAGAGCGCTGTTCAGCCTCCGGTTCCGGGCGGATGAACCGATGCGGGCTGCGCAGCATCTCTTCCAATCTGTAATCTTCAAGCAGCCGTACCGGGGCGTCTGACATTCCCGGCTGCAGAGCTGCCTGAACATTATGTCTTAACATGAGTTCTTAGGACACCTGTAATCCGGCAGCAGCAAAACGTTTGCCAAAGTCACGGCACGTGTCCTTCTCCTGCTCCATCGGACTGTATTCAATCTTCAGCATCTCTGGAGATACCTCCGCCCCACGTTCCACCAGCTTCGCTGCCGCGAGATCTACGGCTCCGCAGTACTGCTCGTAAGAAGTATCCCCGCTTCCGAACACCGCTGCCCGTTTGCCACTCAGATCAAGCTCATCCAGCTCTTCGTAAAAATCGAGGAATTCATCCGGCAGTTCACCGTCTCCCCACGTGTATACTCCAATGAGAAACCCGTCATAATCAAGCACATCAGCTGCATTGCAATCCGTTACGGACTTGAGATCCACTTCATGCCCACCTTGTTTAATTCCTTCGACGATCAGTTCCGCAATCTCTTCCGTATTTCCTGTCATACTTGCATAAGCCACTAACAATTTAGCCATCTATTTTTCCCTCACTTTTTATTGATCATGTCATACTGTTCCTGAAGAAGTAACATTTGAATTTATCAAAATCATATGTGATAATGATTATCATTGTCAAATTAAATTTTCAATTGGTTTCCATTTCAGTATATGGTGATGGACCAAATTCAACACCATATTAGGCACTGCACCCTTTCAGGCGCCTACCACAACTGGCGTACAGGCCCTTTTTTGTTGTACAATAGTATCCAAATGACTTTTGAAGGATGGATAAATCATTATGTACGTAGCAAAGAACTGGAAGGACTATGAAGTAATCGATACAGGAGGCGGCGAAAAGCTGGAGCGTTGGGGCGATGTGATTTTGCGTAGACCCGATCCACAGATCATTTGGCCCCTTGAAAAAGAAACCAATGAATGGCGCCAGGTTCACGGCCATTATCACCGCAGTTCTTCGGGCGGCGGCAGCTGGGATATGAAAAAACCGATCCCGGAACGCTGGACCATCGGATATGAGAACCTGAAATTTCATATTAAACCAACCAGCTTCAAGCATACCGGTCTGTTCCCTGAACAAGCCGCCAACTGGAGCTGGATGATGGATAAAATTGCTGGGGCAGGTCGTCCCATCTCTGTACTAAACCTGTTTGCCTATACAGGCGGTGCAACAGTTGCTGCTGCTTATGCCGGTGCTTCAGTTGTGCACGTGGATGCAGCTAAAGGCATGGTACAGTGGGCCAAAGAAAATGTTCAATTATCTGGCCTCGCGGATCGTCCTGTTCGTTTCATTACAGATGATGTATTCAAATTCGTACAGCGCGAACAACGTCGCGGCAATCGGTATGACGCGATTATTATGGACCCGCCTTCCTATGGCCGTGGCCCTAACGGAGAAACATGGAAGCTGGAAGAGAACCTCTATCCTTTCCTTAAATCCTGTATGGAAATTTTGTCCGATAACCCATTATTCATGCTGGTCAATTCCTATACAACCGGTATTTCGTCTACCGTTCTGCGCAACATGCTTACAATGACGATGTCTGCCCAATACGGCGGTCAAATTACAGCAGGTGAAATTGGTCTTCCCATTACCCGTAGTGGTCTGGATCTGCCATGCGGCATCTTGGGCCGCTGGGAGTCCTGATGATGTCCGAACATTCGCAAACAACGGGAAATATTCCGATTCTGTTTGAGGACAATCATCTGTTAGGCATTACGAAACCGGTCAATGTACCTACCCAGGAAGATGCATCAGGTGATCCGGATTTGCTTACACTGCTGAAACAGGATTTGAAAGAACGCTATAACAAACCTGGCAACGTTTATCTCGGATTAGTACATCGTCTTGACCGCCCCGTTGGTGGTGCCATGATTTTTGCCAAAACATCGAAGGCGGCTTCAAGATTATCCGAGACGGTCCGGGGACGTCATTTCCGCAAAATATATGCGGCTGTTGTACATGGCAAGCTGCCTGCACAACACGGGACGTTAAAACACACGCTGCTGAAAGATGCGCGTACCAATACCGTCACCGTTGTGCCTAAGGGTACAGCTGGTGGTAAAGATGCTGTTTTGGATTACCAGGTCATCGGCGAAACCGACCGTTACAGCCTGGTTCACATTGAGTTGCACACAGGCAGATCTCATCAGATTCGGGTCCAAATGAAAGAAATCGGCTGCCCGCTGTTCGGAGATCAAAAGTACGGTGCAGGTGTGAATAAACCTGGACAGCAAATTGCTCTATGGTCTGCCATCGCTGCTTTTCCCCACCCGGTAACGAAGGAAGAAATTGTGCTGCAGTCCCTGCCTCCCCGTGAATTTCCATGGGCAGAGTGGCCGGCTGCTGTGTACGATAAAGCATTTAAAGCCGAACATTAATTGATATATTTAAAATAATCATTCACAGGATCAGGTCAAATCTGACCGTAAACCGTGTCATCCAGATTCCTTATCTGAATGGCGCGGTTTTTTTACTCCAATGGAAAGGAAGACCTACTATGACACCTTTTACGAAGCAGGTCGTCGCCATCATCGCAGCAATCCCTGAGGGAAAAGTCATGACCTATGGACAGATTGCCGCTCATGCAGGCAGCCCGAGAGCTGCCCGACAGGTTGTGCGCATTCTGCACTCCATGAGCCGGAAGGAGCGGCTTCCCTGGCACCGCGTCGTCAATGCCAAAGGTCTGATAGCCATTCCCGACGAGCATTCACGCCTGATGCAGGAGACGGAGCTTATTAGCGAGGGTGTTGAATTTCAGATGGATGGGAGTATCAACCTTAGACTCTTTGGTCATGATCCTGGTCCTACCTTCCTCTTTGATTCATCAGCCGATGAAGAATAACGTCAAAACAAGGCAAAACAAAAAGAGAGTTCAAGCAGTGTGATCTGCCTGAACTCTCTTTTGTATATATAAGACCTTTATTGAATGAATAATAACAGTAATCTAGGTTGATTTATGCTGTTGCATTCACTTTCTGTTGCTCAGTTGTTACATGTTCAGTAGCCGGTTTTGTTTTACGGATGAAGAAGGCCAGAACCAGAGCAACGACTGTCATTGCGGTCGCTATAATAAAAGCATAGTTTACCCCGTAGATGGTTGCATCTGCGGTAGCACGAAGCATTGCAGCCTTATCATCTGTAGCGATTTGGCCTGTAGCCAAGGTATCTGCCAGATGGGATTTCAACTTGCTACTCATAATCGTAACGAGAATCGCTGTACCAATCGCACCCGCAACCGTACGCAGTGTGTTGGACATCGCTGTACCATGCGCATTCAGACGCTGTGGCAGCTGATTCAGACCCGCTGTTTGAATTGGCATCATCAACATCGACATACCGAACATACGAGCTGTGTAGATAAACATCATGTAACCATAAGTAGTGTCGATCGACAGGCGGCTGAGCCCCCAAGTTGTGATAGCGGTAATTGCAAGACCGGCAACGGACAACCATCGCGCTCCGACTTTATCGAAGATGCGACCTGTGATTGGAGACATAATCCCCATCAAGATGGCGCCCGGCATCATCAGCAAACCGGATTCAATCGGTGAGAATCCACGAATATTTTGCAGGAAAATCGGAAGCAAAATCATACCTGCAAACATCGCCATCGTAACGAGCATGTTAATGATCGTTGTTAATGTATACATGTTGTATTTGAAAATACGGAACTCCAAGAGTGGATGATCGGTTGTCATCTGTCTAATCACGAACAGAATCAGGGATAACGCCCCTACGACCAGACAAGCAATTACAATTGCACTGCCCCATCCGTCTGTACCCGCATCACTGAAGCCGTACAGCAAGCTACCAAAACCGAGTGTGGATAAAATAACACCTGGATAGTCCAATTTAGGTTTGGATTGACGTGTTACATTTTTGACAAACGCAATACCGATTGCAGTTGCAATAACGGAGAATGGCAAAATGATATAGAACAACAGTCTCCAGGAATAATGCTCAACCACATAACCTGACAATGTTGGTCCAATGGCCGGAGCGAGAATCATCGCGATCCCCATTGTACCCATCGCCTGACCACGCTTCTCAATAGGGAAGATCGTCAAGAATACAACCGTCATCAGAGGCATCAGGATACCTGCACCTGCCGCTTGAATAACACGACCTACCATCAGGATAGCAAAGTTCGGACTTAAACCACAGACCAAGGTTCCTAATGTAAATAGCGTCATGGCTGTAATAAAAATTTGACGTGTGGAGAATTTAGCGATCAGATACGCCGTAACCGGAATCAACACACCATTGACGAGCATATAACCCGTAGTCAACCATTGTGCTTTGTTCGCTCCGATGCCGAGGTCCTCCATAATTTTAGGAAGAGCTACGTTCATCAAAGTTTGGTTCAGGAAGGCGACGAATGCACCGATTAACAATGCGGCCACAATCGGGCCTTTCCTAATGTTGTCCATCGCTGAGGATGGCGCTGCTGCTGCAGTAGTACTCATTGGTTGTTCATCTCTCTTCCTTCTAACTTTTCAATCATTTGATTATGAATTCTTAGCAGGTGCTCAAGGTCTTCCTTCGGGATATCCAGAATAGGTGACACTCGCTCCATCCACAAACGGTGTGTTTCCTCCTGAGCCTGTTCCCCTTTGTCCGTAATCTGAAGCTTTACAGATCGACGGTCCGAGTCGGATCGCGTTCGAACAATGTACTCACCCTTGACCAGACGCTCCACCACAGCGCTCATGGAGCTGCTGCCCATATGACAGAGATCAGCCACTTCATTGATACCAATCGAAGGGCGCTCCTTCAAAATGGATAACACCATAAATTGAATCGAAGTGAGCTCAATTTCCTTGTTTTCATTCCAGAATGCCCGGAAGAGCAGTTGATTGACCTGCCGAAACGAATTAATAATGTAGAATACTTCGTATGTGTCAGACATTAATTCACCCTTTTTACTTATGGAATATAATATTTCGTACACGAAATATCAGGGGAACAATTACTTATTATAACAAAAATATTTACATAGTCAACTCTTTACATATAAAATTTTAGAGATTATTCTTACCTATCCAAAGCAGGCAAAACTCTTTAAAGTACACATCAATAAAAAATAACCACAGCCCTCCTGCCTTTTCAGCAAGAGTTCCATGGTTACTATTATTCGTGCGTCCATCGTCTTTAAGATGTGGACAAGGCATGCTCTTTTGTTTTTGGTGTCGTCATTTTGCCTAATAGATAAACCAGCAACTGCTGGTTATGCATTGAAATGTTGCTGAGCACCGAATTCATAAATTCATTACGAATCGTGATTCCCCGTTCGGTCTCCATGCGTCCCTTATCAGATAAGGATACCCATACAATTCGTCGATCCTGATCATCCCGATCCCGGCGAATCAGTCCGTTTTTTTCCATACGATCCAACAACATCGTTACTGCTGCGGGTGTTGTAGCCAGAAAAGGGATCAGATCGGATGGTTTCATCTTCTCGTGATCCTCAAGAACCTCCAGTACGGCCAGCTGCGCCTCTGTTAACGAGGGTGCCAGCTCATGATCCATATGCAGCTTGTAGTCCTTAGTCAGCCTCGACCAGCACTTGGCAAAATCGGAATTATACATCTTGAATCGCTCCTCTCTGCAACCGGTTATCACTTCACCTGCTTAAGTTTTCGCCCTTCAAAGCCGCATTCCTGCTGCCTTTTTTCAATTTCCCAGCGATCGACCGTAATCGACGAAGGTTGTTAAACTTCGCATGGAGGTCCTCTTTCAATCCGCGTTTGAACAACAAAATAAGACTCCTCACATGACAGGTTTCCCTGCTCTGCAAAGAGTCTTTATTGAATCCTTATTAGGAGGAAGAAGCTGCCTGATTCTCTGTGAGATCCATGATAAGCTCCACAATTTCATCCTGTTTATCCACATGCACAAGCAATTTACCAATATGTTTCCGTTCAGTAATAGGTACAGCTTCGGAAGAAATGTGATGTGTTTGACCTTCCTTGGTCATCACCGTTACATTCCGTTGTTCCCGACAATAGAACGCTCCGGCAATTCGGCTACCGTTCGGTTTTACCCGTTTGCCTTCCTTGAATTCAAATGTTGCCAGTCCTTTGCCGCCACGGCTCTGCAGAGCATAATCCAGCAGTAACGAGCGTTTGCCATAACCCAAGTCAGACAATATAGCAACCTCGCCTTCATCGCCTTCCACCCACAGAACAGATACGACTTCATCTGTTTCTTTTAACTGAATACCACGTACGCCTCCAGACACACGACCCATCGGATTTACTTCATCCTCACGGAAACGGATGGCCATGGCTTCTTTGGTGATCAGCATGATGTCCTTGCCACCAGTACTTAGATGAACGGATAATACCTCATCATCCTTGCCGACTTTGCATGCGGCTACTGCGCCGGAACGCTTGGTGACGTATTCCTTCAGCTCGGTACGTTTAACCTGTCCTTTGCGAGTCACAAAGACCAGACTGTGATCCGGCTCTTCGAAGGATTTAACGGCAAGCACACTTGAGATTCGATCATCTTTTGCCAGAGGAATAACGTTGACGATCGCCGTCCCCGGATCTTTCCACTTGAATTCCGGTACCTGATGCACAGGTAACAGGAAATACTGGCCTTTCTTCGTAAATACCAGCAAATTCTCAAGCGTGTTCACTTCAAGGATCTGAGCGATATAATCGCCTTCCTTCACACCACTTGCGTTACGTTCCCCGCCGGATCGTGTGAATGATTGCATGCCTGTACGCTTGATGTATCCCTCTTTGGACAATGTGACAAATACATCTTCCGCGTTCACCAGCACTTCCAGATTAACCTTGAGTTCTTCTACTTCGCCTTGAATGGCTGAGCGACGATCAATTCCGTATTTCTCACGAATCTCCATCAGTTCTTTACGAATGACTCCGATCAGCTTGCGGTCACTATCCAGAATGGAACGTAATTGCGCGATTTTCTTCATCAGTTCGCCAAGTTCCTTTTCCAGAGAAGTAATCTCCAGATTAGTCAATCGGTATAATTGCAAAGTCAGAATGGAATCCGCCTGACGTTCGGAGAAACCAAACATCCACATCAGGTTATTTTGAGCATCCTGACGGTTCTTCGAAGCTTTAATAGCCGCAATGACCTCATCAAGGATGTTAAGAGCTTTTACCAGACCTTCCAAGACATGTGCACGGTCTTCCGCCTTCTCCAGCTCAAAGCGGGTCCGGAACGTCACAACTTCACGCTGATGGGCAATATAAGCCTCGAGGATTGATTTCAATCCCAATTGCTGAGGGGCTTTGTTTACAATCGCAACCATGTTGAAGTTGTAAGTGACCTGCAAGTCGGTTTTCTTCAGCAAATAAGCCAAAATACCTTGTGCATCCGCTTCTTTTTTCAACTCAACCACGATTCGCAGGCCTTCACGCCCACTCTCATCCCGTACTTCGGCGATTCCTTCAACCTTTTTCTCCAGCCGAATGTTCTCCATCGCTGTAACCAGACGGGATTTTACGACCTGATAAGGGATCTCGGTAATGACGATTTGCTGTTTGCCACCGCGCATATTCTCGATATCGGTTTTGGACCGGAGATAGATCCGTCCTTTACCTGTGCGATATGCATCCAGAATTCCGTCGCCGCCCATGATTAATCCGCCTGTCGGAAAATCCGGACCTTTGATAAACATCATAATCTCGTCCAGTTCAATCGACGGCTTCTCCATCACGGCAATACAAGCATCAATGGTTTCACGCAAATTATGTGGAGGGATCTCCGTTGCAAACCCGGAGGAAATCCCACTTACGCCGTTGACCAGCAGGTTCGGATAACGCGATGGTAATACAACCGGTTCTTTGGCCGTATTATCAAAATTATCCTTAAACAGAACAGTCCGTTTCTCGATGTCGCGAAGCATCTCCATAGCGATGGACGACAAACGGGCCTCTGTATAACGCATCGCTGCAGCCGGATCATCATCCTGTGATCCCCAGTTACCATGACCGTCCACGAGCATATGGCCCATTTTCCATGGCTGTGCCATCCGCACCATACCTTCATAGATGGAGGAGTCCCCGTGAGGATGGTAGTTACCCATGACATCCCCAACGGTTTTGGCTGACTTACGATATGGTTTCTCCGGCGTATTTCCTGAATCGTACATGGCGTACAGAATACGCCGCTGCACAGGCTTCAAACCATCCCGTACATCGGGAATGGCCCGGTCCTGAATAATGTATTTAGAGTAGCGACCGAAACGGTCACCTACGACCTCTTCGAGAAAGGCCGGCATAAATTGTTCTGATAGGCTCATTCCAAGCACCTTCTATTCTTCGTACTCTGTAAAGTCGACATTCTCTACAATCCAGCGTTTGCGTGGATCAACTTTATCACCCATAAGCGTAGATACTCGACGCTCCGCTTTCGCTGCATCAACGATCTGTACCTTGAGCAATGCACGTGTTTCCGGGTTCATTGTAGTCTCCCACAGTTGATCCGGATTCATCTCGCCAAGCCCTTTATAACGTTGGAGCTCCACATTGGTTCCAAATTCTTTCATGTAATTCGCCAGCTCTTCATCGGTCCAGGCATAACGTACACTTGCCATTTTGCCGGATTTGCGCGTGAGTTTGTAAAGCGGCGGCTGAGCAATATATATTTTTCCTGCATCAATTAACGGTTTCATGTAGCGGTAAAAGAAAGTCAGCAATAGTACCTGAATATGTGCACCATCCGTATCAGCATCCGTCATAATTATGATTTTGGAATAATTGCTGTCTTCAACTGCGAATTCGGTTCCAATACCCGCCCCGATCGCCGATGTAATGGCGCGGTATTCTTCGTTTTTGAGGATATCAGCCAACTTCGCTTTTTCCGGATTGAGCGGTTTCCCCTTAAGCGGGAGTATCGCTTGGATCTTGGAGTCACGCCCCTGTTTGGCTGAACCGCCTGCGGAATCCCCTTCGACGATAAACAGTTCATTCCGGGTAAAATCCTTCGATTGTGCCGGAGTCAACTTGCCATTGAGGTTGGAGCTTTCGCTGCGTTTTTTGCCCGTCCGCATCTCATCACGTGCTTTGCGTGCAGCTTCTCTGGCTCTGGAGGCCTGAACCGCTTTGCGAATCAACGTTTGCGCAACCTGCGGATTTTCTTCCAAAAACCGCTGGATATTCTCGGACACGACAGAATCCACTGCGCTTCGCGCGGAAGCGCTACCGAGTTGATCCTTCGTTTGTCCTACGAATTCGACCTCCGACATTTTGACACTGATGACAGCCATCATGCCTTCACGCAAATCATTACCTTCAAGGTTTTTATCTTTTTCCTTAATCATGCTGGTACGCCGTGCGTAATCATTCATCACACGTGTATAAGCTGCTCTGAATCCGGTCTCATGTGTACCGCCACCTCTAGTGGGAATCGAGTTGACGAACGACGCCAGCGTTTCCGTATAACCCGCGTTATACTGGATCGCCACTTCGACCTCAATGTCATCCTTCTCCGCATAGAAGTGAATGACATCATGCAGCACATCTTTATTTTCGTTAAGAAAAGCAACAAACTGGCTTGCTCCGCCTTCGTACATGTACTCATCCTGATTGCCTGAACGTTCGTCCTTGAGCATAATTCTCAGCCCCGAGTTCAGGAAAGCAATCTCCTGAAGACGTTCTGCCAGTGTATCATAATTAAATTGAATGCCGCTCTGGAACACGCGAATATCCGGTTTAAACGTAACTTTGGTTCCCGTTCGATTGGTATTGCCCAATACATCGAGACCAGACACCGGTTCTCCGACATGCTCAACGCCTTTTTTGTCCTGCCAATACTCGAATCGTTGACGATGAATCTTGCCATCACGGAAAATCTCGACTTCAAGCCATTCGGACAATGCGTTCGTAACTGACGCACCTACACCGTGCAAACCGCCTGATTTTTTGTATCCTGATCCACCGAACTTTCCGCCTGCGTGCAAAATCGTAAACACGACCTGGGGAGTAGGAATCCCTGTTTTATGTATACCTGTCGGAATTCCCCTTCCGTTATCCTGAACCGTAATAGAACCGTCCTTATGCAGCGTGATATCGATTTTGGAGCAGAATTTGGCGAGATGTTCGTCGACAGCGTTATCCACGATTTCCCATACCAAATGATGTAGACCCGAAGAGCTGGTGCTGCCGATGTACATCCCCGGCCGTTTCCGTACCGCTACCAGTCCTTCAAGTACTTGAATGTCGTCCGCGTCGTAGCCTGAAGACCCTTGTCCTCCGCCTGTCGAACCTGCCGACATATCGATTTGCTCGACCATTCATGCTCCCCCTTCTTAACTTGCAACTAAAAAAATGCCTAAAATGCAAACAGATGTTTTCTTATCCTTGTCCATTTTAATTCAAGATATCCCGTTTCGTAAAGACAATGAATGACACAAAGAGTGAAGCAATGCCCCAAACACTAAGCACAATAAGGGAAAAACCTAAATTCATCCCTTCGATTGGTGGCAATCCGCCAGACAAATAATTCGGAAGTTCGAGGTTAACCATGAACAAATATTTGGCTGACTGCCAGGATGCGGCCATACTGGTGAGAATAGTTCCTGCTATGAGTGCTGCCATCATGATGACAATACTTGCTGCTGTACTTCGCACTAGCACAGAGACCATGAAGGCAAGCATCGCCACAATTATACTGACGAACCAGATGAGCCCTGCCTGCATTAGCATATACAACCACTGGTCCACTGCATGGACTGCTGACATATCGACATCTGTACCCACAACCTTGAATCCGGTAAAGATCGGCATACCGAAACCTTTATATCCGAATACCGCTCCCGAAATGACATAACAGATGACGTACGCCGACACCACAATAATCGACACGAACATAATCAACGTGATGAGCTTACTCAGCAACACTTTCCAACGTTTGACCGGACGGGTCAGAAGCATTTTAATCGTACCTGTGGTGCGCTCACCGGATACCAGATCCGAGGCAATCGCCATAATGAGCAGTGGTATAAACAATCCAACGGCGTTATTCATGAATTCCCGCGTAAAAGTTACACCGCCAGGCTCCTTCGGATTGATGTCATTCTCCAGATAGTATTGCATTTGCTGGATGTACACAGTCCTGTACTTTTTGTATTCTTCAGGTACCCGGTCACTGCCAAGCGAGTTCTGATTATCCGTAATGGCTTGTTGCAGCTCAAGCCGCCAGTCGCCGCCAAACTTGTCACGATTATTTTCCGCAGATTTCATCTGGGCATACGTAAACATCGGAACCAGGACCGCGAGTACGATAAAAATAATATAAAGACGTTTTTTCTTTACCATTTTGATCGTTTCGTTTCGGATCAGCGGCATGATGTTACTCAATGGATTCACCTTCTGTCATTTTTAAGAATAGCTGTTCCAGCGTAGGCTGAATCCGCTGCACTCCTTCAACCTGAATTCCGGCTTGCACCATTTGCTGGACTAGGGCCGGAATTCGATCTTCATGCATTTCAGCAACGACAGCATTCGGACCAAGCCCTGCAACAATGGTATCGTCCATAACATCAGCAGGCCGATCCACCAAGGAAACACCTGCATTCAACAGCATTTTTTTACCTTCCTCCAGCGGAGTAACATGCCATATCGCCAATTTGGAATGGTCTTCAATCAGTTCATTGACGCCGCCAACTGCCAGCACGCGCCCTGCACTGATAATCGCCACCCTGTCACAGAGAAGTTGAATCTCACTAAGCAAATGACTGCTGACGAATACAGCCATGCCTTCACTTGCAAGCTGTTTGATAAAGACGCGAAGTTCCTTAATCCCTTTGGGATCAAGTCCGTTCGTTGGCTCATCCAGAATCAGCAGCCTTGGGCGACCAAGCAATGCCTGTGCAATGCCAAGTCGTTGACGCATCCCCAGAGAGTAGGTTCTTACTTTATCATGAATCCGCTGATCGAGGCGTACAATATCTACAACTTCCTGAATACGGTCATTATCCACGCCTGGCTGCATACGGGCAAAATGCTCAAGATTTTCCCATCCGGTCAAATACGTGTACACTTCCGGGTTTTCAACAATGGAACCCACATATCTCAGGGCCCTTTCAGGATCACGGTTGACATCATATCCACAGACTTGAATTTTACCTTCTGTCGGTTTAATTAAATCAACTAACATCCGGATGGTTGTTGTCTTCCCGGCACCATTGGGTCCCAGGAAACCGAAAATTTCGCCTGGTTTAACGTCAAAAGTAACATCCTTAATGATCCATTTGCGTCCAATCTTTTTCTTCAGATGCTGCACGGACAATACGGAATCAGTCTGTTCTTGTGCCATTTATTTTCCGCTCCCTTCTGCTGGAGTCTCTGCCTGATATTCCTGTGCAATCCGAACCGCAATTTGCTCGTAGCCTTCTCCATTGGGATGAAAATGATCTGACGACAGATATTGTCCCAGATGATTTTCAAACAGATCAAATGTAGGTACAAGTGTCATCTTGTCCTCATTGTTCAGAACCTTCATTGCAGCATCGTTCCATGCAGCTACAACCGCATTTCCTGGCTCTTTGAGTTCTTTCACATCCCCAAACGGATTGTATAGCCCTATGTAGGCAATCTGTGCATCAGGGTTAATTTCTTTCACTTTCTTCAAGATCTCCTGCAAACGCTTCGACGTCTCCGGTAATGCCGCAGCAAGTGTCTCTGCCGTGGGCGCGTCTTCTCCCTGTAAAACCTGTCCACCCTGGAACAGATCATTGGCTCCGATCGACAACAGAATAAAGTTGGACTGTTGTAAGACATAACGTACGCCTTGTTCATCTAGCTTGCTCAACAATGCGTCTGTTCTCAAACCGTTCACACCCATATTGTTAAGCACTTGCACATCATATCCCTGATCTTTAAGCAAATTACCTGCCCGCCTTACAAAACCAAGCCCCTCATCATCCCCAGTACCTCTTGCCAGGGAATCACCGATTACAGCCATTCGAATTTTGCCATCTTTCACCACAGGTGTTGATTGCCCGCTATCCTTTGCAGGTGTCGTTGTCTGCTGTCCTGTACCTAATTGGGCATCTCCCTCAGGAAAAATGACGTCTTTAATGGCGTATCCAAATCCAAATAACAGCAGCAATGTTGTTAATATGGACACTGTACTGATGGTTCTCCAGATCCATGGCGCTGAATCAAGATTTCTTTTTTTCATTCATCACATCTCCGCTCATGTACACCTGGCCGGGTGCTTAAAATTTAAAATGATTTTACATTAAGATGACGCTTTTTCTAAATAACATAAATGTTCTGTCGTTAATTTGCAAATTTTGCCGCTGTATTAAGCAGAATTCAGTTTCAAATATGCTTTTACAAAAAAAAGCTATGTCATGCACAGCTTCGAGCTGTGATGACATAACCTTTTTTTGAACTAAAATCAAAATATTCTTCAATAAAATGAATTAGTTACCGATAAATTCTTGAGCCCAATATCCGTTGTAGAATCCAACACCAATTTTCGTAAAGTTTTTACTTAGGATATTCGCACGGTGGCCTTCGCTATTCATCCAAGCTGTAACAACCTCTTGAGGTGTTTTTTGCCCTTTTGCGATATTCTCGCCAGCATAGCTGTAAGTTACTCCGAATTGTTTCATCATGTCAAACGGAGAACCATAAGTCGGTGATTGGTGATCAAAATAATTGTTGTTGCTCATGTCTTTAACTTTGGCTACAGCCACTTTGTCCAAAAGAGCGTCGGAAGCCAATGCGCTCAGGCCAGCTTTGGCACGTTCAGCGTTCACAAGTTTTACTACTTGAGCTGCAAAATCCGATTGTGTGCTCTCGCTACCACTGTTGCTTGAATTGCCTGTATTGCCCGTAGTCGTTCCAGTTCCAGTTCCACTATTTGAAGGATCTTTGGCTGGTGTAGTTGCCGGTTTCTCTTCTTGAGTTGGTTTTGCAGGTGTTACGGGTTTTGCAGGTGTTGTCGGTTGAGCAGGTTTGGTAGTTTGATCAGGTTTAGTTGTTTGATCAGGTTGTGTTACAGGCTTCTCTACTGTTGTTTGCCCCTCGCCAGTTGATACAGTGTAACCATTATCTTTCAGCCATTGTTCAATGTACGCTTTTAAGCTATCCGCACTCGTAATCTTAAACGTTGTAGTTTTAGTAGTTGTTTTATATGATGCATCTGCAGCAGAAGCGGAAGCAGGGAGCATAACCCCTACGGCGAGTACGGCTGTCAGACTGCTGGTTACCACGGTTTTCATCCATTTCTTCTTCAAATTCATTCATCTCCTTAGAAATATTAGTTATGACAACTTTGTAATTAATACTCTAGGAGTATATCAATTGAATAGTAGATTGTGAACCCATAAATTATGGAAAAGTAACTTTTTTGTCATTTTTAACCCTGTTTCAAAGGGGCGTGGACGGTTTATAGTACATTGCACCATATCCTGCAACTTGCTCTTAAAACACTGGTATATCAACTAAAACCCCAACCATAAAGCTTAAAATACGGCATAAAAAAATGGCATCCGGACAAGAAATGCTTGCCGAATGCCACTTATCTTCTATTTATCATTCACCACACCAAAAACGTGAAGATCGCGATATAATAAAACTCTTTTTCTATAGAAGGACTTTACTGAAACGATAGCCTCTCTTCTGGAAACCAATATGCTCGTAGAAAGAATAGGTTGTTGAAGTCACTTCACGGTTCGCTCCGGTGACAAACAATTGTTTCCCACCTTGCTGTCTGCCCCAATCCTCGGCACGAGCCATCAGACGACGGCCAATTCCGCCCCCACGATGCTCTTGCCCTACAATCAAGGACGTAATTTGTGCGGCAGGTTCCGGATAGGCATGACTTTGCACACATTGCAAGCCAATCACACCAATAATCTGTTCATCCACTTCGGCAACAAGCATGCATGCGTTTGGATTGCTTTCCAAACATTCAATGCGCTCTTTCATGACATTGGCTGTTGTGGGATAGCTGACCTCTCGCATCAGTCCCGTTACCGCTTCAGCATCTCGCAGTTCACACTCTCGGATCATCAGTACAGGGGCCTCAACATTATTGGACATGATTTACCTCCACTTTCAGCATATTAGCGGCTTGTACCGCTGTTTTACGAGCTTCTTCCACATCTTGGCCGGCACTTAATGCTACGGCCATTCGGCGTCCCACTTTGGTCTCAGGTTTGCCAAATACACGAACCTGAGTACGAGGAAGCGCCAGTGCTTCTTCAATCCCGCCTACAGTAAAGTCAGATGTTTCATCATTAGCCTTCAGCGTTGCTGAAGCTCCCGGTGTCAGTAAATGTACACCTGTGACCGGAAAACCAAGAATTGCACGCACATGCAGCGCAAACTCGGAACTATCTTGCGTTACCATAGTAACCATGCCTGTATCATGCGGACGAGGCGATACCTCGCTGAACACAACTCCATCTGATGTCAGGAATAATTCGACCCCGAACAGTCCATAACCACCGAGTTCATCCGTAACCAACTTGGCAATATGACAAGCTTGTTCCCATTGCTCTGGTGTCATCGCATGAGGCTGCCACGATTCGACATAATCCCCATCTTTCTGAATATGACCGATCGGAGGACAAAATACAGTCCCTGAGACAGATCTAACAGTGAGCAGCGTAATTTCGCTGTCAAACTTCACAAAGCTTTCCACAATGACACGTACGGATTTGCCACGTGCTCCCGAAAGAGCAATGTTCCAGCAATCCTCTACGTCATCCGATGTACGGCATACACTCTGCCCTTTACCGGAAGAACTCATTAGTGGTTTGATGACGCATGGTGTACCCAATTCACGAACAGCTTCCTGAAGTTGTTCCAGGTTGTCCGCAAAAAGATAGGCCGCTGTCGGAAGGTTCAATTGTTCGGCTGCCAGACGGCGGATGCCTTCGCGATCCATCGTTAAACGGGCAGCCCGGGCCGTAGGAACGACACAAAATCCTTCTTCCTCAAGCTCGAGTAAAGCTTCTGTTGCGATTGCTTCAATCTCAGGTACGATGTAATGAGGTTGTTCCTTTCGGATCAATTGTTTCAGAGCTTCGGCATTTAACATGTCGATGCAGTAAGACCGATGTGCAACCTGCATGGCAGGTGCGTTTTCGTAACGATCAACAGCGATCGTCTCTACTCCCAGTCGTTGAGCCTCAATAACGACCTCTTTTCCCAATTCTCCGCTGCCCAATAGCAGCATTTTTTTGGCTTGAGCCGAAAATGGAGCACCCCACATGTTCTTTCCAATCCTCCCAAAGAGAAATCTTCTATATCTATCTCTCTATTTTCGGGGTTTTGGTTAAAGAATGCAAGAGTGCTCCCTATTTTTCTTGTGAATTTTACAAGATTTTTTGTGTTTTTTCGATCAATTTTTACAAAAATCTGTATTGAGCTTCTATTAACCCATTATAAACTCCTTGTTTCTGGATAAGTTGCTCATGGTTTCCTTCTTCCTTGATTTCACCATGATCCAGCACGATAATGTTATCCGCATTTCGGATCGTGGAGAGACGGTGGGCCACCATAAAGGAAGTTCTTCCTTTCAGCAACACTTTCAAAGCCTCCTGAATTTTGAGCTCTGTTTCGGTGTCGATGCTGGCAGTTGCTTCATCCAAAATCAAGATTCGAGGGTCAGCCAGCAAGGCACGGGCAAAGGATAACAATTGCCGCTGTCCCATCGATAATACATTCCCGCGTTCTTCGACTTCCGTATCGTATCCACCCGGCAGCTTCATAATAAATTCATGGGCATTAACTGCCTTCGCAGCTTCTTCCACTTCTTCATTGGTTGCATCAAGCCGTCCAAAACGAATATTATCCCGAATGGTGCCAGAGAAGATAAACGTGTCCTGCAACACAATACTGATCTGGCTGCGCAGACTTTCAACCGTTACATCCCTTACATCCTGACCATCAATGGTGAGACGTCCGCCTGATATGTCATAGAATCGGCTGATGAGATTGATAATGGTACTTTTACCTGAACCCGTATGACCTACAAGTGCAATCGATTGTCCGGCATCTGCAGCGAAACTGATTCCCTTCAGCGCCTGTCTGCCCTTCTCATATTCAAACACCACATTGTCGAATACAATATCTCCTTTAATAGAAGCAAGCGGCTTGGCTCCAGGTTTATCCGCAATACTTGGCTCCTCATCCATAAACTCAAAAATCCGTTCGGAGGAAGCCATAGCAACGAGCAACTGATTGTACATCTGTCCCAGACGGTTAATCGGGTCCCAGAAGTTGCCGACATAGTTGGCAAAAGCTACGAGCAATCCGATTGTCAGCTGCCCTTCTTGAATCAGATAAGCACCAAACCAGAACAGGATTAACGTACCGAAGCCGCCCGTAATTTCAATCAGAGGACCAAAGCCTTGGTTCATGGCCGATGCTCTATCCCATGATTTTTTGCTCGACAGATTCATGTTGTCAAAATACTTCATGTTTTCTTTTTCCTGCGTATAGGCCTGAGTCACACGAATCCCCTGAATGGATTCATTCAAATGGGAGTTGATGCGTGAGTTCTTCATACGTACATCCTGCCAGGCACGGCGGATCAGCACACGCAGTTTGGTCGAAATAATAAACATGAGCGGAACCGTAATAATGACCGCGAGGCCCAGTTTCCAGTTGATCAGCAGCAAAATGACGATAATCCCCAACAACTGCACACAGTCAATCATGACATTGACCGCACCGTTGGTGAACAGATCCTGCAGGGAGTTGATATCATTGGTGACACGCACCAATACCGAGCCCGCAGGTCTTTTGTCAAAGAAGTTAAAGGACAGCTTCTGGATGTGTTTGAACAAATCCGAGCGAAGATCGTAAATGACCCGTTGCCCGATAATGTTCGTCAATTTGATTCGGTACGTATTAGCCGCCCATTGAATCAGATACAACACAAGTACAGAACCAGCAATAATATAAAGCATCGTCAAGCTTGGCAAACCCGTTGCAGGTGCAATTGCTTTATCAATCGCCAAACTGATCAAAAATGGAACGGACAATTTCGTAATGGTACCCAAAATCATCATTAGAATAATGAGTGGCAAGAGTTGTCTTGCATAAGGTTTCATGTAAGCGAACAAACGTCCGAACTCACGCCAGTTAAACGGTTTTTCAATTATTTCGTCGTCCTGATATACAAAACGTTCATTCATTTTCTTATCAGAGGTCTCTTTGACCTCGCGCCTATCGGCTACCGTTTCGGCACTCATGAATTCACCTGCTCCCCAGCCTCCCGCTTACCGCGGGCAATATAATCTGCGTATTGAATCTCATATACGTCCCGGTAAGGTCCAGGCTCTTCAATGAGACGTTTGTGTGTGCCACGTTGAACGACACGTCCTTCATCCAGTACCAGAATCTCATCTGCGTGACGCAGGGAAGAGATCCGATGCGCAATGATAAACGTCGTTCTTCCACGCATGACTTCCTGGAATCCGGATTGAATTTCATGTTCGGTCTCCATGTCGACTGCACTGGTTGCATCATCCAGAACGAGAATTTTCGGGTTTTTCAGCAGAGCTCTAGCAATTGCAATCCGCTGTTTTTGCCCTCCCGACAAGCCCATTCCCCGCTCCCCGACGACCGTATCGTATCCTTCAGGGAATTCCATGATGAACTCATGTGCTTTGGCCAGTTTGGCTGCACGGATAATCTCATCCATGGTTACATTTTTGAGTCCATATGAAATGTTGTTGCGAATGCTGGAAGAGAACAGGAACGTTTCCTGGAACACAGAAGCAATCTGACTCCGCAGGCTGCGAATTCCAATGTCCTTAATATTCTTGCCGTCCAGCTTGATGGTGCCCGAGTTCACGTTGTATGCACGCATCAGGAGCTGAATAATAGTTGATTTACCCGAGCCTGTTCCTCCCAGGAAGCCAATGACGGAGCCTGGTGGCGCATCAAAGTTAATATCGGTCACTGCCGGCATTTTATTGCCGTAAGCAAAGGTAACGGATTCAAAGGCCACATGCCCTTTGACTTGATCAGCCTCTACAATGACCGGATCTTCTGTCTCTTGTACATCTACCGGCGTATTCAAAAGTTCCAACACCCGTTCACCCGATGCTTTGGATTGCGTATAGTTATTGATATGGAAGCCAAGGTTCCACATTGGACCGATTATGTACCAGATCAAACTGAAAAAGGCAACGAGTTCACCGAGTGTTAACGTTTTCTGAATAACCATGTTTCCGCCAATGAGGAGCAGAAGAACTACGCTGACCGAAGCGAGAATCTCCATGATCGGAAAGTATTGACTCCATAATGTTGCTGCATGAATCTGGTTCGTTTTGTAACGCTCGTTACGGACGGCAAACTTCTCCACTTCGTGAGGCTCACGTGCAAATGACTTTACAGTACGCACACCTGTAATATTCTCCTGTACTGCTGTCGTCAAAGAGCTGAGTGCCAGCCGCATTTCTTGGAATGCAGGGTGAATTCGGGATTCGAATCTCAGCGCAACGAAGGCAAGCAGAGGAATACATATGAGCGTTAGCAAGGTAAGCTTCCAACTCATGGTCATCATCATGATTGCGCCGAATACGACCATCAGAACCATGTTGAGAATTTGAGCGAAGCCAAATCCGATAAAGTTACGGATCGCTTCGAGATCTCCCGTGAGGCGGGACATCAAGTCTCCCGTTTTGGCCGTGTCGTAATACCGGAAGGATAAAAATTGAAGCTTTTCGTAACAAGCGTTACGAAGTCGGTACGCCAAGAAGTTTCCGAGACGCCCTCCAAAAAGACCGTGTAAAAATTGCATTCCCGCTTTCAAAATAACGACACCTAATACCGTTAAAGCAAGTTTGGGAACGTCTTCAAAATTGCGCGGAGTGATGACGTCATCAATCAGTATCCTTAGCATGTTCGGATACACCAGTCCAAGCGCGGTCGCTATGGCGAGGCATAAGATCGATAAAAATAAATACGAGCGCTTCTCCCAGAAAAAGATCTGCAATTGCCTGAGAACATCCATGTCTCTCCTCCTCTTATATCGTTCAAAATCAGTATGAACATTTATGAAGTTTATCACCGTCCCCCCTTCGCGGCAAAGCGAATAAGCGACCATATTCAGGCTACTTTCACCTTAATGCGTCATTAAGGGAGGTAGATACCCTCCTATCAATCAAATGTTTGAATATTCTCTTCCTTTCAGGTTGTTCGTACCAAAAAAGGCTCCCTGTATACCTTTAGAGGCAGGGGCCTTTTTTGGTACAACGACAACATTTCAACATATCGCTGTATATCTCATTTCGCTTTTCAACCGTTTACATACAGACATGGATTTGAATACCTTTTATTCACATTCAATCTGCCCCAGTTGTACAGACAGACTCTCCCATTCTTCTGCAGGAATTCCACTGGTCAGAGTCTCATGGAGGGCACTCACGGCCTCCTCAAGTCTCTCTTCCAATTGACGGGATTGATGCTGCAAAGACTGCCCAAGCTGGTTGTCATAGAATTGGACCAGCTTATTTTCCGCAGCAGGCAGAACATCGATCACCATCTGTTTAATAACTGGGTCAAGTGCCTCCTGCAGCCGCTGTCGTCCATCTCCTTCGAAGAACTGTTTTGGATTACGGAAATAACTCAGATATGTTTTCCAACCCGAAGGTTCTTCCAAACGCACCTCGTCCAGGACAGGTGTACTCCAGCGTTCGTTCAGCGGCAACGACAGATCCATTCCTCCGGATAATCGTTTCAATTCATCTACACATTCGGTCACTTGTTTGTGCAGCCAAGTCTGACCCGCCTGTTCGAGTCGGAGTGTAGTGGCAAGCAGTTCCTGCTCCAGTTCGATGGCAATCATGCGCAGCAGTTCGCGACCGCAGGCTGCAAAGGCTGCTTTCAGATTCCCGCGATCCTCACGAAGAACGGATGGATGGAACGCTTCTGCCATGAACAGACCAAAACGATAACCCAGGCGCTGCCGCACATGGAACAGAAGTTCAGACGTTTCCTGAGCCAGTTCTGCCTTCATGGACCGTTCCGCAAGCAAATGTACCCTCTGAAGCGACTGTTCCTGGATTGAGCCCAGCTCATCCCGACGTCGCTGTAGAACCTCTTCCCCCTGAGTCGCATCCTCGGCACGTGTCTTCAGACGTTTTATCACCCGTGCGATCTCTTCAGAAGCTCCACCAACCGCAAGGTCCGCAAGCTCACTTCCTGCAAATCGGTTAAATTCTTCCTCGAACTGAATGAAGCCGGATTGCTCCAGCAATGTCGCATCGTTGCCCGTCTTGCCTTCCATTGCCAGCATGCTGGATACAGGAAATAGGCGTGGTGCCCGAATGCCATTACTGCGCAGCTGAGTACTCACATGGTCAAGAACCTGCTCCAACTCCTCTTCAGAGGAAGACAAATCACTTGCATTAACCACAAAGAACATCTGATCCATCGCCGAGCTGTCTTTGACGCGTCCCAATTGATTCAGGAACTGTCGGTCTCCTTGAGAGAAGGCATGATTGTAGTACGTTACGAAAATGAGTGCATCCGCATTCTTCATATAATTGAATGTGACGCCCGTATGACGGGCATTCACAGAGTCAGCCCCTGGCGTATCTACAAGGACAATGCCTTGTTCTGTCACATCACAACTGTAGTACAGGTCAATACTGTCGACAAAGCAAGACTTCTTCTCATTGGCGACAAAGTTACGATATCCGTTCAGATCCACCAGCACATCCTGGCCGAGTTGAGCTGCGGTATCCTCCCAGCCTGCTGCGGCTGCCTGCAAAAAGCTGTAATGCGGGCGCCCCGCTGGATGCACATCCTGTGGTGAAAGGGCTTTGACGCGTTTTTGCCAGTCTGCCCCAGGCTCGCCCAGTCCAAGCAAACGGAAGGAATACGCAAGATCCTCCTGGAAGGCGTCCGGGGACTTCATCCGGACCCGGGCAGTTCCATGCTCCGCGCCACCGGTCGGAGCCATGATCCGGTTAATTGCCGCTGTCGTTGGATGCGGCGAGACCGGTAACACGGCTTCGCCCAGCAGCGCGTTGGCGAAGGAGGACTTACCGGCGCTGAACGCTCCGAACAGCGCCAGCGTAAACGTGCCGCCCGCAAGCGAAGCCGCGCGTGCACGCAGATCCCGTACCGCCGACCCCATGGCGGGGTACGGCTCTACCAGCGCAGCGGCGGCTTCCAGCCGTGCCGCCGCTGCGTCCAGGCGCCGGCGGCGCTGTGCGCCAGCCGCCGACTGCCCGTGCACCGCCGCTTTGCGCGGCGGCGGTGCCCCTGGAGTCTGTGGCTGCGCAGCCACAGACTCTGCCGTGCCCGTGTGCGGGCCGGGTGCTTCACCCGGCTCGTGCGCGGGCACGGGCGGGCCCTGCACCTCCGGCAATAGCCCGGAGGTGAGGGGGCCCGCAGGCGGCAGCAGGCTGCGCAGCCCTGCTGCCTCGGCGTCGGCGGCGCGCTGTAGCGCCGTGTAGCGCGTCGCCGACGCGGATTGCGCCAGCAGCGCTGTGCGGCTGGCGTCCAGCGCCTGGAGCGTGGCTTCGCCTTGCGCGCCCAGCGCTTCAAGCAAGCGGTCGGCCAGCATCATGGCCGACCTGCGGTAACGGGCCTCAATCTCGCCCCGTATATCTTTGCTGAATTGAAGCACATACTCGGGAGATACTTCTGCGCTGGCGCTCCGTTTCATCTCCAGCAGTGCTTCATCTACTGTAGGCAGCTCCGCGTTCAGCGCCTGCTCCCACTCAGCACCCCACAGCTGATGGGCTTCGCCCAACTGTCTAAGCATGGTACGGATATGCACTTCTACTTGTCCCGAGACCTGATCATGCAGAAGTCTCACAAGCTCAGCGGCACGACGCAGTTTCTCCTGCTCGGTTTTACCACCAGAGAACAATAAGCCTACCCGGAAACCGGGTTTACGGCTCTCCAAATAAGCTGCCGCAGAGGTACGAATATCGGCAGGGGTTAGGTTCGCATTTGCCAGAAGGGGTTCCAACTCCGCCCGAAACTTCTCCCGTTCCCGTGATGGTTTGGAACGAAGTTCTGCTTCCTTTTGATCCAGGAGACCCAACTCCCGTTCCAGATGTTCAATACCTTCCTTGCCCCCTACTTCCTCCAGGAGCGCTGTCTCTTCCTCTTCGCGTTCTTCCGCACGTCTAGTCAGGTGCTGCTCAGTCACATGGCTCGCAGAGCTTGCAAGGCTGTGCTTGATTAACCCTTCCTTCTCATTCATCATATGTTCAATCATTTGAGGAAGCTGCTTCCACTGGCTGTAACGATGCTCCTTGTCCCGAAGCGAAGTAAACAGCAGACCATCATACCGGACTTCCCAGGCTGCAAAAATAGCTTCTACACCTTCAACATATTGGTCAAACGAAAGCTCCCGTTCCCGATGTTTATCAATCTGGTTTACGATTAGAAACAACGGTTTGCCCCAATCGGATAAACTTTTGGCAAAAGAAAGGTTGCTTTCCGATTGCACATGGTTATAATCCATCACATAGAACACCACATCGGCAAGATGAAGTGCTGAATGTGTTGCTAGGCTGTGCCCCTGATCGGTCGAATCCACGCCTGGTGTATCAAGTAATACCGCATCATCTTTCAGTAGGGGAATGTCGTCCCATACTTCAATGGAGGTGTATGCCCCACCATTCTTGCAATACTCTTCCAATTGTTCTGGCGAAACCTCAAGTACTCCCGCTGAATTGTCAGCGCTTACGTTCGATGACGTATAAATAAGTGCTCTCGGCTCACCGTTACGGATGGATACAACATTCGCACTTGTAGGTACAGGACTCGAAGGCAAAACCCGCTTGCCACATAAACTATTAATTAGACTCGATTTGCCTGCCGAGAAGTGTCCACAAAACGCAATCGTTAACTGTTTCATTTCCGCCTTACTGATCAAATCCGTTAAAGCCTGTACAGCTGTATGGTCCCCTGTCTGCTCCATCGCTTCTCGCAGTGGAAGCAGAGGTTTGGCCATCTCTACTGGGTAATCTGTTCTGGACATGACTGGCCTTCCCCCTGGCTCCTCTAATTTGACATCTGGTCCGATGTCTTTATCTTATAATTCATTTATTTTACCATTATCAAGTTTGAAATTGAACGGTTTGAAGGCAAGATGGCTGACAAAGAAAATTGCACATCGCAATTCTCCACATAAAAAAATAAAACCGATCCTGTCGGTTTTATCTGTGAAACGATTGTATTCCATAAGAAGCATGCTGCGTCCATGCCCAATGGGATCACCTTCAAAAGGATAACCCAGTGACATAGAAGCAGCATATCTTATTATTCCAAATCTCTTAAGAAACAGCGTTCTCCATCGAAGGCAGCAAAATTTCAAATACTTGTCCATGCTGCAGAATCGTAATGTCACGACCTTTGTCTCTCATGACAACCACTTCTGGTTTCGTGGACATACGCTCCAAATAATGTTCAGGCACATCGCCAGAATGGCTTACAGTGATGCCTTCTACTTCTTTTTCTTCGTTTTCAGCCATTTCCTGTTCAACGATTTGTTCGAAAATATCGGAGAAGGCCTCAAAATTGTCAGTGTACACGGAAATGCATTTCATGATTACTCATCCTCTTCTACTCATTAATTTATTTTTCGTTTTGGGGTTGTGGCACGTTCCTTATCTTTCCTGATTTGGGACGTTTTCATACGCTTTTTACCTTCTCTGCATATGTCCAGCAATGGACAGACATGACATTGAGGGTTTTGTGCCTTGCAATGGTAGCGTCCAAAAAATATGAACCGATGATGAGTTAAAGTCCACTCATCCCGGGGTACGCGCTTCATCAGTTTTTTCTCGACTTCAAGTACGGAGTCATCCCAACCTGCTAGTGCCAGCCTTTTGGATACACGTTCAACATGCGTATCCACCGCAATTGCCGGGACTCCAAATGCATTGGATACAACGACATTTGCAGTTTTCCGCCCGACACCAGGGAGCGTCACAAGCTGATCATGTTCCTGCGGTACATCACCGCCATACTGCTCTATTAAAATTCGGCACATGTTCTGAATATGCTTGGCCTTGTTTCGGTACAAACCGATACGCCGGATATCCTGTTCCAGTTCTTCGAGAGGAACAGACAGATAATCGGCAGGACTGGTGTACTTTTTGAACAAGTCTGCGGTTACCTTGTTTACCGTTTCGTCGGTGCACTGGGCAGACAATAGGACGGCTACAGTCAATTCAAACGCATTGCTGTGATTTAATTCGCAATGTGCATCAGGAAACATCGCTTCCATTGTTTCGAGTATATGCCTAACAGTGGCTGCATTCATGAAGAGCTACCTCCCACAAAATGACTCCACGAGGTGGAGCCTTACTTCGAAGCTTCTTTCGAGTACTTTGCGGGGACCCCAAAAATCTTGCAAAAAAAACGTCCTGATACGGGAAAGATCCCGCATCAAGACGGTCATTCTTTTGATCCTCGAAAAGAAACGATTACTGTTTTTGGATCTCCAGTACAACGTTGTTTAGGAGATACAATACAATATTATCATTATCTTTGAGAGATTGCACGCTTAAAGTGTTGTCACCCTGGTGAACAAATGCGCCTGTACCCAGTGCAAAACGATAATTCGTGTCAGATGTGGACTCACGTTTAACCAAAATTTGGTTACCGACTCCATCATAAGACCAGAACTGTTTGCTCATGACCGTCAACACTCTGAAACGGGTGGAATTATCCGTATCCTTTGTCATCTCAACACGGTCACCTACAGTAAGACTGCCAAGTGTGGTTAACGTAGATCCCGATTTGACCACTTTTACAGAACCACTAACAGGAACCGTCTCACTTTGACCATTGAACAGTTTCAGTGTAACTGACGAAGCATCAACAGATGTAACCTCCGCAAGCGTACGTTTAACGACTTGAACCGCTTTAGGCGTAGTTCCTTCAAATGTAACGTTAATCAGGTTGCCCGCTGTCAATTGTGACGCCGTAATGGTCTGACCACTTTCTCCTGTCAAAACCGCTTGATCGACATAGAACTGACTTGTCAGCGAATCCGATTTCACACGAACACGACCATTCGTCTCTACAGAAACTACTTCAAATTGAGCCACGGTGTTCAAAGCCACTTTCTGTACATAGTCCTGATTCGAACCCAGCGTAACTGTGACACTATCACCGATCTTCAGGTCACTCAGACTTGCTCCAGATTTGTTGTAAATCTCTATTGTTGGAACCGTAGAGTACGGCACCGTGATCGTCTGGTTTCCAGACAACAAACTGATTTTTCTACCCGCAGTATCAATACTGCTGATTGTGCCTTCGTATTTATAGATCACTTTAACGGATAACGCACGAGTTCCCACATAAGTCAGATCCAATTTGCGACCATCATTCAACAAAGATTCCAATCCAGCAAGTGTAGGCTTCGATGTGTTGTAGTCCAGCTTCGTTTTGTCATCCAGCGTGAATACAAACGGTTTTTTATTGCTGTCCAGAACCGTCAAAACTTTTGTTTTACTGTTGTAGGATACAACGGAAACTCCGTTCATTGGCTCCATCTGACGTCCGATCACTTGAATGCGCGTCACACGGTCTTCAGAGTTTAGCGTAAGTTCAACCTGATCTCCATTAGTTGCGTCTGTAATCAGATCATTCAGCGTAGCATCCTGGATTCCGTTAATAACTACTTCCGGTTTTTCTGCAAGCAGCTTCGCTTCCAGCGATCCACCTTCACGTTTAAACGTCAGTGTCGATTGGTTTCCACCGATCTCCACCAGTGTACCGCGTAAAGACTGCTCTACACCTTGCGACAATTCAATTGTTTGCAGGATGCTGTCTTTCACCGTATACTTCACTGCACTTCCCGCTTTGAGCTCAGCCAAGGAAAGGATTCGGTCTTGATATCGAATGATCAGATTATCGTTATACGTGTATTGCTCTGTAGTTCCCGCTGCATTGGTAAGCTTAATCGTTTTGGCAGAAGTCGTGACTTCAGCAACGACACCACTATCACTTTTGTTGACAATTCCGGACTTCACACGAACAACAACTGTCTTTTTGTCAGCCGAGAACGTCTCACGTTGTACTTCAATGGTGCTGTCTGCTGTAATATCAGACAGTTTGATTGCATTTCCATTTTGATCCATAAATGCTGTTGCCTCATCATAGCCGTACGTTTCATAATTCTCGCCTACAAACAAGCCAATTTTATTACCTGATAATGAACGAGCAAACGTACCTTCAACGCTTTCTACCTGCGGCGTAGCATCGACCACTTCGACATAGGAAGCCGTACCGGTAGTACCTACAATCTGAACTTTTGTATACAGCTTCACATCCGCAGACGATGCACGGGATTCACTGTCTTTTGTAAAGTAAGGCGTACTGCTGTTCACTGCGAAGTTAACAGCTTTTCCGTCCACAACCAGCGTAATCTGCCCATCTTTTAATCCTGTTACATAACCTGTGGATGTGTTCGCATACTTCGTATCCGTTAACGTTTCGCCGCGGCTAAAGAATGTAGCAAGTTGGGCACGAGTTACAGAGCCCGTTGGGTTAAACTTGTTGCCTTCTACACCTTTGGCCAGATCCAAACTTACAGCCAGATTGATGTACCCTTTGCCACTTTCGGAAATGCTATCATTATCTGCAAATCCGGTAGATTGATTGTTTTGTGCCTTCGCTTCAGCATCTTTGTTCAACGAACGGATCAGCAATTTTGTAATCCATTCACGTGATGCCTGCTTCTGCCCCCAGGATGTTTTGGATACATCCACAGTAGATTCTTCGGTTTTATCTATCAGTCCCAGTTGAAGCGCCAAAGCGACATATGGCTTGAAATAGTTTCCCACTTCCATATTTGTCGGTAATGCCGTAGCCGTGCTGTCGTTCAACTGGTTCTCCTTGTTCATAAAACGGATCGCCATCGTCACAGCTTCCTGCTGTGTTACCGCGTCTCCTGGACGGAACAGGCCGTTGTTACCGAGAAGAATGCCTTGATAGGCCAGTTTGTACACATGTTTCTCAGCCCAATATCCGACCTTGATATCACTGAACAAACCGGTTGGTGCAGCTGTATTGCTTACAGTTGCAGTCTGGCCTTGCCCCGTATCTGTTGATTCTGCTGCCATGGCAGCTCCGCCAGCGCTAAGGGCCATCATGCCTGCAAGCACGGCTGAAACTACTTTTTTAGAGTGTGATGGATTGTTATATTTAAAAGTCACCTGTGATTCCCCTCTCTCATGTAAAACGGCCGATATTCCGCAGATTCACGGTAAAACAACATGCTGTACAACCTATTCGGATCGTGTCATTGGATGCTCAAGATCCACATGGCCCATCAAACTCTCGGATTGCTGGCCATCTACCAGCAAATCAAGTGATTTGACTTCATCAAACTGGAAGAATGTTTGCTTCAAAGCATCAATGGCAAACACTTCGCCACCTGCACCAAGACGTGCTGTATCCGGCATGTGAATATCCAGGGTAAGCGCGCCATCTTTAAACTGAACAGATTTCAATTCAATTTCTTTCGCCCAAAGCGGAACGAGTTTGTCGTCCTTGCTTTGTTGTAGCGCCGCAAACGCAGCCTTGTACTTGGCTTCATCCGAAGCGTAAGAAATATCTGCCGATGCTTTGTGCAATTCCAACTCTTCTAGATCTGTGTAGTACACTTCAATGGTCTTCTTCTCATTACTTTCGGAAGTTCCAGGTTTCTCTGAAGTATTTCCACTCGATGGAGTCGTTGTACCCTCCGTAGTGCCTTCAGTGTTATCCGGTGTCGTTGTTGTTGTATCCTCCGGATCCACAGTTACAGGTTCAGTAATATCCGTCTCATTCTGATCCTCAGGCGCATTATTCTCTGTTCCCGCACCTTGAGTCTGATTTGGAGCTGGAGCAGCTGTTGGCTTGCTTCCACATCCAGCAGCAACTGTCATAACCGTTACCAGCAGCGCTGCAATCCATAATTTTTTGTTCATTCTAACTCCGCCTCCTGATCATAAGGGTTGAACCCTTATTTAATTCCCAGATACTCCTTGATCCCTGCAACAATCCCTTTGGCTACACTGTTCTGGAAACTTTCAGTGAACAATGCGGCTTCATCGCTCTTGTTGCTCAGGAAACCGGCTTCCAGCAAAACAGCCGGCATCGTTGTTTCACGGGTTACGTGGAGACTTGCCGTTTTTACTCCGCGGTCCTTCAGACCAGATGATTGCAAGAGATACTTGTGCATCACCGTAGCCAATGCCTTGCTATTCGAACGGGTGTAATACGTCTCCACACCGTTTGCCGCTGCAGACCCACTGTTCGCATGAATCGAAATAAAGATATCCGCCTTCAATTTTTCTGCGATCTTTACTCGTTCACTCAAAGCCAAAAATGTATCATCGCTGCGCGTCAGCACAACGTCAATGTTAGATTCTTTTTTCAGCAATGCTTCCACTTTCAGAGCCATTGCCAGATTGAAGTCTTTTTCCTTCTTGCCGGTTACACCGATGGCTCCCGGGTCCTGATTACCATGTCCAGCGTCTACAACAACAACTTTTTTGCCGTTGTTTCCAACAGGAGGTTGCGGTGTTGTAGTGCCTTCTTTGTTCAGATCAATCATAACCAGACCGGAGTCACTTTGCACGTCATAACCTTTGGCATTGCTCAGATCAATGACAAAACGAAGAGTAGAAGGACTATTGCTGTACAAGGAATAACGAATCTTCGACACATCCGGATATCCACTCACGACAAGCTGTCCATTCTGGTTGCTGTCCAAAGCTTGTCCTTCACTAAAAGAGTCAGCGAATGCGGTATTTGGCAAGTCTATAACGATTCGATCCGGTCCTGTCATCGTGAAGACGTTCGGCTTCGTATTTCCACTTGTTGCAATCAAAAAGCGGTTGTCACTGAAGCTGATGCCGTTCACCAGTACAAGACCATCCTGATCCGATCCTCCACCATCATTACCAGAGTTCGGAGGAGTGGTTGTCCCGTTTCCGGAACCTGAATTCTGGGTAACTAATGTTACCGTCTTCGTTGTATTGTTCCAACCCACCTTAAGACCCATTTGCTCACCAATGAACCTTAAAGGCACAAGTGTGGTTCCATTTTTCACGAGTGGCGGGGCATCCAGGTTCACGTTACTGCCGTTCACCGTTGCCGTCTTCTGTCCAACAATCATCTGCATGGCAGTGTTGTCTTTGCTAATAGTCACGGTGCTTGTTGCCTGTTTCCAGTCCACACCATATCCCAGGCTCTCCGAAATAACCCTAATCGGAACCATCACGCTGCTATTGATGATTTCCGCTTTGGCATCCGTAGGCTGCACAATTTCTTTCCCATCTAGGATAATGTGCGTATCTGCTGCTGCATGACTATAGCCCGGGAAAACGAGCCCAAAGACAAATAACAGTACCAAAAAACCGAACTTCTTCATCCTTCACCCCTACCATTCTCATATTTTTTTGCCGCATGTTGTGAACCTTCAGCTCCGACTGACCACTGAGGCATTACCAGACACCTATTAGACGCCTCGTACTCTCAAAAGTTGCGAATATATTCCAACATAACAGAAAAAAAACGTTGTCAAATCAAGCTTTTTCTACATTTTATTGTCTGAATTTTTCCTTAATTATCAATTATGCATCTCGAAACAACGGACTACCCTGACCTTCATATTTGCGCACAACCCACATTAAAGACCCAAATATTCTACAATTCCGTCTACGATGGCCTGTGCACATTTGTTCTGATAATCTTCAGTCAGCATCATTGCTTCATCAGCTGGATTACTCAGAAATCCAAGTTCAATCAGAACTGCGGGCATCGTCGTTTCACGGGTTACATGCAGACTTGCCGTTTTGACTCCCCGATCCTTAAATCCTGTAATCTGCAACACATGCTTATGCAAAACATCGGCCAAATCCTTACTATCTTTACGACTGTACAATGTTTCAATTCCATTAGGAACAGGAGTTGTAAACTTGTTTCCATGGATTGACACAAAAATATCCGCCTGATTCAGCTGGGCAATATCTACACGCTGCTGCAGGGATAATTCCGTATCATCCTGCCTTGTAATCACCGTCTGAATCTCCGTATGTTGTTGCAGAAGTGCCTGAACTTTGAGTCCCACAGCCAAATTAAAGTCCTTCTCATAGGCACCTGTCACACTGACGGCCCCTGACTGTCGTCCACCATGTCCTGGATCAATAATGACAACCTTTTTGCCATCATTGGTTGGCACAGCAGGCTGACTTGTTGGTTCTCCATTACTCGCCGCAAGGTCAACAAGCAACACGTTGTTCTCGCCCAGTGACCATTTGGCAGTCGCCACCTGACTCAGATCAAGGACCACACGCACCGTTGAAGGCGTTTGGCTGAACATTGCATATCGCACCTTGGAAACCAGCGATGAATCCGTAACCAGAAGAGTTCCGCTGCCATCCGGATTGGAAGCCTGTCCCTGGATGAACTCCTTAGCAAATGTGGTGCCGGGCAGATCTACGATGATACGATCAGGTCCGCTGAGACTGGAAACCTTTGGTGTGATTTTCCCATTCGTCGCCAAGATTAGACGGTCCCCGCCGAAGCTGATACTTTGAAGCTCAGACAGACCTTCTGGTTCAGGAGCCTCCACTGGGTCATTTTCACCTTCGATACCTGCTACAGGAGGAATACTTGATAGGCTTACTGTCTTGGTTCCATTGTCCCATCCCACCTGAAGACCCATGCCTTCACCGACAAAACGTAGCGGAACCAGTGTAGTCCCCTGTTTAATTAGAGGCGGAGAATCGAGACTCACCCGATTTCCATTCACGGTAGCCGCATCTTCGCCTGCCGTCATCTGGATACTGCTGTTACCTTTGAGAATACGAACAGTCTGAGTGGCTTTCTCCCATTTCACCTGATAACCGAGGTTTTCAGAGACGATCCGAATGGGCACCATCACGGTTTTGCCAGTATTCTCGGCTGGAGCTCCCGACTGCTGGTTAATGGTCACACCGTCCAGCACAATCGAGGGAGACGAATCGGCATTTGCCATGACAGGAAATAAACAGAGGAACAGAAAAACAAAGACTGCTGCCGACCATTTCTTCATACATCAACCACCATTCTGTTTGTCTTTTGAACCTTCGACCTGATTCGCAGTGATGCAACACTCGACTCTATCTACCCTTCCATAATCTACTAATCAGTTTATCAGATATTGTCACTTCATCCGGTTACAACGTTGTCATATTTAGTCGGAATATCCTATAACTCGAAAACATAATTGCATCATTGCCAAATGCAAAAAACCTCCAATTCGGTCCAAGGAACGGTGAAGTTCCCTGCACGATTGGAGGTTTGAAATACAAATTACAGATGAAAGATTAGACTGAGGCCGTTTGTCCAAACAGCTTTGCCGCGTGGCGTTGTTCATAAGCCCCTATTTCCTCATCATGTTGAAGCGTGAGACCAATATCGTCCAATCCTTGCAACAGGAATTGGCGACGATGCTCATCCAGATCAAAATCAATATGCAGTCCGTATGCATCTGTAATCGTTTTGTTTTCCAGATTCACATTCATCTCATAGCCTTCATGTGTAGCTGTACGCTGGAACAGATCTTCAACCTGCTCTTCGGAAAGTTTGATCGGCAAGATCCCGTTTTTGAAACAGTTATTATAGAAGATATCCGCATACGATGGTGCAATTACACAACGGAAACCGTAGTCCATAATGGCCCATGGTGCGTGCTCACGAGAAGATCCACAACCAAAGTTGGCCCGTGAGATCAGAATGGATGCCCCTTCGTAGCGAGGTTTATTCATTTCAAAAGAAGGATTGTTGTTACCCTCTTCGTCAAAACGCCATTCGTAGAACAAAAATTGTCCAAATCCGGTCCGTTCGATCCGTTTCAAAAATTGTTTTGGAATGATTGCATCTGTATCTACATTGACCCGGTCTACCGGTGCAACGATGCCTTGCAGTGTTTTGAATTCTTCCATATCATTCGTTCTCCCTTCAATCCGTTCGTTGTTAGATAGCTGCTTCCGTTTTGAAATTCCAGTCACGTACGTCAACGAAGTGTCCCTTAACCGCTGCTGCAGCCGCCATTGCAGGAGATACGAGGTGAGTACGTCCTCCACGTCCCTGACGTCCTTCAAAGTTACGGTTGGATGTCGAAGCACAACGTTGTCCAGGTTTCAATACGTCCGGGTTCATTGCCAGACACATACTGCATCCTGCATCACGCCATTCAAATCCAGCCTCCGTGAACACTTTATCCAGACCTTCTTTTTCCGCCTGAATTTTAACACGTCCCGAGCCTGGTACAACGATCGCTGTAACATTACTGGATACGGTGTGACCTTTGGCTACCTGTGCAGCAGCACGCAAATCTTCAATCCGTCCATTCGTGCATGAACCGATAAATACATAATCAACCGGAATTTCCGAGATTGGTGTTCCAGGTTCCAAGCCCATATATTCAAGTGCTTTTTCAGCTGCTTTACGTTCGTTTTCTGTTGGCAGTTCAGCCGGGACAGGAACTTTCGAAGAAATGTCGGTTCCCATACCTGGGCTAGTACCCCAAGTCACTTGCGGAATCAATGATTCCACATCGATTTCAACCACCTGGTCGAATTCAGCACCTTCGTCGGTTACAAGCTCTTTCCAGGCAGCAACCGCTTCATCGAATTGGCCATCGGCAGGTACGTATTCACGTCCACGCAGATATTCAAAAGTTGTTTCATCCGGAGCAATCATGCCCGCTCTTGCTCCACCTTCGATGGACATGTTGCAGACGGTCATACGCTCTTCCATGCTCAGTTCACGGATCGATTCACCTGTATATTCAATAACATATCCAGTAGCAAAGTCTGTACCGTATTTGGCGATGACTGCGAGAATCATATCCTTCGCCGTTACACCCGGGTTACGTTTGCCGACAAAACGAACTTCCATCGTTTTGGCTTTGGCTTGCTGCAAACATTGGGTTGCCATAACATGCTCTACTTCACTCGTTCCGATCCCGAATGCGAGTGCGCCAAATGCACCGTGTGTGGACGTGTGGCTGTCGCCACATACAATCGTTTTACCTGGATGAGTCAGGCCGAGCTCAGGACCCATAACGTGTACAACACCTTGATCGATGGTATCCAGGTCATACAGTTTTACGCCGAAGTCACGGCAGTTTTGTGAAAGTGTGTCGATTTGTTGTTTGGAGATTGGATCCGTAATGTTAAAACGATCTTTCGTTGGAACGTTGTGATCCATTGTTGCGAACGTCAACTCAGGGCGACGAACTTTACGACCACTCAGACGCAGACCTTCAAACGCCTGTGGGGATGTTACTTCATGCACCAGATGCAGATCGATATACAAAATGCTTGGTTTGCCTTCTTCCTGATGAATCACGTGGTTTTCCCAAATTTTCTCAAACATCGTTTTTTTACTCATCATTTTCACCTCATCATAAGTTCGGTCCTTGGAAGAGCCTCAGTAGTTTCTTTAAAAGTGAAGCTCTTGAATGACATAAATATATCACCCTGTCCTTCATTGTTCCAAGATATAATATCTATAGATGTAATAGGTTTAACCTATAATGAGGGAAAAGCAAATAAACCACTGCTCTATGCAGAGGTTTCAATTGATAACAATTATCATTATCATATAAATCTTATACTACGTTCCAGCTTCTTCGCTGTCAATGCTTTTTATATTAAATAGAAAAAAAGCAGCCCTGATGCCAGGGCTGCGATGACTAATTCTCACCAGCTCTAGACGGTCCCGTCCACACACAGTACAAACGACGTATGAATAACCGAATGAAATAAATGAGACAACGGATCAGCAGATTGAGGTCTTGAAAAAAAGTACGATCGCTACCTCCCGTATTCCACACATCTATCCATTCATTGCATTCCTGCCTCTGCTGGAAGTGAATTACTTCTTGTCCCCACTGCTTTAATAACGAAATTGTAGGCTTTGGCAGAATCTATGCCGTTTAAAGTATAGCTGTAACTTGTCTGACCGCTGACCGCCGGCACATACACGCTCCAATTCGTGCTGACTTTATCATTCTTCTCGTAAATCCGGTAACCTCGCACCGGCTCAGAGCTAGTTGCTGGCGCTTTCCACGAAAGAACTGCACGGTTCGCTGACTGTCTTACTGCGCTTGGATTTTCGACTATGCCTGGTTTGCCGTCCGTCCGTTTAATACTGTAAGCATCATAGACGGCAAGAGGTTTATCTTTAACTGCTGTGTAGGATGTAACTTTCAGCACGTCGCTTGTAATGGAAACATCCAGGAACATTTTCTTATTGGGCTGATCGTTTTTTGCTGCAAAAAACGTGTCTGCGTCTGGATTAAGAGCATAGAATTTCGAAGCGGCCGAGTTCCCCATTAGATACACGGTCCCTTTGGGATTCAGCACATTTCCATGCTCATCGGTAATGACATTCTTAATCGGAACGTTGTTCAGCATTTGAAAAGATCTCATATACATATGGTCATGTCCCTCAAACACCATATCCACACCCAGCTCATCAAATACAGGAATCAGATATTTCCGGTAAAATTCTACACGTTCGCTTTCTGCCGAAGCATTATCTCCTGAAGAATAAGCTCCCTTATGCATAGAGACGAATTTCCACTTCTTGTCGGTCTTTGCCACCTGATTCCGCATCCATTCCAATTGCTTCGTGAACTGAATATCCGCTTTGTACGGCTTGACCTCCCCTTCGTACTGGGAATTGATTTGCATAAACAGGGCATCGCCGTATTCGAAAGCATATACCGACCCGTCATGAGCACCAGTCCCCACATCTTTTGGAAGATTAAAATGGTTATAAAAATTATTATTCGGATAATCCTCGATCTCATGGTTGCCGATTATCGGCGCAAATGGTACATTGGCAAATTCTTTTTTCGGCACACCCAAGAACCACTGCCACAGCTGCTCCAGATCACCGTCATCCGTTAGATCCCCTGTAAGAAGAACAAACTTTGGATCTACCGTTTTCTCAATAGCTCTCTTAAAAGTATCCTGCCACAGATCGAAATTGGATTTACTTGAGCCTTGGGTGTCGGTTACATAGAGGAAATGGAAATCCTGATTATCCGCCTTGTCTGTGGTAAAAGAACCCGTCTCGCTCCAGCCGTCCACATCACCGTTACCGGCGCGATACATATACTTGGTTCCAGGCTTAAGACCGGTTGCAATAACCTTGTGGCTGGCGAACTTCTTATACTTCTTGGAACTTCTGTCTCCTAACGTCATTAAGGTTTCAATAATTGTTGAACTACCCTCATAAGAAGTTGCCAGCTGTTCTGGGAATTCGCTTCCTCCGGCTTTGGAGGCCTCCACTACTTGCACTACTGTACTTCTTACGGTTTCGGCCGTATACCAGTCAAAAGCGATACTTGTCTTGGGGTCCCCATTAAAAGTCATATTCAGCAGCGTTGGTGTTTTGTTGCCGGTATCCGGAGACTTCGTCTTAAAGCTCCAAGTAATATCGTTGTCCGGTGTCCGGCCGTCCCCAGTCCCCTTAACAAGTTCTTTAGGGATGGTCACCTTGTAAGTTTTGCCGGCAGTAAAATTAGGATGGCTGACTTTAACCGTGTCTTGACCGAGGGGCGAGGCAGAGATGTTGGTAAGAGGGACATTATTTTCTGTGATTACAACTTGATGACCACTAACGAGACTAATGGCTTTATTAAACTTCACTGTAATCTCTGCGTTAAGGGAAACATCTGAAGCCCCTGAAGCGGGAGTTTTATTTACCTCAAGTGTGGGAGTGTTCCCTGGTTCGCCGCTGATGCGTGTTCCTTTAATTACCACATCTTTGATTCTGCTTGAGCCTGAGCTGGACACCGTTCCCCCGCTTACGCTTTTCGCAGAGTTTACCACCCAGCGGATATAGAGTACATCTTGATTGTTTGTTTCCGCAGGCAATGCGAGGTTCGTTAATTTGCAGGAATTATTGGAACAATTAAAATTGTTCTGGGCAAGAACCATTTTGCCGCCCGAAACATCTGTCCATTGCTGCTGATTCGTACTGTATTGCACCTTAAAATCCCTAGGTCCTGTACTTGAAGATGTTTGCTGTGAAGAGAGGTCGATACCTTCGAAGCCTTTGGTCGAAACCGTGGCAAGCCAGTACTTAATGCCCGTTCCTTCATGCCAGCCCTGGTTGCGTACGCTGTTCTCACCTGACTCATAGGTGTATGCATCCGTATTTGTTCCTACATCACGAATGGATGAAGCTGTTTGATATATCCCGTTGGTAGCCGGAAATACTCCGTTCTCACCTTTGTCTTTAAAAATCCACTGGGCAATCGTTTCCTCAACTGCAGTTGCTTCACTTGCAAGATCTTCCTCATTTTCTTCCCTTCCTGCTGAGACAAAACCGGTCAGCTCCATGGCAAGCAGCAAACCTATAACCAATAGACTAATTACCTTGGAGAATCTGTTCTTGAGATAAGATTGGTTGTTGTCCATTCGCCTCATCTCCCTCATATTATTGGAGTTTCCAGTTGGTAACTTGAAGTACTGCCGAATCTGCGCCCTTCAGGTCTGTTTCTCCCATGTTCAGCAAATTGCTCCACTGCTTCACACGATTCTTTCCGTTAGGCGGAGAGTTGTAGTCATTCGTATCCACAATCTTGGTCCGTTCTTTATAGAATGTAGTCATGAAAGTCTTCTCATCCGTGCTGCCTCCTGATTTACCCAAAAGCCCTTGAAGGGTCTCAGAACCGCCGGTCGCTCCATGGTTCAGCGCTGCGTCCACGAAGGAACCAATCGTTAATGCCGAGTTAAAGCCGCGTTTGCGGGCCTGATCCACACTGTACTTAATATAAACATTGTAGAACGTTTTCCACATAGCCTCTCTCCACTCGGGATCATTTTGCAAATTGCCGATTTTTTTGCAGAAACTCTTTTCGCTTTCATTGATTTCGAGGATCTTCCCTTTCATCGAACCCTTGACACCGATCCGGGCCAATGCTCCCTTAACCGAAGGATTACTCGCGCCTTTGGCAGCGTCATATTCCTTGAACAGATCCGGACCGTCGGGACCGGTATCATTTGAGCCGCCTGTAGTCGCACCGAATATTCCAATCGTATATCCGCGGTTATCATCAATATCTTCACAATATCCGTAAAACTTGGTCCAGTTCAGATCGTCCTGCTCCGGTTTGTTGACAAGCATCATAATATTGTTCCACTGCTCACCATCCAGACCTGTGTTGGTACGTAAGAATTGAAGTGTTGCAGGGGAGAAATTAGAATTAGGGTTCCCTGCCGCATAACTTTTCTGTTGAGACGTATTGGACAGAGAGCCATAAGAAAAAATCATTGAAAAACTGAGCAGGAGCATCAATGAAAATTTCATCTTCTTGAAAACCTTACTGTTCGTTGAATTAAGCACCGCAATCTCTCCCTTAATTGAATAGTATAAGCGCTTTAACTTTTAGAAATAGGAACCCTATCCCCAAACCTATCCGCCCCCCTCCTTTTTTAACGATTAATAAATTCCACTCAAGCTTATCTCAGAAAAATTAACTATACAGCACGTATTTTCTTGTAATTATTAAATTTTCATACATATATTGCTATGAACCTTAGATCAAGTCTACAATCCTCTTAGGAGGTGCTGAATGAAGCCGGTATTTTATGAGTCTGCTCTTTTTGATGTCAGCCGCAAGAAACAGGTATACACCAGCATGCCTTCAAGACACTATCATGATGCTTATGAGATTCTGTATTTAATATCCGGGGATTTTTATTATTATATAGGCGATAGAACCTACCAGGTTGCGGGCGGAACACTGCTATTTATGGATATTCACGAAAGGCACAAACTGGTTAATTCCGGCTGCAATATGTATGAACGAGTTACACTGCTTTTTAAGAAAGAATTCCTGCAGCAATTCTGCACCCGCGGTCAATGTGAGGATCTGCTCGAATTGTTCAAAAGTGATTACCGTGCTTTGAAGATGACCGGAAAGGATCAGCATTTCATCGAACAGCTTTTTCAGAAGATGATCCAGGAAGGGAAAAAGCAAGCCCGCGGGTATGAACAATACCAACAAATATTATTGGTAGAGTTGCTCCTCTATCTTAACCGCAAACTATTTGACAGCCTTGTCGCTCCATTGGTGGAATCCAATCGTACACACAAGAAAGTCCTAGACATCGTTAATCATGTAAATCAACATTATATGGAACCGCTTAAGCTCTGTGAGATTTCACGGCAATTCGACATAAGCTCTTCCTACCTTTGCCGAACTTTTAAAGAATCCACCGGGTTCAGCTTCATTGAATATATCAATAACATCCGTATTAAAGAAGCTCGTGATTTGCTGGTGGGCTCTTCTTTTAATGTTACTGAAATTGCGGGAATGGTTGGGTTTGATAACACTTCCCATTTTGGAAGAACCTTCAAATTAGTGATGGGCATCTCGCCACTCTGCTTCCGCAAACAATTTAAATCTTAATAGCAAAATCACTGAAATACCAATCATTAAAGAAAATAAAATGCCCAATTCAAGTCGAAATTTCTTTTCCCAACCCAAGAACCCCTTATAAAAAAGGGGTTCTTGGGTTTATTTATGTAAAGCCCACTAGACTTATCTAATGGGCTTTCTCTGTGGAATCGCAAATACTAGTGATTTATAGAATTTGACCGCCCACCATCGTCCAGAGAACCTGAAATTCATCATCCAATAGGACCAGGTCGGCATCGAAACCAGAGGAAATTTCCCCCTTTTGTTGAAATCCAAGAATATTGGCCGGCGTAGTTGAAGCCATCTGTACGGCATCTATCAAGGGAATTCCGGTTTCGACAGTATAACGTAAGGCTTCATTCATGGTAACTGTACTGGAGGCCAGTGTTCCATCCTCTAGTCTTGCAATGCCACCCGAAACCGTGACATGATGGCCTCCAAATAGATAATTCCCATCGCCCATACCCATTGCTTGTAAAGCATCTGTGATCAAGACCATTCCTTCCGGTCCTTTCAGGTTATGAATCAGTCGAATAATAGCAGGATGCAGATGGACATTATCCACAATAGCTTGAAGACTTACATGTTTCTCTTCAAAAGCAGCCACGATTAGACCCGGATCTCGATGATGGATCGGCCGCATGCCATTAAAACAATGCGTCACATGACTCGCACCTGATGCAAAGGCTTGTTTGGCTTCCTCATATGTGGCATCCGAATGAGCGATCGCTATAACTACTCCCTGTTCTTTCAAAAAGGAAATCAAGTCCATTCCTCCCGGCAGCTCGGGAGCAATAGTAACCATCTTAATGAGTGACCCTGCTTCCTGGAAAATGATCTTCATTTCTTCTATGTTGGGATGCCGCAAATACTTTTCATTCTGCATTCCTTTTCGCTTCGGGTTCAGATACGGTCCCTCTAAGTGAATCCCTGCGATCTTTGCTCCCACTTCTTGTCCTATTACACGCTTGACACTACGAATCATTTCCAGAAGATCCTCCATCGTAGAACTAACAGATGTAGCCAGAAATGAGGTACACCCCGTTAAAGCACATTGGCGTGAAACTTCTTGAATACTCTCTTCAGTACCGTCCATCATATCAAAGCCATTGGCACCGTGGATATGAACATCTATCATCCCAGGTACTAGCAAATGTCCTCTCCCATCAATCCGTTCATACTCCCCTTCTAGCGTAGGAAGATCACCTGTGTCTACCCTCATGATTTTCCCTTCAGAAATCCACACATTGGCTGATGGAACGATACGGTTGCGAAGTGCCATTTGTACATTATGCAAAATATAATCCATAAAAATCCTCCTCTTCCCGATGGTTATCAGTCTTGCTTTCGAACCTCTTCATTTTCTTCCTGACACTCAATAACAGTGATGTTCTTCTGATCCAGAACTTCTCTGATCTCACTCGGGAGTTCCAGATTTGTGACTAAAATGTCAACGAAATCAAAGTCCAGCCGATGAATAGATTTGCCAATAAATTTTGTATGATCAGCTACTACGATAACCTGATCAGATCTTCTGGCCATTTCTTTCTTTACCCGGGCATCTTCTTCATATGGATAATAAAGTCCATCAGACCGGATCGCCGATGCTCCAATGAAGGCTTTATCAGCACGAATTTCACTTAGTTTATCGATAATGGAAGAACCATATAAAAAGCGGTGCTTTACATTCAAGTAACCACCGAGAATATAGATTTGAAGATCCTCTCGATTGGACAAGATCCCTACGTTATCAATCGAGTGCGTGACCACCGTGCAATTTTTTGCGCTAATTTGTTCCGCTACAAATTGCACCGTGGTTGATACGTCTAAAATCACAGTCTCATGGTCTTGGATAAGTTTTGCCCCAAACTCCCCTATTTTTTTCTTACTCTCGGATTCATCAATCAAACGATCCTGATAAGACAGCATTTCTTTCTGTAACTCAGGTAACGATAGCCCCCCATGAGTTCGAATCACAACGCCTTCTTGTACTAATCTAACAATATCCCTTCGTGCAGTATCCCTTGATACTTCAAACAGCGTACATATATCTGTAACACTCATCGATTGGTGATGTTTCAAGTATTCGAGTATTTTTAACAATCTTTCCTCTTGATACACAATACACGCACCTCCTTTTAAGTAAGTATAAGTTTTATTTTTAATTTTCGCAAGTTATCATAAGTAAACCTTAAGTAAGTGCAAGTATTTATTCCTGACTGTTCAATAAAAAAGACGTTAGCCAGATGAATTTACATCCGTTAACGTCTTCATAAGTTAAGATTTACTGCTAAGAAAAAATTAATGAATGGATTTCGGAGCCTTTTGCTTATCAAATTGACTTAAATCACTCAGATAAATACGATCTTGAGTCCAATGGATTCCCAATAGTTTTTTAATGCTCGTTGCAGAATTGGACTTCACGCTTTTCACCCCCTTGGGGGAGTTTCTTTTTGTTATAGTTTTGCCTGTGTTGTATTAACTCTTTTAAGCAGTTTAAGCGTTTCAGTTAAACTAATCATTTCTTATATGTAGTGATATAATGATGGCATAACGAAAGGAATGACGTGTGCATATGGAATTCAGACAACTTCAATATACGCTTCAAATTGCGGCAGAGCGGAACTTCTCCCGAGCAGCCGAGAAACTGCACATCGCCCAGCCTTCTTTAAGTCAGCAGCTATCCAAACTTGAAAAGGAACTCGGCGTACTGTTATTCCAGCGTAATACCAGCACCGTGGAACTGACCCATGCAGGGGTGACTTTTGTAGAGCAGGCTCAGAAAATTATTGATGCAGTCGAGCTGCTCAGACAGGAAATGTCGGACATTTCCCAGCTGCGTAAAGGTAAAGTCGTTGTAGGCAGCATGCCGATCACTGGCTCCCACCTGCTTCCGCATGTGCTTCCCGCTTTTCAACAGGCCTATCCCGAGATTGAAGTAACCTTGCTGGAAGACTCCGGGCTGACGCTTGAAAAGTTGACGGCCAGTGGCAAGGCTGACTTAAGCCTGCTCTCCCTCCCATTGCAGGAGCCAAGTCTATCTTATGTAACGATAGGTGAAGAGCGAATTGATCTGGCTGTTCCCCCAAATCACCCTCTGGCACGCAGAGGAGATCCAGAGCATCCGGTTCCAGTACGGATGGAAGAGCTTCGCGATGAACCTTTTGTTGTGCTGAAGAAAGGACAAGGCTTCCGTAAACTTACATTTGATCTGTGTGAGGAAGCCGGGTTTGATCCCAACGTGGTGTTTGAGAGTACAAACATTGAGACGGTGCAGTCACTGGTGGCTACAGGTATGGGGATTACATTGGTTCCGCGCTTCATTGCCCGCGCGCCCCGCAGTGAATTTGTTCCTGTTTATGTACCGCTAGCTGAGCCAACCCCCAGTCGTACCCTTGTAGTTGCATACCGCCAAGGACGGGTTCTCTCCAAAGCCGCGGAGGCATTCATCCATACGTTTCAACAAACCGTTGCCGAGCTCTCTCAAGGAGAATAATTGGACGGTCAGCGAATTGGCCCGCCATACATGGCAACAAAATAAACAAAGGCTTGACCCATAAGGGCCAAGCCTTTGTTCTATACTCGTCTCCCGCATCCGCAGGATAAAGTTCTTACATGGTATTAGCAGTACATCATCGTTACAGTACAATGTTGCTGATATCATCATTGAATTGTTAACGTAAAAACGTACATATGAGAATTTCAAGTTTGGCGGTTTATTTTCGCAAATTACGTTCACTTGTCAGCCTGTTCTGTTGATTCACAAGGCGGCCTTCGTCCTGAACAGATTGTTCAGGTGGTGATAGCCCTCCTGCCCCATTCTCTAAGAATGGCCTCAAGTGATCTACCCTAGTGTTTTCCTGTTCCAGTCTCCTGAGCGTATCTTTCACATGGTTGTCCATTGATTGATCATCCTCCTTGGTGACGGGATAGTTATCATTACCCGCCTCCCGGATGAATAAACACTTTATTGGAAAATTGCAGATTTTTATTTGCTGCCAAAATAAATGCCAGGTCTACGGTCTTCGAATACCGGGATACGGCCACGAACCTCATCCACAAGCGAAGGACGGATAACTCCGGTCACGATCTCTTCTCCTTCTCCACCTTCAGCCACAATTTCACCCCAAGGATCAATAATGAGGGAATGCCCGAAAAATTCGGTGTCTCCGCTTTTCCCTACACGATTGCAGGCAATAACGTACATCTGATTTTCGATGGCCCTTGCTGTAAGCAGTGTGCGCCAATGATGCAAGCGCGGGTTCGGCCATTCAGCGGGGACAATTAATGCTTTGGCTCCGTTCAAGGCAAGGGTTCGAGCAAGCTCAGGGAAACGGATATCGTAGCAGATCGAAGCTCCAGCGGTGAGGCCATTTTCCAATTCGAATATTTCCGGTTCTGCACCAGGCTGCAAATACTTCTCTTCATCCATCAGACGGAATAAATGCAATTTATCGTAACGTGTCACCTGATTTCCTTCACTGTTATAGGCGTACATTGTATTGTAAATTTGGCCATTACGTTTCTCCGCAATGGAACCGCCAACGATGGAGATTCGATGTTTTTGGGCAAAAGCCGCGAGCCACTCTCTTGATTTCTGGCCCTCCGGGTCAGCAAGCTCATGAATTTGTTCCAAAGCATAGCCCGTATTCCACATCTCGGGCAGCACAGCCAATCCCAGGTCGGGAACCTGTTCTAGCGCTCGTTCGAGCAAAGACTGCATATGTTTATGGTTGGCCTCAGGGTCTCCGAGCTGAATATCGCCCTGAATCAGGGCCACACGCATTTCCCCTTGTTGTTGTTCTATCATAACCAGCACTCCTCTGAACCGTAATACCTGTAATCATAGCTTGATCATTCAAACATCTGCAACCTGTTTTCGTTCTGAACTCCTACATAATAACTCGGGCAGCAATGTTAACAAACGGTTGCTCGTCAGCGCATCGCCCAAATTCCATGTTGTCTCCTCTACTCCGTACACTTGCCCCTTCTGCACGGCTGGAAGTGCCAGCCAGCTTGGACTCTGCATCAACTTCTCTGTGGCCTGCCTTGCAATAACCTCTTCAGGAAGCAAGACAAATATATGATCACCGGCATACTGACGAATGGCTTCTGACGAAATTTCCTTATACGCTCTGCCCGCGGCAAGCGCCTCCTTCACTTTCGTAACGGGTCTGAATCCCATCGGACGATACAAGAGTGAGGCCAGACCAATATTGCCCATGACAAATAATCGGGCACCCCGATGATAGGTGAATACGGACGCCGTTTCCCCCGGTTCAATTGAAGCATGAATCCTCATCCACATCTTTTCCATACGTTGCTGATAGGAGGAGAGCCATTGTCCAGCCTCTGATTGCTTGCCAAACCAGCTTCCCACCCTGCAAATCCGATCTTCCAGCGTTGCGTGAGAGTTGTATGCCAGTGTGGGTGCAATTCGGGAAAATTGCTCATATTGCTGTTCGTTAGTGCTATCGAAAATGATCAGGTCTGGTCTCATCCGGACTGCCTCTTCCACATTAACCGGGGCAACCGCATCATATGCCTGATCTCCTAACAGACCAATACCCAGCACTCGCAGATCTCCACCGGAATCACCATAAAACATAATTCGCTCCGGTCGTGCCGGAATATTCACATCATGACCCAACCAATCCTGAACCAGTGTTTGTTGCTGAATAGATCGGTCATATTGACGAGGCGATAATCCGGTCATTTGACGAAAACGCCTGCTAAAATAATACTCGTCCTTAAAGCCCACCCGGGTTGCTATATCCCGAAGCGGTTCATCGGATTTGCGCAGCCAATCCTTAGCATGTTTAATTCGTACATGGTTCACATAATCAAGCGGCTTGTGGCCGGTTAATTGTCTGAACAAGGTTGTATATTGCACGGGTCGGATAGCCGCAAGACGTGCCAGTTTCGTTACTGTGATTTCTTCAGCGTAATGGTCTTCTACATACTGAATCGTGCTGTGTAGTCTGGATTCCATGCTCTGCTCCGTTTTTGGAGAAGTGTACCGGGTGATGATCATCTCCATCCATCTCTGAAACTGTGCATTTAAATGGATATATTCGGCATCTGTTTGATAATCACGAATGGCATACAATTGCTCCAACAGTCCACTTAACGGGGCATAAGGATAGCCGTTCAATTGATTTCTATGTTCGAATACAGGGCGCGTATACTGTTCCGGATCTCCTGTCAATACATGAATAACATCAAATGATATCACCATATATTTTAATTCCATTCGGTTTCCATGTTCAATTTGGTACCCCTCGCCCGGAGAAAGCGGGTAAACACATCCGGTGGTAAAAGGAAACTGTTCATATCCTATGTATAAGCGACCTTCCCCTTCTTCGCAGATCAAAAATGTATGTTTATCGCATGCCACTTCCAGCATCACCTGTTCTGGTTGTTCAATTCGTTGTTCCAGATGATCCAGCCGAAACATGAATGCTGAAAAATACAACCCTCTCGCATCGGCATTCAAAGCCTGCATGGTGGTTCACCTCGTTCTTTAAAATGAGAATGATTATCATTAAATCTGTATGAACTGATTATAAGCGAGCTTTTGTCATTAATCCAGATCTGGCTGTAATCAGCAAAAAAAAGAGCTTTCAACGAAATGTTGAAGGCTCTTTTTTAGTCGGCATTTTCGTTCTTGTTCCAGTAAAATATTATGATTTATCAATCCATAAACGACTATTTAATCATCTGTTTCGGTAACTCTTTCAAAAGCCATTCTCTTGAAGTTGCATCACTTGAAGCCTTAACCAGATCAAAGCGATATACTTTTCCTTCTTTTACAGCGGGCAAGTTCTTCCAGATCGGGCTATCCAGCAATTCTTTGGTGGACTGCTTCGCATCATCCGTTACTGGATTAAGTATAAATACGCGATCACCCGCTATTTCGGGCAGCTTTTCAGTAGAAATCTCTGCAAAGCCCATTCCTTCATCTAAAACTTTCTGAATTTCCGCGGTTGGCTTCATGCCATCGGCTCCATATAACAACTGTGGCAATCCTGCTCCGGCCATCACAAACAGTCGATTACCAGGATACATAGTGAATACCGAAGCTGTTTCCCCTTCTTTCAGTCCATTCTCATGAAGCTGCTTCCACATCTCTTCCGTTGCTTTTTGATGGGCCGTGATCCAAGCTTCCGCTTCCGGCTTTTTGTTCAACAGATCGCCAAGAGTACGCATGCGGTCGTCCAGTGAAGCAAATGAATCAAAGGTAACCGTTGGCGCAACCTTCGAGATTTGATCATATTGTGCCTGATCACTATTTGAGAAAATGATCAGATCAGGATTCAAGGTAAGCGCCTTTTCAACACTCATCGGGAAACCCACATCTTCCGCTTGGGCTACCTGATCATCATATACCGTTCCATCCTGACGAAGAATACCTACAGGTACAACGCCCAGCGCTAGCAAATCCCCTGTAACTTCACCATGATAAATCACGCGTTTTGGCGTAACCGGAACCTCAACTTCATGGCCTGTCCAGTCCTTGAACATCCGGGTTTCACCCTCACTGTTATCCGCGGATGCCGTCTGTTCCTGCTTGGACTGATCCCCATCTGTCTGTGTTTCATTAACCGTTTTGGAATCATCCGTTCCAGATGGAGTTGAAGCCTGATTTCCGCAAGCCAGCAGAAGAATGGACAACCATGTAACCGTCAATAATACTGCCGTATTTCGTATACCCTTTTTCATTTCTATTTCTCCCCCTAATAAGTGCTTCGTTCGTATTTACCAATGATATTGATTATCATTATCGAGTATTATCATAAAACAGGCTTTACCCTAATCTCAATGGACAAAACGAAATCCCTCATTTCAGTTTTGTACAAAAACACAAATATAGGCTCCATTCAAGTATTCATGAAGTGTTTTCCCCCTATACAGCTCGGGATTGACGTGATAAATTAATGAGTACTATATTGCCATCTTTAATAACCGGAGTGATGTATAGCATGACTAATCAGCCTAAAGCATCGGGTCGTTCAGCCTTTACCATACCTACATCCGATGTAATGACACAGCTTCCTACACAATTTTTTGCTACCCTTGTTCAAAATGTAAACCGCGAAATCGCAAGTGGTCACGACGTGATTAACCTGGGTCAGGGTAACCCGGATACACCTACACCACCTCACATTGTTAAAACATTGCAGGAGTCGGCGGAGAACCCGCTCTATCACAAATATTCGCCTTTTAGCGGGCATGCTTTCCTGAAGGAAGCCGTTGCGAAGCGTTACAAGGAAGATTATGACGTGGACCTGGATCCCGAAACGGAAGTTGCTATTTTATTTGGTGGAAAAACGGGCTTGGTCCAGTTGCCTCAAGTATTGCTCAATCCTGGCGACGTATGTCTCGTACCTGATCCAGGTTATCCGGATTATTGGTCCGGTGTGGCACTGGCGAAAGCGCACATGTCTTTTATGCCACTGCTAGAGTCCAATGCATTCCTGCCTGATTATGAAGCAATCTCTACCGAGGATCGGGAACTGGCCAAGCTGATGTTCCTGAACTATCCCAACAACCCAACATCGGCAACCGCCCCGCTTTCCTTCTATGAAGATACGGTAGAGTTCGCCATTCAAAATAAAATCGTCGTAGCCAGTGACTTCGCCTATGGTGCAATTGGATTCGATGGACATCGTCCAGTAAGCTTTTTGCAGGCACCAGGTGCCAAAGAAGTGGGCATTGAGTTCTACACGTTATCCAAAACCTACAATATGGCGGGTTGGCGCGTCGGATTTGCTCTGGGCAATGCGGAGATCATCTCCAAAATCAATCTGCTGCAGGATCATATCTACGTGAGTCTCTTCGGAGGCATCCAAGCCGCTGCTGCTGCGGCACTGACATCTTCCCAGGAATGTGTCACTTCACTGGTTGCACGTTATGAATCACGTCGCGATTCTTTCTATGATGCACTCTCATCCATCGGCTGGCAGGCCCCTAAACCGGGAGGTTCCTTCTTTAGCTGGCTGCCTGTACCTGCGGGCTTTACTTCTGCTTCATTTGCCGACGTGTTACTACGTGAAGCAAAAGTCGCGGTAGCACCGGGTATTGGTTTCGGTTCACATGGTGAGGGCTATGTGCGCGCAGGACTGCTAAGTGATGAAGATCGATTAAGGGAAGCAGCGGAGCGGATTGGCAAGTTGAATTTATTCAAGTAATTTACAGGTGTATAACCCCTTTGCATCTGCCAAGTTTCCATGGTATGTTATAAGGAAATATTGAACGAAACGTGATGACGGGACCAGTACGAGAGGATCAGCCGCGCCCAGAGAGTAAATTCCATCGGGCTGCAAGAATTTACCGCGGCTTCTCTCCGAAACCTACCCCTGAGCGGCCTGTGATGCACAGGACAGTGCCTTCTGTTACAGGGCATGAAGCCGGATGATCCAATCATCAATAAAGGTGGTACCGCGGAAGTAACGAACTTTCGTCCTTTTTAACTAAAAGGGCGGGAGTTTTTTTTGTACCCAACGGTCTGCTCCAGGGTCAATCATTAATATTGTTTAAGGAAGTGAAAACATGACCTCACGTATTGTAGTTAAGATCGGAAGTAGTTCGCTTACTACGGAAGAAGGCGGGCTTGATCGGAGTGCCATTACTTTTTTTGCCGGAGAAATTGCTGCCTTGGCCGAACAGGGCCATGAGGTTCTTCTGGTCACTTCGGGAGCGGTAGCTGCCGGATTCCGGGAGATCGGTTACCCTCAGCGTCCCAAGCAGTTGCATGAAAAACAAGCTGCAGCGGCTGTTGGGCAAGCTTTGTTGATGCAGGCATATCAACAGGCTTTTGCAGCGCACCGCGTTACTACAGCACAAATTCTGCTCACCCGTACCGACTTTCACAGCCGGAAACGTATGGGCAATGCGGGCATGACGGTAGAAGAACTGCTCAAACAGCGCGTCATTCCGATCTTTAACGAGAATGATACCGTATCTGTCGATGAATTAAAGTTCGGAGATAACGATCTCCTTTCAGCTCTGGTAGCGAATCTGGTCAAGGCACAGCATCTGGTCATTCTTACAGATACCAACGGTCTGTACACGGCCGATCCACGAAAAGATCCGTCTGCGTTTCGTTATGACCGTATCCCCGAAATTACGGCAGAAATTTACGCCTATGCTGGCGGTTCTGGATCATCCGTAGGTACAGGCGGCATGCGATCCAAGGTAGATGCAGCCAAAGTGGCAACGCGTGGAGGCGTGCCTGTCTTTGTAGGAAGTGTGAAGGAACCTGGAGATATGCAAAGGGCGGTTGATGGAACCGGAAAAGGAACGTATTTCGAGACTCGCCTTGCCGCTCTCTCTCGTAAAAAGCAATGGCTTGGCTTCATGTCTACTCCGCTCGGTACCGTCGTTGTGGATAATGGTGCCGAAGAAGCACTCGTCCATGGTGGTCATAGTCTCCTGCCTGTAGGCGTCAAACGTGTGCTGGGTACCTTCCATGCCGGAGATGTTGTAGAGGTGCTGGGTATGGATGAAACCTTGCTCGGTCGTGGTATCGTCAATTATGATGATGACCAGCTACGGCTCATTGCAGGACTGCCAAGTGGCGAAGTAATGAAGCAGTTGAACAGCATCCATCGACTTGAGGTTATTCATCGGGACGAGTGGATTACGTTAAAATAGAAAACCTCTAATCCTACCGAGTGTACTTCTCAGGATCATATGATACAGCTATTAAATATTCTTTTGTTTCCACTTTATATATGGGAGGAATTTATGATGAGTGAAGTCAGGGAAAAAGCGAGCAAGGCTCAAGCCGTGGTTCCACAGCTGAATCGACTGAGCACAGAACAAAAAAATAACGCCCTGCTGGTCATGGCAAACGCATTGATTGCCCAATCGGATTCCATTATAGTAGCAAACGCTGACGATCTGGAACGTGGCAAACAGCAAGGTACGCCAGAATCGATGCTGGATCGCCTCGCTTTAAATAAGGAGCGTATCGCCGGTATCGCAGAAGGACTGCGTCAGATCGTGGAGTTGCAGGACCCTGTCGGCGAAGTGCTGGAGACGTTCACTCGTCCAAACGGATTGCATGTTGAAAAATTGAGAGTGCCCATCGGTCTGATCGGCATCATCTACGAGGCACGTCCAAATGTTACAGTAGATGCCGCCGGACTATGCCTCAAAACAGGCAACGCTGTACTGCTACGAGGCGGCTCCTCGGCCCTCTCCTCCAACCGCAAAATTGTGGAGGTATTGCATCAGGCACTGGCAACAACAGACATGCCCGCGGACGCCTTGCAGCTTGTGGAGGATGCAGACCGCTCTTCCGTGGACGAAATGCTCAAGTTAAATGGACTGCTCGATGTCATCATCCCACGCGGCGGAGCCTCACTAATCCGCAATGTGGTCGCCAATGCAACAGTGCCTGTGATCGAAACCGGCGCAGGTATCTGCCATACCTATGTGGATGAATCTGCCGATCCGGTTATGGCTGTGGAGATTGCAGTTAATGCCAAGGCACAGCGTCCATCGGTATGCAACTCCATGGAAACCTTGTTGCTGCACGCTGTATACGCGGAGGAGCATCTGCCGGCTATGGCTGAACAACTCCGTGAAGCGAATGTCCTGTTGAAGGGTTGTGACACGGTTCGCCGTCTCGTTCCCTCTGCCCTTCCTGTGACGGAAGAAGATTTTGCGACAGAGTACAATGATTATATTTTAAATATTCGTGTAGTTCAGAACCTGGATGAAGCGATGGAGCATATTGCACGTTATGGCACAAAGCATTCGGAGTGTATCGTCACCAAGGATACGAGTAATGCAGAACGTTTTTTACATGATATAGATGCAGCTGCTGTATACCATAATGCTTCCACACGTTTCACAGACGGATTTGAGTTCGGTTATGGAGCCGAAATTGGGATCAGTACCCAGAAGCTGCATGCTCGTGGACCGATGGGTCTGCCTGCATTAACGTCAACCAAATACCGTATCACTGGCAATGGACAAATCCGGCAATAATATCGCAGCTACAGTTATATAGGAGGAACGATAAATATGAGTCAAGAACAACAGACGTTATTACAACAAAAGATTACTTTTCACGGAGCAGGTGCGATGGCGGAAGCCATCGTGCGCGGATTAATTTCCCGCCTTGTCGTTCGTCCTCAGGATATTACGATGCTGAACCGCAGCAACCAGAAACGTCAGGAGGAGCTCAGTACCCGTTATGCCGTACATACCGGAACGGCTGCACAATCGCTGGATCATCTCGCCGCTTCTCCCGTTATTGTACTCTGCATGAAACCGAAGGATGCTGCCGCAGCGCTGCGTCAACTTGGGCCGCTCCTGTCTCCGGATCAATTAATCGTCTCCGTTATTGCCGGATTATCAATCCGTACGATGCAATCCCTGCTGGGACGCAAGCAACCGATCGCCCGCACCATGCCGAATACGTCCAGTACAATCGGGCTTGGAGCAACCGGACTTGCCTTCTCTGAAGAGATTACGGATGAACAGCGCAGTACAGTCATGACGATGTTCGAAGCTGTCGGAATCGTGACCATTGTGCCTGAAGATAAACTCGAAGTGCTCACAGGTATTTCCGGAAGTGGTCCGGCTTATGTATACTATTTGATGGAGGCCATGATTGCCGCAGGTATTCGTGGCGGCTTATCCAGCCAACAATCCCGCGATCTGACTGTTCAGACCGTGCTGGGTGCTTCTCGCATGGTACAACAGACTGGCCTAGAGCCAATGAAACTCCGTAGTGATGTGACCTCCCCGGGAGGTGCAACCCAGGCAGCACTAAAAACGCTGGACGAGGGAGATTTCTTTGAAAATGTAATCGCAGCCGTCAACCGCTGTGCAGAGCGCTCACGGGAGATGGGAGCTGCTTTGGAAGGAGATTTAAAATGAATACTATGTGCACAGCCACATATCGTCTGCATGATGATCGTGCAGACTTCCGCAAGAAGGCTGAGTCCATTGCTGTCGGCATGACTGTTGGCAGTTGGACCGAATTGCCTCAGGCCAAGCGTGAGGCGATGCAGAAACATCTGGGTGAGGTCATCAGCGTTGAGGTGCATGAAGCTGAGGGCATGGCCCCAGGTGAGCGTTACGCCGATATTACCATTGGTTATCCGGATGTAAATTTCAGCCGTGATATTCCTGCCCTGCTCGTGACGGTCTTTGGCAAAATCTCAATGGATGGACGCATCAAACTGACACGGCTTGGATTCTCAGACGGCTTCCTCAGCGCATTCCCCGGTCCCAAGTTTGGACTGAACGGTGTTCGTGATCTGCTAGGTGTACATGATCGTCCATTGTTAATGAGTATCTTTAAATCAGTTATTGGACTGGATGCAGACGAACTGAGGGAACAGTTTATTCGCCAAGCTCTTGGTGGAGTAGACTTAATTAAAGACGATGAAATTCTGTTTGAGAACAAACTGACTCCGATTGAGAAAAGAGTCGAGGTCTGCATGAAAGCTGCGGAACAGGCACGCAAGGAGACGGGTAAGAAACTTCTTTATGCCGCAAATTTGACTGGACCTACATCACGCCTGAAACAACAGGCTGAACGTGCGATAGGGGCAGGAGCAAATGCACTGTTGTTCAATGTCTTGTCTTACGGATATGATGTGCTGCACGAACTAAGCAGTGATCCGGACATCAACGTGCCGATCATGGCTCACCCTGCGCTTGCAGGTGCACTCTATCCTTCACCACACTATGGAATCTCGGCTTCCGTCCTGCTGGGACAGCTGATGCGACTTGCCGGAGCGGATCTGGTTCTCTTCCCTTCCCCTTACGGATCGGTGACGATGCCGAAGGAAGAGAATATGGCCATTACAGAACAATTGCTGTCACCTGAGCTTCCGGTCAGAACCAGCATGCCTGTGCCTTCGGCTGGTATACATCCAGGGCTTGTACCTCTTATTCTGCGTGACTTCGGCACCGATGTCATCGTTAATGCCGGCGGAGGTATTCATGGACATCCCATGGGCACTGAGGCAGGCGGACGGGCATTCTTGCAGGCTATCGAGGCAGCCCAGCGTTCCATTCCACTGGCAGAGTATGCAGTCGAACATCCCGAACTGAAAAGTGCACTGGATCTGTGGGGTGGCGAACGATGAGAAGTGATAAAAAAACGGTCATTTTCTGTGATTTCGATGGCACGATCACCCTTTCGGACAATATCGTAGCGATTATGAAACATTTTAAACCCGAAGGTATTGAAGCAATTATGAAAGACACGATTGAACAGCGAATTTCGCTCCGCGAAGGTGTGGGAGCGATGTTCGCTCTGTTGCCTTCTTCGCAGAAAGATGAGATTGTGGAATTTGTACTTGGACAGGCTGGCATCCGAGAAGGGTTCAGCGAATTTCTTGCATACGTTCGGGACGAGGGCATTGAATTCAATGTCACCAGCGGCGGAATGGACTTTTTTATCGAGCCTTTGCTCGCTCCATTCGATATTCCACAGGATCACGTTTATTGCAATGGGGCAGATTTCACAGATGAATTTATACGTATTGAATGGCCTAATCCATGTCAGCCTCCTTGTGAGAACGGATGCGGCATGTGTAAAACGACGGTTATTCGTACATTCCCGGAAGAACAATATAATCGTATCCTCATTGGAGACAGTCTAACGGATTTTGAAGGTGCCAAAATCGCTGATCTTGTCTACTCCCGTTCTATTCTGACGGATAAGTGTATAGAGCTGGGTGTGGATCATGTCCCATTCACAACCTTCTACGATATTATGGAAGATATGAAACAGAAGCAAACACAAGGAGTGCTGTAAAAATGGGTTTTGAAAAGATTACATTGGAACATAAACGCCAGGTCCTCGAAGAGCTGGCTGATATCAAAGCGCTGTTTGCCAGCCGTAACTGGTTCCCTGGTACAAGTGGCAACCTGTCGATGCGTGTGGGCGACTTCGACCCGGAGCAATTCTACTTTGCAGTTACTGCATCAGGCAAAGACAAATCCCTCCGTACACCGGAAGACTTTCTGTTTGTGGACAAGCATGGTAAAGCCATTGAGACCACAACCCTGAAACCGAGCGCTGAAACGTTGATTCACTGCGAAATCTATCGTTTAACTGGCTGTGGCGCGGTGTTCCATGTGCATACCGTATTTAACAACCTGATCAGTGAATTCTTTGGAGCAGATGGACACGTACCGATTCAAGGCATCGAATTGATCAAGGCTTTCAACATCTGGGAAGAAAATGCGGAGATTCGTGTACCGGTCCTGCCTAACTTCGCTGATATTCCATCCATCGCTGAATTGGTGCCAGGTGTACTTGATGCCAACGTACCAGGAATTTTGCTGCGTAATCACGGTATTTATGCCTGGGGCAAAGATGCTTTTGAAGCGAAACGTCATCTGGAAGCGTTCGAGTTCCTGTTCGAAGTGATGTACCGTCAACTTCTGCTGAAGGGTGCTACGAAATAGCAATCATTTATTCGAAATAAAAGCTGCAAAACCAAAAACACGCCAAGGCTAATATACATAGTCCTCGGCGTGTTTTTTTATGTTTGGGGAATTGTAGCGATTGGAAGGTTACTCTATCATCGTAGTGTCAGTGTAACTATTCTTTAGTTCAACTAAGTAAAGCTCTACAGACGATCGTCCCGATCCTTGAATAAAAAGAGACTGTCCGCTCCCTCATCATTTCGATGAGCCGCACTATGGATACCCGTCCCCCTCTGCTTGCCAAACAACAGCTTCAGACCGCCAAAAATGAGCAGCAAGGACACAATGACGGTGTTCACATACGAACGAATCTCGTACGTCATAAATGCATCCGGGAACATCTCATTTAGCTGTGGAATGACCAAGCGGATAAACAGATAGTACAATCCCAATGCAGCAATTCCGAATCCAATCAGGCGCTGGTGACGAGCCCAATCCTTGAAAATAGGTTGATCTGTCAACGGTTCGCGGCCATACCTGCTTGAACACTGAAGTCCGTCAAAGAAGCTGTAGAACCAGATCAACGGAATCATGAACAGGAACACCGATAAATGAAGCAGGTCCAGAACGTAGATACTGCCGAGAAACAGGAACATGAGTTGCATGCCTCTTTTTTGCAGTCCCAGATACAGATGACCCGCACCCGGAAAGGCTGATAACAGGGTTGCCAGCACTTTGCTTCGCCGTCCAGAAGCCCTGCCCATCTCCAGCTCCTCGAACAACGTACGATCCTGCAATACCTCACCGGCCTGCTTGCGATGCACATGCTGGACCGCATCAAACATGCAGTAAACCCAGATGACAGGCAGAATGAGCAAGAACATCAGAAATACGGATTCATTCGTAATAGAAGCTACAAAAACCATCATGGCAAATGAACCGAAGAACGCGATAAGGAATGATAAACCGCGATGTAACAGTCCGAGATGAAGATGTCCCAGACCTGGAACAAAGGAAAGCAGAATCGTGAAGAATCGTTCGCTTTCACTGCCTTTTTGATACATGGGTTGACCATAAGGAGCCGCAGGCACGCCATACTCACCGTTCTGATGCTGATGTATTCCCTCCATGTCCATGTCCATCTCCATCTGTCCCAGATGACCTTCCTGACCAGCGTATGCTCCCTGATATGGCGCCCCCTGATGCGGTCCACTGTAATGTGCGCCATATCCATGGTATCGGGCATCATTAGGCGATGGGGCACGTAGCAGAACGATAATCATATCCAGCATGCTGACACACCAGAAGAATATGGTCCCCAAAGCCCCAAGAATCATTAATTCTCTCTCACTCACCAGAATTGCCAGCATAAACGAACCAACAGCTGTCCCAAAAAAGAGTAATGGATAGATTACAGCTCTGGCAGGCCGACCCCAATAGAGAAAACCCAGACCCGGAATCAGGTTTAATAAGAATGCAAGTAATTTGTTACGATCTGATTGCACAGTCTTCATCCTTTCTTTTCAGGCAATACGAAACAATTTATGGTCCAGGCTTGAAGTGATCCAGCCATGAAGTAGCTGCCTCCGTCCATTTTTCCGTAAATGACCCCCTGTTCTCACCTTCCTGGAACTTATGATAAGGGGCTACTTTGTCAAACAGTCCCGAGGAGAGGAAGATTAACGTCAGACAAGCCGCTACAGCATAATGAAACACTTTGTGATCCAGCCAGAGACGTCTTCGTCCAGAACGCGATTTGCGCTTTGGCTTGGAGGATTGCATTTGCGTAATTTGATTCATGACCGAATCGGCGAAGCCTACCGGGTCCTTCAGTTGTGGCAACTCCCGATGAATGCCGAGTGCTTCGAGATAGTTGTCCATTGCTTCCGGAACGTCCATAAGCACCTGTTCCATCAAACTTGCCTGGTTTGCAGTCATTCGGCCTTCAATATAATCAGTCCATTCCTGGACGGTATACATCCTTTTATTCCTCACGCCACTCATCCTCCTTCCAATGATTTCGAATCCACTGCCGGGCACGATACAGACGGGACTCCACGGTTTTCACTGCCACCTGTGCATCACGGGCAATCTGCTCATAATTTTTTTCGCTTAAGTAATACGCAGTAATAATGTCCCTATGCTGGGCAGGCAGCTGATTGATTCGCTCGCGCAACTTCTCCTGACGCTCTTCACGCACGAGGCGGGCAAGAACATCTTCTTCACGACCAGGCATGTTCATTAATTTTTCTTCTCCGCCCAGATCCTCAGCGCTTCGTCTGCCCAGCTTGCGTTTGGCATCAATTGCTTTGTGAAAGGCAATTCGGGTTAACCACGTTTTGAAACCTTCGGATCGGTAATCGGGGAGAGATTTGACCATTTGAATGAACGCCTCCTGAGCTGCATCCTGTGCATCCTGATCGTTCCGTAATACGGAGTAGGCCACATGGTATACATGCTGGCTGTACTTTTCGATCAACAAACGCATCTGGGATGTATCGCCTTGACGGATTTGTTCGATTAAGCGCGCTTCATCAATAACTCTCCCCTCCTCTCCACTACAATAGACGACAACTTGTTTGTTGACCCCTGCGTATTCATTCATTTTTTTTATAAAAAGGTTACACATTGCCTGAAAAGTCAGTTCCACCGGGAACTTAACGTATCTTACTTAACATCTCTATAATCTAAAAAAAACAGGCACAGAATATCTTCTGGCCTGTTTCTGGTTTATCTGAATGAAATTGTTGCCTAATCTAACATTCGTATTAACGTCCACCGTTACGGAACCGCTGGGTATATGCCTTGGCGTCCTGCACATTCTTCACGCGGTTACGGCTCCATTCCAGCAGAATTCGGTCGATATAGCGGAAATGCACTTTACCAGCAAACACCGCTTCCTTCAATGCCATGAGAATCAGTTCCTCCTGATAGCGATCCTGATCCAGCCAACTGGATATAGTCTCGCATTCCATCGGGGAAAGCGGGCGGCCAAATTCTTTTTCAAAAATAGAGAACATATTTCGTTCTTCCTCTTCTTTTTGAACACTGTTCGAATCCGGGCGTAATGCATTACTGTCCTGCTGCTGCTTACGAGCAACGGCCAACTCCTCTGCTGTACATCCTGCAAGCTTCGCATATAATCCATGCAGATCATAACGTTCATACTGAATGTCACGCTCTTCATCCCGATGCTCGTCAATGTGGATGTACCCGTCTCTCATGAGACGTTGCAGCATTCTGGCGATGCCTTCAGGAGCAAGACCCATACGGGTAGCAAGCTCTTCAAGCGTTGGGAACTCATTGAATTCAACTTGCCGGAATCCAAACAATTGAATCAGCAGAAGTACCTCTGCGTCACTTAACCCCAGCTGATGATAATAGCGCAATAAAGCATATGGGAGCTGCGCTGTCCCTGATGCCATACCGTAAGCTGCTCCATTCAACCAGGCTTTGGAGCCGGTTTCTTCCATGGACTCGCGGTTAAGCATTAAGGGTACAGACGATAGAGCATACGTGGGAATGCAATTGTTTCACGTACGTGATCCAATCCACAGATCCATGCTACCGTCCGCTCCAATCCCAGACCGAAGCCGGAGTGAGGAACCGATCCGTATTTACGTAAGTCCAGATACCACTGATATGCCTCTTCCGACAATTGATGCTCATCAAAGCGCTGCTGCATCAGTTCCGGATCATCAATACGCTGGGAACCGCCAATGATCTCTCCGTACCCTTCGGGTGCGATCATATCTGCACAGAGGACCACTTCAGGACGATTTGGATCAGGTTTCATGTAGAATGCCTTGATTCCAGCCGGATAATGGGTAATAAAGACCGGTGTTTCGTATTTCTCGGCAATCGCCGTTTCGTGTGGAGCACCAAAGTCTTCTCCCCAAGGAATATCGAAGCCTTGTCCATTCAGGAATTCAATCGCTTCATCATACGTAATGCGCGGGAATGGAGCTACAATTTTTTCAAGCTTGGATACATCACGTCCGATGGACTCCAGTTCAGCACGGCAGTTTTTCAGAACCGTTTGAACCACGTGAGCAATAAACTTCTCTTGCACTCGAAGGCTTTCCTCGTGATCCACAAACGCCATTTCCGGCTCAATCATCCAGAACTCAATCAGGTGACGACGTGTTTTGGATTTTTCGGCACGGAACGTAGGACCGAAGGAGTACACTTTGCCCAGCGCCATTGCTGCAGCTTCCATATACAACTGTCCACTTTGTGTCAGATAGGCATCTTCATCAAAGTATTTGATGTGGAACAAGTTCGTCGTTCCTTCAGCAGATGAAGGTGTAAGAATCGGAGGATCAACCTGAGTGAATCCGTTACCATCAAAGAACTGCTGAACAGCGCGGATGATCTCCGCACGAATAACCATAATCGCACGTTGTTTTGTCGAACGCAGCCACAGATGGCGATGATCCATCAGGAAGTCTACCCCATGCTCTTTCGGAGTAATTGGATAGTTTTCAGTCAGATGGATAATTTCCACGCCAGTAACTGTCATCTCATAACCGGATGCACTACGCGGTTCTTCACGGATAATACCTGTTACATACAATGAACTTTCTTGAGTCAAGCTCTTCGCAGCATTCCAGATATCTTCGCTAACTTCACTCTTAACCACTACCCCTTGAATATATCCGGTTCCATCACGCAGTTGCAAAAATTGAATTTTGCCGCTGGAACGTTTGTTGTTAATCCAGGCGCCGATTTTAACAGTCTCGCCCACATGCTCACTCACATTACGAATTACACAATCCGTACTCATGCCCATATCTCTCCTTGGAATCCTGAATTTGAAAATGCAGCGGGCAGGCATATGCCTGTCCCCTGCACTTCCTTGTCATGCTATATTCACTTTACAATTAGATTACAGAGAATTCAATACGATTCGGTGTGTATCTCTTGCAATCACCAATTCTTCGTTCGTAGGAACTACGAGAACGTCCACTTTGGAATTCGCTGTTGTGATGCGGCGTGGCTCTCCAGAGCGAATTGCATTCAGCGCTTCATCCAGTTCAACACCCAGGTACGTGAGTTGCTCACATACTTTTTGGCGAAGAACAACGGAGTTTTCACCTACACCAGCCGTAAATACGATCACGTCTACACCGTTCATTGCTGCTGCATAAGAACCGATGTATTTACGCAAACGGTATTCGTACATCTCGAATGCAAGCGTGGAATTAGCATCGCCAGCTTCCATACCTTCCGTGATTTCACGCATGTCGCTGCTGATGCCGGAGATTGCAAGAAGTCCACTATGTTTATTCAACATGGAGTTTACTTCGCTCACGCTCAGTTCTTCCTTGTTCATAACATAAGGTACAATTGCCGGATCCAGGTCACCACTACGTGTTCCCATCATCAATCCTTCGAGTGGAGTCATGCCCATGGACGTGTCCACGGATACGCCGCCCTGTACAGCCGTTACACTACCACCATTACCAACATGGCATGTGATGATCTTCAGATCTTCCAATGGACGATCCAGATATTCAGCTGCTGCCTTGCTTACGTAATCATGGGAAGTACCATGTGCTCCATAACGACGCACTTTATACTTTTTGTAAAGCACACGTGGAATAGCATACAGATATGCTTTTTCCGGCATCGTTTGATGGAAAGCCGTATCAAAGACCATTACCTGTGGTACTCCTGGCATATTGGATTCAGCCGCACGAATACCCATCATTGCTGCAGGGTTATGAAGTGGAGCCAGATCGAACAGACGGCGGATTTCTGCTTTGGCAGCATCATCAACCAATGTCGATTCCTTAAATGCTTCACCACCGTGAACCACACGATGTCCAACAGCCTGAATTTCATCAACGGAACCAAGCACACCGTTTTCTTTATCTGTCAGAATGTCAATAACTTTACGAATCGCTGTAGTATGTTCGAGAATTTCGCTAACTTCCGTAACATCCTCGCGGCCCGTTGGTTTATGAGTCAGAATGGAAGAGTCCATGCCGATCCGCTCTACCAGACCTTTTGCCAATACGGATTCATCCGTCATGTTATACAATTGATATTTGAGCGAGGAACTCCCCGCATTAATTACGAGTACTTTCACAGCCGGTCACCATCCTTGTCGTACTTGAAGAATCCTTCGCCTGTTTTAACACCCAGGTGTCCTGCACGCACCATTTTCTTCAGAACTGTGGAAGGACGATATTTCAATTCACCAAATTCACGGAACATTCTTTCGAGTGCAGCTTCTACTGAATCCAATCCGAAACGGTCTGCCATCTCAAGCGGTCCGTGCTGGAAATTGTATCCGATACGCATAGCGTCATCAATATCTTCAGCGGAAGCGACACCTTCCTGCAGTACATGCAGCGCTTCGTTGATCAGAAGACAGATCAGTCTGGACGTAACAAATCCAGGTGATTCATAGATCATAACGCCTTTTTTGTCCGCTACTTCTTCCACAAAACGTCTAGTTTCTGCAAAAGTGCTATCGGATGTTTTCAGACCACGAATAATCTCTACAAGATCAACCCGGGAAACCGGGTGAATAAAGTGCATACCAATAACACGCTCTGGGTATTTGGTTGAGCTTGCAAGCTCAGTCAAACTCAGCGTGGATGTATTACTTGCAAGAATTACGTTGCTTGGGCAAACTTGGTCAAGTTGACTGAATACCGCTTTTTTCGCTTCCAGATCTTCAGAAATAGTCTCAATGACCATATCGCAAGTTCCGAGTTCAGCCAGATGAGCAACTTTGGTAATACGGGATAGAATCAATTTCTTCTCTGCCTTCGTAATGGCCCATTTCTCCAGTTGTTTATCAAGGTTCGTCTCAATCATGTTATACGCATGATCCAGCTTCTCCGTTGTGTGTTCCACCAGAAGCACATCAAGTCCTTTGGCTGCAAGCATCTGGGAAATACCTTGCCCCATCGTGCCGCCGCCGACAACTCCTATCTTTTTGAAAAACATGGTTCTGCTCCATCCTTTCGGTTCTCTATTTCTCTATTGTACCCTGTTCGCCGAAAATTACAAATTTCGACCCAACATATAATAATATCTTAGCACGACTGAAATGTAAAAAAAAATAACCGACATAAATAAATTATGCCGGTAGAAGGGCGCTGTCACTAAATTGACAACGAAATTGATCGCCAGACAATACTTCTTCCCTGAGCAACGTGTCGAGGGAATTGTCGAAAATTGTCCGCTGTTCTTCAAGCAATCGTTTGGTCTGTTCCATCAGGTCTTGCAGGATTAATTTATTCTCCCGCATCAATTCTTCTGTAGTTACCATATCCATGTTAACAATACCCAACGTCGTGAGCCCGGAAGCCATCATCGTCTGTACTACATTCGTTGCTTGTTCAAAGTCATTACGCGATCCTGTACTACGTCCACCGTAATACATTTCCTCCGCTGCTGCACCTCCGAGGGCAATCATGATTTGCTCTTCAAGAAAACGCTTCGTGTACAGAAATTGCTCTTGTTGCGGGTTATGACGTACATAACCCAATGCCTGTCCACGAGGGCTAAGTGCAACCTGACTCACACTGCCAGGACGAACCAGTTCAGCCATGATGGCATGTCCCAACTCATGAATTGCCACTCTTTTCTTCTCTTCCACGCTGGATTCGCGGTCTGTCTTCTCACCCATCATTACTTTATCAATCGCAAGGGACAGATGACGCTGTTCAATGTTGAGCAGCCCGTCTCTCATTGCATAAATTGCTGCTTCGTTCATCACGCTTTCCAGCTGCGCTCCAGAGAAACCATAGGATTCTTCTGCTGTCTTATCAAGGCTGACCCCTTCCAAAAGAGGTTTATTAACTGCATGCAGCTCCAGTATGTGTTTTCTGCCTTTCTTATCCGGCAAGTCTACCTGAATATGACGGTCAAAACGACCTGGACGCGTCAGTGCGCTATCCAGCATTTCTTTTCGGTTCGTAGCGGCGATCACGAGTATACGTGGTGTTTCGGAAGAGTATATGCCATCCATTTCCGTCAACAGCTGATTCAGCGTCTGATCATATTCACGCTGTTGTCCACCTTCGCGTTTTCCACCGATCACATCAATTTCATCAATAAATATAATGGCATTTTCCTTATTTTCTTTAGCGGCGCGAGTTCTTGCATCACGGAACAAATCACGTATTCTGCCTGCACCTACACCAACATACATCTCAACAAACTCACTGCCTGAAGCAGCTACAAAAACAGAGTCGGTATAATGAGCAGCAGCTTTGGCCATCAAGGTTTTACCTGTTCCTGGAGGGCCAGTAAGCAGTATACCTTTCAAAGGTCGAATACCAAACTTCTGAATTTCTTCATGTCGAATGAGAAAATCAAGCGCTTCCCGCAGTTCCTGCTTGGCACTCTCCTGACCACCAATTTCTTCAAAAGTCAGCTTGGAAGGGCCTTTTTTCTTGCGTTTACGTTCCTGACCTGCCCCCACCGTAATCCCACCCCGCATTTGCATCATGAGCAGCAGAGCTCCCACAAGCATTACAGCGATCAGAATGGGAATCATGTTTACACCAATAAAAGCGAGAAAGATAATTAATACGGGTACAAATCCAATGGCAATTTCTTTCGTCCATTTAGGCATTAGGCCACACTCCTATCTGACCGGGCACACGCGGCAGAATAATAAACTTACTGGCATCTCCATCTCTGAGACTGACATATACATTATTGTCATCCATGGCTGTATTTACCTTGATCCCATTTGTAGCCATTTTAGACAAGGTCGGTGTAATTTCGGTGTATTGCTTGTTCTCCATCGCTTGTGCTACGGTAAACATCGCGCTTCCCCACCAGCTCTCTAATGCTTCGTTGGAATGATCTACGACATCCAGCTTCAACGAACGAGTGCCAATCAAGGTTTGTCCTTCTTTGTGAATATATTGTACCAACCTGCCCAGATCAACATCCGGCTGCAGATCGAGTTTCAACTGTACATCATTGCGGTTAATAGTTAATTGAACATCATTGACTCCATCGTACTGGGTAACCATTTTTTCAATTGGGCTTTGCACAGCCACATGACGATACACAAACCAACCTCCAAACAACACAACGGCTGAAATGACGGCAGTCAGAGCAATAGGCAATACTTTTATCTTCAAGTGAGTTACCCCTCCTAAATTTTGGCCCATCCTATAACTTGTAGGCAAGAATATGAATATGTGTACGTAATGTCCTGTGATGTGCCTAACAGGATTTATTTGTGTATGATGTATCCTTGAATACATATTTGAGTATATCACATCGTATATACAATATCTAAGGCGAAAATATGAATAAATTATTAATTTTAACTATTCAAATCCAAAATGATCAACAAAGTACGCCAAAGAACCGGACCAGTCGGGTTTCCGTCTGCCGGTTCTTTAATGTATTCTCTTCAGACGATAGTACGTCTGCTACTTCTAGCTGTTCGGAATCGTATAGACCAGGTCCACTTGTTCCCCGTTGCTGAAGCGGTAAAACCGATAATAGTTGTGAGTATCATCATTATAATACACTTGCCATACATAGATTCCATTCACAACGCCTGGCATGATTCGTTTGATCTCCCCACCGGGAACTTCTGAGCTGAACCGATTTCGAATCTGAGCTTCATTCATGCCGTTCTTTAACAGTTCACCGTGTACTGCATTGGTTCCCGTCACAGGTTTGTTATTCTCATCAAACTTGATCCACACCATGACATCCTGGTTATCCTTATTTTTGCCGATCAGGGTCCAGTATATGTTGTCTCCGCCGTCTTTCTGCCCCCAGACATACTTACGCAGCTCTTCGTGGGACGTAATCCCCAGCTGTTCCTGGGCCGCCTGTATGGCCAACGCCTCTTCCTTGCGCTGATCCTGGGTAACATAGACATAATAACGCTGAAGTCCAAACAGAATCAGAACCAGGAGCAGCAGCGAAATCCATATCCACTTCTTTTTTTTCTTCAAAAGCCGAACTTCCTTTCCCTATGACGATGCTGTCCTTGTAATTAACGGGCAAGCAAACTGTCAAATGCCAGCTGAGACTCACGCAGAATGCGCTCTTCATCCATCGTAAGACATTCGCCATGTTTAACCACTTGTTTACCATCCACCCACACATGCTCCACATCTTTGGCCGAAGCCGAGTAGACCGTATGGGAAATCAGATCCGTATGCGGATAGAAATGGGCCTGTTCGATGTTCAACGCGATGAAGTCAGCCTTCATGCCAACTTGCAGAGCGCCTGTATTGTTCAGGAATATGGATTTAGCACCATACGAAGTTCCAAGCAGAAGCGCTTCCCCTGCCGGCACTGCAGTAGGGTCACCGGACACACCTTTGTGAATCAACGCAGCCAATCTCATCTCTTCAAACATATCCAGGTTATTGTTACTGGCTGGTCCGTCTGTTCCCAGAGACACAGTCACGCCTGCTTTCAACAGATCAGGCACACGTGCAACACCCGAAGCCAATTTCAGGTTACTACCTGGATTGTGGGAAACTGCTACATCATTCTTTGCGAGAATCTCGATCTCTTCATCATTCAGATGTACCGCATGTGCAACCAGAGATGGACGGGAGAAAAATCCTAGCTTCTCCAGATGTGCGACCGGACGCAGTCCGTAATCAGCCACGTTTTGCTCCACTTCTCGAAGCGTTTCAGACATATGCGTATGCAAAGGCAGATTCAGGTCATGAGCAACCTGTACCAGCTTCTCTATGTAATCCGGAGGGCAAGTGTAAGGGGAGTGTGGAGAGATTACGGTTGTAATTCTTCCGTCTGCTTGTCCATTCCATTGACGGGCAAATGCTGCGGACTCTTCGAGCTTGCGCAGTTGTTCTTCTTCTGAGCAAAGTCCGATTACCCCACGTGCCAGAGCAGCCCGAACGCCGGATTGTTCCACCACTTTCGCAACCTGATCCATATGATCATACATATCTAGGAACGCTGTTGTTCCGCCTTTTAACATTTCAAGCACGGATAGCGATGTGCCCCAATACACGTCTTCAGACGTCATTTTAGCTTCCATTGGCCACATTTTCTCCTGTAACCATACTTGTAACGCCAGATCGTCTCCGTGGCCTCTTAGAAGCGACATGGCCGCGTGACCATGCGTATTGATCAGACCCGGCAAGAAGAACAGTCCTTTTCCGTCCACCTTTGTCAGGCTTTCGTCTCCTTGCGGCAATGTCTCACCAATATGCACAATCTTGTCATTCTCAACAACCATAAAACCTTGAACCACGTTCCAATTCGTACCTTCACTCACGGCAAATTTGCCGTTGTGAATTACCCATCTATTTGTCGTCATCTTCCTCGTCGTCCTTTCCATTCTCCAAGTAATAAGCCAGGCTAAGTAGATCCGTCGTAAAATCAGCATGATGAATGCGAATATGCGGCGGGGTCTTCAGGATCGTTGGCGCAAAGTTCAGAATCGCTTCAATTCCTGACTCAATCAGCTGATCTGCAACATTTTGAGCTTCCGTATCCGGAACCGTGATAATACCTATACGAATGTTATCTTTTTTGACCGAATCCGTTAATTCATTCATCGGTTGTACCGTCAAACTGTTGATTTGACTCCCAATTTTCGGACCGTAGGCATCAAATACAGCGACGATCTTCATGTTGTCTTTGAGATAGGCATTGTAATTGGACAAGGCATGTCCCAAATTACCTGCTCCGACAAGAGCTACATTGATCTGCTGGTCTATTTTTAAAATATGGCGGATTTTCTCAATGAGATATGAAACGTCATATCCAATCCCTTTACGACCAAAGTCACCAAAGTAAGCCAAGTCTTTACGAATCTGGGCCGGATTCAAATCCAACCTCAGTCCAAGTTCTTGTGAAGAGACCGTATTGACTTCGCGCTGATGCAGTTCATTCAAATAACGCAAGTAAACAGGTAATCTACGCACCACGGCTTCCGAAATTTTATCTGATTTCATTCATTGCTCCCCCTTACCAAGGCCACGATAGATAGATGAAAAGATGAGCACCCTGTCTAAAACGATGCAAAATGATTACTGAATTAAACAGGATGCTCCTTGTTATATAATGGATAATTGCTTTAATCGCTTTACTCGCATATCCATGAAACGAATACATGATATTACTCAATTTTACCGCCAATCACTGGCGTCTTGCAATAATGGAAGCTACAGAGCGTATCTGTTATTGTTGCTCTTCGGTTGGTCTCTCGAGCCATTCCGAAATGCGTGGAACCATCTGCTCTGTAAGCATGTGCTCCATTTTGGGACCAGGTAATGAATATAAAAAGTACTTGCCATAATACGCTTCAATAACGCGTGTATCGTATACAATCACAATGCCTCTGTCTTTGCCTGTACGAACCAGTCTGCCAAATCCCTGTTTGAAACGGATGACGGCTTGTGGCACGGATAGCTTCATAAACGGGTTTTTCTTTTGCTGCTGCAAAAGCTCGCTCTTCGCTTCCACTAATGGATGATTCGGTGGCTGGAACGGCAGTCTGACAATTGCAAGACAGGTCAGAGCCTCTCCTGGAATGTCCACGCCTTCCCAGAAGCTGCTTGTGCCAAGTAGCACCGTTGCTTTAGTATCTTGGAACCGACGTGTAAGCTTGGAACGGCTGCCGCTGTCCACCCCTTGCCCAAGCAAAGAGATATCGTTGCCTGACAAGGCCTCCTTAAGCGGGTCATAGACCTGTCGCAGCATGCGGTAGGAGGTGAACAACACCATCATGCGTCCACGAGTCGCAATAGCCGTTTCCGCAAGCGAGTGCACGAGCATATCCACAAAGTGGGCATCGCCTACACTGCCCTTCACGCTTGGGAAATCACGCGGAATGACGAGCAGCGCCTGTTCTCGATAATTGAACGGTGACGGCAGCATCGACGTTAACAGACGGTTATTGTCGGCAGCTTCCTGCAAACCCAGCTGTTCGATCATGAATTGAAATGACTTGTCAACGGAAAGCGTAGCCGATGTAAGCACAACGCTTTTCTTTTTATCAAAGAACATATCCTTCAATTGAGCACTGACATCGACAGGAACAGCATAGAGTTGCAGTGATTTACTGCGGAACTGGCCGCTGGCCTCCATCCAGTACACGGTATTGGCATCATCCATCCGCATGAAGAAACGCAGATTATCCTTAATCGTTGCCAAATCCTTGAGCAGACCTGAGATATCCGTAATCAGACTATCGGACTGATAATCGTCCTGATCTTCTTTCACTTCAAGCAGCAGCTTGTCGCCTTTACGAATCAAATCGCCTAGGGTGACATAAATTTGGTTTTCAGCGTCCTGCAATTCCTGCCATTTGGCTGGTTTTTGCGAATGCTTCAGTCTAAGTGAGAATTGTCCTGTCTCGCCTGGAGAAGCATCGCTGCGTTCAGGCAGCAGTCCGAACAATGCATCGCTTAGTCGATCCCACATCTCTTTAACTTCGACAGCAAGCGGGAACATCTGATCAATCATGGAGCCCCACTGTACCGAATTTTCATGACCCGACAATTGAGAACGCAGCATAGGCAGTTGGCCATTTCGGCTATCTTTAAATAGTCGGGTCAGTGTATGAACCAACGTGAAATATTTCATATGAAGACCAAGGTGCTTACCTGCTACGTCCTCCAGATGATGTGCTTCATCAATGACGAGACTTTCGTAGGCTGGCAGCAGCTGATGTGCTGCTTTGACATCCGTAAACAATTTCGAATGATTCGTAATGACGATATCGGAAAGCCCGGCTTCATGTTTGGCCCGGTGATAGAAACATTTGCGGAACCAAGGACAGGAACGTCCAAGACAGGACTCAGACTCACTTTGTACCGTCTCCCAGAAGTCTCCTCCGCGCCCGCTTAGATTAAGCTCCTCGTCGTCTCCAGTCTCCGTCTGAGTAAGCCAGACAATCATCTGAGCCGCTGTAAAATAATCCTCTTTCGGTGTAGCAAATTCACGTTTATTGATTTTATGCTCAAACTTACGCAGACACAGATAGTGCCCACGTCCTTTGAACACCGCTGCCTTGAACGGGAACGGAACCACTTGGGTCAACATAGGAATATCCCGCTCTCTCAATTGCTCCTGCAGGTTGATGGTATGTGTGCTGACCATCACTTTCTGTTCCTGTTTTACACTTTCATAGATGGCAGGCAGCAAATAACCAAGTGATTTGCCCGTACCTGTCCCAGCTTCGATTAAGAGATGTTTCTCCTCATCCAAAGCTTGTCGTACACTGCTGAACATTTGAGTTTGCGCCTCACGCTCCTCATAATGGTCCAGCGTCTCCTTCAGGTTATCTCTAACCTGATCCATAAACTGCTCAAAACTCACGCCTTCCAGCGGATTACCCTCTCGCTCATCTCGTGGTGAGCCTATATCGGTCCAGTCACTCACGTTCAGGGCAAGCTGGCGGTAATACGTATGACCATCCAGATCCTGAATAGGCTCTGCTTCCTTCTCAGAACGCATTCCATCGAAGAACCAACCCAAGTCACTGTCTTCCGGTGCAAACAGGTCACTGAGGCGCTGAATCGTGATCAGAGGCAATGCACGCAGCTCATCGAGACACTTCAGTAATACAAAAGCTGTTGCAAGAGCATCACTGTCTGCCTGATGAGGACGGTCATGCTGAAATCCGAATTCCGAAGACACATAACCGAGTTGATAAGAGCCCAGTGACGGGAACGAGATCTTCAGGAAATCAATCGTATCCAGGATCCGTCCGGTAAATGGCAGATAACCGCATCGATCGAGTGCATTTTGAAGAAAATGAAAATCAAAAGCAACATTGTGTCCAACAAGAACCACATCATCAAGCAGCGGAACCATCTCCATCATCATCTCTTCCAATGAGGGAGCATCCGCCACATCTTCATCGGTAATACCGGTTAACCCCGTAATAAACGGAGGAATCGGTACACCTGGGTTCACATAAGAACTATATATTTGAGTTATGCTGTAGTCATGATCTATGATGGCAAGTCCGGCCTGTATAATTTCACCGTCGGACTGCGTGCCGGTTGTTTCGAAATCCAATACGGCAAATTTCATTGCAATGTACGGTCCCTTCCATTCCAGTCTATGTTACAGCATAGCAAAAAAAAGGGCGTTTGAAAATTAACTGACAAAAAAGGCGGTGTCCCCGCCGCTATGCCAGAGGAGGGAACACCGTCTTAATGCCGCCGAATAGCCCTAATTTAAGGCAGTCAGCTGATTTGCATATTGCAATTTTCCGCTGTTTAAACGACAAGCTTCCATGTTATACAGCGGTTCGGTCAACGATGGGTCATACTGAAGCGCCTGCGCAAATAATGAACATGCACCTTCAGGATTCGCGAGCTTGGCCTCGATACAGCCCAGGACGTTACATACCAACCCTTTCAATCTCGGCGAACCGTTCAGATGCATGATCCGCTGCAAGTGTATTCCTGCTTCCTCGGTTTGTTCCAGGTTGAGATGAGCAAGAGCCAGGTAAAAACGAGTCAATGCACTTTCCGGATAGTCGGTCACAACCCTAGAAAATTGCATAATCGCCTGCGGGTACATTTGCAGTTTGAAATATCCCTGACCGCGACTGAAACACTCCAGATACAGTTCTGGCAGTGCGGTAACAGCTTCCTGTTCAGGTTCGAGGGAAGCAGGCTTATCCAGTTCCCTTTCCCTCACCTGGCTCATTTTTTCTTCAAACATCAGCCACTCATCAATCATCCCGTCACTCATCCGCTTCAGCAAATTCCACTTTTGCAGCAATTCCTGTTTGCTTAGGCCTTCAGCAGAAGGGTAGCGCTTGATAATTTCATCTAACATGTCGTTCATTTCTGCGAAAACATGCTGGAACATCGATGCATCCCCACCCTTGAAAAAATGGATTAGTGCAGTGACCTGTACTCATTTTTTGTAGAATGGGTCGATTTCATTCCCCTTACCAGTCGATTACATAATCGTCGCATGAACTTCGTGTTTCATCGTTTGCACAGGTTTGTTCTGTCCATCCACAAATACAACGGTAGGCTTGTGATTATTTGCCTCTTCTTGAGACATCATTGCATATGAAATGATAATGACGGTATCTCCAGGCTGTACCAGGCGAGCTGCTGCTCCATTCAAACAGATAACTCCACTTCCACGTGGGCCTGGAATGACATAGGTTTCCAGACGTGCACCATTGTTGTTATTCACAATTTGCACTTTTTCATTTTCCATTAGATCGGAAGTTTCCATTAGATCTTCATCTATGGTAATGCTACCCACATAGTTCAGGTTTGCTTCCGTAACGGTTGCCCGGTGAATTTTGGATTTCATTAGTGTTCTAAACATGGGACAGTACCTCCGATTTTTGCAGCCTTATATTGTCAATCAATCTTGTTTTGCCGAATTTTACTGCAAGTGCGATCAACAGATCGTCACGACCATGAACTTTTTCCTGATCCAAAAGTGGCTCAAGACTTGGAAAAGCCTGAATTTCAGCATAATCAATCACGGCCATTGGTGAACGTTCAATGTTCTCACGCAATATAACGCGGATATCCGCTGCTGTAATTGCCGTCCCTGCATCTACAGCTTCCTGTGCCTCACGCAGAGCCTTGGACAGAACAAGAGCTTCCTGACGCTGTTCTGTGCTGAGGTATACGTTGCGCGAACTAAGCGCCAAGCCATCACTTTCACGAACGATAGGACAAGGCACAATCTCAACCGCCATGTTCAAATCGTTAACCATCTGCTGGATCACAGCTACCTGCTGTGCGTCCTTCATGCCAAAAAATGCACGCTGCGGTTGTACAATGTTAAAGAGCTTTGACACGACCGTAGTCACTCCGTCAAAATGCCCTGGACGAGAAGCACCGCACAAGCGATCCGTTAAGCGGGAAACCGATACGGTCGTTTGTGTAGGCTGTGGATACATCTCTTCAACAGAGGGAATAAATACGATATCCACCCCTTTTGCTCGTGCAGTTCCCACATCTCTAGCTTCATCCCTAGGGTAACTGTCAAAGTCTTCATTCGGACCGAATTGAATTGGGTTTACAAATATGCTCAAAACCACGATATCACTCTGTTGTTTGGCCGCTTGCATCAAACTTGCATGGCCTTCATGAAGAAATCCCATCGTAGGCACGAGTCCTACAACGGACTGTCTGGACTGAATCGACTGACGTTTCAAGCTAAGCTCTTGTCTTAATTCTGCGATTGTCCGTATCACTTTCATACGTTGGTCTCCACCTTTTCTTTGCGATGTCCGTACAATTGATCCAGAACGCCGTCAGCAGCGGTAAATACATGCTCCTGTGCCGGGAACGAGCGATCCTTGACTTCTTTCACATAGGACTCGATGCTGTTGCGAATCAATGTACCTACGTCTCCATACGATTTGACAAAGCGTTTTGGCGTGTATGGGGAAGCATACTGAACCACATCATGGAATACCAGTACCTGACCATCACACCCTCTACCTGCGCCAATGCCAATCGTAGGAATAGACAATTCCTCCGAGATCGCTCTTGCCACTTCTTCCGTGACCAGTTCGAGTACAATGCCGAAAGCGCCAGCTGCTTCAAGCGCCTTGGCTTCGTCCATCAGCCGTTTGGCATCAGCAGCATCCTTGCCCTGAATACGATAACCGCCAATTTGATTCACGGATTGCGGTGTAAGTCCGATATGTCCAAGTACAGGTACACCGGCTTGCACAACCGCTTTTACCGTATCCGCGATTTCAAGACCGCCCTCCATCTTGACCGCTTGTGCATGACCTTCCTGCATCAGGCGACGGACACCTTTAAGCGTCTCATCCAAGCTACCATGATACGTCATGAAGGGCATATCAGCCACGATAAACGTATTTCCCGCACCACGTACTACAGAGCGTGTATGGTACACCATATCTTCGATCGTAACAGGCAAGGTGGAGTTATAACCCAATACCACGTTTCCCAGTGAATCACCAACCAGAATTAGATCGATACCCGCTTCCTCGGCCAATTGGGCTGTCGGATAATCGTAAGCTGTAATCATGCTAAGCGGCACGCCGTCCTGCTTATATTTTTTCATTTTCACAATATTCAATGCTTGTTTGTTTGCCATTTTCGTTATGGCTCCTCTCATCTTTTCAATTTAAACGCAACAAAAAAACCTTTTAGTTTCCACTAAAAAGTCCCGAAAAGTCAAAAAAGAGTCACTTGCGATCGTCCCTTCTGTCTCGGTCCTCTTCGGCTCAGAGCAGAATCCAACAACTCACTTTACTACCATTCTTGCCTTGTCACTGCAACATTTTGAAGCAGAACAAAGCATACTATTGCCGGAGTGCAATTCGGTCTGCATTAGCCGATATCGCCTCACGAACACAGTATACCAAAGTTCTGCCCAAAGTTCACGTCTTATGTTCATTTTTACGGTGTAAATTCGACAAATTGTTTAATTTACCAATGAAACTTCACCGGAGTAAACCGATACTCGCTCACCGTTTTTCTTCTCCAAAATCAATGCACCAGAAGGATCAAGGCCAATGGCAGTACCTTCGATGATACCCTGCGGATTAGCCACCTTAATTTCACGATTCATGGATACGGACAAAGCTTCCCAGAGCGAAGAGATCACACCGAACCCTTCCTTTTGATACAAAAAATACAAACGCTCCAATTCCGAGAGAATGGCCGCTGCAAGTTTGGTTCGGTCTATGGTTTGTCCGGTCTCCATCTTAAGCGAAGTTGCGATTGTTATCAGATCCTCGGGATAATCCTTAGGATCGAAGTTCACATCCACGCCTATGCCTGCGATACAGTAGCGTAATTCGTGGTCTTCGACGGTTGATTCAAGTAGAATTCCGCATACTTTACGACCATCAATCAAAAGATCGTTAGGCCATTTGATCCCAGCATCAGCACCTGTATATGATCGAATGGCACGACACACCGCCACACCCGTTAATAACGTAAGCTGTGGTGTATTTTGCAGGGCAAGCTCCGGACGCATTAGAACACTCATCCAGATGCCTCGTCCAGGTGGTGAGAACCATTTACGTCCAAAGCGGCCTCGTCCACCCGTTTGTTCTTCTGCCAGCACCACTGCCCCTTCGCCCTGCCCCTGTTCAGCCATGTGCTGAACATCACCTTGGGTGGACAACGTGGAATTCAGAATGATTGCCTTCCGCCCAAACACCGTCGTTTCCAATGCCAGCTGAAGCGCTGTGGCATCGATACTGTCCGGTTTCGTGATCAAGCGATACCCTTTGCGAGATACGGCCTCAAACTCATAACCCATGTCACGCAGTTTGTTTACGTGCTTCCACACGGCCGTTCGGCTAATGGAAAGGTTGCGACTAATCTCTTCACCAGACACAAACTCTCCTTCGGCATTCAGTAACATATGTAACAGTTCCTCATGCTTTGTCATCTGCAGCCACCCGCTTTACTTCGTTGGTCAGCATGTCATGCTGATTCGCTATATTTCCGATCGCAGTCTCTCTTAAAAGATGCTTCATTAGTTGTCCCAGCCATGGTCCGCCCTTGCGTCCAAGTAACTGCAAAACGTTCTCACCCGTAATATGCAGATCTTTCAGTTCATGCACCTTCATGGATTGACTCCATGCTGCACCTCGTGATTGTATTAATACGATCTGTTCTTCGTGCAGAACCTCTTGATCCCTCCAACCAGTTGGTAGCAGTTGTTGAATGATGAGCCAGTCCTCTGTTGCCTGACGTCCTCCAGACAGCACAGTTACGATCCATTCTGATCGAAGTGTCTCTTCATCCTTCTGCTCTTGTACGACAGTCTGGATCAACTGTTCGACCTGGAGAACTCCATTAATGCGGGAACGATCGTCATTAGAAAACGTCCATTTTCGAAGTAAAGCATCTGCTTCATCCCTGGTATAATGGCCTGCAATCAGCACCATGGACCAGCGCAATAAAACGTTTTCTTCCTTCAATTGTTCCATATTGGACATGAGGGCTTTATTGAATCGCTCCATGGAGATTGGTGCCTTCACATGCTCCAGTGCCTGGCTGCGAAACAGCAATTCCAGACCGCGCAGTGGATGGGGGCCTGCCATCATTTTCACCATTTCGGTACGTACTCTTTCCATGGCGATATGTTGTAGCAGATCCTTTTGTCGAACTAACCCCTTCCAGGTGTTGTAGGCAATTTTGAAATCAAATACTGAAGCAAAACGAACACAGCGAAGCATCCGCAGCGCATCTTCTCCAAACCGTTCTGCCGCCGATCCCACACACCTGACCCGTCCATCCTGAATATCCGATTGTCCACCAAAAGGATCAACGATATTACCGTCACGATCCATAGCGAGAGCATTCATTGTGAAGTCACGCCGCTGCAAATCTTCTTTGACATCCTGCACAAATTGAACGGCAGTGGGTCTTCGATTATCCTTATATTCAGATTCAGTGCGAAAAGTTGTAACTTCAAAGTAAAAACCTCCTGAACGTACAGTAACCGTTCCATGCTGGAGGCCCGTAGGAATACAATCCGCGAACAGTTCCATGACTTGCTCAGGAGAAGCGGACGTGGTGATATCCATATCATCCACGCTACGTTCCAGCAGTTCATCACGCACACAACCACCGACCCAATAAGCTTCGTACCCTGTTTCATTTAATGTTCGCAGTACCTGTTCACTTTGTCTTGCCATTTCATGATCTACCTGTGTCCATTGAACCACTTACTCTCACCCCATAACTACGTGTTGCTTGGTGTGGCTTACACAGATATATTTCCAAGATGGAACAATCCTATCTGACAATCAGCCACAAACCGGCTTCAGATTCGGAACTTCACGTCCCAGCACCCGGTAGTATATTTGTTCATATTCATGCCGAATGGCATCATTACAGAAATCATGATGGGCCCGTCTCAAACATGCCTCTCTGAAGTCTGCTGTCAAACGGTCGTCAGTCAACAAACGAATCGTGTTCTCCGCCATCGATTGCGTGTCGCCAATTGGAGACAAAAATCCGGTCTTGCCGTGCAATACCAGTTCAGGAATACCCCCTGCCTGTGATCCAATAGTAGGTACACCACAAGCCATGGCTTCGAGTGCTACCAGTCCAAAGCTTTCCTTCTCAGACGGCAGCATAAGCACATCAGCCATCGAAATGACTTGAGCAATATCATCCTGCTTACCTAGGAAATGAACCTTGTCATTCAGTCCAAGCTCATTAATCTTCCATTGAATCTTCGGCAAGTCCGGTCCTTCTCCAACAAATAACAGCTTGGCAGGTACTTGCTCCTGTACTTGACGGAACACTTCTACCACATCCTGTGTTCTCTTCACAGGACGGAAGTTGGAGATATGCATCAGTATTTTTTCGTGAGGTGCTGCGAAGTCTCTACGCAGACTTGCTGCATCACGTGGATAATAAATTCTTTTATCAATAAAGTTATAGGTCAGATCGATTGGACGTCTTATATCCAGCAACTCAACCGTTTCACGAATCAAATCCTGAGATACGGCCGTAACCGCATCACTCTCGTTGATGGCAAGTCGAATCAAATCCTTCAACGACTCATCCTGCGCCAGCACAGTAATATCTGTTCCGTGTAACGTTGTAACCACCTTTAAGTCCTCACCAACCATTTGTTTTGCCAAAAAGGCACACACCGCATGTGGAACTGCATAATGTACATGTAGCAGATCCAGTTGCTGTGCTTTGGCTACTTGCGCCATTTTCGTGGCCAATGACAGGTCATACGGTGGATAACGGAAGACGTAGTAATCGTTGACCTCAACTTCATGATAAAAAATATTTTTCTGGAATTTACCCAGTCTAAACGGGATACTATTAGCAATAAAGTGAACCTGGTGACCCTGTTCGGCAAGCAATTTGCCCAGCTCCGTTGCGACAACGCCAGACCCTCCGAGGGACGGATAACAGGTAATACCAATTTTTAGCTTTTGATCCATCCGGTGGACGCTCCTTTAATCTCCCGCGTGTGCAGGTTGATGTAATGCAACGGAAATGCAATTGATAAATGATTTATACGAGCAAGTTCGATCGTTTTATGACTTGGCTGCTTGGCCAAATTGATGAACTACATAAGGTGTAATGCTAGCGAATCCTTCTGCAAATGGAATAAGGCTCCGCTGTCCGAGCAAAGAATCCCGAGCTTTCACACGTTCAATATATCCTTGAGTCAATGGAGTGGCAACTGCGCCTTCTCCCAATTCGAACTGAGATCGATAACTGAGCAATGAATTTTCCTTCTGCTCATAGTGTTCCGTAATATCCACAATCAAATCCGTTGGTCCGATATCGTTAATAAAGTAAAAATACAATTCTTTCACCTGAACTGCGGGCATGTCCGGCATATAGTTTCTAAGCTTGGCATTAAAGACAGCCTCCTGCACCAGTTTGCTGCACATCACATGATCCGGGTGACGATCCGCCCAATATGGCGCAAACACGATTCGAGGGGCATGACGCCGTATCTCGGCAGTCACAGCCTCGATGTGTTCTGGAATAATATACAGCCCCCGATCAGGCAAACCGAGATTGCTTCGACACGAAAGACCGAGGACGCGGGAGGCTTGCTCCGCTTCCTCGGCTCTGCGCTCTACCGTCCCGTTGGAAGACATCTCCGCCCGGGTCAGATCACACACGCCTACTTTCAGTCCAGCTGCAGTATGTTTGGCAATCGTTCCTGCCATCCCAATCTCTGCATCATCCGCGTGTGCACCAAATATGAGAATGTCCAAACTCATTGAGCATCACCCGAATTCAATCCACCCTCAGGCTTGTATTTATGTACAAGCTCTCTCCAGCCAAAATCACCGCGATCGAGCGCTTTAACGAGAATCTCTGCAGTTGCAATATTCGTAGCAAGCGGAATCCCCTGTACATCGCACAGACGCAGCAAAGCGTTAATATCTGGTTCATGAGGCTGTGCCATCAATGGATCACGCAGAAAAATAATTAGATCCATCTCATTTTGTGCAACCAAGGCTCCGATCTGTTGATCCCCGCCCAGTGGACCGGATTCAAACCGATGGATCTGTAAAGAGGTTCCTTCCATAATGCGAAGACCTGTTGTACCTGTCGAGTACAGTTGATGGTCTGTAAATACATTTTCGTAGGCTGTCACGAAGTTAACCATCTCTTCTTTTTTGCGATCATGGGCAATAAATGCAATTTTCAACATGACAATCTCCTTTTAGTGTGTGTTCAAAAGTTGAATTTTTGAACTACCTCTTTTAGTCGATAAAGTGATCAAATCCGTAGATAAGTCCTGTATATTCCATAACCTTCTGTACACCAATCTTAACACCAGGCATATAACCTGCACGTTCATAGGAGTCATGACGAATTTTGAGGGATTGGCCAAAGTCTCCAAATACCACTTCCTGCTGAGCGAATACTCCCGGCAACCGTACGCTATGAATTCGGAATCCATTATAATATCCGCCACGCGATCCTTCGATCGTCTCTTCTTCATTCGGATTACCCTGACGAAGTTCCTCGCGGTTTGCTGCAATTAGCTCGGCTGTTTTGATTGCTGTACCCGAAGGAGCATCCAGCTTCTGATCCCCGTGATATTCGATGATCTCCACATTCGGCATATGTTTGGCAGCCTGTGCGGCAAATCTCATCATCAGAATAGCACCGATTGAGAAGTTCGGGGCAATCAACCCTCCAATGCCTTTGTCCTGACACTGCTTGTCCAGCTGTTCGATCTGCTCCGGCGTAAAGCCGGTAACACCCATAACAGGTCTTACTCCGTGACGAATGGCAATCTCTGTATGGGCAAAGGCATATTGAGGGACTGTGAAGTCCACCATAACCTGTGGTTTAGTCTCTGCAAAAGCCATCTCGATATCATCGGTCAAAAGCACCCCACATTCGGGCAGACCGACAAGTGTTCCGGCATCCGTGCCTACTCCGGAGCGGTTGACCGCTGCGGCGAGCTCCAGTTCAGGATCTTGAAGCACCAGTTTCACTACTTCACGGCCCATCCGGCCAGCCGCTCCGATTACGGCAACTCTTATTACTTCACTCATCTTGACTGCATCTCCTCACTATGTTGGTTCATTTGGTTGAATCCAGTTCAAATGATTTCCATCCCGTTATGAAATGGCATCTTATTGAATGGATTTCATACGCTGCTTAATTTCCTGTAACAATAGATGCAGTTGATCATTCTGCGGGTCCAGCAACAATGCGTCACGAACGGAACGGGTTGCAAGGTCGAACTCATTCAGATCGCTGTAAGCAAGAGCAAGCATGATATGCGCTTCCACATATAACGGGTCAAGTTTAACTGCCTGTTTCAGCAGATCGGCCGCCTGCACATATCGTTCATGCGTTCCGTCTCCTGCCTGCTCAAGCAACACCTTGGCCTGAAGGCTTATCTGTTTGGCTTCCAGGGTCTGTAAATGCAAAACATATTCCTCTATCCCCTGTGACAGTTCAACAGCCTTACGCGCATATTCAAGCGCTGGAGCCAAGTGTTGACTGCGGGCATGTGTAATGGAACAACGATAATAGAGCTCCGCATGTTCCGGGTGAGCATCAATGGCAGATTCGAACCAACGAATCGCCTGCTCAAAATCATTTTGCAAAATACAGCGGTACGCATGCTGCATATACTCTTCCGGTTTCATCATCCAAGCTGTCCCTCCCTCATTGAGGTGATGGTACAGCATATGTAATCTACGCCTAATCGGTGTTTTTTGGCGTCCACCGATTTGCATCGCGTGTGTTAAATTTATGCATGACTTTGTCGTGCGCCTCTGCCAGGTCGATCCCGAGAGAATTAGCAAAACAAATCGTGATAAATAAAATGTCACCGAGCTCAAGCTCAATGGAATTGTCTGCTTCGGAAGATTTTTTCGGTTTTTCACCGAACTCGTGATTCACTTCCCTTGCAAGCTCTCCCACCTCTTCAGACATACGGGCGAGCATGGCCAGCGGGCTGAAGTATCCTTCTTTGAACTGGGAAATATACAGATCAACCTCACGCTGCATTTCTGCAATGCTTTTCTCCATGAGAACGGATTCTCCTTTTGAAATTGTGTCGTATTTGTTCCTAATATATCAGTTATTTAGATTCACTTCCACCATCATAAACGACAAATCATTTTTAAAGAATCGATAAACAGGTATACTAAGATGGGAATGATTGCTTTCTCATTCTAATTTGTAAAATGGAGAGGGAACTTATGAGCACTTCCAAAACCTGGGTTCAATTCAAATTGATTCTCCCCATCCTATTGGGTACGGCATTATATGCCTTTGGACTTCTGTACTTCATCATCCCCAACCAGCTCATGGAAGGCGGCGTAACCGGGATTACGGTCCTGCTAAATTATGCATTCAACATCTCTCCTTCGCTTACAACCTTGGTTGTTAATATTCCACTCTTTCTGGTGGGGCTTAAGATTTTGGGCGGCAGACAGATGATCTATACAGGCGTGGGCATAGGAGCACTTACGGTGTTCCTGTGGTTATTTGAAAAAATGATTCATCTTGGTTGGATTGAACCGCTGCATACCCAGAATGATCTTTTACTTGCAGCACTTTACGCTGGAGTTACTTTGGGAGCAGGGCTTGGCATCGTATTCCGCTGGGGTGGAACGACAGGTGGCTCTGACATCATTGCCCGCATTCTTAATCGAAAATATGGCTGGAGTATGGGACGTGTACTATTAGGTATCGATTTCATCATTATTGGTATCTCCCTCGTCTACATCCCCAAAGAAAAAATACTGTATACCCTTGTAGCTGTGTTTATCGCTTCTAAAGTGATCGACTTCATTCAGGAAGGAGCCTATTCGGCTCGCGCATTTATGATTATCAGTGACCATGCACCTGAGATTGCAGATTTGATTACCCGTGATATGGACCGCGGTGTAACGCTCATTCCCGCCATTGGTGCATATTCGAAGCAGGCCAAACATGTTGCTTACTGTGTCATCTCCAGGCAGGAATTCCGACGTTTGCAGACGATTGTGCGTTCGGTTGATCCTAGAGCATTTGTTATTATTAGCGATGTGCATGATGTACATGGAGAAGGGTTTAAGGAAAGTTGACCTTTTACTTCTACAAAAAAGAAAACCTCTCTCCCCAAGAGAAGGCCACGGAATGGCCTGCCTTGTAGAAAGAGGTCTTTGTCATATCGTGATAACAGTAATGGCTTAACGCCGAAAAGGAAAAATCCCTTGTTGCTGTGCCCGATATTTACGATAACCCGCATAACTTAGCGTTGCTATGATTATGGAAGTAATGAGCAATCCGGCTGCCCTGCGATTGGGCCCCTGAACAAACGGTACGAAGGCACTTTCGTCCTTTTCCCGACCAAACAACTGGTTCACCAACTCTTCACCGTGGGTTACCATACTCTTCAATTGTGCGATGTCAGTCTGCTTGGCCGCAGTCAGACCCTTGGTATGAGACAACCAGGCGTCCAGTTGGGCGATCTCGTAAGGTTCACGGCGGATCATCGCCGCAGGCCGGATCGTCTCGTAATGCTCCTCCAGTAAGGCGTAGCGACTTGCTATTATCGCCGAACTTAACTGTTGATTTGCCGCGGTTGATAGCGCATCAATATCATTTTTTACGATTTTATAATACTGGAGCCATAAAGGTTTGGCCGGGTTCGCAAGACTGTCTGCCGCAAGTCGAAGTTTGGCAGAGGCCTGCTGCAGAGATGCATCATCACTTTTCACCCTGACCGCAGCTTCTTTCACTTCAACAATGGTCTCGGATAGGGCATGAATGCCTTCTACTGTCGTCTGACCCTCAAAGGATATATGCTCCAGACCTTTACTGATTCGCAAAATACTGCCTCTAACCTCTTCAATATCATTCTCCAAGGCATGTCGATACAGCAGGGCCGCTTCTTCATTTAATTGCTGAATTGAATTTTTGGCTAATACTTGCTGATCTGTATTTCCGTTCGCACCTGTACTTTCCGCTGATACGCTGTATGACAAGTTCGTCCAGAACAGTAGAGTCATGAACGACACCACCATAAATCCAGTTTTGATCCTGAACGTTCTCTTCATGGACATCCCTCCCACCATCAATGTATGGCGGGCCGGAGTTCCTTAGAACAAGCTTACATTAGGAAATCAGGTCCGTTTGGCCTGTCTCAATGCAAGCCATGCACAGAGAATGCTCACAAGCGTCAGTCCCACTGTGAAGTTGCGTACACCATCCAGATGGTCCATCAGCGATGCGGGCAGCCAAGGGAAGATGTCATAAGTATAATCCATCGTATCGTTTAACAGCGTCCATAAGGCAGCGATTACTAGAGCACCCCAACGGAACCCAAAGAACCGCACATACAGCAGAGCCTCAATAGCCATGGCGCTATGCGACGCAATTAACATCCAATCCTGCCAGTTCTGTGCGCCCCCCTGCATCCAGCCTGCAAAAATGATGGAGACTGCCCAAACACCGTATTTTACCGAAGTAACCACAGCAAGCGCCTGTATGACATGTCCAATCTGATTCAGAAGCATCGATTTCGGCTTGTACAAAATCCACAACAAGGATAGTGTAAAAAACAGACTCGCCGTCGGACTGTCCGGCACAAACACAATTTGCCATAGTGGTTGCTGTGCCAGCGTATATTCCAATTGATCCCCGTACCATATGTATCCATATACTGTTCCTAATGCATTACACCAAAAAAGAAGCCACAGGAAATAACGGTTCGTTAGAAATTCCCGGCTCCAAAAATACGATAAAGCCACATTCTCTGCCCCTTCCATCATATGTGTTCTGCATTCCAAAGATAGGTTTTGCGAAAAACGCCTCAAAAAAACCTGACCGCATAAACGATCAGGTTTCATTGCTTATTTCGATTTTACTGTTCTGCCTTCTGTTTCGCAAGCCATTCTGCCAGGTGATTGATGTCATCATCTGTCAGCCCTTGAGCAATGGCTTTGTCGTACATCGGAGGCATGCCATTATATCCTTCTTTGATAATCGTCAGGATTTCTTCCTGACTGTGTTTGTCACCAACACCCCGAAGTGCAGGTACAGAGCCTGAACCCTTCATATCTGCCGCATGACATCCGATGCATCCAGCCTTCTTATATGATTCCATTGCAGGGTCATCCTTCTCAACGATCGCCACTTCTTCTTTTTGACCTGCCGCATTGGAGGTAGGCAGACCCTGCGCGTGTTTCTCACGCGCTTCTTCTTCACGCTGAATATGTTCCGGCTTCTGGCCGCTTGCTTCCAACTCATGCGAGTAGTGTGTCCATGCAACATTGGTCAGGTAGAAAACGGCCATCACCGATAGAATCATAAGTGATGATGCAATCGGACGTTTGTAGAAACGCCGCTCCTTGCCTGTATCCAGAAAAGGGGCCAGTAACAAAGCGCCGAAAGCAACTCCGCTGACTCCAAGTACCCCGAGCAGGACATAATCACCTGAGGCATATGGGTATTTCAAATACTGATACAGAAAAAGGAAGTACCAGTCCGGCATCGGGATAACCGATGCACTTGGATTGGCCGGGTAGCCCAGTGGTGCAGGTTCTGAAATCGTTAATACCAGAATACCAACCAGTACAACGACACCAACCATCCATTCCTTCAGCAAGAAGTTAGGAATAAAAGCCTCTGATTTGCCGGGATACGCCGTGTAATCCGGTGGAGTTATAAACCCCGCTCCTTTACGGACGCGTGAGTCCCCGACGAAGATAATCTTTTCCTGGTCATCTGACTTGTGTCCGTGAGCCATGTCGATTCCTCCCTTCTCAGATTATAGTGGTCCCGAAATGCCCTGTCTGCGGATCATAATAAAGTGACCGACCAGAAGCACCAGAAGCACAGCCGGAAGGAAGAAGACGTGCAGGGCAAAGAACCGTGTTAACGTCTGCGCACCTACAATAGTTCCGCCTTGCAGGAATTCCTTAATGATCGGCCCCAGCCAAGGAACCGTATTCGCAATCTCTAGAGTAACCTTGGTTGCAAAGTATGCTTTGTTATCCCAAGGCAACAGGTACCCGGTAAGCCCGAGACCCAGCATGACAAAAAAGATCAGCATGCCGACAACCCAGTTCATCTCACGTGGTGCTTTGTAAGAGCCGGTAAAGAATACACGCATCGTATGTAAGAACATCATAACGATAACCAAACTGGCTCCCCAATGGTGCATCCCGCGTACAATTTGGCCGAAGGCTACTTTGGTCTGCAAATACTCGACACTGGCGTAAGCATTAATAATATCAGGCACATAATACATGGTCAGGAACATCCCTGACAAAATTTGAATAACAGTGATAAAGAACGTCAATCCACCAAAGCAGTACACGAATGCGGAAAAGTGATGAGCCGGGTTTACGTGCTCTGGAACTTCATGATCCGCAACGTCCCTCCAAATTGGCGTGATATCGAGACGCTCGTCAATCCAGTCATAGACATTTTTAAACATCTGCGTTCACGCCTCCTATTTGACTCGGGTGTTCGGAACAATGTCGCCCAGATAAACCCAACCCTGATCTTCCTTAACCACATACTCATCCAGCGGCTTCGGGGCTACGGCAAGATTCTTGCCTTCTTTGGTATAATGCGCACCATGGCACGGACAATGATATTCGTCGGGATACTGCTTATCACTGTTCCAACCTACGGTACACCCCAAATGTTTACAAATGGGTGACAGCGCATAGATTTTGCCCTGTTCATCTTTCCTGATCCAGGCGATTAACGAAGCATTGCTCAAATACCAACCGTCTTGCTGTTTCACTTCAAACGTAAATTCTTGAGGTTCATTCGTAATTTTGCTGATTTCCGCTACTTTGACAGAGGTGCCTTCTCCCTTGTGCTGCAAAATCGGGTCCACCGCAAAACGGACCATGGGAAGTATTGCACCGGCGGCCATGTAGGCTGTAGCTCCACCAAGCGTGTACGTCAAAAACTGCCTGCGTGACATTTCCATGCGGCTTGGCAATTTCATCGAAGCTTCGTGCTGGTCATGCTCACTGCTCATACTGTCTCCAACCCCCTTTTTCAGCCAACTCTCTTAATCGTTTTCATTATCAGAAATTCCACGACTTACTAGAACATACATAATCATATAGTAGCCCCAGAACACCGTCAAGAATTTGTCACACATTTTTAAGGTTCATTTGTAAGCGTTATTAAAAAAGTGTTGGTAAATTGTCACATTTGTCACAGGTAGGTCATCTTTTCCATAACTCACGGATTTTTTCCCCGACAAAACGCGAAATCCCTTCTTCTCCAACCTCTTGAATTAAAACAGAACGACTTAATACCAAATCTGCAGAAGTAATTTGGGTCTGTTCCATCACACCATCAGATGACATTATAACCACATATTTGAAACCGGAAGATTTGAGTTGTTCGGATAAGGTATTTAATGTCATTGACATATCCGGACACGCATAATGGAATGCAGGGTAAGTCATGATACGCCCTTTAAACGGAATCTCCACTAGATCCAAAAAATCTCTAAGCCGCTCCAACGCCTCAGTTGCTTCAACTGGAGACTGCTTGCCCGTTAGGGCTGTATATGGAATAAGGCATGTATCCAGATAGAGTTGCAGTTCCGCCCAGCTGTCTTGAGTCATCTCACTGAATTTCAATTCCCTAATTCCCCTCTCTATCCATTTTATTCCCATATTATATATGAGCTTATATTATAAATCCAGAGATTGATACTTTTTCCGTGCAGGAATGGTCGTGAACGCAAAAAAGAAATGCGTGTTTCACGCATTTCCTGTGTTATATATTTATTTTTACATGCTCATCAGTTTATGGCCTTCAGTTCATCCGTCAGATTCCGGAAAGCTACTTCGTCTCCGGTAGCCAATGCATTATCGATTTCCATATACAGCTTCTCGCTGCGCTGTTTACGAAGCGCGTCGTCCCACACCATCTCAGCAGCCAGCCCCAACATGACTTCATACGTAACTTTCATTTTATCCAATAGGATGCACCTCCAAAACGGATTTAAGAGCTCCTATACTCCTTTCCTTTGGCAACATAACCTAGTGTAGTTCTCGACATCCGCTCAAGATCTGCATCAGTCAACTCACGTATCACTTTGGCTGGTGTGCCCAAAGCAAGGGTATAGGGCGGAATTTTAGTATTTTCAGTAACAACAGAACCGGCCCCGATCAGCGTATGTTCACCAATTTCGGCTCCATTGAGAATGATAGCGCCCATACCAATCAGCGAACCTGTTCCGATACGACATCCATGGATAATCGCAGAATGTCCTACCGACACATCGTCGTCCAAAATCAAAGGTTGATCCGTGTTGACGTGTCCAACAGCATTATCCTGTATATTACAGCGCCGTCCAATCACAATGGGTGCCAGATCGGCGCGCAGCACAGCATTGAACCAGATCGTAGATTCTTCACCCATTGTCAGATCACCTATTAGTTTGGCGCCTTCAGCCATATATACCGAAGGGTGTAACTGTGGTTGCATACCTTTGTATGGAATTATCATAAGTATCACTCCTTAATTTGGGAGTGATTTTAGCAACTTGTCCTTCACTTGTCAAACATAACGGGGGTAATATCCCCGGATAGCGAGCGACAGGATGACGCAAGGCGTGAACCCCATGCTGTCATTTGTACTGTTCGCCCATCTGCATGCTCTCCAATACGAAGCATGCCTAGGTGCAGCATCATTTTGAGTATCCTGTTGTCATAAATCGTCTCTGCAGTGTCATAATAGAACGGCTGAATGTAGGGACCAATCTGTCGGAACAAAGACTCTGCTGTGGACCAGCTAGCTGCACATTCCCCTGTCCAGTACACAATGGAGGACAGATTGGGAATAGCACCTTTATAAAGTCTTAACCAAAACCGAAATAGCTGTATCATCTCAGCTGTTTTCTCTGCCCCCAGCTTGTCTTCACCGGAAGGTGACAATTTCAGCGAGCCCTGCTCCTCGCGGACCAGACGATGATGAAAAGCGTAGTCATAGATGAACGCAAATCGGTCGGGGTAGTCTTTGAACGAACGACCGTAACCGAATCTCCATCCAGCCTTACCCACCAGCGCCTCACTTACATGCAAATGCTCCATGATCTGCTGCTGAGAACGACGATACATCATGCCTTCTGCGTTTAGTGCTATTTCATGCTGCTGGACAAATTGTAGAAACAGTTTCAGATCATCTGCGAGTAGATGGTATTCATCCCGGTAAACGGGAGGCTCGCTCGTCTGTGCAATGCCGGCTTTCAGGTGAGTGGATAACACATCCCGAAATCTCAATTGCAAATCCTGGGGTACCTGATACAGATACCTGGTCTGTTGAGTTGTGCCATTGAACAACCATCCACTCTTCGTGAAGCGTACGATAAGATCACGTGGACTGGCTCCAGCCTCGCTATCTTTTTTATCCATCGATTGACGAGCAATGGCGACAAGTTCCTCCATACCGAAGTATTGACGGGCATCAAACAGCAAGTTGTTCAAAAATCGCAGATCTACCTGGTTTAGTTCACGAACCTGCTGCTCAAAAAAAGGTCTGCTGCCCAATGTAGTGAGAATACTCTGGATGAGTTCATGTTTGGAATTGGGCTTACACTCGCACTGGTAATAGTCTGCTATTCGATTAAGCTGGCCGATATCGGCAAAAGTAAGCATATCCGCTAGATTCATGGGTCCATCGCCTCGCCCTTGACTACTTTTTGGCTGTTGATTCGGGGCCTGGAGTAGTTTGGTTTTGTAAATATCGTTGACGGAATTCCCATGATCTAAACCTCTTTTTTGCAAATCTTTTATGTTTTAACCATACTATGCCCGAAGTTGCCTGCTCAGAAGAAGAATGAGAGGTTCAAAATCATATAGAATGACAGTTATAAATTGCTATAACGCAAAAAAAAACAACCTGAGTTAATTACTCAGGTTGTTTTGCCAGATCCAATGAAAGGTGTCTTGTACAGTTATAAAGCAATGGTCTCCAATCTTCACGTTCCTTCTCCAGGATCGTAAGCGACAGGTTTCCAATTCGTTCCGTATAGCGGTCTTTATACAAAGCTGATAGCAGATTGGCTAAAAAAGCGCCATGGGAGACAATCAGCATATTTTGGTCCTGATGAGCCTCCCATAAATCCTCCAGAAAGCCCAATGCACGTGTCTGAATATCAGCAATCTGTTCCTGCCCCAAATCCAGCGTCTCCCAGGAAGCGCCCCAGCGAGCAACACGCTCTTCGGACGTCAGACCTTCAATCTGACCAAAGGCACGCTCCTTCAAGCGTGCATCTGGCTCCAGCAAAGGAACATTCAATAGCCCGGAGATAATCTCTCCCGTCTCCTGAGCCCTGGACAGCCCGCTCGTAATGATGTGGTCCCAGCGATACTCTTCGGTAAGCAAACGTCTACCCAGACGTTCAGCTTGCTCACGACCTTCTGCATTCAGAGGTATGTCTGTCTGTCCCTGAATACGTCCTGCCGCATTCCAGTCGGTTAGACCGTGACGAATAAGCCCGATCCGCATCTCATCCCTCATTTCTCTATACGGTGAACGAAAGCTTTACCTAAGCACGTGCACCTTGTTTGCGTTTGTTCGTTGTACGATGCATCCGTCCAAGAGAGAACAGAGCCATACCTATTGCAAGCAGCGACAACGCCATCCAGTACTGAGGATACGCTGGGCCCATGCTCACAACGAAGGGCTCAATAATACTACCTCTGTCCGCTCCCGTCATGTTGTACTTGTACAATCCGGAGGAAGAAGGCTCACTGCCCGCTACTCCTGTCTCCAAAATGCCCGTAGAGACCACGTTGGTCTGCTCAGCTTCTGATACGTCTGGCTTAAACATCGCCATGTACAGAAAGCTGCATAAAAAAATTGCCAGGAACGCAGCAATCCACAAAGACATATGCTTGCGGATTACAGCAGAGAAACGATTAACCTTTGCCTCTTCCGGCAGTAGCCATGGAGACTCCGCATAGATCCGGTCCATAACATTACGGTTCACTTTCTCTGCTTGTTGTTCTGTCACTGGGACCGGTATGCTGTGCATCAGAATTTGAGCTTCTTCCCACACCTCAAATTGCTGCGAGCAATCTTCACAACCAGCGAGATGAGCATGAAATGCAATTCGCTGAGGATGAGCTTCCGGCAAGTCCCAGACCAGTGCAAACAGTTCCTGGGCTTCATTGCAATTCATCTGTTCTTCATCCCTTCATATGGCTCGTAGACCGGTTCGAAGAAATAAGGTTCCAATTGAGTTTTTACGCTTGACCTTGCTCTGAACAATAACGATTTTACAGAACTGACGCTCTGCCCAAGAATATTTGCAATCTCCTGGTAATCTAGTTGATCATACTCTCGGAGTATAATGGCAGAACGCTGCTTCTCCGGTAAATTGTTAATTGCATCCCTAACCAGCATCACCCGCTCACTGCGCAATACAGCATGCTCTGGCGCATTCTCAGAAGGAGCAACAGGTACAATACCGCTCTCTTCAAGTGGAACACTCCCACTACGCTGTTTGCGAAGCTCACTCAGTACCGTATTTCTCGCGATGGTATATAACCAGGTTGAGAATGAGGCATCCACCTCTCGGAATGAGTGTAGACTGCGGAACGCCTTATAGAAAGTCTCAGAACAGAGATCTTCCGCAAGCAGCTCCATATTAGAACTTTTCAACATATGATATACGAAAGCCAGTATTTTACGCTGATAACGACTCATCAGCTCGGAATATAACTCCAGGTTACCTTCCTTGATCTCTCGAATCAACTGGGAATCCGTCATTTGAGTGCGACCCCTCCTCGCCCATCCATGTGCTTCTCCCCGTTCGACTCTATCCATGTATTACCGAACAGGCACAAAAAAGTTGCGGTTTTCACCGCATAAAACAGCGTTCAACGCCAAAACAGGCCTTCCCGCCAAATTCCCCTATGTAATGGCAATTTCCCCAACGTTTCTACATTAACAGTATTTATTGTACAACGGTCTGCATCGTCCTGGCAAATCCATGGCTTCCATTGAAGCCCGACCAGTCATTATTATGCGGCCGTTTTCTCGTCCATGACTTCAATTTGATCCCTTTTGTGAAGCCACTCATATATTGGACGAACGAAGGCCTCAAAAAGTTTGTGTGAATAAAGAATTAATTGAAAATTTCATTTCCAAATGAAGATCTAGACCACTTTGATGCAAGGATTATATTTCCTTAATTTACGAATGTTATAATTAATTCAAACAATTTTACTCAAAGTGTTGACAAAATGAAAACGGATACATATAATAAAAGTACAGTATGGTTTCTCTCCACTCCTATCCAATAACTGTATTGCTCCACGTGAGCAATGGCCGCTTATGTAAGCGGTCTTTTTTTTGTCCTTTTTTAGAACATGTCCTGTAACAGTTAGTTTTCAACACAAAGAAAGAGGGCTTTCGCCCCCTTCTAAAAACCTAAATCCACACTTGATACCCTAGGGAATCCAGCAACGTTTTGGCCCGTTCCATCTCTTCTTCTTGCCGGAATGACAAACGCATAATGCCCGGTACATCGACCCGGTTCTCAATAATCTCCATGTTGCTTAAGTTAATATCATTCGCCCCAAGCTCGGTGGCAATCTTGCCGATCATCCCCGGTGCATCCTGTACATCCGTATACAGATCAAACAACGACGAGATCATGCCTTTCCGTCGTTCTGGCAGCACACTGCGGAACTCGCGTGCCTGACGAAACGCCTCCTCAATGCCCTCACCATTTTGTTGCTCCAGCATTTCGGTGAAAGCCGTCATCTGGCCGTTCCAGTCCTTCAGCAAGCCCAACAGCACCTCACGGTTGCTCAGCAGAATATCTCTCCATACAATGGCATCACTGGAGGCAATCCGAGTAATATCCCGGAAACCGCCTGCAGCTAGCATTTTATACAAAGGGTTCGATTCATTATATTCGCGCACCTGGTTCACCAGCGCAACTGCAATAACATGTGGCAAGTGACTAATCGCCCCCACAATGTCATCGTGCAGCAGCGGCTCTACACGTACAATCTGGGCACGTGTATACGCAAGAAGATCAGATAACCTGTCATAAGCTTCCTCAGGTACATATTCTGAAGGGGTCAAGACATAGTATGCATTCTCGAATAATACTGCCGAGGCTGCATCTACACCTGCACGCTCAGATCCGGCCATCGGATGCCCGCCGATAAAGTATGCGTCACTCATGCGGACATGCTCAGCACAGGCTGCGATGGACGCCTTTGTGCTTCCTACATCCGTAATAATACATCCCTTTTTCAAGGGAAGCTTGGCCAATTGTCCAAAATAGGATTCGAGCAGCCCAACAGGTACGCACAAAAAAATAAAGTCGGCATCCTGTACCGCTTCCTCCAGAGAGAGCGTAGCATCATCCACTACACCACTCGCTATGTACTTGTCCTTCAGTTCAGGCAGGTGGGCATAGCCCATCACCGTTACACCAGGCTTGCCTTTGAAGCAAAGCGCCAATGAACCGCCGATGAGCCCTACACCGATCATTGCAATTTTTAGTTTCATGGGTCCTCACTCTTTTCATCGCCAGATTTAAGGGCGTGCTACCGCCTTCTCAGCCAGCGTGTTCTCCAGTGCCGTGACAAACGCACGGTTCTGTTCTGATGTTCCTACGGACACACGAATGTATGTTGGATATACATGGAATCCAGGACGAACAATAATGCCTTGTTTCAATAGCGACTGAAATGCCGTTGCAGAAGGCATCTCCAGATCAACCATGATGAAGTTACCCTGCGAAGGGAAAAACGGCAGTTCTAGCCGTGTGAACTCATTTTGCAAATACGCTCGTTCTACTGCATTACGCTCCGCACATTCTTGGACAAAAGCCTGATCCTCAAGTGCAGCTTTCGCCGCAGCCTGACCGAATCGTGAAGTATTAAACGGCTCACGCACGCGGTTGATCAGATCGATCACTTCCGGGCGTGCAATACCGTATCCAATACGCAATGAAGCCAGGCCGTAGATTTTGGAGAATGTCCGCAAAATGACCAAGTTAGGATAACGCTCAATCATAGAGACACTTTGTGGATACGCCTCATCCGTTACGAATTCATAATAGGCTTCATCCAGCACAACCATGACGTGAGAAGGTACACGATCCATAAATGCCGTCAATTCCTGCTCAGAGATAATTGTACCCGTTGGATTATTGGGGTTACATACCCAAACTGCTTTGGTCTTATCATTGATTTGTCCCAGCATGGAAGTCAGGTCATGAGTTCCATCTTTAAGTGGCACTTCAATGCTGACAGCACCCTCGATGTCAGCGTTACTTTTGTATACAGAGAACGTCTGGTCAGCCATGATGTTCTCGTCTCCCGGGAGGAAGAATGCACGAGTGATCAACGCAATGATCTCATCCGATCCACAACCAAAGATCAGATTATCCCGTTCTACCCCCAGATGCTTCGCCAGCACTTCAGTCAGTTCCGTGGAACTGCCATCCGGATATATGCTTACATTGACCAGCTCTCTGGTGATCGCTTCAAGCGCAGCAGGCGAACTTCCATATGGATTTTCGTTGGAGGCCAGCTTGATCACTTGCTCCAAACCCAGTTCACGTTTCACTTCTTCAATCGGTTTGCCCGGTTTATATACAGGCAGATTGACAATCTGGGACTTCGGTTTCAACCCGACCGCCTCCTGTTATTGAAATAGTTATGGACATGCCTCAGCCTGTGCTGAGCATGCCCCGGGGATGTAACATCATTTAATCCCTATCCTTTTAATTGTGCCACAAAGTTGCGAATTTGCAACAGTCCCGCCTGACGCGTATCCGGGTTTCCAAGAAGAGGTATAGCTTCTTCCACCTGACGAACGATAGCACTACCAACAACAACACCATCACAGATGCGGGAGAAACGAGCTACCTGCTCGTGACTGGAAATGCCGAAGCCAACAGCGACAGGAATATCTGTCAGGCTCTTTACAGTTTCAATGAAGCTCTCTACCCCATCGAAAAAGGAAGCTCTCTCTCCCGTGACACCCAGAGAAGAGACACAATAGATGAAACCACGTGCTCCCGTGACAATACGCTCGATCCTCGCGTTGGACGTAGGGGCTACGAGCGGAACCAAATGCACACCTGCAGCATCTGCACGGCGTCGCATATCCTCGGCTTCCTCAATCGGAAGATCCGGGATGATCATGCCGCTGATCTCATGTTTGACCAACTCGTCAAAAAATACATCCAATCCCGTCTGTAATACTGGATTATAGTAGGTGAACAGGACAAAAGGCATTTTCACACCCTCCGCACGCGCTCTTGCTGCTGTCTCCATACAAGTCCGAATCGTGATCTGACTTTTCAATGCACGCTCGGAAGCTCGCTGGATTACCGGTCCATCTGCGAGCGGATCAGAATAGGGAACACCGAGTTCCAAAATGTCTGCCCCCGCCTGTTCCAATTCCTTAATGATTTCCACCGTGGTGTCCACATCTGGATCTCCAACCGTAAGGAATGGAATAAGTGCTGTCCGGTTCTGTTCTTTCAATTGTTGGAAGGTCTGGTCCATCAGGTTCATGCCAAGTCCCCTCCTGTGTATTTCATAATGGATTCAACGTCTTTGTCACCACGACCGGAAAGACAGATCACAACGATATCATCAGCACTGAGTTCAGGCGCAAGCTTGACAACCTGCGCAACAGCATGGGCTGACTCCAAAGCGGGAATAATGCCTTCTGTTCGGCTCAGCAACTGCAAGGCATCCAATGCCTCCTGGTCCGTAATCGGAACATATTTTGCACGTTTAATATCTTTGAGATAGGAATGCTCGGGACCAACACCCGGATAATCAAGTCCCGCTGAAATGGAATGGGCTGGCTGAACCTGTCCATATTCATCTTGCAGTAAATAACTCATCGAACCCTGGAATACACCGTGTGTCCCTTTGCTCATCGTAGCCGCATGGAACTCGGTGTCCACCCCTTTACCTGCTGCTTCAACTCCAACAAGCTTCACATCCTGATCGCCAATAAACGGATAGAACATACCGATTGCATTACTTCCGCCGCCTACAGCTGCAACAATCACATCTGGCAACCGTCCTTCAATCTCCTGAATCTGGCGCCGTGTCTCATCACCGATCACTCGCTGGAAGTTACGTACCATCATTGGATACGGATGAGGACCGACTACCGATCCAAGCACGTAGAAGGTATCTTCCACATTACTAACCCAGTAGCGGAGCGCCTCGTTTCCTGCATCTTTCAATGTGCGCGTGCCAGATGTCACCGGAATGACTTCCGCCCCAAGCAGCTTCATCCGAAATACGTTCAACTGTTGCCGTTGCGTATCTTCTTCACCCATAAACACTTTACATTCAAGCCCCAGCAATGCAGCAACTGTTGCGGTGGCAACGCCATGCTGTCCTGCACCCGTTTCGGCGATGACTTTCTTTTTCCCCATCCGTTTAGCCAATAATCCCTGTCCAATAGCATTATTGATCTTGTGCGCTCCCGTATGGTTCAGGTCTTCACGTTTCAGATAAATTTTGGGTCCACCCAAGCGGCGGGACAATTGCTCTGCATGGTATAAAGGTGTTTCCCGTCCAGAATACTCGCTTAGCAGGTAATTCAGTTCCTTGTTGAATTCCTCGTCTTCGGAGAAGTGGCTATACGCTTCCTCCAGTTCGATCAGAGCGTTCATTAGTGTCTCAGGTACAAAGCGGCCTCCGAAGGGACCGAAACGCCCGTGTTGATCCGGCAATTGATGTGTCATGCCTGCTTCACCCTTTCTACAAATGCTGTAATTTTCGCAATATCCTTCACACCTTCGGACTCTACGCCGCTGGATACATCGACGCCGTCCGGTGCATATGTCTGTATCAGTTGTTGCACATTATCCGGCTGTAAACCTCCTGCCACGAACAACGCGATTCCATGTTTCCTTGCCCACTCGGCGTAGAATGGAATTCGTTCCCAGGCAAAGGTTTTACCGGAGCCCCCTCCATAGAGCGGGTCAAACGTATCGAGCAATATGGCGTCCACCACATTTTTATATGGATCAAGTGCCAATAAGGCAGTATCGTCAGCTAATGAACCTGTTTCATCCTTGGGAAAAGAGAAAGCCTTGAACACTTCGGTACCGAAGTGCTGCTTCACCTGTTCACAAAATTCCGGCGATTCCTGTCCATGCAGCTGAATGACATCCAGGCCTGAAATCTGCATGATGCTTTCCAGCTCTTCGAGCGTGGGATTCACGAAAACACCCGCCAGCTTCGGCCGATCAAACATCGTCCAGTCCAAGAGAACCGTTCTTAGCTCGGCACCCTGTTCAGGCGTAATACGTCGACGGGATGGGGCAAAAACAACACCAACGTAATCCACAGGCAAGTTTATCATCGATTTTAGCACTTCAACGTCCTGAAGTCCACATATTTTTACAGCCGCTGCCGGCCGGGTTCGCAGATCCACGTCTCTGCTGTTTGTGCCGTCATGATTGAATGCATTCATGCTTTTGGTCCCATCAGTTCATATACCGCTGCCTCAACATCGTCCTTACGCATCAGATGCTCCCCAACAAGGATACCATGCACACCTGCCTCAATAAGAGATTCCAGTGGCTGAGGGCCGTCAATTCCACTTTCACTGATTAATGTGACACCATCCGGAATCAAGTTCATCAAATCCAACGTGGTGTTGAGACTGGTTTCGAACGTTTTCAGATTGCGGTTGTTGATGCCCACAAGTGTTGCCTGCGGTATATCGAGTACTTGCTCCAGTTCAGCACGATCATGGACTTCAATTAATGCATCCAGGCCCAGACTTTTGGCAAACGTCAGATATTGACGCATCTGTTCGGGTGTCAGAATACTGGCAATCAGCAAAACGGCATCCGCGCCAAGCAGCCTTGCCTCGGCAATCTGTCGTTCATCTATAATAAAATCTTTGCGCAGTAGCGGTATGTTCACAGCTTCATGAATGGCCTGCAAGTATTCGCTATTTCCCTGGAAATAAGAAACGTCGGTCAATACGGATATACAATCCGCTCCAGCCCGTTCGTATGCGGAAGCAATTTCTACTGGATGAAAATCAGGACGAATCAGTCCTTTGGACGGAGAAGCCTTCTTCACTTCGGCAATGAGACCCAGTTTACGGTTACGTCTCTCTGATAGAGCACGTTCGAATCCACGAGTATTGGGTAATGCCTCTATCTTTTTCAGCGCATCGTCCATCTGAAATGTTTGTGCCAGAACTTCAACTTCTTTATGTTTGGTTGCTACGATTCGATCAAGATACATGACTGTACGCCTCCGTTGTATGAATTAACTGTTCCAGCTTCCCGGCAGCCTTGCCGGAGTCTACAGCGTCTGTCGCCATCAACACACCTTCTGCAATGGTATTTGCTAGACCGGATACATAGATGCACGCCCCGGCATTCAACAGAACGACATCGCGGTATGCGCTCCGTTCTCCCTGGAAGATCCTTTTAATAATTTCGGCGTTCTGAGCCGCATCTCCTCCAAGAACCGATTCCAGCGGATGTAACGATAATCCCATATCACGTGGATCAATGTCATACGTATGCACTTCACCATTACGCAGCTCGGATACCTGGGTAGGTGCGGAGATGCTGATTTCATCCAGTCCATCATGACTCGCTACAACCAAAGCTCTTTTCAGCCCCAGTCGATTCAGCACTTCAGCGATCATTGGTGTCCGGCTGCGGTCATATAAACCAAGCAATTGACGATCCGCTCCCGCAGGATTGGTTAGAGGTCCGAGCATGTTAAAGATCGTACGCACACCCAGCTCTTTTCTTGGCGCAGCAGCATGTTTCATAGAAGGATGGTACACCTGAGCAAAACAAAAACAGATTCCGATCTCATCGAGACATTGTCTCGCCTGCTCTCCGTCCAGATGAATATTCACGCCCAATGCTTCAAGTACATCCGCACTGCCCGCCTTGCCTGAGGCAGAGCGATTTCCATGCTTCGCCACCCGGACAGAGACTGCTGAAGCAATGATCGCCGATGCTGTTGAAATGTTGAACTTATGAATACCTGAACCACCTGTTCCACAGGTGTCCAGCAGTCCATTGCCGTCGGTCAGGATCCGTCCGCCCTGTCCACGCATGGCTTCGGCAAACCCCGTGATTTCATCCACCGTTTCCCCCTTCATCCGCAAGCCCATAAGCAAACCTCCGATTTGAGCCGGAGTGGCCTCACCTCTCATGATGGAGTACATCAAGTCACGCGCTTCCGCCTGCTCCAGATGGCTGCCCTCCAAAATTTTGGCAAGGCCATTCTTCATTCCTTCCGCATGACTAACTTTAGTTACAAATCGCTCTGATTCTTCATTCATGACTGGGTTCATATTCATTTCCGGTCTCTCCTCTCTCAGTTTTGTGCAGCCGTGGCTGGGGTAACAAAATAATCGGCGTTGGCAAGTTTCAAGGTGTGATCCTTCTCTTTGGCAGGAAACATCGCTTCTGCTGTACGAATCGCCTTAAGCAACGCTTTGGCTTTATTTACGGTTTCTTCATATTCATTCTCAGGCACCGAATCCCATACGATTCCGGCTCCAGCCTGCACATAAGCTTTTCCCTTTTTGAAAATAATCGTTCGGATTGTAATACAGGAGTCCATGTTGCCCGAGAAACCAAGATAACCGATAGCACCTGCATAAGCACCCCGTGCTTCTTTTTCCAGTTCCGCGATAATCTCCATCGCACGTAGCTTCGGCGCACCGGATACCGTACCCGCCGGCAAACACGAAAGAAATGCATCAAAGAAATCCTTGTCTTCTCTAAGCTCACCTGTAACGTTGGACACCATGTGCATGACGTGGGAATATCGTTCAATTTCCATGAACATGTCACATTTCACACTTCCGAAGTTAGACACACGTCCCAGATCATTACGTCCCAGATCAACAAGCATCAGATGTTCCGCACGTTCCTTCTCGTCCTGCAGCAGATCTGCCGCCAATGCACGATCTTCTGCTTCCGTAGCTCCTCTTGGACGAGTACCCGCAATCGGCCGTGTTTCTACGCGGTTTCCATCCACTTTTACCAACGCTTCCGGTGAAGTCCCAACAATAATTTCATCGTCCATCTTCAGATAATACATGTAGGGTGATGGATTCAACGTTCGAAGCACGCGGTATACATGCAGCGGAGATACTTCGGTATCAATGTGGAAACGTTGGGATAATACCACTTGAAAAATATCTCCTGCCCGAATGTACTCTTTGGCCTGCTCTACATTACCGATAAACTGTTCCTTCGTGAGATTGGATCGAATATCCCCCAGTTCCACGTCTCCTGGGATGGAACGCGGGTTCAAGTTCTCCCCTGGTCCTTGCTGCTGCAAGCGTTCAGCCGTCTGTTCCAGCTTCTCAGAAGTTAAAGCATAAGCTTGACGGATATCATCATCCGTTGCACCGTCTTTCACATGCACATTGCCCACCAGCAGCATCTGCTGCTTCACATGGTCAAATACGATAATCTGGTCGCAGAACATGAAGCGAATATCATCCATTTTCAGATCATCCAGCGCGTGGGCCGGAAGCTTCTCATAATATTGCAGCAGATCGTATCCAAAGAAACCAATGGCCCCGCCTGTAAATGGCGGCAGTTCATCATCCTTCGGACTGCGATACTTACGCAGCAGAGCTTTGAGTTCTTCAATCGGCTTGCCTGGCAGTTCTCGAATCTGGCCCGCTTCTTCTACCACGATCCGGCCTTTTTTGGCGGAGATCATCAGGAACGGATCTGTACCGATGAAGGAATATCTCGCCCATTGAATTCCACCCTCCACACTTTCCAGCAGAAATGCCCGGTCGTTGTCAGCATAACGGCGGAAAATCCGAATCGGGGTCTCCATGTCTGCCAGAATCCGTTTGACTACCGGAATCAGATTATATTCATTCGACATTTTCAGTACTTGATTAACGTTTGGCGTTATCATCAGATCACGTCCTTTCAGATTTATATAAGTTCAACTAAAGAGGTTTACACTGAGCACTCCGATGACAGAACAACCTTCCGATCGCTGTTATCCCCAGATTTTTTGATTCCCTTTCTAAAGGGAAAATCCGGTGATAAAGGCGAACGCTCCGCTTCTTCAGGTTATTTCTGCCCTCTCCGTTTTTGTGTAAAAAGTTTAGTTGAACCTATATGGGTAGAAGAAACAATTCAATATACAACAAAAAAACCTCTACCATCAGGTAGAGGTTTGGTTATAAGCTGTTTCAACAGGTTGGTGCTTCATAAATAACAAGTCCCTATACATGCATCCTTACCGAATTATCACACAGGCTGTTGTATGGATGTAATACAAATCCATCAAATAAAAAGGAAATGTACCGGCATACACTGATTCTCACCCATAGCACTCATTCTTTCATGAAATGCAAGAGGATATCGGTCGTGTTATACCTAAACAAAACGATGTCGCTAGACACGTTTGCATTCCTTCATCCTGTTTCTAATAATTCCGTAGCTCGACGTACCGCGAATCAGTTGACCGGCTTCTGTTACTCCGGTTACTACCCGCTGGACTCTGCTATATACTCCACTCATCTCAGCTGCTCTCAGCTCAATCTCTACTCTACTCAACTGGTTCTCACTATACATCATTCAGAATGATTTGACAACCACTCTAATCTTACGAATTGGAAGGTGCCGCCAAATCGGGACGCAGAGACTGTGCACCGTTAAGATACACATGGTTGATTTCATTCTGACCTTTTGCAGTGTTAACATGTACCATAAAACGGATGCACTGTGGCAAGGCACCTGCAACCGGAACTTCCAGCGCACACATCAAAGGTACAAGCTCCCAGCCATCCAACTGGCGAATTGCCTTTGCTGGGAAAGCTGCATCCAGATCTCCAGTCATCGTAATCCACACACTGCAAATATCTTCGGGTTGAATCTCGTTACGATCCACGATTTCCTGCAATAGTACAGCCGTTTCTTTCAAAATATGTTCTTCGTTATTATGCGTGACCGTAGTAGCCCCGCGAATTCCCCGAGTAACCATCACTTTTAATCTCCCTTCTTAAGCATTTCAATGACGTCGCGTACTGCCGATACCGGTACATCCTTCACAATTCTGGCAGCGCCGATCCGGTCAGGAATAATGAAGACCATATGGCCCTCACGGAACTTTTTGTCGTGCATCATTGCATCCATTAATGCATCCGTATCCAAATGTTTTGGCATCGTCACCGGCAGGCGCAATGAACGCAACATGCGAACCGTATCGTCATAGAGTCCAGCTGGGGCTCCCAACTTTTCGCCGAGCAATGCCGAGCCCGCCATACCAATCGAGATGGCTTCACCATGCAGAAATTCGCCGTAACCGGCAATCGCTTCAATGGCATGACCAATCGTATGACCCAGGTTTAACAATGCACGTTCTCCATTTTCACGTTCGTCACGCGATACAATCTCTGCCTTGATACCACAGCCTCGTTCCAAGCCATATCCCAAAGCCTCCGGATCAAGGGCAAGCAGTTCATCCGCATGCTCTTCACACCAGTATGCAAAAGCTTCGTCCCGAATCAGTCCGTGCTTCAGCATCTCTGATAAACCAGCCGAGACATCGCGTGGCGGCAAGGTTTGAAGAGTATTGACATCATAGAGTACCAGCTCTGGCTGATGGAATGCACCGATCATATTTTTAGCCAGCGGATGATTGACAGCTACCTTACCGCCAACACTGCTGTCATGCGCCAGAATCGTCGTAGGCACCTGTACAAACTTGATTCCACGCATATATGTAGCAGCAACAAAACCCGCCAGATCCCCTACTACACCGCCGCCTAAGGCAACAATTGCCGAACTGCGATCCAGTTTGCCTTCGATGGCGACAGTCATCATATCCTGATATACCGAAAGGGATTTCGATGTTTCACCCGATGGAACAACTGCGGAGACGACTGTAAAACCAGTCGTACGCAGTGTTTGTTCCAGATCTGACAAGTATTTGGGTGCCACATGATCATCAGTAATAATGAGTAAAGGGCTTTTTTTGGTTAAGCCATATTGCTCAAAATATTGAGGCGCTTGAGCCAACAGGCCGCTGCCAATCAGGATTGGATATGAGCGCTCCTCCAACTGCACTGTCAGCTGGCGCATTTTAGTAATTCTCCAGTTGATTATTGTAGTTGGCAAAGTTCGCGCGGATTTCCTCCATGGAGTCTCCGCCAAATTTCTCAAGGAAAGCTTTTGCAATTTCCCAGGCTACCACATGCTCCATAACGACACTAGCTGCCGGAACAGCACATGCATCAGAACGCTCAACCTGAGCTGTAAATGCTTCTTTTGTATCGATATCCACACTTTGAAGCGGTTTGTACAACGTAGGAATAGGTTTCATAACTCCACGTACCACTACTGGCATACCGTTAGTCATTCCGCCCTCGAATCCGCCCAAACGGTTGGTAGCTCGATGGTAACCACGCTCTTCACTATGAACGATTTCATCATGCACCTGAGAACCACGAATCGTTCCGGCTTCGAACCCGATACCAATTTCCACACCTTTGAATGCGTTAATGGACATCACACCCTGAGCAATCCGTGCATCCAGTTTACGGTCATATTGTACGTGGCTACCAAGACCCACAGGCACACCTTCAACGATGCATTCCACGATTCCACCGATGGAGTCGCCTTCCTGCTTGATCTGGTCGATGTAAGCTTCCATCTTCTTCTCGGTTTCTGCATCAGTTACACGTACGGAAGAAGCTTCTGTCACTTCGATCAGTTCATCAATCGGCAGATCTTGATAAGGAGCTTCGATTTCTCCGATACGCAACACACGTCCAGCCACTTTGATCCCGAATTCAGCAAGGAATTGACGTGCAATAGCACCACATGCTACACGTACCGTTGTCTCACGCGCACTGGAACGCTCCAGCACATTACGCAAATCTTTTAGGTTATATTTGAGCCCGCCATTCAAATCAGCATGTCCCGGACGTGGACGATGAACGCGACGTTTCTCTTCGTCACTGCCTTCAATCGGCTCAATATTCATAATATTCTGCCAGTGTTTCCAGTCATTATTTTGAACAACCAACGCTACAGGAGCACCTGTTGTATATCCGTGACGAATACCACCAACGAAATTGGCCTGATCCTTCTCAATTTGCATGCGACGTCCACGGCCATATCCCTTTTGGCGGCGGTGAAGCTGAAAATTCAGCTCTTCAAAGTCAATATTCAGATTGCTTGGCAATCCTTCAATAATTGCGGTTAATTGGGGTCCGTGCGTCTCCCCTGCGGTTAAATAGCGTAAACTCATAATACGTTCCCCCTTTAAACTGTTAAACTTCACATTGCTAAAATCCCATAATTTCTTTGCTTATTATAGTATAGCTGACCGGCTTTGACAAGAAAGTCGGTCGTTTCTTGTCCTAAATTGGATTGGACTCGAATGGTGATTGATTGAGATTCCGACGTGTCTGAGAAATATCCATTCATCCATTATGCAAATAACCGCCTGGACACATATACATGTGCACGCCAGACGGTTATGAAATAATTGAAATTATTTTTTGCGATAAAAGAATGTTTCCGCTGTTTCCAGACCATATTGCCCTGGGGAAAAAATCTGTTCCGTACTGCCCACGAACAAAATACCACCTGGACGCAAACTTGTTGCAAACTTGTGATACAACAGGTTTTTGGCTTCCTCGGTAAAATAGATCATGACATTGCGGCACACAATCAGATCATATCCTTCGTCAAAACGATCGAGTAACAGATTTTGCTTCATGAACTTGACTGAACTTTTCAGTTGTTCATCAATACGGTACACCAAGCCATCCTGCTTGAAGTATCGATTTGCTGTTTCCTTCGGTACATCTTTGAGCGAGCGTTCCATATAACGCCCTTCCTTGGCTTTAGCGAGAGCTCCTTCGTCCAAGTCACTTGCCGTAATGGAGCTTCCCTTAAGAATGCCCATCGTGTCCAGAATCATTGCCAGAGTGTAAGGTTCTTCGCCTGTGGAACAAGCGGCACTCCACACTTTAACGCCACGCTTCGGACCCAGCAACTCAGGCAGGATTTCATCCCGCAGTACTTCCCAGCGATTAGGGTTACGCCAAAATTCCGAGACGTTAATGGTCATGCGATCCAGAAACTCATAAAACAGAGACTTGTCCTTCTGCATGGCATCAAAAAAGATAGAAAACGTATGAAATCCGTTTTTGTTACGAAGTGTGGTCAGCCTTCTTTTCATCTGGCCTTCCTTGTATTGAGCAAGATCAATGCCTGTGCTCTCTTTGATTTTCCGAATAAATCCGGTGTAATCCGGGTCTAGTAGTTGTTCCTGCTCCAGCATCGTATCACCCTTCTGGCTAAAAAAATTACAACCAGGCTGCGATGCTCTTGTCGTACGTTACCAGCTCATCCGGAGTAAAGAAGTTCGCTGCTTCACGAGTGGCGCTTTCCGGTGAATCCGCCCCATGAATCAGATTATGCGGTGTGTGGCTGGCGAAATCTCCGCGAATTGTACCCGGAGCCGCTTCCTTCACATTGGTTTTCCCGATTACGATGCGCGCAAGCGCCACGATGTCGTCACCTTCCCAGACCATAGCAAATACAGGTCCAGATGTGATAAAACGAACCAGATCATCGAAGAACGGTTTCCCCTCATGTTCAGCATAATGGCGTTTGGCCTGATCTTCAGACATCTGCACCAGCTTGCCTGCCACCAACTTAAATCCTTTGTCTTCCAGACGGCTAACGATACGCCCTATCAAACCACGCTGCACACCATCCGGCTTCACCATCAAAAATGTACGATCCATAGGCTCACTCCTCACTCACGGTTCAAAGTTATTTCATTATGTAAACGCAATCCCTTTGATTGTAACATACATGTCCAAATCCTCCCAATGAGGAATATCACATGAATGTTATTTTTTGAGTGAGACAGCTACACGAGGAACTGCATTCATGAAAAGATGCCCGTCCATAGCAGTCTATGTTCAAACATATTAATGCGTACGTTTGACCACAAAATGAGCGATATCACGCAAGTTTTTGGTGGTCTTGATGTTAGGCAGTTGATCCAGAGCATCGAGCGCTTTCTTCATATATCGGTCAGCCAGGGCTTCTGCTTTAGCAATTCCTTGACTTTGGCGAATCATTCCAATTGCATCGGATGCACTCGCCCGTCCCTCCTCGTGCTGAACGCGGGCTATCTCCTTCAGCAAAGGTTCACGCAAATTAGGTTCCTGCAATGCATACAGTACAGGCAGCGTAATATTCCCCTGCTTCATATCACTGCCTGGAGGCTTGCCGAGTTGCTTTTCGGTACCAACCAGATCAAGTACATCGTCTTGAATCTGGAACGCCATACCCACGTTGTAACCGTAGGTGTACAGCAACGAAGATACATGTTCCGGCGCACGAGTAGCAAGCGCCCCCAGCTGGCAGCTGACAGCAATAAGAAGCGCCGTTTTGCGACGAATTCGCAAGAGATAGTTACGTACACTTTGTCCCGTGTTGAAAAAGTCCCGAATTTGCTCCATTTCACCAATGGACATCTGCACCATCGCTTTGGCCAGAATACGGTGTATAGCTGGATCGGACAGGCCCGCAGTCATTTCAAGCGCCTTGCCGTAAATGTAATCTCCGGTGTACATGGCAATCCGATTATCCCATTTGGACTTCACCGTTGGTTTACCTCTCCGTGTCGCCGCATTATCAATAACATCATCGTGAACCAGAGAAGCCGAATGAATCAGTTCCAACGGAACCGCTACCAGCTTCAGACGTTCAATGTCGTATGTACCAAATTTCCCACCGAGTAACACAAATACCGGACGCAAACGCTTACCCCCTGCCTTGAGCAGGTGAAGTGACGTTTCGCTTAGCAGTTTCTGTTCTCCCTGAACACTGCGATACAGCTCTTTTTCAATGTAGTCCATGTCTTTTTTTAACAACCCGAAAATATCCAATAGTTTCATTCGTTCACCCGTGTCAGCGTATTGTCAGTCCATAAATCCATGCTTACCTTCCCCTCCAGCAAGTCGGGCCTGCAGGCATAACGAAAAACCAGGGCTTGCCTTTCCTGCTTGTGTTCTTCTGAGACGTACTAATCTTCTTCGAATGTCAAGGCCGACATCCGGGAATTAAACTCTGCGACTTGTTCTGAAACATAAGTACAGAAGTTGCCGGAGCATGGGTCAAGGCTGTGGTTCCTTCCAAACATCACCATCAGCGCTCACCAATACCCCGGGATTGGGGGACAGCAAATTGCCCCTGCAATTCGGTCAGCAGATTCAAAATTGCAGGAAGCTCAGAAGCTATCCCCGTTCATCCGGTTCTCCCCACCTGGTAAACAGTTGATGCGGGATGCGCAGACTATCGAGCACTTTACCCACTAGAAACAGAATCAACTCGTCCATCGTTTGGGGTTTGTAATAAAAAGCAGGCATGGCCGGTATCATGCGGACACCAAGCCGTGAGAGTTTCAGCATGTTTTCCAGATGAATTGCATGCAGTGGCGTCTCACGTGGCACCAGAATCAGCGTTCTTCCCTCTTTCATCATGACATCAGCAGCCCGGGACATCAGATTGTCCGATGACCCTTGTGCAATGGATGAAAGAGTACCCATGGAGCATGGCATTATAATCATGCCTTCTGCCAGGAAAGAACCACTCGCGATGGAGGCACCAATATCACTAACGGGATGATAGATTAGGGAACCCGCACGACCGCCGAATTTTTCTTCCAGCACACGGTCCCGATTCGTAACATCCCAGTCCATTTCTTCTTTTAATACACGCCACCCGGCATTGGAGATCACCAGATGCACAGTGTATTCCAGATCAAGCAGCGTTTCAATTAATCTGATGCCATATATACTTCCACTGGCCCCGGTAATTCCGACAACAAGTCGTTTATTGTCCGGCTGCTGCATCTTTATTTCACCGCCAAATCAATCAGGGTAAACGTAAATACCACTAAACTCAGCACACTGTTCATCGTAAAGAATGCTGTTTGTACACGGCTCATGTCATTTGGCGATACAATATAGTGTTCATAGAAGAGGATACCATAAGTTATCAGCATTCCGGCTCCATACCACCAGCTCAGATCGGTCAACAATAACAAAGCAAGAAAACCGATTGCTGTAATCACGTGGAAGAACTTTGCGATCTGCAATGATTTGTTAAGACCAAAACGGGAAGGTATGGAATGAAGGCCCTCGCCCTGATCAAAATTCAGATCCTGACATGCATAGATGATATCGAACCCTGCAGTCCAGAACACAATCGTAACGTACAGCACAATCGCTGTCCAATCCATCGTACCCGTTACTGCTACCCAACCCCCAAGTGGAGCCAGACCAATGGTCATACCGAGCACTACGTGGCACAACCAGGTGAAACGTTTGGTATATGAATACAAAACCAGCATAAATACAGCTATCGGCAACAGCTGCATGGATAACACGTTAAGGTTGGATGAGGCCCAGAACAAGAGCACAAATGATACTATGATAAAAATAACGACCTCACCGTTTTTCAACAAACCGGCCGGAATTGCTCTCATCGCGGTACGTGGATTTTTCTTGTCTATGGCCTGGTCAATCATGCGGTTCAAGCCAAAAGCAGCACTTCTTGCACCAATCATAGCCAGTAATACCCACATAATCTGCATCCAGGTCGGGAATGTATCATTCACTACCATGGAACCGAGGATGGCTCCCATAAATGCAAAAGGTAAAGCGAAAAGCGTATGTTCAATTTTGATCATTTCTAAAAAGATGCGAATTTTCCTAAACATGCTGATTCTCCTTGGTTCCAATATGCAGTGCCGCGACGCCTCCGGTTAGAGGGTAGGCCTGCACTTGCTGCAATCCAGTTTCAGCGAAAATGTCGGCCAGTTCCTTCCTTCCTGGAAAAAGTGCAAGTGAGTCGGGCAGCCATTTATACTGCTCATAACGTTTGGCAAACAATTTGGCAAGATTGGGTAATACTTGTTCAAAATAAAAATAATAAATACCTTTAAACGGTTGCCATGTCGGCTTGGACAATTCCAGACACACCACCATGCCACCCGGTTTCACTACACGCTTCATCTCCGACAGAACCTGTCTAAGATCCGGTACATTGCGCAGTCCAAATCCAATCGTTACATAATCGAATGAATTGTCTTCAAAGGGAAGTGACATTGCATTGCCCTGTACCAACGTAATTTGTTTTTGCCGATTTACAGCGTCAACTTTGGTTTGTCCAACCTCCAACATGTTGCTGCTGAAATCCAGTCCATGCATGTGACCTGTTTCACTTGCTTCAGCCATCGCAAGCGTCCAATCACATGTGCCGCAGCACAAATCAAGACCGGTATCGCCTTTGGACATATTCATTTTCTTCATCGTAAATTTGCGCCAAGCCTTGTGTCTGCGGAAACTCAGGATATCATTCATGACGTCATATTTACCTGCTATACTCTGAAAAACAGAATGGACAAATTCTTCTTTAGGTTTGGTCTCTCCGCTCCCCATTCGTTGTCTCCCCCTCAATCTTCCCTTACTGCCGCATGTGAAGGCTGCAAATACGTCAAGTAAGGCTCCAGGATTGCATCAATTTCTTGCAGGCCCAGTTGATCTTCCTCGTCTTGCAGCAACAGTTGTATACGGTGTGTACACTCACGAAGCTTGTCCAGCAAAAACTCGCCGATTCGATACTTATGCACCATACCACTCCATGCTCTTGTATCAGGCTCCGGCTGACGCAGCGTATTGCGCTCGTCGTCATTGCCATACTCGTAAATATGCCAGAAAGCATAACTGTGATAAAAGTTCTGTTCGTCATTCATCCGATGCAGCTCTTCCATAATTGCCTCGCAGTAGCTGAATTCGGCCAACAGGTCGTTCCATAGTGATGCTTCGTTATCGCGGATCATGCCTGTAAAAGAAAGAAACAGCTGCATCTTCAGCTGTACTGTTTCACGCAAGTATTCTTCAGCCGAAACGAGAAGCTTTTTCATCCGTTCATACAGCGTCATCTTGCGTGCATTCACTTCGGATACAGCACCACTAAGTTTACCGATCATTTCAATTTTGCCTGCATGGGCAAGCAATTGATAGAAACGGCTACTGAAATAATCTCCGGCAAGCACGTTCAGCTGGCGTGAACGCATCTCCAGTTCTCTACGCTCTCCGGATATCGTATCGATTCGATCATGCGTATCCATGGCCAACTGAACGAGCGAGGTTGCGAGAGCGTATAGCTCATCATGAACCTTTTCGTCTGTGCGGCCCACAAATACCTGCAGCAGACGAGCCCGGCTATCCGGAAATGATGGGATTTCCGTATGTTGTCGAATCATGTCGTAATCCGTATATTTCTTTGCTAGTTGGGGTACGCGATATGAATTCATTCTCAGCCTCCGAGCCTTTGCATTGTTAAACCATTTCTGCACAACAATCTTATATATTATAGCATATGTTTATCGGGCACGCACTGAATCATGCTATTCTATTACCCCGGACTTGACATTTCGAATTGCTTCTTCCAAAGTTCGGTCTCCATCATGTGAAACCAGTCCTTCAATTCGTCCGAGAGGATCGGACTATTCCAGTCTCGAAGCGTTTCGATCGCGTACATTGGCCATTCCCCACGCCGAAAATCGGCAGCGAGCAACAAATGTCTTTTGTGAAGCCATTCATCCTCTGCCATAACACGCAGCATCACCTGTTCCACGTTATCCAGACTTCGAAATCCTAGATCTGCCACAGCAGCCATATTACCATAGATTTCGGTGTAACTTGTGCTGGTTCCGGTAACCTTTAGATCAAGCGTCAAAATGGATCGTTTCCACTCCACCCTGGCAATGGGTGTCGATAATTTCATGGTGCTCAGCACGTCCACCAGATTGTCTTCTGTTAGCTGGACGGGATGCTGCGCCGCAGAAACGGGTTGTACGTTTTCACCGCCCAAGGTACGCATATGTAAGGTTTGTATGGCAACAAGCAGAAGGACCGCCGCAACCGTTGCCAGCAGTGAAGCAGTCACGATCATCCGCGGTTTCATAAATGCCTCCCTGCCCTTACCTATTAGTGTAGTCTGTCCGGTAAAGGCTCATACCTCATTGTACAATGAAAAAAAGCAGGCTATGCCTGCAATTTTCATTATTCCGACTGAATTTGTCCATGCTTGGTGATCAGCGTGGCTTTTCCACGGATTTTAATGGCGGAAGTATGATTGGTAAATTGGGCAAACATGACTTCTCCCTTATCCAGCTTCTCCGTATGGTGGAAGCGGGTATCCTGACCTCGGGTTAATCCGATCACCTGAACACCGTTCTCCTCCGCCTTAATTACGATATAATCACTGCCGGTTGGATGATCCATCACGCACATCCCCTCTCCTAGTTCAATAGCGTTAATGATGATAAATATTGTTTCATTTGTCAACCAGCCCTTATGTGAATGGGGCGCAATAATCTGTTACTCCCAGGTCATACTACAAGTGATCCAGCCACAGAAAGGAGAGTCTCTATGAAGTACATTCCCGCAGCACTGACAGACGAGCATATTCACCAGTTAAAAGAAACTGAACAGCATCTGTCCGCAGCTGCTGGAGAAGAACTGATTCTGATTGCCTATGCGCAGCAACCGGATGAGCCGGAGTCGCTAGACGGCAGGAAGAAAAATGATTAAAGGACAAAAGAAAAGGCCGTGAACAAGTCACGGTCTTTTTGTCGACATATGGAATATGTAGAAATCTTATTTAATTCCGTCTTTGAGCGCTTTACCTGGTTTGAATGCAGGAATTTTGCTCGCAGGAATTTCGATTTCTTCACCTGTTTGCGGGTTGCGTCCTTTACGTGCAGAGCGCTCGCGAACTTCGAAGTTCCCAAAACCAACCAATTGTACTTTGTCTCCGCTTTGAAGAGCCTCAGAGATTGCTTCGAATACGGCATCAACCGCTTTCGTTACATCCTTTTTGGACAATTCAGTAGCTTCGGACACGTGTGTAATCAAGTCTGATTTGTTCATTTGTTTTTTCACCTCCTGAATCAATGTCCTGAATGTTATACTGTGTTTCCGTTTTATAGCGAAATATACGTTCATACACAAAAAATCTACGTACATCTTGAGCGTGATGAACAGAAATCTCGGCCTGCGGTCAACAGTCATTTCCGGCAGAATGTCGCCTGAAACAAAGGTTGTTTCAGACGCCGAACAAATTTTATACTAATACAGACAGCACACAATTTCAAGTGCGGTTGCGGTTTAACACGTAAAATGTAACCGCCAGGGCAAGCACGAGCACCCCACCTTTTACAATATCATGCGTGAAATATTGAACATTCATCATAGTCAAACCGTTCACCAGTACACCAATCAGAACCGAACCAATGAATGTTCCGATCACGTTTGGTTTACCTGCACCAAATACGGAGAATCCGACAAATACCGCGGCTACGGATTCCATTAACAACGGAGAACCCGCATCAATTTGCCCTGAACCTACTTTGGATGCATAGATGATACCGCCGATTGCAGCAAACACTCCAGCAGCTACATAAGCGAGTGTACGCACCTTTTTCACCTTGATACCGGATAGGCGTGCCGCTTCTTCATTGCCCCCCGTAACGTACATCTGGCGCCCATACTTCGTATACGTCAAAAAGATATGCACACCGATAACCGCAATGAGCAATAGAATGACCGAAATCGGCATTCCCAGCCATTTTCCCTGCCCAAGCTGCAGAAATGTGGGGTCCATCTCTCCGGCAGCCTTGCTTCCGTCAGGAAACTGCATATGGTTATAGATCGTGTACCCTTGAGCATACGTTTTGTGAATTCCACCGATAATGTACATCGTGGCAAGTGTAGCGAGTAGATCCGGGATACGCAGTTTCACAATTAGCAAGGAATTAAGCCAACCAATCACAGCCCCAATAATCAGTGGGACGATAATGACAACTGCCAGCGGCTGCTGATACCAAATCATTAATGAAGCGGTAACGACAGTAGTCAGCGAGACGGTCGCCCCCACCGAAAGATCAAATCCATCAACAATGAGAGATAAGGTAACACCAATCGCCACAAATGTCACGATAGAGATTGAACCCAAAATATCGGTCAAGTTACTGTACGTGAAGAAATAAGGCAATTTAATACCGAAAAATGCTATAACACCAATAATAACGATAATTGCGCCATAACGGAACGCGAAATCTAATGATTTATCCTTCATTCTTCCACCTCTTGTCCACCGCTTGCATAGTATAGCAGCTGTTCTTGATTGGTCTCGCCCCGTTTGAATTCCTTTACAATCGTCCCTTCACACATGACTGCAATCCGATCACCAATGCCCAATCCTTCATCCAGTTCACACGTGAAATAGATAACAGCTTTACCCGCCAGAGCCAGTTCGTTAATGATGCGAAAAATGTCACTTTTGGCGCCGATATCCACACCTTTTGTCGGCTCATCAAAGATAAAGACGTCTGCGTCAGCATTCAGCCATTTGCCAATGGCCACCTTTTGTTGATTGCCACCGCTTAAATACTTCACTTCCTGCCGCACTGACGATGTTTTGATACCGAGTTGCTGCACTAAAGATTCCGCATTCTCACGCTCTCGCTTTCGACTTACAAAACCTAATCTACTAAGACGTCCAAGCAAAGGCAGGCTCAAATTCCGCTCCACGTTTTCCTCAATCAAAATCCCCTGTTTCCGCCGTTCCTCAGGCACGGAGACAATTCCCAGAGCAACAGCATCAGCAGGTTGCGAAAGACGAAGTTCACGATTGTTAAGCCGAATCTCTCCACTCTCCAGCCGATCTGCACCAATCAACAAGCGGGAACATTCCGTTTTCCCCGCACCTACAAGCCCTACTACAGCAAGCACTTCGCCTCGACGAACAGATAGGTCCACACCCTTGACTCGGACTCCGCGCCGAAGTCTTCTTGCTTCCAGCAACACTTCTCCTACCGGTGCTTCTGTCTTGGGAAACTCTTCCTCAAACGGTTTTCCAAGCATCTGCGTCACCAGATCATTGATCGTAAGCTCTTTTGCCTCACCCGTGAACACATGTTGTCCATCTCTCATCACGGTGACGCGATCACAGTGACTTGTAACTTCAGGAAGACGGTGAGTAATAAAAATACATGCCACTCCGCGTTCTTTCAACAAATGTACAATTCGGAAAAAAGCATCCGTTTCTTCCTGGCTCAGCGGTGCAGTTGGTTCATCAAAAATAATGACCTTGGCATCCTGAATCAGGATACGTGCGAGCAGAATCATCTGCTTCTCCGCGAGCGTCAGCTCGGCTACTTTTTTGTGAACGGATATAACCGCTCCTAATTGCTGCAAAGCTTCAGCCGCACGCTGTTGCAGTTTCCGCGGGCTTTTCCACCAACCTCCACTCGGCGACGCTAATTGATCCAGCATAATGTTCTCGGCAGCTGTCAATTGGGGAACCAGCGCAGCATCCACCTCTTGATACACACAGTGAATACCACTCGCTTTGGCATCGCCTGGTGAATTCAGATGAAGCGTTTGCCCACTTAATTGGATAGTACCCTGATCCAGTTGATAGGCACCAGATAGAATTTTCATCAATGTGCTCTTGCCGGCACCATTCGCACCTAGCAGCGCATGAATTTCTCCGCCTTTCACGGAGAACTCCACGTCTTTCAGTGCAGGAATGCCTGCAAACTGCTTGTGGATATGTTCCATTTGAAGCAGAATCGGTGCAGTACTCATGACGCCAACCTCCAATCGCTCCCCTCCGGGAGTGTCACTATTCTCATGTAGTTATATTCCATCATGGTTGGAAAAAGCGCGCCTTGCGGCGCGCCTCCGTTACGCTGTTTTATTTAGCAGTAACTCCGTATTCCGACATCCATTCCTTGATTCCCTGTGTACTACCTCCCCAACCCTCAACATACTCGGACAGCTCTGAAGTGGAGATTTGTTTGTCAGGCAGCGCATCGCGCTGTACATAAACCGGGTTGAGAACCACTTGATCCTCTGTATCATCCCCGTTCAGCTTCTGGTATGCATAACGGACTTGTACACGTCCAATGTCTGTTGGATCAACCGCTGCGGAAGCTACCCAAGGGTTTTTCGGATCTTGGATCATCTGTAAATCTTCATCACTCATATCAATACCATATACCTTGATCTCGTCACGTCCTGCTTGCTGAATGGCACGCGCTGCACCTTTGGCGAACTCATCCCATGCAGTCCATACCGCTGTGATTTCACCTTTTGGATATTGTTTCAGGATCGCTTCCATTTTGGCTTGTGTATCCAGCGCCGGGTTCTGAGCTGAACCAAACGTTGCAATCTCCTTAATATCCGGGTTCTCTTTCAGGAACTTGCCATAAGCAACCTGACGACGTTCCATTGGTGCAAAGCCGGCAACCCATACTTTTACGATATTGCCTTGTCCGTTGATATCTTTTTTCATTTGCTCCAGCGTAAGTTCAGCCATCTTTTGATCATCCTGGGACAACACTGTTGCTCCCGGAACACTAATGTCTGCATCGAACACAACAACCGGAATGTTTTGTTTTACTGCCTTTTTCACGCCCGGCGTCAGCAAGGAATCCCCATGATCCGTTAGAATGGCATCGAATTTCTGGTTAATTGCGCTATCGAGCAACGATACCATTTTGGCTTTATCATTATCGGCGACAAACGTAGTCAATTGTCCACCGAATTTTTCGATTTCTTCTTTAACCCCTTGCACATATTGCTGTGAGAACGTACCTGTGTTAAATTCCATGATCAGTGCAATTCGTTTTCCACTGAGTGGGCCTGTTACTGCTTCGGTTTGAGGCTTGTCCTCTGCTGCGCCGGAAGCTGTAGTTGAAGCAGGCTCTTTTTTAATTCCGCAAGCGGACAGCGCCAATGTAAATACAAGCAGCACACTCAACCATACCCATTTTGTATTTTTAATTCTCATCTCTTTCTCCCCCTGTTCACACTCTCTCTGTGATCTCGATCACAATAGTTGAATATTAATATAACGGCTAATCCCTAGTATGTAAATGGGTTTTAGTAATTTAAAGCTAAAACTCGCTAAGTTTTTATTCGAAACTAAAGTATCTTATCCAGTTCATCCAGAATCATGAAAATAAAACAAGAAAAAGACCGCGAGGGGTACCCCTACGGCCTTTTGGACTTACAGAATTATAGCGATTAATCCACCGGAACCTTCGTTAATAATACGTCCCAGCGTCTCTTGCAATTTGTATCGTGCGTTGTCTGGCATCATCGCAATTTTACCCTGAATGCCTTCTCTCACGATGGAATGCAGTGAACGACCGAACATATCTGAATCCCATACCTTGATCGGATCGTTCTCGAAGTCCTGCATCAAGTACCTCACCAGTTCCTCACTCTGTTTTTCCGTTCCGATAATCGGTGCAAACTCCGATTCCACATCGACCCGGATCATGTGAATGGATGGTGCGGTTGCTTTCAGGCGGACGCCGAATTTGGTACCCTGCCGGATGAGTTCAGGTTCATCCAATGCCATTTCGGCGAGGGATGGAGCCGCGATGCCGTAGCCAGTCGTTTTGACCATCTCCAGCGCCTCAGCGAAGCGATCGTACTCCCTCTTCGCATGGGAGAATTCCTGCATCAATTGCAGCAGATGATCTTTGCCTCGAATTTCAATACCAACAACTTCCACGAGGATCTGATCATATAATTCATCCGGTGCATACAGATCGATTTCTGCTACACCCTGCCCCATGTTCATGCCGCTCAGACCGGCTCGGTCGATGAATTCGTATTCCATGAACTGAGCAACAACTCGATCCACATCACGCAGCCTGCGAATATCCTTAACCGTGTCGCGAACGGAATTTTCATAGTTGCTGCGCAGCCAGTGGTTTTCATTCAGCACCATCACCCAGCTCGGCAAATTCACATTCACTTCATGTACAGGGAACTCATACAGCACTTCGCGAAGCACACCTGTGACATCATCTTCTGTCATTGTAGCTGCACTGAGTGTCATAACCGGAATGTCATACTTGGCAGCAAGCTCACTGCGCAACTGCAGCGCTTCTTCACTGCGAGGGCGAGTCGAGTTGATCACCAGTACAAACGGTTTGCCTACTTCCTTCAGTTCGGCTATAACGCGTTCCTCTGATTCCACATAGGAACTCCGGGCAATCTCAGCGATCGTGCCGTCTGTTGTAACCACCACACCCAGTGTGGAATGCTCCTGAATGACTTTGCGTGTGCCAATTTCGGCGGCTTCCTGGAAAGGAATTGGTTCTTCAAACCAAGGCGTGGAGATCATGCGTGGTCCATTCTCATCCTCGTATCCCTTGGCTCCTTCCACTGCGTAGCCTACGCAATCCACAAGGCGCACATTGACATCAAGTCCCTCGGCGACCTTGATTTGAACCGCATTATTCGGTACGAATTTTGGCTCCGTAGTCATGATTGTTTTGCCAGCTGCGCTCTGTGGCAGTTCATCCACTGCCCGCGCACGGTCTGCCTCATTTGTAATGTTCGGCAAGACGATTGTTTCCATGAAACGTTTGATAAATGTTGATTTCCCCGTCCGGACTGCGCCGACAACCCCGAGATAAATATCCCCTCCGGTCCGCTCGGCAATGTCCTTAAAAATGTCCACTTTCTCCAATGAAATCCCTCCCTAAATTACTCCGAAGGAAAAATGCTAAAGAGCATCCGCTTCGTTTTTTCAATCAGAAGACTGAAATCCCTGCAACGGTAGAGCCGCCTTTGTGAGTGCCCGGAAGTCGTCCGCCGCCGAACGTTGCATTCTGATGAAATCGGCGAGAGCGGCGTTAACTCGTACATGCAATTGGACTAGTATCATCTTATGTATCCGTATGCAGCATTATGACGCGTATTTTTTTGTTTTTTTCTCAAGGTAGTTGCCTTAAGAGAATTGCCCCGCTCTCGGACTGCGCGTCTTTATTACAATCTACTTTATGAGCGTGCCGAAGCTTTTATGCCGGTTCGTTCATTTGGTTCTCGTGGTACCGTTCAAGCCGTGCAGAAGGTATACTGTGAAGGTAAGGCATTTTTTAGCAGAGAAGAGCAGAGATAACGAGCTGAGAAAGGTGAGATGAGCGTGGCACAGATCAAAGTATATGGACTAGGTGAGCACTTGAACCCATTGAAAGAGCAGCTTTCACAAGTTATACACTCCGTTATGGTGGATGTTGTGGGATTACCGGAGAACAAGAAGTTTCAACGTTACTTTCCCATGAACACGGATGATTTTCTTTTTCCCTCTGATCGTTCAGCAGGGTATACCATTATTGAAATCAGCATGTTCGAAGGCCGAACAGATCAAGTCAAGAAAGAACTCATTCAGCAATTATTCACACGGATGAACGAACAGTTGAAATTGTCGCCCAATGATGTGGAGATTACTATATTTGAAACACCGCGCAGTCATTGGGGTATTCGGGGATTACCCGGTGATGAACTTGACTTGAGTTATAAAGTGGAGGTCTGAACAAAGTAATCTGAATATAGCTTATGGACCATATGATGTGACTATAAACCAACTTAAAAAAAAGAGATATCCCGTGGTCATAGCCCCGTCAAGTAGACAATAAAAAAAGAGAAATTCCATTAAGCGGCGACTTTTTCCCTGAATTCAATCGGGGAGAGGTCGCCGAGTTTGTTTTGGAAACGTTCCTTGTTGTAAAACAAAATATACTCTGTAATTCGGTTCCTTGCTTGCTCCAGATTCTGAGGCTTCTCCAAATACAACTTCTCTGTCTTTAAGTGGGAGAAGAACGACTCAATACATGCATTGTCATAGCAGTTCCCACGCCGAGAATGGCTTCCTGTTAGCTTCTTCTCTTCAAGCAACTTGGCATAGCTCTGTGTTGTATACTGGAACCCCTGGTCGGAATGGAGCAAGGTAGGTCCACATTTTAGTTTCTTCACCGTGTCCATAACGAGTTTTAAGTCATTTCGCTCGGATAGTTCCCAA